>JACUUV010000009.1 GCA_014859095.1 Clostridia bacterium | reverse complement strand
TTCTTTCGCCTTGTGGTCTGTTCGGATCATAAGGCTTTCTTTCGCCTTGTGGTCTATTGGAATCATAAGGCTTGTTGCGGTTGCGCTCTTCCTCTTTGATTTCCTTTGTTCTATCATATATGATCTTATTGTGCTTTTTTTCCTCTACTGGCTTCGTCTCTGATGAAGGTTTGCTTTCAGTGGAAGATTTTGCTTCTGCTGAAGGTTTTGCTTCTGTTTGAGGCTTTGACTCTGTAGATGGTTTGTCTGTTTTCTTTGAAAATCGTCCTTTAAGTTTCGTTATCTCATCGTTTTCAAGTGTGCTCATATGGTTTTTGACATCCATGCCAAGCTTTGAAGCTGAATCGATAAGTTCCTTACTGGGTATGTTTAATTCCTTGGCCAATTCATGGATTCGGGTTTTTGACATAGCTTCACCTCCGAATTATAGAGCATCTAACTTTTCAATTATAGCTCTAGAAAATTTTTTGTTTGTTACACCGAACAGTCCGTAGTTGTCTTTGCCAATCGCTTTTGACAAGGATTCCTTATTTGAAAATACTTTATATACAACACTCTCAGATTCACATAAACGCTTCATTCTGTACTGAGTCGTTTCATTTAAGTCTTCAGCAATAATTAGGAGAGATACCCTTTTGGATTTGATTCCTTCTTCACAAAGTGTCTCACCAATTGTTAAATTTCCGGATTTTTTTGCTAAACCTAAAAGTGATAAAACATTATTCATGGTCATCCAACCTTTCCTTCAATGCTTCAAAAACCGAGTCATCGATTTTGCTCTCGAGCGCTCTATTGAAAGCATTTTTCTTTATGGCTAGATCAAAACATTTGCGATCTTTACATATATAGGCACCTCTACCATTTGCCTTGCCTGTAAAGTCGACAGAAACTTCACCGTCTTTATTTTTGACCACTCTTATTAATTCTTTCTTAGGTTTTTGAATACCACAACCAACACACTTTCTCATTGGTATTTTTTTCATTGGGCATCATCTCCATATACTTCATCATATTCACCAATATCTTTTAGATATGCAATATATTGAGTCTCACTTTTGATGTCGATTTTCCAACCGGTGAGTTTTGCTGCAAGTCTTGCGTTCTGACCTTCCTTACCGATTGCTAGAGACAATTGATAATCTGGAACCACAACAAGTGCAGAGTTGTCATCCTCATCCACTTCAACGCGCATAACCTTTGATGGGTTGAGTGCATTTGAAATCAGAATAGCTGGATTTTCGTTCCATTCTATTATATCTATTTTTTCTCCCTGTAGTTCCTCTACAATGTTTTGAACACGATGACCTTTTGGACCGACGCATGCACCGACAGGATCGAGATCGGAATTGCTTGAGTAAACGGCAATCTTAGTTCTTGAACCTGGTTCACGTGAAATGCTTTTGATTTCAACTTCACCATCGTATATCTCAGGTACTTCAAGTTCAAACAAGCGCTTTACAAGTCCTGGATGAGTTCTGGAAACAAATATTTGAGGCCCTTTAGTTGAATTCTTAACTTCAGTGATCACCGTTTTGATTCTGGCGCCCTGAATATATTCTTCATGAGGAATCTGTTCATTCGCCGCCATCAAGGCTTCAGTTCTGCCAAGGGTAATATATACTATACCTTTGGAGACTCTATGAATCACTCCATTGACAATCTCGCTCTCCCTGCTTGAAAACTCATCATAAATGACACCGCGTTCTGCTTCCCTGATTTTTTGGACGACAACTTGTTTGGCTGATTGTGCCGCAATTCTTCCGAAATCCTTCGGCGTAACTTTCTCTTTTAACACATCTCCGCTTTCGTACTCGGGGTTGATCGCTTTTGCTTCCTCAAGTGAGACTTGCGTTGCATCATCAATCACTTCGTCGACGATTAATCGTATGGAATAGACCGTGATATCTCCTGTTTCTCTGTTGAGTTCCACCTCCACATTATGTGTAGCACCAAAGTTGTTTTTATAGGCTTTGACCATCGCGTCTTCGATCACATCAAATAGCATATCAATGGATAATCCCTTTTCCTTCTCAAGCTGTTCTAAAGCGAGCAATAATTCAGTTTTCACTGTTCTCCCTCCTCTTCGATATCATCGAAATCGACTACCAGTTTTGTCAAAGCAACTTTGCTCCTTGAGATTTCAACACGTCCTAGTGCCTCATTCTCAATGACAATGTGATCATCAACAAGACCGATCAATTTTCCGATAATCATTTTTTGTCCTTCGAACGGTTGGAATAGTTTCAGTTGAACCTTACTGTCCTTAAAACGCTCAAATTCTTTGTCCTTTTTAAGTGTGCGTTCAATACCTGGTGATGTGACTTCAAGGAAATATTGTTCCTCAATAGGATCGCTTGCATCCAGTTTCTTATTGAGATATTGGCTCACCAATTGACAGTCGTCAAGTGTTACTGCATCCTCTTTGTCAATGGTGACGCGCAAATACCTGTAAGGGCCTTCCTTGACAAATTCGACATCAACAAGTTCGAGACCGAATTGGCCTATGTAGGGTGTCAAGATATCATCAACAACGTCTACAACTCTTTTCTTTTTCATGTTTCACCTGCTTTCAAAATAATCCATAATAGTCCTATGCAATAACAAAGAGTGGGAAAACCCCCACTCCTGTTGTCATTCTCTATTCACATAGATATTATAACACATTTGCATGTATTATGCAAACGAGAATAGGGACAATTGATTGTCCTCAGGCATCGACTCAAAGCATCCATGCACCTTCATTGCCTCAATAACGGTTTTTGATACCCGAGTGAGTCTTTGGAAGTCTTCTATGGATAAGAATTCTGAGTTTTCAGCTCTTATTGCAGCTATATTGACTGCAGCTGAAGCACCCACACCTTGAAGTGCCAAAAATGGTGGTAATATCTTTCCGTCCTTGATCTTGAATTGTTCAGCATCCGAGTGTTCAATACTAATTTTCATGAAACTAAGACCTCTCGAATACATCTCGTCTGCAATTTCAAGAATTGAAAACAAATCTAATTCCTTCTTCGTCGGTTTCTCCATTTTTTCAATTTCTTTCATTTTTGCCCTGACGACTTCGCTGCCCTTGCAAATCAAATCAGCGTCAAAATCGTCAACTTTTGTTGAAAAATATGTCGCATAGAACGCAAGTGGATGATGCACTTTGAAATATGCAATCCTCACAGACATCATTACATATGCCACAGCATGTGCTTTTGGAAACATGTACTGGATTGTTTGGCATGAATTGATGTACCAATCGGGAACATTGTTGCTTTTCATCACTGCGATATCGTCAGGTTTCAGTCCTTTGCCCTTACGGACATTTTCCATGATCTTAAAGGCAGTCAACGGTTCAAGATTCATTTTAATCAAATAATTCATAATGTCATCACGGGTTGCGATGACATCTTTGATGGTCACAATGTTACCTCTTACCAAATCTTGTGCATTGTTGAGCCAAACATCCGTACCGTGAGAAAGCCCTGAAATCCTGACAAGGTCTGAAAATGTTTTCGGATCTGTATCCTTGAGCATCTGTCGTACAAATTTGGTTCCAAACTCAGGAATTCCCAAACTGCCTATTTCGAGTGAATAAGTCGAATCGGATATGCCCAATGATTCAGTGCTCGTGAATATTTTCATGGTATCCGGATCATCCAGTGGAATCTCAAAAACGTTGACTCCTGTCAAAGCTTCAAGATATTTGATGATCGTTGGAACGTCATGTCCTAGAATATCCAGTTTCAAAAGTCTGCCACTGATGGAATGGTAATCAAAATGAGTTGTGATCACGTCCGAGTTGACATCGTTTGCGGGATACTGGATTGGACAAAACTCATGGATGTCATTTGTCTCAGGGACGACCATAATACCGCCTGGATGCTGTCCTGAACTTCTCTTGATGCCAGTAAGACCTTGTGACAATCTTTCAACTTCATATCTATGAATTTCTTCGTTGCGTTCCTCAAAATATTTTTTGACATATCCATAAGCGGTTTTATCGGCGATGGTTCCTATTGTACCCGCCTTGAAAGTCTTCCCTTTGCCAAACAGTACTTCACAATATTTATGCGCATTGGCTTGATAGATGCCTGCAAAGTTGAGGTCGATATCGGGCTCCTTATCTCCATCGAAACCGAGAAAAGTCTCAAAAGGAATATCATGTCCTTCTTTAGTCAGCTTATTGCCGCAATCAGGACAAATTCGGTCTGGCATATCAACACCCGCTCCATATTTTCCATCCGTATGGAATTCGGAGAACTTACAAATGCTACAGATGTAATGTGGTGGCAATGGATTGACCTCTGTGATATCGCTCATTGTAGCTGCGAATGAGGAGCCGACCGATCCACGTGAGCCGACGAGGAATCCATCCTCAAGAGATTTTGCGACCAATTTCTGTGCGATAATATACATGACTGCGTAACCATTTCCAATAATCGAATTGAGTTCGCGCTCCAGTCTGTTTTTTACTATTTCAGGAAGTTCATCTCCATATATGCGTTTCGCCTTTGCCATACACATTGTTCTAAACTCTTCATCAGCACCATCTATGACAGGTGGAAATGTACCTTTTGGTACTGGCAGAACAATATCACACATTTTCGCTATGCGCTGGGTATTTTCTATGACCACTTCTCTGGCACGTTCTCCAAGATATGAAAACTCCTCAAGCATTTCATCTGTAGTCTTAAAATAAAGTGGTGCCTGGTTGTCTGCATCAGAAAAGCCATTTCCAGCCATAAGAATCCGTCTGTATACCTCATCTTCAGGATCAAGGAAATGAACATCGCCAGTTGCGACTGTCAGCATTCCAAGTTCATCACCAAGCTCCAGAATCGATTTGTTGATCCCTTGAAGTTCCGACTTGTCTTTGACACGGCCATTGCTAAGCATAAACCCATTGTTGCCTGTCGGTTGAATCTCAAGGTAATCGTAGAACTTTGCAATTTCCACCAATTGCTCTCTTGGCAAATTGTTCATATAACCTTTGAACAGTTCACCAGACTCACACGCACTTCCGATTATAAGCCCTTCACGCTTCTCAAGAAGCAAGCTCCTAGGGACTCGGGGTTTTCTGTAATAAGTGTTGATGTTGGAATGTGAAACTATTTCATATAGATTTCTGAGGCCTTTTTGATTCTGTGCCAGGACGATGACATGAAACATTTCTCTCATTGAGAAATCGAAATTCAGTCTAGCATAATCATTGATGGCTTTGACGTCTTCGATGCCATTTTCCTTTAACATCTCAAAAAACTTCATAAGGACACGACTCGTCGCTTCTGCATCCGCAACAGCCCTATGGTGATCATTCAGGACGATTTTAAGATGCTTAGTGACAGCTTTGAGGTTGTGTTTTTTTATACCTGTTAAAAGCAATCTGCTGAGCGATAAAGTATCGAGAATCATGGACTCAAATGGCAACTCCATAAAGGCGCAATAATGTCTGATGAATGAACAATCAAAAGTGGCATTATGCGCGGCAACCGGTAAATTGTCCACGAATTTCATGAAGTCAGGTAAAACTTCCTCGAGAGTGGGCATATCTCCCACCATTTCATCCGAAATTCCGGTCAATTCAGTGATGATCGCAGGAATATTCCTCTTAGGATTGATCAGTTGACTGAACCTGTCGATGACTTCACCTTTTTTGACCTTGACAGCACCGATTTCAATTATGGTGTCATTGCAATAAGAAAAACCGGTGGTTTCAATATCAAAGATTACAAATGTATCATCCAGGGAGTATGCGGTTGCATCTTTAATGATGTCACTCAAGTCATCAATGAGGTAACCTTCAAGTCCGTATATGATTTTAATGTCATCGTCTGCTTGAGATGCGGCGTCAGGAAATGCCTGCAAAACACCGTGATCTGTGATTGCAATCGCAGGATGGCCCCAATCTATTGCAGTCTGAACCAGTTTTTTCACTGAAGTTATGCCGTCCATTTCGCTCATATTGGTATGCAAATGCAGTTCAACGCGTTTGTCAATGGAAGTATCCATTCGTTTGATTTCTGCTTTACCAGTATTGATAGAGACTATGTTGAGCACTTGTTCTTTGTCAAAAGAATCAAAACGGTTGATCCCCTCAACAATATACCAATTGCCTTTTTTAAGTTCGGGTTCCAGTTCTTCAAACTCTTTTTTCTTGAGAAATGCCTTACATGCTATCGCATTGGTCAAATCAGAGAGAAACATCTTTAAAATGTATTTGCCGCCTTTGATTTCTCTGGAATCATAAGAGATCAGTTTGCCCTCAATGGCATAAGTTTCTTCTTCCATGTGAATATCAATGATTTTTGTGAAACTTCTCTTGATCTTGTTTCTAAAAAGAATAATTGACTTTTTTTTACCTGAGTCCACATCTACTTTTTCCTTGATGGTTTCCATCTCATCATTGAATGCTTGAGTAGATGCGGCTACAATGCTTTCAATAGCCTCTTCCTGAGATTTTTCAAAGTCTTCTATACCTTCAAACGCCTCTTTTGCAGAAAAAGTGGTGATTGGAAACACTGCTTTTAGGTTCTTTTCGCATATGGTCTCTATCATTTTGTCTGTCTCGTATTGATAGAAAGTGCTCTCAAACCCTTTATCTTCAAACTCGATATGAATGGTTTCATCTGGAAAAGTGACCTTCGATCTGCGTAAAATACTGGCAACAGCAGGATTCTTTCGCTTGATCACACTTAGAATATTATCCCAATGCTCACTGACACCTGTAGTCAGTGGATTGAAATCGACAGAAATATCAAATTGTTCAATGAAATTCAAGTGCTGTCTCAATGAATCCTTCAAGATTTCAATGGCTTCACCGGAAATCACATGATTTGTTTTCAGATCAATATTCAACAAAGAATCATTTTTATGAAATGCAATTCTTTTTATTTCAAACTGGTTTGTTTTCAATGATTGTTGTATCAATTGATTAAAAGGTATTCGCTCCATTTAATCACCTTTCTTTTATAGGGTTTCAATTGCCTTCATCACAGCATCGATGATTTCATCTTCTCTGTACTTTTGAACCACAATGCCTTTTTTGAATAGCAGGAAGTCACCTTTCCCACCTGCGATTCCCAAATCCGCCTCTTTAGCCTCCCCAGGTCCGTTGACAGCGCATCCCATAACCGCCAAAGTAATATCCTTGTCTATCCCCTTCACACGTTCTTCAAGAATATTGGCAATTTTGACCAGATTCACTTCGGTACGTCCACATGTGGGACATGATATGATTTTGATTCCAAATGATCTCAGTCCTAGAGATTCGAGTATTTTTTTTGCGACTTTGATCTCTTCCACGGGAGGTCCTGTGAGTGATACCCTTATAGTGCTCCCAATGCCTTCATATAGCATGATACCAATTCCAATGGAAGATTTGACAGTGCCTGAAAACAGCGTACCTGCTTCAGTGATGCCCAAATGAAGAGGATAATCCACCGTTTTGTCAAGCAGGCGGTAAGCGTCAACTGTCAATCTGATGTCCGAGGATTTGATTGAGATCACAATATCTTGAAAGGATAAACTCTCAAAGATCCGCACGTGTCTCATCGCACTTTCCACAAGAGCTTCTGCAGTGACCCCACCGTATTTCTCGAACAATTCTTTTTCGAGCGAACCACCATTGACGCCTATTCTGATAGGTATATTTTTTGCCTTTGCCACTTCAACAACTTTTTCGACTCGATCTATTCCGCCGATATTGCCAGGATTAAGCCTTATCTTATCTACACCACGATGCATCGCCTCGATCGCAAGCCTATAATCAAAATGGATATCTGCAACGAGTGGAATATGAATTCTACGTTTTATTTCGGAAATCGCTTGGGCGGCCTTCATGTCGGGAACGGCTACACGAACAATTTCACATCCTTCAAACTCGAGTTCCAGAATTTGTGCGACTGTCGCTTCCACATCTTCAGTTTTCGTATTGGTCATAGATTGAATTCGGATTGGATATCCTCCTCCAATGGCCGTATTACCAATCTCAATAACTTTTTTTCTATTCATAACGACTCCTATAGATTACTGATATCCCTAAACACCAGGAACAGCATCAGTGCCATCAATATCACAATACCAATGAAGTGCACATAACCTTCTTTTTCTCGATCAATCGGTTTGCCCTTGATCATTTCAATGACCACAAATACAATTCTTCCACCATCGAGTGCAGGAAATGGCAACAAATTTACAATTCCAAGGTTAATTGAAATATACGCCGCAATGAACAGCAAATTCCAAAAACCTTGCTCCGAAGCTTGTCCTATGATTGAAACGATTCCAACCGGACCAACGAGTTCACCCTGAACTTCTTTGGATCCCAATTGTGTGAAAAATTTGAATATATCAGTGAAAAACATTCTGAACTGATCCCAGGCTACGCCCAACGATTTGTCTACGCTCTTTTCAAGCATAGTCTGAACACCGACTTTATAGTTGCCATCCGGACCAAGTTCAGGCACCATTTCCAGTATTACATTTAAATCGTCACTGCGTTCAACAACCACTGTTATCTTCTCACCCTTGCTGTCATTGATGCCGTTGATTACCTGTTCCCATGTTGAGATTTTCTTTCCGTCAATTTCTATGATCCTATCTCCGGGAAGCAATCCCGCACTTTGTGCCGGCATGTCATTTATGACCGCTTCTATTCGATTGGATGCTGAACCCATACCGAACATGATGATCACCAATAGAACATAGGCGAGAACGAAATTCATAGTTGCACCCGCTACAAGCACCATTAGTCTTTGATAGGGTTTCTTGTTTGAAAAGCTTCTTGGGTCTTCTGAAACCTCGTCTTCCCCTTCCATTTTAACAAATCCACCCAGTGGAAATGCACGAAGCGAATACAATGTTTCAGGACCTTGCCATTTTAGAACTTTAGGTCCCATGCCTATTGAAAACTCATGAATCTTAACACCATTTAGTCGTGCTGTGACAAAATGACCCAGTTCATGTGCTATAACTATAATACCGAATACAAATATAAAGCTGACAATTGTCATCAACATATGATTACCTCTCAATTCTACATTTTAATTAGTGACCTGATATATCTTCTAGTCCATAAATCCGTTTCCAGAATATCCTCAAGTGTAGGTTCATTGATGTTCTTAAATGTTTTCATGGCGTTTCCAATATGTTCGGAAATATCATAAAATTTGATGCGGTCCTTTAGATAAGCTTCCACTAAGATTTCATTGGCCGCATTCATCACAGTTGGCATGACGCCTCCCAGTTCTAGTGCGTCCATTGCTATTTTTAAACATGGAAAACGATCGTAATCAGGCTTTTCAAAAGTAAGCGATGCAATTTCATTGAAATTTAGCGACTTTACATCGTTTGAATATCTTTCAGGATAATCAAGCGCATATATAATTGGTACACGCATATCCGGAACTCCAAGTTGTGCGATTATGGAATGGTCTTTGAACTGGACCATCGAATGGATGATGCTCTGTGGATGCACCAAAACTTCGATATGATCTGCAGGCACTTTAAAAAGCCAATGGGCTTCTATGAACTCTAGTCCTTTGTTCATCAGCGTTGCAGAATCGATTGTGATTTTTCTGCCCATGGTCCAATTGGGGTGCTTCAACGCTTCAATTGCTTTCTTGTCAATGATTTCAGACTTGGTGAAATCTCGGAATGCGCCTCCGGATGCGGTTAGAATCAATTTATCTACCGCAGTCGGATTCTCACCGCTGAGGCACTGGAAAATGGCACTGTGTTCACTGTCCACAGGTAAAATTTTCACACCGTATTTAGCAGCCAAAGGCATTATGATTTCGCCGGCTGTAACGAGGGTTTCCTTGTTGGCAAGTGCAATCGTCTTTTTCGCTTTTATAGCTTCTACAGTAGGTACCAGACCAATGTTGCCGACTACAGAAGTCAAAACTATATCCACGTCGGGGTGTGAAACGACTTCCAACATACCTTCCATTCCAGAAAGGACTTTGATATCGACGTGCGAAAGTGCAATTTTAAGAGACTTTTTCATGGATTCATCGAACACTACAACAAACTTCGGTTGAAATTCCAACGCCTGTTCGATGAGCTTATCAACGCTAGTGTTGCAAGTTAATCCGAAAACATCAAATCTATTTGAGCTTCTAATTATATCCAGTGCTTGTGTACCAACGGATCCTGTGGATCCAAGTATGACTATTTTTTTCATGTTATGCTCCATATAAAAATAAGCTTATAAATTATAAGCTTGAGTAATCCAATTCAGTTAAACCAGTACAGTTCTGATATATCCATAAAGGACTATAAAGTAATATACCAATGGCAATGTTATCAACAAACTGTCAAAGCGGTCCAAAACACCACCATGTCCAGGCATTATTTTGCCAAAATCCTTGATATCAAAAATTCTCTTTATTTTGGATGCGATCAGGTCTCCGATTTGTGACAAAATGCTACCCACCAACCCTAAGAAAATTGCGAATACTTGAAAGTCAGGATTCCATATTCGAGCATAAGCAAAGCTGAAAATCAGACATGCCAAAATACCACCTATGGAACCCTCAACAGTCTTATTGGGGCTCACTGAAGGAATGAGTGGCGTCTTTCCAATCATCTTTCCTGTAAGATACGCAAATGTATCCGTTATAAAAGCTATTATAAAAGGATACCATATAAAAAAGTTGTTATCCACCTCTGAAATCATGATTATATGTGAAAGTGCAAACGTGACATAAAAGAAGCCAATAAATGTGATTGCGGATCCCATGATGTCCTGCTTGGTGAAAACGGTCAAAGCCAAGATGAAGAACAAGAAAAAAGCAATTAAAAATGTGAAATAATCACTCGAAAAATTTGCAAAGAACCCCAAAAACCATGCGGCTGTAACGGTATATCCCGCATACTTGACAGTTTGGTATTTTTTAGAGAAAGCCTTATAAAATTCATAAAGACCAATTATACTGAGTACAAAAGTGCTGACATATAAGGATATGCCACCGGTCAATAATACAAAAAACAATACTGGCAAGGCTATTATTGCTGATATGACTCTGGTTTTCATATTATTCTCCTCAAAGTGCTCCAAAACGACGATTTCTTTCCTGATATAAATGAATTGCCTTTTTGTAAGCTTCTTCATTAAAATCAGGCCAGAAAAGGGGTTCGAAAATAAATTCAGTGTAAGCAAGCTGCCATAACAAAAAATTACTGAGACGTTGCTCGCCACTGGTTCTGATCAGTAAATCCGGATCAGGCATACCTTTGGTGTATAAGTATTCGGAAAAAAGAGATTCGTTGACATTATCCAACTGGATCTTTTGATCCGCATAATCGGCCATCATCAATCTGACCGCGTGGATGATTTCATCCCTACCGCCGTAATTGAGTGCCAAATTGAACTGCATACCATCGTTATACTTTGTTTTTTCTATCGCTTCGATGACCTCAACTCTTGCATATTCAGGAAGCCCCTCGATATCACCAAAAACATTCACCCGGATGTTGTTCTGGTGAATCTCTTCGATCTCAGAATGAACAAATTTAACAAGCAATTTCATGAGTCCAGTGACTTCATCGTTTGGTCTTTTCCAATTTTCTGTTGAAAAAGCATAAAAGGTAATATAACCTATGCCCAAATTTCGGCTGGATTTGACAATTTTCTTAATTGTTTCCGTGCCTGCGTTATGCCCGACCAATCTGGGTAGACCTCTTTTTTTCGCCCATCTGCCATTACCGTCCATTATGAAAGCGACATGTTTAGGAACTAGATCGTCTTTGATTTCAATTTTATTTTTAAAAAACATAGACACCTCAAATAGATACCCCCCTGTACGGGAGGACTCCAAAAATTAGACTTCCATTATATCTTCACTTTTTTTGGCAATGACATGGTCGACCATAATAACTTGTTCATCTATCATTTTTTGGACTTCCTTTTCTGCTGATATCAGTTCATCTTCAGAAATTTCCTTGCTTTTTTCCATTTTTTTCAACTGGTCAATAGCATCTCTTCTTTCGTTTCTGAGTGCTACTTTTGAATCTTCTCCAAGTTTTTTGACCGTCTTGACCAAATCTTTTCTACGTTCTTCCGTCAACATCGGAATATTCAATCTGATCATTTTGCCATCATTGCTTGGGTTGATTCCGAGGTCTGCGATTTGAATGGCTTTCTCGATATCTCTTAAAATAGAGGCATCATAAGGTTGAATTTGAATGATTCTTGGTTCTGGAACAGAAATACTAGCAAGTTGTTTGATTGGCGTCTCTGAACCGTAATACTCAACTCTAACTTTGTCCAAAATCAAAGGATTAGCGCGACCAGCACGGATGTGGTTCAATTCATCTTTGAGTACATTTAAGGTTTTTTCCATTTTTTCTTGTAATAAATCGTGAACTTGGTTTCTCATATTTGTACCTCCTCAATTATTGTTCCGACATTTATTCCAGAACACGCCTTCAATATGTTCTCTGGAACATTCAAGTCAAATACTGCAATAGGGATGTGATTATCCATACAAAGTGTGATTGCGGTAAAATCCATGACGCCTAATTTTTGACTGAGTATATCAGAATATGTCAATCGGTCATATTTTTTTGCGTTAGGATTAAGTGCCGGATCACAGTCGTATACACCATCTACCCTTTTTGCCAATAATATAAGTTCCGCATCCATTTCTGCGGCTCTTAATGCTGCTGTTGTATCCGTTGAAAAAAACGGGCTTCCAGTACCTGCACCAAAAATCACTACAGTGCCTTCGCTTAGAAATGTCACCGCTTTTTCGCGATTGTAATCATCCGCTAGTGGTGACATGGAAATGGCACTCATCAATTTATTCTTGACACCCAAAAACTTAAGGGCATCCGCCATTGCAAGCGAGTTCATTACTGTACCCATCATGCCCATATAATCCGCAGTGGTTCTTTCCATTTTTTTGCTGGTTCTACCTCTCCAAAAATTACCTGCACCTATGACGAGGCCAACCTCAACACCATGATCTGTCATCTTTTTTATGGTTTGTGCCACATTCGAAATCACTTCGTCGTCAATTCCGGTTCCTTTTTTACCAGCCAGCACTTCTCCACTCAACTTAAGAATTACCCGTTTATATTTCAGCTCCAATGCAACAACCTCCATTCAATTCTATTCTACAGTAATTTACTGACCCATTCAAATATTTTTTCCTTAAAAAAAAGAACACAAAAGTGTTCTCCTGAAATTTTATGGATTTTTAATTAGCCTTTCAATTGTTTAGCAACTTCCTCAGCAAAATTCTCTGATTTTTTCTCCAAACCTTCGCCAACCTCAAAACGCGAGAATCTTCTGATAGATAGATTTTCACCGATTTTAGCGATTTTTTCTTTTAACAATTGATCAATCGTTTTATCTGGATCTTTGATGAAAGGTTGCTCCAAAAGACAAACTTCTTTATAGTATTTTGCAATTCTTCCTTCTACCATCTTGTCAACGATTTGAGCAGGTTTGCCTTCATTTAAAGCTTGATTTCTAAGAATTTCTTTCTCTGTTTCAATAGCTACTTGAGGTACGTCTTCAATTCTAACATAAATTGGATTTGAAGCCGCTATTTGCATTGCCACATCTCTACCGAACTCTTGAAATTCAGCATTTTTTGCAACAAAATCAGTTTCACTGTTGATTTCAACGATAACGCCGATTCTACCACCATGAATATATGAAGCGATAATTCCTTCAGCTGCGATTCTATCCATTTTCTTCGTAGCTTTGGCAATCCCTTTTTCTCTTAAGTATTTGATTGCGTCTTCCATGTTTCCTTCAGTTTCAACAAGAGCTTTCTTGCAGTCCATCATGCCTGCGCCAGTTGATTCTCTTAACTCTTTTACCATCTGAGCTGTAATAGCCATATTGTATCCTCCTTAAAATCAATTGTATTCATCTTAAAGAGGTAAGAGATTGACTCTTACCTCTTTGAACTTCACTTAAATTATGCTTCAGTAACTTCGATAGCAGCTGGGGCATCAGTCAATTGCTCACCTTGTTTAGCTTCGATAATAGCGTCAGCCATTTTTCCAGCGATCAATTTGACAGCGCGGATTGCGTCATCGTTACCTGGAATTACATAATCAACTTCATCTGGATCACAGTTTGTGTCTACAATAGCTACAACTGGGATACCGAGAACTTTTGCTTCTTTGATTGCAATTCTTTCTTTCTTAGGATCAACAACAAAAATCGCACTTGGAAGTTTAGGCATATCTTTGATTCCACCTAAGAATTTTTCGAGTTTTTCTTTATCAGCTCTTAATTTAAGAACTTCTTTTTTAGGAAGTGCTTCGAAAGTGCCGTCGTTTTCCATTCTTTCAAGTTTGAACAACAAGTCGATTCTCTTCTTGATTGTCTTGTAGTTTGTAAGCATTCCACCCAACCATCTTTGGTTGACGAAATACATACCAGCTCTTCTAGCTTCAGTTTCGATAGCTTCTTGAGCTTGTTTCTTGGTACCAACAAATAAAACTGTACCGTTTTCTTCTGCTACACTTCTGATGAACGCGTATGCGTCTTCAACTTTACCTACAGTTTTTTGAAGATCGATGATGTAGATTCCATTTCTTTCAGTGAAGATGTATTCAGCCATTTTCGGGTTCCATCTTCTTGTTTGGTGACCAAAGTGTACACCAGCTTCTAGTAATTCTTTCATTGAAATTACTGACATGTTTTGTTCCTCCTCGTTTTTTAATAACCTCCTCACTTTTCATCTTCCTAAAGGACCCTTCGGGCAACCCCCTTGAAATTGAAGTGAGTGTGTTTTAATTACCTTTGACATTATAACATAGCATAGTCGAAAGCACAACATCATTTTACTGTTTCAAACGCAGTAATAACTGCACCTCTCCAACACCCATATCAAGATCTTTAGCGATTTGAGCGATAGGGATTCCACTTTTTCTAAGCCTTATTATTTCACTACGTCGATCGGTTTTTTCCTCGCTGATCTCCATGGTGGTTTCTATATCTTTTTTTTGCTCTTTGATTTGAGTCATGACTTTGATATTTTCTTCTACAGCATTTCCCATTTGAATCTGTTTTTCAGATAAATATTTTTGCAATTGATTCATGGTTTTGCGCAAATCTGTGATTTCTTTTTCATGCAAACTGTATTTGCCTTCCAAATCATGAGCTATATCATAAAATGCGGTGTTCATTTCATCAATCGACAATTGAAGGTTCTCGAGCAATTGAAACAAATCCGCATCTTTATAAACTTTCGATTGTTCGATCATTTGAGCTTGGGTATTGACAGCCTTATTGAATTCCCTTCTCATCATGAAAAGTGAACTGATTACAAGAATCAGCCCAATGACAATACTTACAAAATACATATCACACCTTCATATCAAAATGTATACCAAGAGGTTCAAGTTTTTTTACCACTTCTTTCTCCTCTTCCATGATATCCCCGTTTTCATTTTTAAATTTTCTGCTTTGTTGATTGCCACTTTTGGATTTCTTCTGTTCATCATCCTTGAGTTTTTTCAGCTCAGTCTTTTCAGTGTTGTTTACACGCTGGTTGTCTCTGAGGGTGCTCTGTTTGTTCTGCAATTGGGCTTGCTGAAGTTCATTGTCCTGTTTGCTGACAACGCTTTGTTTGGCAGGATGAATCTCTTGAGTTTTGTGAACTACAATTTGCATATCCACCGGTCTGATTCCCATTGCAAACCTCCCCTACGACTAATAGCCCATGACTACAATTTCCCCTCTATCTTTCAATATGATTGAATGGGACAACGCGTGCTTGACGTAATAATTGCCGTTACCGATTTTAACCCTGGTTCCCGGGAAAATTGTGTTGGCTTTGAGCTGTGCCCCTCGAATGTTGTTGACCAGTTCATTCAACATTTTAAGTCTTAACCGTTTTTCTGTAAGATCGGTATCCAGTTTAAGAAAATTGGTGCTGTATTTGCCATACATAAAAACAGATCTTTGGTCATCAGGATCAGCATCTATTTTAGCTTTCAGAAGTTTTACCGATTTTTCAAGCTTATCATGCATTTCGATCAGATCTCTGACCTCTGTGGAGAGCACCTTCAATTCTTCAATGGTTTCAATGTCCACCCCGAGTTTTATGGAAGTGATGATTCCCATTTCGGACCCTACAGTATTTGCTTCAATATTCGATTTTGAAGTGATTTCGCCACCGACAATCAATCCTTTCTTGCCTTTGACAACCACTCTTCCATCACATTTGACGATACTGTTCATTATTGCACTTGCTTCAATATTGCCACGCACATAGACATCCGCTGAATTGATGAAGTTGACTGTCAAATCTCCGCTACATCTGATTTCAGCTTCATCATGGCCTTGTATGCCCCGAGATATGACCAAGCTTCCTCCTGATGAAAGCTTGGCACCCTCAACGACTCCATTGATAATCAAATCCCCTTCACATTCTACAGAGTATCCATTGGTCACGTTTCCATTGATTATAACTTGTCCTTGGAATGTGATATTTCCAGTTTCCACACCGACATCGGTTTTGATTTCCAGTGACTTGATCACGGAGATTCTGTCATTGTCATATACTATAGTCCCGTCAGCATCGGCAATAGCTGAGAGTCCATCTGCACTTAAACGCATATTTTTTCCTGTTTTCAGAACGACTTCTTTCCCATCACGGCCTTTGATTATTTTGCCGGTTACCGTAGTGCCGTTCTTACCTTTTGTGGGAGGTGTTTTGACCGCAAGTATATCTCCACTGTTGACCAGTTCTACAAAACCCATGTTTTTGAAATCGACTCGTCCGTCATCCAATATTTGCGGCTTGGCTTTATGTTCTTTACTCACAGAGAAGTCAATTGTCGCATCTGATCCGTTTTCGTGGGGAATACCTTCCGCAATAAGAATATTGAAATCCGATTTACAGGTTTTACAGATTTGGTCAATGATATTGTGTTTAATTCCAAAGACAATATTTTTCTCTTTTAGTAAAGCCAATAGTTCATCCGGCTTAATAGCGTCACTACTGCTGTTGAATTCTATAGAAAGATACGCCTTATAATAATCATCTGATATTCTTATGGTTGTTTCATATCTTTTACTTACATCATTCATAATTGTCCCCCAAAATATAACCTATAATATGTTGTCGGTAAATATGTATATATTTATTACTATTATTTTAACACATAATAGAAAATCACAGAAGGTCTGTGATTGAATTATCGACTTAAAAAAGATTATTTAATGCAATTTTGAGTTTGGATATGGCTTTTGTATGAATTTGAGAAACTCTGGATTCGGAAATACTTAAGATTTCGGCAATTTCTTTGTAAGTGAATTCTGAGTAGTAATAAAGCTGCATGACGCGCATTTCTTTTTCAGGCAATTTGTCAATGGTGGTCGCCAAGATTTTTTTGACCTCTTTTTCAACAAATTTTTCTTCTGGTTGAAATTCCACTGTATCTGAAGCAATATCGAAACTCATGTTGTCTTCAATTTTTTCTTCTAAAGAGACAATGGAATAAGTTGTCGCTTCACCTAGCATTCTATTATAATCATCCAGGGTGAGATTGAGTTCCTTGGCTATTTGCTCATCGGTGAATTCGCTGCCATGTATCTTTTGAAGCTTTTGAATGGCCTCTTCGATTTTTTTGTATTTTTGTCGAGTACTTCTAGGAATCCAGTCCATATGTCTTATTTGATCTATGATCGCACCCCTGATCCTGATGTTTGCATAGGTTTCAAACTTGATTTGCTTCTTGTGATCGAATTTGTCAATGGCATCAATGAGACCAATTATTCCATAGCTAAGCAAATCATCAAATTCTATATGGGCATTATAGCTGGAATATAATCTGCCAGCGATAATTTTTACTAAGGCCACATAATGGATGATAAGTTCATCTTTAGCCGATTTGTCATTAAGTTCTTTATAATTGATCCAAAGTTGTTCATTGTTCATTTGCAACACCTACAATGATTAGATTTCTTTTATGCCTTTTCCCGCGGTTTTAATGATGAGTTTACCGTTTTCACTGTAGAATTCGATTGTACGTCCGAAGTTTCCACCAGTTTCATCTGATTTAAGCGGAATACCTATTTCTTTGAGTATAATTCTCACCGCCTCAGTGTTTCTTTCGCCGATTTTCATAGTTTCATTTGCTGAAGAAAACGAAAACATTTGTGCTCCACCAGCTATTTTTGCAGATATCCTGCTTTTCTTAGCACCCTTTGCCTCCATTTGCTGTATAAGTTCCACAATGGCTGTATCAGCAAATTTTGCGACATTTTCATTTTTTCTGATGGCTTTACTTGATGGTAACATGATATGGGCCATACCGGTCACCTTGGATGAGGCGTCATATAAACAAATACCTACACACGACCCTAATCCAAGGGTCGTGAGAGCATCTGGAAATCCGACGACTTTGAGGTCAGCCATACCTACTTTGATCATAGTGCTCATAAAGTCACTCCTAAACTGCCTAATAAAACTTCATACGAGTCCATGTCCGGTATGAGGAAAAAATAACCGTCGACACTTTTTGCTTCAAGTGTTTCAATAAATTCATTCTGAATAATCAACACACTGTCGCTCATCTGTCCAAAATGAATCGCAGGAACGCTGAGTATCGCTCCAGCCATGTCAATGGCAAGTGCGGGAACAGAAATTTTGATATTAAGATTGGTGAGTCCTGATAATGATGCGATATAGGAACCTGCCAATATATTGCCTATCTCTTTTAATGCCGAAGTTGTAAACTCATCAAATTCAGAATTGTCCCTCGGCATGAGAAGATCTACGAGATTAATTGCTGAGGGTTGGTCCAAAACAAACATGATGCTCCCATTGATATCACCCTCAAACTTAAAGAAAATACCACAGACCACGTTTTCTGGTCCACCCAAAAGTTCAGGCACCTCATCAAAATCCAGCAATTTTACAACTGGTACTTTCATGTCGATTTTCTTGTTGATCATTGTTGCAAGTGACGTTGCGGCATTGCCAGCTCCGATATTACCGATTTCTCTTAGGACGTCCAAGATTATACCATTGTTTATCTTATCAAATTCAATGCCCATTGTTCACCTCTATTCAACGTGTTGCTCAATATTTAAGACCTTATAAAGGTCAATCAGCATGATAATGCGACCGTTTTTCTTTCCAATATTTTTGATGAATTCATTGTCGACATCTTTTCTCACATTGGGTGCGTCATCGATTTCATCGGTTGAGATTTGAAGCACTTCGGAAGATGAGTCCACGAGCATACCTATTTTCAAATCATCCACATTGACAATGATGATCCTTGATTCGTCTGATGCGGGCTTTGGTGTGAGACCAAATCTTGCTCTAAGATCTACGACTGGTACGATTATGCCTCTGAGGTTGATTACACCATTCACATAATTCAGAGTATAAGGTATCCTGGTGATTGGAAGAACTTTTTCAATATTTTCCACATTGTTGATATCAATGCCATAAAACTCCTGATTGAGTCTAAATGTTACAAATTCTCTGATTTCACTCATATTATCACCCCTGACTAGAATAATTGGTTCGGATCTACAATCAACGCAACACTACCGTTGCCTAAAATGGTTGCTCCTGCGATAGCCTTGATACCCGTGAGATATTTGCCAAGGGATTTTATGACGATTTCCTGTTGACCGATAAGTCCGTCCACTACCAGACCTGCTTCAACATCTCCCTTTTTGACGATGACAACGATAATCTCATCCAATTCCTCTTTGGTTTGATCAATATCCAAAACGTGCTTCATCCTGATAATAGGAAGAGTCTTGTTTCTATATAGAACAACTTCCTGATCTTGAACCATTGTGATGTTGCGTGTTTCAATATTTGTGATTTCTTTTATATTGTTCAGTGGAATGGCGAACTTCTCTTTATTCAGATTGACCATCAATGCCTGTATGATTGCTAGTGTAAGTGGTAATCTAATAATGAATTTGCTGCCTTGTCCCAAAGTTGACACCACTTCAACCGTACCATTGATCGCTTCAATTTTTGATTTGACAACATCAAGTCCTACGCCTCGTCCAGACAGATCGGTCACTTTGTCCACTGTGCTGAAACCTGCCTCAAACAATAGATTGATCAGTTCTTTGTCAGTCATGATATCCGCTGTCTCTTTTGTAATGATTCTCTTTTCAACAGCTTTCTTTTTAATGACTTCCGGATTGATTCCCTTGCCGTCATCCTCGACTTCAATGACAACGGTGTTGCCATCAGGATATGCTCTGAGAGCCACAAATCCAGTGTCGGCCTTACCAGCTTTTTCACGCTCAGCAGGAGACTCAATACCGTGGTCCAGTGAATTTCTGATCAAATGGATCAATGGATCGCCAATTTCATCGATAACAGTTCTATCGACTTCAGTTTCTTCTCCAGACATGAACAACTTGATGTTTTTGCCAAGGTCTTTTGAAAGGTCTCTCACCAATCTAGGGAACCTGTTGAATGTTCTCTCCACAGGAACCATTCTGACTTTCATGACAGCATCATGAAGGCTTGTGGTGATGCGCTCCAGGTATTCTATCGCTTCGTTCATGTTGTTGCTGCTGTTCTGGTCGACCATTCGATTTTGACTCGTGTCCAAATCCTCAAGCCGTGTTTTGATGATGATCAATTCACTCACAAGGTTCATCAGATTGTCCAGTCTGCCAATTTCAACACGAACTGTTTTTGATGTTTTGCCTTTGTCCGATTTTGTGTTTTGAGCTTCGTCTTTGCCTGATTTGACAATTTCTTCATTTACGTGTTCGAGATCAATTTCAACATCTTTCAGGGATTGTTCAGCTGTATAATCCATTTCTTCGAGAGGTTCCACAATGACTTCCTTGATTTCAGAAATTCTCATGAGTTCTGTTTTGCAGTAAGCCTCATCCAATTTTGTAAAATATAGGATTTCAAAAGATTGATCAAACTTCTCATCTTCGATTTCTTCTGCTTGCGGATATGATCTGATGATTTCTCCGAACCGTTCAAGTGTATTGAATACAATGAATGCACGAGCCGCTTTAAGCATACAACCTTCATCCAACGTCACTTTTATGAGGTAGGACTTGACATTTATCTCAAACGCGGTCTGTATGATACTCTCGATGTCATTGAGACCGATATGGAATGTTTCTTCTCCAATATCATTTTTAATAGGTTCATTTTTCTTGGGTTCTGATTTACCAGCTGTCATATCACCTTTGTTATCCGCAATCACAGCAAGTTTCTTGACTAAAGCTGAAGAATCCAAATCCCCTTCGCTGCCATTCTTTTCAAGATTGTCTATATATTCTTCCAGTGCATCGAAACACTC
Organism: Clostridia bacterium; assembly: GCA_014859095.1. Taxonomy (GTDB): domain Bacteria; phylum Bacillota; class Clostridia; order Peptostreptococcales; family Acidaminobacteraceae; genus Fusibacter_D. Next base: position 41,465 of record JACUUV010000009.1, on the reverse strand, counting down.
GAATAAAACATCGACAATATAACTGGTCACTTTCACTTCGCCATTTCGGACCAGGTCCAAAAGATTTTCCATCTTATGTGTCAAATCAGCTACTTTGGTAAACCCCATTGTTCCAGACATTCCTTTTATTGTATGCGCTATTCTAAAAATCTCACCCAAATGTGATAAATTATCCACGTCTTTTTCAAGAACCAGCAAAATTTCGTTCATCGTTTGCAAATGTTCTTTTGATTCATCGATAAATATTTCTAAGTATTGACTCATATCCATATGCATTACACCTCCATGGCTTTCACTATTTCATTTGCTATATTAGAAAGGCTTACAACCTTATCTACTGCCTCAAGTTTTATTGCAATCTTTGGCATCCCGAATACAATGCAACTTTCCTCGTCCTGAGCGATCACGAAGCCACCGCTGTCTTTCAATTTTTTCATCCCCTGTGCACCGTCGGCACCCATTCCAGTCATGATCACACCCACGACACTTTTGTGGTTCATATCGACTATGGATTCCATCATGGCATCCACCGAAGGTCTATGCCCATTTACTCTATCACCATTATCTAATTTTATCACAAATTGTCCATTCTGTTTAGTCACTTTTAAATGTTGGTCTCCAGGCGCGAGATAAGCCCACCCCTGTTGAAGGATATCACCGTTCTCGGCTTCCTTGACATGGATTTGGCTCATCGAGTCCAAACGCTCTGCAAGTGATTTGGTGAATCCTGAAGGCATGTGTTGCACAATCAGGAAACTTGCATTGATTCCACTTGGAATAAACGGAATGACATCTTGAAGCGCACGAGGTCCTCCAGTGGATGTGCCGATGGCCACAATTTTTTTAAATATGCTTTTTGCCTGAACACTACTTGATGGAACTATCGTATCACTTTGATCGATTTTAGGAGATGGTTTTGGGCTTCTTATCGCTTTGACTTTGGTCCTACTGGCAATTTGTATTTTTTCAATGAGCTCATTTTTCACTTCCGGTGCGGACACTTTAATTAATGAAGATGGCTTGGTAATGAAATCAAAAGCTCCCAAATCCAGTGCTTTCAGTGTCTCTTCAGCCCCTTTCTTCGTAAGGCTGCTCAACATGATTACTGGCAATGGCATTTCGGTCATTATTGTACGGAGTGCTGTCAGACCATCCATTTTGGGCATTTCAATATCAAGCGTTACAACATCCGGTTTCAGCAGTTTGATCTTGGCAATCGCATCTTCACCGTTTCTTGCTACACCGACAACTTCCATTTGTTGATCCGATTCAATCATATCTGTAATGACTTTTCTCATGAATGCGGAATCATCTACTACGAGTATTTTTTTTTTCATATCACATCAAACCCTTTTTAATTAAATTCCGCTCGATTTCAAATACATATGAAACTATGCGGGATTGAGTTGCAGAATCAAGATCTATAAACTTGATACCCACTTCCTTGTGATTGTCATCTTTTTTCTCTACGCGAGTCACTTCACCCTTGAACTTATTCCAAACATTGTTGAGTAGGACTTCACCTTTAATAAGTTCTCCTGTATCAAAGGAGATTCGGGTCAGGACTCGAATGCCGCCACCACTCAGATCGAGTGATTCAAACGGAAATTTTTCCTCAACGACTTCTTCGACAATCAAGTCTTTCTCGTTCTTGTATTTGGTGGTCAACAATAGTTTCTTCTTTGCGATTTCCTGATCTGAAAACTTTTTTTCAATCAAGAAGAAACCTCTTGATTTGAAGTTTACACGGTAGAATTTCCTGCGCTGAATCCGCTTGATTTCGGATTCAAGTTCAATGGAGACGCTGGGCAAATTGTCATAAAGGAGTCTTTCAATCATTCGTCCTTTAAACAGATACATACCTTGGTTCTCAATATAAAACCTGAAATAATAACCGTAATGCCTTTCCATGGCGTACAGATGTCCTTCATGTATGGGATTGGAAATGATCAATCGTTCATCATTTACAACTTCATACACAAACGAGGATAATGTATAAGACTCCTGATTGTTTACATAAATCATTATGTCAAGTGTATCCGCAATGTTAAAAAATTTAGTAAACCCTTCCATGGAAACCACCTTAAATTTTATTGATCAACTTATTGAGAAAACTCCTGAAGCTGTTGTTGTTCTTATTGTATTTACCGTTATTGTCCAGATTGTAAGCAATATTCTCAATTCCCTTGCTGGCTATGGCTCGTGGATAGGCCTCAAGGAGTGGTATTTGTCTTCTGACAGCACGTTTCAGATTATTGTCTTCGAATATGTACCCAAGGTTCTCCAGCTCCCTGTTCAGAAATTTGGATACAGCTTGATGCATCTTACCGAAAACCTCATCTCCTTCTTCATTGCTTTCTACCCTGTTGATGATCAGCTTGATTTTCTTTTGATCGTCCATGACAATGTTTTTAACGAGTGCATATGCGTCTGTAATGGACGTGGGATCGGGTGTGATGACCACGATCACGTCCGATGCGGCGTCAATGAAGGACAGTACAGACTTGCTGAGTCCGGCTCCTGTATCAATCAGGATATAATCCGATACTGCATTAAAATAAGTCAGTGTATGGATCAATTTCTCCAATTGCTCGGAATCCAGATCAATCAAATCCATAATACCCGAACCACCTGAGATGATATTGATGTCATACAGTCCCTTGACAATAATATCTTGAACTGGCACCTCACCTTTGATGACATGTGACAAATTATATTTGGGAACAAGTCCGAAAAGAACGTCAACATTTGCAAGACCAAGATCTGCATCGATTATAGTGACACTTTTACCTTGTTTGGCGAGTGCAATACCCAAATTAACGGTGAAGTTTGTTTTCCCAACACCACCTTTGCCACTGGATATTGTAATTATTCTGGCATCAATGACATCCCTTTCAGGGACTTCCTGGTCGCCAATTATATCTCTAAGCTTTTGAGCTTGATCCATTTTCCCCCCCGATAAAAGCTTATTTTTCAACATCAAAAATGTATTGTATGATTTTTTCTTTGTCAGCTACCTCAATATCATCAGGTACACTTTGACCAATGGTGAAATACGAAAGCGGTTTTCCCGTAACAACTTTGAGATTTAAAATATTACCATATGAAGTCGCCTCATCGAGTTTTGTGAACAATAATCTGTAATCATCCAAAAAATCATATGATTCGATGATGCTTTTCATATCTTTATAACTTGTGGTCATACTCATTACGAGAAAGACTTTGACAGAATCCAGAAATTTGATCAGCTCATCATAATCTGATTTGAGCTCTTTGCTTTTGTGACTTCTGCCCGCAGTATCAATCAATATATAATCCTTGTCTCTAAACTTATAAAGCGCTTCTTCGAGTTCATTCGCCTCATAAATGACCTCAAGAGGGATTCCTAGAATTTCACTATAGGTTTTTAGTTGCTCCACAGCCGCAATCCTATAAGTGTCAGCGGTAATCACACCGATTTTCTTGTTGTCGACCAATGTAAGTTTGGCGGCGATTTTTGCAAGAGTCGTTGTCTTTCCTACGCCCGTCGGACCAAGAAACATATAAATATTGGACTTCCCCTGCAAATCACGGTCAATCGTCTTTATATCACCAAGATATTCGCGTGCTATTACTTTCATGGCGTTAATTACAGTGTCGTGATTTTTTTCGCTGAGACTGATTTGTCTTTGTACGATTTCAAGTATCTTTTTTGCAATGGATTCTTGAATATCTCTTTGTTTCAGAAAATCCACATAGAAATCTTCCTGGGAAATCTGCCTGGAATCCGTCACTGGACCTTGATGTTCGATATGATCCACTTTTTCGATGAGCAATTGGACCATTTTTTTGAGTTCCAACATTTCTGTATTGATGGTGGTGTCCAACTTTTTATCTGGTTCAACAGGTGAATGCTCTGCAGGTTTTATCACTTGAGGTTGCACGAGTTGCTGTTCCTGTGGTTTGATTCCTCTGGTTGTTGTGATTGGCTCATCAATGGCCGCCACAACTTCAATCACCGGTTTTTTGAAGAATTTGAACAATCCACCTGATTTGATTTTGCGCGTATTGAGGATGACAGCATCCATCCCAAGCTCATTCTTTATTTTGATCATTGCTTCATTCATGTCTTTGACTAAATATCTTTTTACTTTCATTAAGCGCTCACCATCCCTGCAGATTGTACATCAATATCCGATTCTATTTCATTGTATGATAAAACCACCAACTCCGGAATTGACTGTTCGGTGATTCTCTTAAAGTAAAATCTAACAATAGGAGCCGTTACGACGATTGCTTGCTCTCCCATTTGAAGCAGTTTTTTAATTTCCTCAGACAAATGGGCCAATATAGATTGCGTCGTCATTGGATCGATTGATAGAAATGTGCCATTCTCATTTTGGTCAATGGACTCCATCAACATGTTTTCAAGTGATTGCTCCAGTGTGACGACCTTTGCTTGACCAAACGGGAAGTATTGTTTGGTGATTTGCCTGGATAATTTTTGCCGAACATACTCAGTGAGAATATTCACATCGCGTGTCGATCTGGCATGATCCGCGAGTGCTTCAAGTATTGTCACAAGGTTTCTAATTGAGATGCTTTCTTTTAAAAGATTTGCTAGAACTTTCTGTACATCGCCAATCATCATCAGATTCGGAATGAGTTCTTCCAAAAGGGCTGGATTTGTTTCTCTTATATTTTCAATCAGCTGCTTGACATCTTCTCTGCTCAACAACTCATGGCTGTGTTTTTTGATAACTTCTGTAAGATGGGTGGAAATTACAGACGAAGGATCTACAACAGTATAGCCAAGCAATTCAGCTTTTTCCCTCAAATCTGATTTGATCCATTTAGCAGGTAGCCCAAATGCAGGTTCAACAGTGTCGATTCCCTCAATCTCGCCTTCCACGGCACCAGGGCTCATGGCAAGATAATGATCGAAAACAATATTCCCATAAGCGATATCATTGCCTTTGATCTTAATCAGGTATTGGTTGGCCTCGAGCTGGATATTATCCCTTAAACGGATCATAGGTACAATAAGTCCAAGCTCAAGAGCAATCTGTCTTCTGATCATCACCAATCTGTCAAAGAGGTCTCCACCTTGGTTCGGATCTGCAAGAGGTATGATGCCATAACCAAATTCGAGCTCGATTGGATCCACTTGAAGCAGCGGAATAATATTCTCAGGACGTCTCATATCTTCTCTTGAAGTATCTTCCACTTTTTCTTCAGCCTCAGCTTCGAAAGAAACCTTCCGGTCCCCTTGCATCGATCTATAGCCTAAAATCAGGGCCATGGCTCCAACCATAAGGAATGGGATAGATGGAAGCGGTGTTCCGGCACCAAGTAGAATCAAAACACCTCCGACGATATACATGACAATGGATCTGGCAAACAATTGATTGACCACGTCTGTACCGAGACTTTCCTCAGAGGCTGATCTTGTGACGATAATACCTGTGGCGACTGAGATCATCAGAGCAGGAAGTTGACTCACCAGACCGTCGCCAACCGTGAGTAACGTAAATTTCTCAATGGATTCAGGCAATGTCAATCCCATTGTAAAGGAACCCAATAGAAAACCTGCAAGAATATTGATGACAGTGATCAGAATTCCTGCGATGGCATCGCCTTTTACAAATTTGCTGGCACCATCCATTGCTCCATAAAAATCAGCTTCACGCTGGATTTTTTTTCTTCTCATTTTTGCGTCATTTTCATTGATCAAACCAGAGTTAAGGTCAGCGTCAATTGCCATCTGTTTTCCAGGCATCGCATCCAATGTAAAACGTGCCGCAACTTCAGACACACGCTCGGAACCTTTGGTGATGACCAGGAATTGGATGATGACGATAATGACGAATATGATGAAACCGACTATTGCGTTTCCGCCGATAACAAAGTTTCCGAACGCGGCAATAACCTCTCCAGCCTCACCAGTGCTCAATATATACCTGGTGGTGGAAATGTTAAGGGCGAGTCGAAACATGGTCGTTATCAGCAATATGGAAGGGAAAACACTAAATTCCAGTGTTTCCTTGACAAACATGGATAAGACCAATATGGTCAATGCCAATGATATGTTGAGCGCTAAAAAAAAGTCCAGAAAATTGAGCGGAATCGGTATGATAATCAACATGATTATGACTATGACCAGTGCCGCAACTCCGATGTCACTAAAACGCATTTATTGCCTCCTAAGCGTTCTTTTTAAGTGTATATACATATGCCAAAACTTCTGCAACCGCCTCATAAAAATCGGGTGGTACAAACGTACCGATATCGACTGACTTATAAAGCGCTTGAGCAAGAGGTTTGTTTTCAACGATGGGTATTTTGTTTTCAGATGCCACCCGTTTGATGTTTTGTGCAATCAAATCCTGTCCTTTGCCCACTACCACAGGAGCGTCACCTTTAGTTGAATCGTACTTGATGGCAACGGCAAAATGGGTTGGATTGGTGATCACCACATCTGCCTTCGGAATTTCCTGCATCATCCTGCTCATTGCAAAAGCCCTTTGTTTTTCTTTAATTTTTGCTTTAAGCTGAGGGTCGCCTTCACTTTGCTTATATTCGTCCTTGACTTCCTGCTTGGTCATCATAATATCTTTTCTGTTTTTCCACCTCTTGAAAGCAAAATCAAACACTGCTATAACAAGTAGAATCAGTGCTGATCTCGTGACAACGCCAAAGACAATATCCCACATGACTATTATGATTTGACCCGTTTCAAGTTCCATGGTGATCAAAAGTTCACTTAATCGTCCATTCAAATAAACAACTGAAACGTATATAATCAAAGTCGCCTTGAATACAGATTTCAGCATTTCTACCAGCGAACGTGAAGAAAACATATTTTTGAATCCCTTCAAAGGATTGATTTTACTTAATTTAGGTTTTATGGTTTCTACTGTGAACAAAACGCCTACTTGCATGTAAGAAAGCAGCACACCTAAGACCATTGCGACAACAAGAGGTGGCAGAGATAATTTCAAAATAAGCAAAACCGTTTGCTGCCAAAGCAAATTGATGCCGTTACCGGAATATAGGAGTGCTGTGTCTTCCGCAAGGTGCATCGCGAACCGATAAAATCCGAACGTTTGATCGATATAGAATTGACTCAATAATGAAAGCGTTGCAAAAACAACAAGTAGGGACAGTGCACCGTTCAGATCTTTCGACTGTGCAATCTGACCCTTTTCCCGTGTATCCTTTATTTTCTTAGAGGTGGGTTGCTCTGTCTTCTCCTCAGAAAAGAGCTGTAGATCGAAATATTTAAGCATTGGTCACCTTCTTATGGGAATAGACTGAAAAACTTTTGCACGTAGTAAAATCCGGAATGAAGGATTTCTGAAAATATCTCATAATAAAATGGCATCAACATGATAAATAGTAAAAAACCAAAGAAAATCTTAAATGGCATACCTAAAATGAATACGTTCATACCGGGCATGGCTTTTGCCAAGAGTCCAAGAATTATATTTGCAATCAGTACAGTGATGATGAAAGGTGCCGCCACTTGAAAACCGATTACAAAAGTCTGAGCCAAAATTTCAAGAATCAATGTATAGGCACTGAATGCAAAGAAATTCGATCCTAACGGAATACGCTCATATGAAACGACCAAAGCTGTAATCAGCTGATGATGCAAATTAAGCTGCAAGAAAATCAAAATCGAGAAAATATAAAATAGATTTGCAGTGATTGGAATTTGTGACTCATCCATGGGATTGACCACATTCACCATGGCAAATCCCAAATCCCTGTCGATGATGTCTCCCGCGAAATAAATAAAATTAAAATAGACAGTAAGAATAATTCCTATAAATAATCCAATAAATATCTCATTGGTCAAATGATAGGCAAAGTCCCATACATTGCTGACATCGTAAAGAATATTCGATGTCACGAGTGGGTTGATCAAGATTGTAGTAAACAGTACCAACCCGATTTTGATGGGCACAGGATAATTTCGGCTTCCAAAAAATGGTGCGGCGAATATCATACCTGCCAATCTTGCGCCTACTAAAATCAAATCCAACAAGGGTAACGAATATTGCATGGATTCCCCCTAATATATGATTAAGTCGATCATATTCATGATTTCGTTAGTGAACTCAACCAATGAGTTGATGATCCAAGATCCTGTGAACATCAAAACCAAAAAAACAACGATTATTTTCGGAACAAAAGCCAGTGTGGCTTCTTGTATCTGAGTCGTTGCTTGGAATATCGCAATGAGAAGACCTATTAAGAGACCACTCAGAAGCATAGGTGCAGAAAGTACCAATATAATTTTTATTGCTTCTGAAAATAAATCTATAATCATTTCCTCAGTCATTTCGCACCTCTATCACCTTATACTCAATATTAATTTTTCAACCATCAGATGCCAACCATCCACCATTATGAATAATAATATCTTTATAGGCAATGAGATCATTACAGGCGGCAACATCATCATACCAAGTGCCATGAGCGTCGAGGCGACGATCATGTCCACTACTATAAAGGGTACGAAAATCAAAAAACCGATTTCAAAACTGAGTTTGAGTTCACTGATTATAAAAGCCGGTACGACAACAGTCAGAGGTATATCATCCTTTGTTTCCACTTTATCTATATTCGCAATATCCAAAAAAAGCGCTAAATCTTTGGATCGCACTTGTCTTAGCATAAACTCCTTAAAGGGTTCAGATGCCGAGTCAACCGCTTCTTCCAAAGTTACAGTGCCTTCAGATAATGGAACGTATGCATTTTCATAAGCATCAGTAAAAACCGGGCTCATGACAAAAAATGTCAAAAATAAAGCCAGGCCGATCAGAGTCTGATTTGGTGGTGTGGATTGTAGAGAAAGTGCCCTTCTGACAAAACCGAGTACAATGACAATTCGAGTAAATGATGTCATCATAATCAATATGGAAGGCGCAAGAGATAGAATAGTCAACATGATTAAAATCTGAATGCTGTTCGCTACTTCCACATCTCCATTTTCACCACTGATGCTTATATTGATATCCGGTAAACCGATGGTGGTTGCTCCATATGTTGGTGCCCCAAACTGCAACAATACCAACACAACAAAAAAAAGCAACAAAGTTTTTTTCATTCCCCCAAAATCATTCATCCCTTGATTCCTTATCTTTATCTCTTTTTATTATGGATGCCTTAAGTTGATTCATAAACGATAAGCCCTGAACTTCATCTTTTACAAACTGTTCATGAGTCAAGTCCTCACGTTTGTCAATCAATTGAATCCCATTTTTGTCCATGGAAAGCACATAAAAAATATTCTCTAGTTCCACTAATAACAAACTCTTATCGTTTGAAAGGAGGGTTCTTTCCACCACTTTAATGCGTCTGTCCTTCAAAGAGATATAATTTTTCTTAGTTATAGCCTTAGAGAATATCCATAATATGCATATAAATAATGTGGCTACAATAATGTATCTTATTGTAAACCACAAATCGTCAGCCCGATTATAACTTGTAAGCGCATAGGTGAGATTGTACATACAAAATCACCTATCCCAATACTTTCTTAACCGCTTCAATTACACGATCTGCTTGAAATGGCTTCACAATAAAATCGCGTGCGCCGGCTTGTATGGATTCAATTACCATAGCTTGTTGTCCCATAGCCGAGCACATAACTACTTTTGCATTCGGATCAAATGATTTGATCTCCTTAACAGCTTGGATTCCATCCACTTCTGGCATTGTGATGTCCATGATCACGAGTTCAGGTCTGAGTTCCTTGTACTTTTCAATCGCCTTTTGACCATTCTCAGCTTCACCGACAACTTCGAATCCATTTTTTGTTAAAACATCTTTAATCATCATTCTCATAAATGCTGCATCATCAACAACTAATATTGTATTAGCCATATTTGTCCTCCTTAAAACTATTCGTTAACTCTTCTTGGTATTATGATATCGGTAATTCTTATGCCGTAATTCTCATCTACAACCACTACCTCACCCTTGGCAATTCTCTTTCCATTGGCTAGTATATCAAGAGGTTCTCCAACAAGGCGATCTAGTTCAATCACCGTTCCAACACCAAAATCAAGAATTTCATTGATTTTTTTACCCGTTTTACCGAGTTCAACCGTGATTTCAAGAGGAACATCCCGAATCAAGTCTATATCATTATTATAATACATTTGAGCAGAATTGCTATCAAAATTTTCGAACTGAAGTGGCACTGCATTAACTTTTTTACCGGTGACTCTTTGTTTTGGCTCATCTTCTTCATGGTAATAGGCTTGTTTCTGTGGTTCGCTTTTTGGTGAAACTTTTTCTTCCATAGGAGTTTCAGATGCACGTCTTGGTATTTCAATTTTTGGTTCAGGCTGAGGTTTGCCACCGATCAGCGTCGAAACCATTTGTTTGGCGACCTGAATTGGAAGTACTTGCATGATTTCACTGTCAATCAAGTCTCCTACTGTCATTCTAAATGATATTTTGACCACACGATCATCTTCTCTAACACCGAACTGGTCATAATCCAATTCAGAAATTTTATTATGGAACGCTTCCGGTGGAGAAATGTCAATCTTTTTACCAAGCATTTCAGACAACGAAGTTGAAGAGGAACCAATCATCTGATTCATGGCTTCGCTGATGGCACTCAAATGCAAGTCATTGAGCTCATTTGAAATATTGGAGCCATCTCCTCCCATCATAAGGTCAGTGATGATTTTTACATCGGTTTCATGTAAAATAAGAAAATTTACACCTTCAATACCCATTTTATAAGTGATATTGATCAGTACTGAAGGATCTTTAAACTCTTCCGCCATTAATTTCATTGTGGTTTCATGAACTTTGGGCGTAGTGATCGTGACTTTTTTATTAAGCAAAGTGAATAGAGTTGTTGCCGCAGTTCCCATGCTTATATTCCCGATTTCTCCTATGGCATCCGCTTCTTCTTCTGTCAATTCAGCAACATCCATGGGTTTTGATATAGGACTACCGCCGCCTAATAAAGCATCTATTTCTTCTTGAGAAAGCATATCAGTCATTTGATTCATCTCCTTCCTCTACTACTTCAGTGATCATAACTGCTACATTCTTTTTCTTGATTCCTGGTTTACCACGAAATTTCAACTGATTTTCAACATAGATCTCAAATGGATCATCCACTTTTTGATTCAGTAAAATAATGTCGCCTTTTTGTAAATTGAGCAGTTCTGAAATGGAAATGGTCGATTGTCCCACTATTGTGGCCAAATTGAGCCTTGAACCACCAATGCCCGATTCAAGAGCACCACGTTCCTCTTCAGTGACATCTCTTTTATTGCTGGTTGCAAACCAAAGTCTAGAACTTAAACTTGGTAGAATGGGCTCTATGACAAAATGAGGGATACATACATTGACCATTCCCTCCACATCCCCTATATGGATATTAAACGTCACTAGAGCGATGGATTCCGCCGGAGATACGATTTGAGCAAATTGTGAATTGGTTTCGATATTTTCGAGTTTTGGCCTAAGTTCAACGATATTACCCCATGGTTCCTTCAGAAGATTGATGAACTTGATTAAAATATTTCTAAGTAAAGTCATCTCAATTTCGGTCAGGGATCTATTTTCTTTTGAGACGCCTCGGGATTTGCTGCTTCCCCCAAGAACGCGTTCAATCATTGTATAAGCAATGTCTGAAGAGACATCTATGATGATTTGTCCGTCAAATGGCGAAAAATCGACTATACCTAGTATCGCGGGATTGGAAATGGAATTGCTGAACTCGGTATAGATCAAACTTTGCACGGAAATGACATCGACTTCAATATAGGTTCTCAAATATCCAGACAGGAAGTTGTTCAAAAGTCTAGAGAAATTTTCGTGAATGATTTCAAGTGTTCTGAGTTGATCTTTTGCAAACTTGTCCGGTCTGCTGAAATCATATTTTCTAACCTTGCGTTCTTTCTTGTCTTCTTCAATGTCCCGAACATCCACCTCACCGGTACTGAGCGCTGCGAGCAGTTCGTCTATCTCGTTTTGAGACATTACATCTGACATAAAACCACCTCCTTGTCTCGAGATTTTGATTATTGATGCATAAATTAAAACTATGTCAAAATAATTATCGGCAATATGGCGTTATTACTTAACCTTGAACCACAAATGGTTGTATATATATATTGGTTATGACATCCTCGTCTGTATCGAGGACATCAATGACCATATCTTTGATACGATCTCTCAAACGCTGTTTTCCATTCGCTTTTGATATATCATCCGATAAGGTGGCACGCATGATTTCATCGATATTGTTTCTGATTCGCGTCTTGTTTTTTTCGATTTCAGCGAGCATCTTTTCATCGGTATATTCAATGGTCACACGGTATTTCACGATTTTTGCACTATTGGTATCCGCCAGATTGGAGTATTCCTCATCCAGTTGAACCTCATAGTATACAATCGGTTTTTCTTTTGTGCTGTTGTTGATCAGTACCACTGCAACTACTCCAATGATTGCGAGTACAAGCACAATAGCTACGATTATTATGATTAATTTCTTTTTACCCATCGATATTGCCTCCTGATTTGATTATTCGCTTCTTCGTTTATTCGTTAACACTATTGATCTCAGAACGGTTTATGACGACTATATCCACCCTGCGATTTGCCGCGCGACCTAAAGCGGTTTCATTGCTTGCAATCGGTCGATATTCACTGAATCCTGCAGCAGATATTCGCGAAGGTGTGAATCCAGATCTTTCAACGAAATATCTGACGACATTTGTCGCCCTGTTCGTGGAAAGCTCCCAGTTGCTCGGATGAATAGGTGTGTTGATCGGCACATTGTCCGTATGGCCTTCAACCATGATTTCTTCATTGATCAGTTCCTCAGACTTCAAGAGACCGGCAAGGAAGTCCAGTATTCTGAACGACTCATTGTTTATAGTGGCACTACCCGGAGAAAAAAGTACGTTATCTTTGAATCGAATAACCAGGCCACGCTCCTCAAGTTTGAGTTCAACCTGAGCCTGCATGCCATTTTCTTCAAGATAAGCCTCAACTTTTTCCTTCAGTTCTTCAAGCTTCTTCATCTCGACGACTTGCTCCTTGGAGGTCTGACTCTCAGGCATTGCATCAAAAACAAATGGCGCTTCTGAAAGTGCCTTTCCCCCAGACAATACACCCGCAGATCCTTGGAAGGATTCCATTACAGCTTCAAATTTTTGAGCATCTATGGAAGAAAATGCAAATAGTAAAACAAAGAAACACATCAGTAGGGTGACAAGATCACCATAAGTGGTCATCCATTCCGGTGCGCCACCTTTTTTTTCAGGGGGTTTCTTTCTAGCCATTTTCTGACCTCGCCTCCTGAGTACCTACTGTTTTTCTGACAGATGGTGGTAAAAAGACTTTTAATTTTTCTTCGATTATTCTTGGATTTTCTCCCGCTTGAATAGAAAGCAATCCTTCAACCATAACATTTCGGATCAAAACTTCCTCGTTGCTCTTAAGGCTTAATTTCCCAGCCATTGGAATAAATATGAGGTTGGCGAACAAAGAGCCATAAAATGTGGTTAAAAGGGCTACAGCCATGGATGGGCCTATGGATGCGGGATCTGACAGATTTTGTAGCATGGCGACAAGACCTATAAGTGTACCAACCATACCAAATGCAGGCGCCAGGGTACCCATCGTTTCCAACATGGATCTGTTTTTTGAATGTCGATCAGTGAGGTTTTCAATTTCAGTTTCCATAATATTTTTTACAAGTTCGGGATCTGTACCGTCAACAATCAACATGACACCCTTTTGCAGGAAGTCATCCTTGATTTCTGATACGGCCTCTTCAAGCGCAAGCAGACCTTCACGTCTGGCCACATTTGCAAGCTCGATTATTTTTGTGATGATCTGATCCACATCAAATTCACTATTCTTGATGGTTTTTGAGAACACCTTACCTATATTCAGGATTTCTTTGAGTGGATAAGCCACTAGAAAACCCGATATGGTGCCTCCAAGAACGATGACAAGTGATGGCGGGTCAATATAGCTGCCAAGGTTACTGTTGCTCATGATGCCCCAGCCTACCAGCACAAATCCCAGTACGATCCCAATAATTGTAGTTATATCCAAAATTAACACCTCGTTTATATAATTTCTTTTTCTCTTACTTTATATATTGACTTATTTTTGCATTATATTCAAGGATACTTTTTATGACATCCTCAACATGTTCTTTGATGATAAGCTTTTTACCTGTTGTCAAAGTGACCATTGTATCTGGTGTCTCTTCAATAAACTCAATCAATGCCGAGTTGATATAGATCGGATCCCCGTTGAGCCGCGTAACTTTGATCATAAATGCCACCTTTCACGATATAAACACGAAAACTACCCGCAGTCTCCTACGGGTAGATTAATTATCTCTTAAGATTGACAAGCTCCTGAAGTATTTCATCACTGGTTGTGATAACCCTTGAATTCGCCTGAAAGCCTCTTTGTGTCGTAATCATATCCGTAAATTGCGCCGCAAGGTCCACATTGCTCATTTCAAGTGCACCAGGTGTTACTGCTCCAAAACTTCCTGTTGCGGGAGCACCATATTTTGGAGTGCCGGAGTTTGGCGTTCCTTGGAAAAGGTTGCCTCCGAGTTTCATAAGGCCTGCAGGGTTATCGAAATCGACTAATCCAATGATTTGAAGAATTTTTCTTTCGCCATTGGTGTAGATGCCTATGATTTCACCTTTGGATGAAATATTGAAAGTATCGATTGTACCCGCTGAAATACCTCCGAGTTGGACGCCTTTGGCATCTGATTCCTGAGAGTATTGTGTAAAAATTCTAGCGTCATTAACGTCAGCATTTGCAAAGAACATAGTACGGTCGATATCCAGTACGATATTGGATGCACCAGGAACCACTTTTGTAAGTGTACCAGCAAATGCTGTGTCAGCACCTTCCGGGTCACCAGGAGTATTCAGTGTCACCACATTGACAACTTCACCATTTTCATTGAATTTAACATAAATAGGTGTTGCGGGATTCAAAGTGATTGGAGTACCATCCGTATTTGTATATTCCATCGCACGATACGAGTATTTCACTTGATCCGTTGCATTTGCGGGATCATACTTTGGATCCAGTGTATCAATAACTTGCGTGCCCGTCATGACCAAATTGTCACCAAACTTGATGTTGAGTGTATGGATGTCACCAAGCGAATCATAAAGATCCACTGTTGTGGTATAATCCTTATCATTGAAGTTTATGTTGCCATTAAACGTCAAATTCTGGGTTGCAGTCGCTTTCTTCGTATCCGACATATTGACTTGAATCGGTTTGAAGTTGATATCTAGAACTTTGTAACCGTCAGTGGTCACTAGGAATCCGAGTTCATCCATCGCGAAGTTGCCTGCGCGTGTGTAAAACTTGTTTTGTGCGTTGGCATCATTGGTCACCATAAAAAAACCTGAACCATCCACCATCAAATCTGTTGCGATATCGGTTCTCTGGATGGAACCTTTTGTATGATTCACAGATATGGAAGATACATTTGTTCCAAGTCCGACTTGCATAGGGTTCGTACCACCTCTTGAGGTGCCTGAAGAACTGGCTCCGGCAAGAGTCTGGCTATAGGTTTCCGCAAATGTCACATTTGAAGCCTTATAACCAACCGTATTGACATTGGCTATGTTGTTACCTATTACATCCATGCGCAGCTGGTGTGATCTTAATGAAGATACACCAGAAAACATTGATCTCATCATAATGTTAACCTCCTGTGTCGAGCAGGTGCCCTTATCAATCAGTCAAAGGGCTATAGCTTCCTAAAAAGGTCCAGCTAAACTATTACTGCTCCGTCTATGTTTGTAAATACGTTGTCTTTTAATTGATCCTCTGTTACAGCTGTTATGATTGTATTGTTTTGGACACTTGCAATAAACACCTTGTTGTCCATCATGATCAGCGCTTCACGTACACCTTTGCTTTTCGCTTTTCCAACACCATCATTGATTCTGTTCATTTCTGAATCGGTCAATTCTATTTTTCTCGAATTCAAACGGTCCATGGCATGCTTTGAAAATTTGACGCCATCCTTCTCGCGTATTTTGTTCAATACGTCTCCAAATGAATTTTGACCGCTGACATTTGGTCTTTGTCCTACTGCTGGAGAATCCGAAGGATTGATTTTGACTCGTCTTTGTATATAATCGTTGTTCATTTTTATCGGACTCATGGATTCACCCTCTTATTACATTTGACCCAATAGATTGAAAATTTCACCGTCGTCCACAGATTCATTATTTGAATTTTGTCCGATATAAGTGGCCAACATGGCGTTCATTTTCATCAATTCCTCAAGAATTTTTGTGTTTTGAGACAACAACTCTTCATTGCTGTTTCCATTACCCATGCCTTTGACCGCACTATGAAGATCTTCGAGTTGAGTGGAAATTAACGAGTTCAGTTTGTTGGTGTTTTCAACAGAAGAATAAATGTTTGCCAGTTGTTCCACCGAAGAAAACTGAGCCATTTGCGCCATATATTCCGCATTGTCTGTGGGATCGAGTGGATTTTGGTTTTGCAGTTGGACCATCATCAGCTTAAGGAATGCGTCCTTGTCAAGAATTTGACTCTTTTTGCGCACTTCATTGGCTTTGTCGTTGCTTATTGCGTTTAATCTTTCAATTTGATCCGTTGTGAAAGATCCGCTTATTGGAAATGACATTTTTACCTCCTATCCCAAATAATTGATTGTTGATTCTTCATACATTTCATATTGGTAGTTTTGTCCCTTGCTTGAAATTTCAATTTCTTGCAAACCTTCAACTTTTTTACTTTTTTTGGATTTAGTATTTTTTTCGAATGCGAATTGTTCCTGTTGATCTTTCTTACCGCTATCTACTGTGACGTTGATTTGGTTGATGGAATATCCTTTATTCGCAAGATTTTGTCTCAAATCTTCCAAATTGGATTCCAATGCGGCTTTTACAATCTCATTCTCAACTTTAATTTCAGCCATTACAAGACCTTTGTGCAGATTCAGCTTGAGTTCGACGTTCCCCAACTGCTCAGGTTGAAGTTTGACGAGCATCGATGTGCCATTTTCATCGATTTTGATATTGCCTTTGACTGCGTCCATGATTTGTGAAAAAACATCCTGACGTAGCAATTGTGATGCTTGTACTGTGGGTTGTGAGACCAAACCGGGTTGTTTCATCACCAATTGATGGAATGAGATCATGTCCTCAGTTGAAATCTTCTCTGCATCCACTTTGACATTTTCACTGATTTTGTTTGGGCTTTCACTTGTTTTAATCAAAGCTTCTTTCATAATCGAGTCCACTTTGCTGTTATCAGGAATCTGGGTTTTAGTGACATCATTTGCTTTTGTGGCTACAGGAATCTCTGATTTCACTTCAGCTTTTAAAGGTGAGGTCTTTTCATCACTCTCAGATTTCATTGTTTTTTGTACCTCTGCGAATGATACACCCTCTTTACCGGATAATGCCTTCAGTTTGTTTGCAACTTCCGTGAGTTCATGAATGACTCTGTTGACCATCGGTGATTTGGATTGCTCCGGCATTTTAGATGCCTGATCCAAAACCTTGACCAATTTTTCAAGACTCTTTTGGATGGACTCCAGTTGCGCCATATCCATCGCTTGATCAAGAACATCACCAATTTCAAGCGATACCAGGGTGTTGTAAACCGTTTCAAGATCTGTCAGTGCTTCCAGTGGAATCATTTCCATGACTTGAGCAAACGTCTCAAGTCCCATTCCGAGCATCGCCATCAACTTTTCAAGTTCGCCATCATCAAGGCCTGTTGCCTTTTTTAGTTTGTCTTTGAATTGGGCCAACATATCGTCATTGATTCCAATGTCTTCTTTGACCACTTTGTTGGGTTTTTCTGCTGCTTTGGTTTCATTGGGTTTGACTTTGCTTGTCACATCCTCATTTTTAGAAAATTCATTTTCAATTTTTGGCTTATTGGATGAATTTTCAGCAGAAGATTTTTCTAAAGGTTTTGAGCTGCTTTTCTCATCGGGTGACGAAAAATTTTTAACCGGTACTTGTCTTGTTAGATTCACCGGTTTTCGCTCAGAAGTCGAATCTTTTTTGCTTTCAAATATTTGATTGAAAACATCATTTGAGTTCTGTGCGGTTTCATTGTTGGTTTTGGCTGAAACCATAGGGTTGAGAACTGATTGGCTTGCAATCCATTCTCTGATTTGCATACACACCTCCTATTGTTTTGGTAGTGCGAGTTTGCGGGTCAACTCCGTTGACAGTGTTTTTTCAAGCAATGACATGATTTCAGATCTTTTCTTTTCTGTGAAACTCTTAAGAATTTCCATTATGAGATCTTCATCTGATATCATTATCAAATCACCATTGTCAAGGTCATATACTTGTGATGGTGCGGCATTAATCATCATGTTCTCAATGATTGGAATAATGTTCTCATTTGACATACGCGCGTACACACCCACCAGCTCTCTAACATTATCGTCAAATTCCTTATAAATCTTTAGCGATTTCAAGATATCCGGCGTTAAAGTATCCCTGTTTTTTTCGAGGATCTCATTGGCTTTGATTTTTGAGATCAAATCAAATATAAACGATTCGTCAGTTGCTTTAGCCAGAACCTCTCCAGCTTTTTTTGCACCGATGTTTCCATATATAATGGCGAGCTCATCCAAGCTGTAATTGCTGAGATTTCCAATGGTGTTCACCAGACTGGTTGCATTTTCTGAACTGTACACACCGGCAATCTGTTCCAGATCGGCTTTGTTTCTTTGCAATGTACTGTATGAGTTTTTTATAGATTGTGCCTTAGGCCCGGTCAAAAATGAAAATATTTTATTGCGATCCGTCGAATCCAATTGATACAATATGCTGACCGACTTGTCATCGGATATGAATTCAAAAATATTGGCAACATCCTTGTGTCCGTTGATGCTGTCTCCAATTATTTTATCGACCTCTTCAACAGCAGCGTTGAGTGGCAGCGAGGAAATGTAAGTCGCTTTTGATTTGAGGTCTTCTTGCTTTTCCTCTTCGATCCTTTGAACTGTGTTGAGCAGTGCATCTTTGTTGACAGTGGCACTTCGAATATCATTCAATATGTTGTTTGTGGCATTGGGATTGATTCTGAGCATGTCTTTTACGACTTCATCATATGCCCTGCTATCCTCACCGCTGAGTACCATCAATTTATCTACCGCTCGCTCGGACGGCAATTTCAACATGTATTCTGAGATCGTTCTAATTTGTTCCATTTCCTCAGCTTTTGTCGGAAATTTTTCGAAGTACTCCCCTATTCCACCTGGTACATTGGACATCAGACCGTTTGCATTGAGTTTGAAATCCCTATTGAAGAAATAAAGACCACCCACTACTAGTAGAGGCGTCAAAAACAATATGAGAAGAATAACAAGACAACCGGTCATGCCTTTTGTTTTTTTTTCTTTTTCGTTGTCTTCCGTCACCGTGACGACAGTTTTTTTCTCCGCCATTGTCATTCTCCATTCGATTTATTATTCTTGTAATTGACAACTTCTTCAATCAACTTCGCATCCATTTCATTGTATTCATCGATATAGGTTTGAAAAGCCTTCTCTTTCAGCTTGTCCATTACTTTTCTCGACTTCATGGCCTCCACCAGCAATTGTTTGATACCTTCGATATCAGCTTCGACTTTTGATAGCTTGAGCTTATATTGGTCACGAAGGGTTTTATAATATTTCTTGCCTTCGGAGAAGGAATGCATCTCTTTGTTTGCTTTTCCACTTCGGAGTACGGAATCTATATGTTTTAGATACTCAAGTTCATCATTGCTCAAATTTTCCAGTGCATCCAAAATATTCTGACGCTCTTTAATTTTTTTTGCAAGTTCGTTTTTAATGCGGTCCTCTTCGTTCATTCTCATTTTTAAAACACTCTCATATCTGAACTTGAACTTTTTCATCAGATCAACCCTCTAAGTTTTGCCAAACTTTGATCATATGAAGAGCTTTCGTGGGTGCGTTGCTTTAGAAATTCATTGAAAGGATCAATTTTTGATATGGCCAGATCAATATGTGGGTTTGTGCCTTTGGCATACGCACCGATATTGATCAAATCTTCAGAATTTCTATATGTTGCAAGGATTTCCTTGAACCTCATTGCCGCGAGAAGATGTTCCTCATCCACAATATTGGGCATGACCCTGCTGATACTGTCGAGCACATCGATTGCAGGATAATGTCCAAGTGAAGCCAGTTTTCTAGATAACATGATGTGGCCGTCAAGTATGCCTCGTACAGCGTCTGAGATTGGCTCATTGAAATCGTCACCATCCACTAAAACCGTATAAAGCCCTGTAATGGAACCCACAGCAGAATTGCCGGCACGCTCAAGCAATCTCGGTAGAATTGCAAACACTGAAGGTGTGTATCCTCTGGTCACAGGTGGTTCTCCAATGGCAAGTCCGATTTCCCTCTGTGCCATTGAAAATCTTGTGACTGAATCCATCATCAAAATCACGTTTTTACCTTTGTCTCTGAAATATTCTGCTATGGATGTGGCTATGAGTGCCGCCTTTACCCTTACGAGTGCGGGCTTGTCAGACGTGGCAACAACTACTACGGATCTCTTGAGACCTTCTACACCAAGATCGTTTTCGATAAATTCTCTGACTTCACGCCCTCTCTCTCCAACGAGTGCAATGACATTCACATCTGCTTTTGTATACTTGGCAATCATACCAAGAAGCGTACTCTTGCCTACTCCAGATCCTGCAAATATTCCCACACGCTGGCCTTGCCCACACGTAATCAGTGTGTCTATGGCTTTGATCCCAAGAGGCATCGGTTCGGTGATCCGATCTCTGAAAAGCGGATTTGGAGGATCATTGTTGGCAGGATATTTTTTATCAGGCGCAGGTTTTGGGAGTTCATCAATAGGATTGCCAAGGCCGTCTAATATACGTCCGAGCAAATTTTCTGAAACATCCACTTGAAGTGCATGACCACTTGCGACCACCCTACTGCCCGGACCGATTCCTGACATGTCTCCAAGGGGCATCAATAAGACCTTATCATTGTTGAATCCAACTACTTCACCTTTGAGAGGCGTGCTGCTCTTAATCGGATAGATATCGCAAACTTCCCCGATTTCAACGGCAGGGCCAATGGATTCAATCATCAAACCGATAATTTTTGACACACGTCCGCTGTATTTCATGAAATTGTTGTCACGAATGGCCATTTTGTATTTCTCGAGTTCGATTATCATAATCAATCACCCTTCAACATATCTTCAAACAATTTCTTCAGTTCTTCAAATTGTGTCCAGATACCGCTGTCAACACTACCTGAGTCCGCGTCTATGATGCATGATCCATTGGCGAGTGTCACATCTCTTTTGATTTCGATATCGTCTATCTTATCGCTCATGGCAAGTACTATGGGTTTCACTGTGAGGGCATGGTTGTAATCATCCGTGGAAACACGAATAGACATATGCTCTGTCTTTGATACTCTTTGAATGCCCATTCTAATCAAAGATTCAACCAGAGATACATCTGTCTCAACGTGATGATTCAATATTTTTTCTACGGACTCCATTACAAGTTCAATGGCTTCCTTTTCAACAGTCGATAACAATTCAGACCGTTCATTGATCCAAGCCTGTTTTATGTCTAAAGCTTGTTTGAGAATCTCAGCCGCTTCTTTTTGACTGTTGCTGATGCCATTTTCATAACCATCTTTGTAACCTTCTTCTCTAGCACTTTCCATAATGCCCTTGGCTTGGTCATATGCATCGGAAATGATGGAGTCGCTGCTGTTGGCCGCGTTTCTTAATTTTTCCTCCGCTTCGTAATCTGCGTTTTCAAGTATACTGAGCGCTTCAATCTTTGCATTCTCAATTATTTGATTGGCTGCCTCTGAAGGACTGATCCCTTCCTTGACAGCCAATTCTTTATTTTCCGTTACAGGATGTTCGCTTTTGGTTTTGAGAACGAATGCCTTGTCATCTAGAACCACTCGGGAAGATTTAAAAATCTTAGACAATGAGCTCATCTCCTCCGCCTCTGGCTATGATTATTTCGTTTGCTTCTTCAAGTTTTCTGATGATGTTCACAATTTTTTGTTGAGCTTCCTCAACATCGCGCAACCTCACAGGGCCCATGAAATCCATGTCTTCTCTTAACATTTCAGCCATCCGTTTGGACATGTTCGCGAAGATCATTTCTTTCACTTCGTCTGTAGCGCCTTTGAGTGCGACAGCAAGATCAGTGTTGTCAACTTCTCTGATGAAACGTTGAATGCCGACACTGTCAAGATTGACAATATCTTCAAATACGAACATTTTCTTGCGAATTTCTTCAACAAGTTCAGCATTTTGTATTTCAAGTGTTTCAAGAATATACTTTTCTGTACCTCTGTCAACTGAGTTGAGTATGTCGACAATACACTGGATACCACCGGTCGCAGAGTAGTCTTGAGTGACCATGGATGAAAGTTTTCTCTCCAGGACAAGTTCCACCTCTTTGATGATTTCAGGAGATGTGCTCTCCATGGTGGCTATACGCTGTGCGACGTCCGCTTGTTTTTCTTGTGGCAACGCCGATAGAACTTGAGCGGCTTGATTTGAATTCAAATAAGATAAAATCAAGGCTAAAGTCTGCGGGTGCTCGTTCTGAATAAAGTTGAGCAGTTGCGTGGCATCCGTCTTTCTGACAAAATCGAAAGGTTTGACCTGTAATGAGGATGTCAATTTATTGATGATCTCAAGAGCCTTTTGTGAGCCCATAGCTTTTTCCAGAACTTCTTTGGCATAATTGATTCCACCTTCTGAAATAAATTCCTGTGCAAGGCATACTTGATAAAATTCCTCCAAAACGGTTTCCCGGTCTTCTGGAGATATTCTGCTGACGTTTGCGATTTCTAGCGTCAATTCCTCAATTTCATCATCGTGCATGTGGCTGAAAAGTTTGGCTGATCTTTCTGGGCCAAGAGCGATGAGGAGAATTGCGGCTTTTGTTTTACCGGACATTTTTCCTTTTTTGATTGCCATTATGCCTCCTAAAGATCATTTAACCAGGCACGCAACAATGTTGCTGCCGCTTCTGGATTGTCGTCGACAAACTTTTCGATATGGTACTTGGGACTTCCTTTGTCTTCATGGAGCCCATCAATCTCTTCAAGACCGACTTTCTCCTCAACTTCTTTTTGACGCAACAGCTCAAGTGCATCTGCTTCAGCTTTGGCTTTTCTTCTTCTGAGGATTAAAATCACGACGACTACAGCGACGAGCGTGATCAGGACGATGACCACCACTGCCCAAATCGGTATTCCAAACAGCATACCTTCTGTAGGTGCGCCGGTATAAACATCATAAAACTCCATTGGATCCGGAAATTCCTGTACCATGACTCTGATATTTTGACGATCGGTACCTGCCGACATTGCAATAAGGTCCACCAACTCATTTTGATGTTCAGCAGTCATCAGACCATCCACCAATGCCTTGGAATTCAACAGCACGCCGATGGATAATGACTGGATGTCACCTTGTGACGTGACGATTTCTCTGTAAATTTCATTCAATTCATAATTTAATGTCTCACTTGCTTTCTCATATGAAGAAACTCCTTCATCACCTTCAGTGTAAGCTGTGGCGTCCCCCGCATTGGCGTCGGTTCCTGGGACACCGACAGCACCAGTGCTGTTGATCACATTTTCCGTGATGGATGTGGCGCTTCTTACCATACCCGATATTTCACCCTCTATCGGAGGACTGAATATTCTTTGAGATTCTGATTGTTGATCGAAATCCAAAACCACGTTCGGTTTCACTTCCACGTTGCCCGCACCATATAATTTTTCAAGAAAGCTCGTCAAATCATATTGCATCTGGCTTTGTACCTTATATTGAAGGTCATACTGGGAACTGACATTGAAACCATCGCCTCGGTTGGGATTGTTGAGTTGTGTTCCGGATGTGTCGAGTACTGTGACATTTTCAGGTGACAAGTCCTTGACAGAACTCACAATCAAATTGACGATTCCGCTGACTTGCTCTTCACTGAGTGTGGTGCCGCGTTTCAATGAAAGTACTGCTGATGCCTTGGACTTGATCTCATCCTTTATAAAATAGTTGCTCTCTTTAGGAATCTGCAATATGACCGTTGCATCTTCAACTGCAGTCAAAGTCTCAATTGATCTTTCAACTGCTCCTGCAGTGGCTTGTATGATCATTTGTTCTCTTGTCTGAGATGTCATGGTGATGGATTCACTGCTAAATACATCGTTCCAGCTGAAGTTGACCGCTTGCAAATCGACGGCGATTCCCATCCTTGCCCGCGAAGCGTCCTTTTCTGGAACTGAAATCACAGAAGTGTTGGCATTGTCACGCCAAACGATACCGAGATCATCAAGTCTTGTTGTGACAGATTGAGCATCGGCTGGTGTCAACCCCTGTGCAATGACCACGTATTCAGTTCTAGTCAAAAATAGAATTCCAAACGTTAGAGCAATAATCATGGCTCCTGAGCTCACATACAAAACTATTTTTCGATTGCGGTTCAGTCCGTTATAAAATTCAAGAAATCTATCCTTGATCTTATTGAGTAAATCTCTCATTAAAACACCTCATAATTTTGATGAATGTTACAACTGAAGTCTCAAGATCTCATTATACGCCGACAGCAACTTATTGGTGACCTCGACGGCCAGATTGATGGACAAATCCGCCTTCATTCCTGCAATGGTAACATCATGGAGACTGTCTATCTCGCCAAGCATAAACGCGTTTCCCATATTTTGCGAATGAATCTGATCGTCATTCACCCTATCGAGCGCATTGGTGAGCAGTTCTGAAAAATCCACTTTATTGGATTCAAGTGCCTTGTTTACTTCCATCAACTTGTTTCCAGTAATGGAAAGATTATTTTGTATACCATTTATAGCCATTGGATCACCTCATTGTTTTCTTGGATTACTTCCCGATTTCAAGCGCTTTCATAGCCATCGCTTTAGTTGTATTTACAGAAGTTATATTGGCCTCATATGCACGGGATGCTGAAATCAGATTGATCATCTCATTAACTATTTCCACATTGGGCAAGCTTACATAGCCTTCTGCGTCAGCATCAGGATGATCGGGATTATATTCTTTTTTAAATGGTGACATATCTTCAGTGATTCCTGCGATTTCCACTCCTTGTCCAAGTGTTTGAAGACCTTTTGCATTATTGAGCATCTGCTCAAAAGTGCTTGCCTCCTGAGCTCTGAAAACAGCAACTTTTCTACGATATGGGGTTCCACTTGGAGTTCTGGTGGTATTGGCATTGGCAATGTTCTCTGAAATCAGATCCATCCTAAGACGTTCAGCTGTCAAACCTGATGCGCTTATATTTATTGAATTGAAAAAACTCATAACTGACCTCCGGATTACTTATTGATGTTGAATACCGACTTAAGTCGACTGTACTGACCATTTATTGATGATACAAGTGCATTGTAGTAAAGCGTATTTTTTGCCATCTCGGCATTTTCGACATCAATGTCGACATTATTGTCATCCACACGGTAACTCGTGTTTTTTATGGTCTCTACTTTGATTTCACCAGGATGAGAAGGGTCCATGTGCCCCTTATCGGTTAGGGTCATTTTAACTGAATTGCTTTTATTAAGTTCACTTCTTAAAACTTCCTCAAAATTGACGGTTTGTCTTTTATAACCTGGTGTGTTTACATTCGCAATGTTGTTGGCGATAGTATTGTTTTTCTGCCAGGAACCGTCGAGCGCTTTATTGATGAGATCAATACGTTCAAAAGATTTGCCTAACATGGTTTCACCTCCCAAGTGATGTATTCATATTCATTTATCGGTAAAAAACAGATTTAAGTTTAATCTTCGAATTTTCGGTTCAATACTACTATATATACCTTTGTTAAAATTATTTTATCCTATATATTGTATAAAATAAAGAGTTTTTAGTAAATAAGCTAAAAGTCCCACTCTATAAAAAAAATAAAGTGGGACTTTATGGGTTTATTGTTTGATTTTTTCCAATTCTTCAGTCAATTTATCGTTGAGGACTTTGATATATGTGCCTTTCATTCCTAGTGAACGCGTTTCGATGACGCCTGCACTTTCAAATTTTCTGAGTGCGTTGACAATTACCGAACGGGTTATGCCCGCCTTGTCGGCTATCTTGCTGGCGACCAAAAGACCTTCCTCGCCATTGAGTTCTGAGAATATATTGATAATTGCTTCAAATTCAGAATATGACAGTGTACTGATTGCCATTTGTACAATGGCTTTGTTTCTGACGATTTCTTCGTGTTCATCGCTTTTTGCTCTGATAATTTCAAGACCAATTATTGTTGCCGCATATTCAGCCAAAATCAAGTCTTCTTCAAGGTAAATCATATCTCTTCTTGCAATGATAAAAGTTCCCAATCTCTGAGCGTTTCCAATCACAGGTACTATGGTCGCAAACTTTGAAAAACTTCCGATATCATCTTTGAAAAGTCCGAGTAGTTCGGTATCTGTGACGTTGAACCTCGTCTCGGTAATTCCAAGCAACTTTTCTTGCTCTTCAACATCGTAAAACTGTTCTTCACCATCCGTGCTTATAACAGCGCTATCTTCCTTCTCGATCAAACTGACACCGAGTATTTTTCCTCTCCTGCTGACGACATATACATTAGAGTCCAAAATTCCCATCATGGTATGGCACAAATCTTTGAACGATAATTGAGTTGCCCCTGATGTTTGAAGAATGCGATTCAACTTTCGCATTTTTATCAATATATTGCTTTCCAATTCTTATTCCTCCTAATTATTCCTTATAATCACACGATGCGTTATGACACTTGATTGTGGTTCCTTTTTTTGTGGTCTTTTGTGTCAAAATGTCACCACATTTTGGACATTTTCTATCTATGGGCATATCCCAAGAAACAAAAGTACAATTTGGAAACTCGGAACATCCGTAAAAAACTTTTAGTTTTTTTGATTTTCTTTCAACAATTTCACCGTCTTCACATGAAGGACATGCCAATCCCAATTTTTTAAGGATCGGTTTGGTGTTGTTGCATTCAGGGTAATTCGAACATGCTAGGAATTTCCCATATCTGCCATGTCGGATGAGCATCATATTGCCGCATTTTTCGCATGGAATATCGGTTTCTTCTGTCAAATCCACTTTTTCTATAGCTTGATCGGCCTTTTCAATCATATCGACAAAAGGTTTATAGAAATCGCGTATAGTGTTTTTCCAAGCTTCTTCACCTTCTTCAATGGCATCAAACCTTTTTTCCATACCTGCTGTGAAATCCACATCGACAATTGTATTGAAATAATCATTCATGATCTCATCGATGATGAAACCCAGTTCAGTCGGTTTCAGGCTCTTTTTTTCCTTTTCCACATAACCTCTGCTGAGAATTGTGGAAATAGTAGGTGCATACGTACTCGGTCTACCAATTCCAAGATCTTCCATCTCTTTGACGAGAGAAGCCTCCGTGAAACGTGCTGGCGGTTGTGTGAAATGTTGTGATGGTAAGAACTTGAGTACTTTAAGAATGTCACCTTCCTCAACTTCAGGAATGATCTTGTCCGCTTGCTTTGAGGCGTTATATATTTTAAGGAATCCCTCAAAAATCAACTTACTACCCGCTGCTTTGAAAAGATAATCACCAATCTTCACTTCCATGCCATAACTTTCAAATTCAGCACTTTGCATTTGACTGGCAACTACTCTCGACCAAATCATCTCATACAGTTTCAACTGGTCTTTGGATAAAGCGGCTTCCACCTCTTCTGGGCTCAGTTCAACATAAGTTGGACGAATCGCTTCATGGGCGTCTTGAGAGTTTTTGACTGACTTTTGTTTTTTGTCATCAAGACCAAGCCATTCAGCGCCTAGTGTTTCCAAGATATATGTTCTAATACTTTCTTTGGCGACTTCACTGATTCTTGTCGAATCTGTACGCATATACGTAATCAGACCCACAGTCCCTTTACCCTTAATGGCAATACCTTCATAAAGTTGCTGGGCAAGCATCATCGTCTTTTTGGTCGTAAACCCAAAACGATTGGACGCTTCCTGCTGCAGAGAGCTCGTTATAAAAGGTGCAGAAGGGTGCCGAAATTTTTTCTTCTTCTCGACATTTGTGACAACACCTTCTTTTTTATCCACGTTTTTTATGATGGCATCCACTGCTTCTTCGTTTTCAAGAGCGATTTTCCCATCTTCATTGCCATGAAATTCAAGATCGATCCGCGATTTTTCTCTCGTCATCTCGGATTGAGCCTCAATCTTCCAATATTCTTTGGGATCAAAAACCAATATTTGCCGTTCGCGATCACAAACAAGTTTGGTCGCAACAGATTGAACGCGTCCCGCACTGAGTCCTTTTTTTACTTTTCTCCAGAGAATCGGACTTATGGAATACCCTACCAATCTATCCAGAACCCGTCTAGCCTGTTGGGCGTCGACCAGTTGGACATCGATTGGTCTTGGAGTCTTGATGGCAGCCTTTATGGCATCTTTCGTGATTTCATGAAACAATACTCTGCAAGGCGTTTCGACATCGACACCTAAAATATAGGCAAGGTGCCACGCAATCGCCTCACCTTCACGGTCAGGGTCTGTTGCGAGAAAAATCTTGTCCGCCTTTTTCGCTACAGACCTGAGTGATTTGATCAAATCACCCTTTCCTCTAATATTGATGTATTTTGGTTCAAAATCATTTTCAATATCGACACCCATCGTGCTTTTCGGCAGGTCACGGATGTGTCCTATAGATGCGACGACTTTGAAATTTTTTCCTAAAAATTTTTCTATGGTTTTCGCCTTTGCAGGTGATTCGACAATAACAAGTTGATATGACATTTTGCATCTCCAAACTATAATTTTGTAGTCTTCAAGTGTACTTAATAAATTTATAGAGTTTTGTCATACTTGTCAAGCCTTTTTTACTTAACCTCAACTTCAGTCAATGAGGCGAAATCGCACAACTCCTCAAGAATCAACTCATTTATCGCAGAAATAATTTCTGAATATTCCAACATCATTTCCTCGCATATTCGATTGATTTCCATCTTCTTGCCTTTGGATATGAGATTCATAACCTCCATTGCCACTGGGCTTAGATTTGAAAAATCCTTCTTGATCATGCTCTTGTCAATAGTTTCTATACCCAGTTCCAGCAAAATGTCTTCAAAATTGATCAATGGCAATGCCCCATCATAGATCAATTTATTGGTGCCTCTGGACAATTCTGAATATATACTGCCAGGCAATGCAAAAATAGTCTTGCCTTGATTCAAGCCATGCATTGCAGTTGTAAGTGTCCCACTGGCCTCAGCCGCTTCAATGATCACAACTATGTCTGAAATGGCGCTGATCAACCTGTTTCTAAGAGGAAATTCATACGGCTTTGGTGCTTCGTCAAATGCTTTTTCCGATAAGATCAAACCATCGTTCTGAATGATCTCATGATAAATGGAAGCATTTGTACGTGGGTAGGCACGATTCACTCCGGAAGCCATAACTGCTATTGTGTTGCTACTCATATCAAGTGCCGCCTTATGGGCGATAGCGTCAATGCCAAGTGCTAACCCGCTGACAACGGTGACACCATGCGCCGCCAGGAACTTGGACAGTTCAGAGGCTACCTTTCGACCGTAGGAAGTTGGTCTTCTGCTTCCGACAATAGCAACTCGCTGCCCGGACGACACTAAGGATCTGTTTCCTTTTGAATACAGGATTTCCGGAGAATGGTCCATGTTTCTTAACGCATCAGAATAGTAGATGCTCTTTGGAGTTATATAATCAGTATCATAATCTTTCAATTTAGACATAAAGGCATTATACTGATCCAGATAACTATAATTCGATGCTCCAAAGGGCAAATTTATTTTTCCTTCTATATTAAATGTTTTGGATTCCACAGAAACCGTTTCCCAACGGATGTGTTCCATATTTTTAAAGTAATCAATGATTTTCTTCTGTGATTTATAATCCAGCTCACACCAGTCTCTTAGACATTTCAAATTGAATATATAACGGTCCATACGCCTCCTACAAATTATGTTTGAGTCGATGAAAGCCCTGATAGGCTATCGCTTCACTCAAACACTTTCGATTGATGGTTTCCATCCCTTCCAATAACGCAATGGATCTGGCAATCTCAAAGAGCTTGGAATGCCCTCTCATGGAAAGCTTCCCCGAATTGTAATACCTCATAAGATTGGCGTTTGTCTCACCATCCATTTCTACTTCAGTACCTTGGGTTTCCAAATGTCGTTTAAATTCCAAAGCCTTGCTGATTCTTTCAGAAATCAAGTTGGAATTGTAACTTCTGTTTTTCTCTGTGACATCTCTTAGTTCGACCCGATCCATGAAAACCAACATGTCAAACCGATCCAATATCGCCCCGGAAAGTTTGTTCAAGTAACGTTTGATCTCAAAATCGTTGCATGTGCAATCAAGATCTTTGGCCATATGGTTGCCACAAGGACATGGGTTCATGGTCGCAATCAATTGAAAGTCACATGGGAATTCAACAGATTGATGATTCCTCGTAAGCAGCACGGACTTATTGGAGATCGGTTCTCGTAGAGATTGAAGCACCTCATTTTTGAACTCGAGAATCTCATCAAGAAAAAGAACTCCATTATGGGCTCTGGTCACTATACCAGGGATCAAAGCGTTTGTTCCACCAATCATTGATGCTCTTGTTATGGAATGATGAGGTGCGTGAAATGGTCTTTCGTGAGCAGTGGCTCTTTCACCAAGCAAGCTGTATACTTTTGCACTTTCCAAGTGTTTTTCATTACTCAGGGGGGGAAGCACAGTACGGAGTCTTTCTGCGATCATTGTTTTTCCACAACCGGGTGGCCCAACCAAAAGAAGATTATGGTTGCCTACAGCTGAAATTTCAATTGCTCTGATGGCTTGATTTTGACCTATGACCTCATTAAAGTCCATCTTATGAAGCACGGGCTGATCGACAATGGCATCTTCAACCGATAACGCCTCCATTTGGCCATATTCTACCGCTTTCAAAAGAGCGTTTAAATCGTCGTATGCAAAAACTTCAATATTTTTCATGCCACTGACTTCATGGAGATTTTGTATTGGCATGACAATCTGATGGATTCCATCTTCAACAAAACCTTCAATCAGACTCAGTACTCCCGTGACTGGTCTTATTCTACCTTCAAGGGATAACTCTCCAATGAAGCCGATCTCCTTAAGATCCACATGGGGCTCCATCATACAACACATGATTCCCATTGCAATAGGTAGATCTAGATGGGCACCTTCTTTTTTGATGTGTGCCGGAAACATATTCTGGGTAATTCTGTCATCCGGAAAACGAATTCCAGACTCTTTCAGTGCTGATTTCACTCTGTCTTTTGATTCTCTGATTACTTGGCTAGGAAGCCCTACTATCACATGATATGGCATTCCTCTGGATATTTGCGTTTCAATCTCGATGACTGAACCCTTAAGACCAACCACAACCGCTGATTTTATTTTGCTGTACATACAACCTCCATTTACATTTGTTTATATATTATACAAATTATGGAAGTTTGTCAAAAAAAATATATTCTATTTCATTCAAAAATATTTTCAATAAAATCGAATTCAATATGACTCTCTGTTGCTGTGACGCCCAAATAGGAAATCTTGAATGGCACATACCGTTTGGTCATGGTTTTCAGATAATGAGCTGCTGATGCTTTCATACTTTGCTTCTTTTTTTGAGTCACAGCTTCCCTTGCGGTTCCAAATGTTGCTGTTCTTCTGAATTTGACCTCGACGAAATACAGCGTGCCGTCCTTTAAGCCGATCAGGTCAATTTCACCGTAGGGTGTGTAATGGTTTTGCGTCTCAATGACAAAACCATTTGCAATGAGATGATTTTGTGCAAGTTGCTCTCCTTGATTTCCTATCTTTCTTTTATTCACGATCCCCTCACTTTTTCTTGTTATCGATTTGACTGATAAAAATAAGAACTTCTGCTACTACTTCGTACATCTCATACGGTATTTGCTCACCAATTTGAAGATTTGAAAGTTGAGCACTCAATTTCTCATCCACATAAACGGGAATATCGTTTTCTTTGGCCCGATTGATGATATTTTCTGCGATCAAGCCAAACCCCTTTGCGACAACTTGAGGAGCAATGTCGCTTTCCGGATTGAATTTAAGGGCAGTTGCAAGTTTTTTCTTGTTGCTCATAAGCACCTCTTATATCCTGATATCGATCGTTGTGAAATCCGCTGATTCTATTTTTGATTCCTTGACGAAATCTGTTTTGGACAAATTGAAAGTGACATCGAATGATTGCACCCCAAGTGAGTTAATGGCATCTTTCAATTCTTTTTCCATTGTCTTGAAATGATCTTTATATTCTTCCTCTTGAAAACTGAAATCGAGTCGATAATGATGTCCTGTCTTATTGATCAGACATCTCACTTCTCCGAAACGGTGTGTGGAAAGTGCAATCAAAAGACTCATCTCATCAGGATCCACTTTTTTGTTTTTAGTCTTCACATAAAGGTCGACTGTGGTGTTTTCGTTTTCTATCATGACAGGAATCTGCATCATGACAAATGTATCGTTCGTTGATTTCGTCATTTGAACAGCTTCTTTCACAAATAAAACTTCTTTGCTGATCTGAGATTTGGACTCATCGTCAAGTTTCTCGTTCATGAGGAGTTTGGTCAGCATATCCAATTTTTCTTCCAATGGCTTGTCTTCAGTCAAAGCTTGCAACAGAGCAACGATTGACTCCTGACCTGCCGGAATTGCCCTCACAACATCAGCGATTCTTGTGAAACTGTCTCCTATGGACTTGACAGGATTCAATTCATTTTCGATGAACATCATGTTTTTGATATTCAGCACCAACTCTTTTTTAAGTAATGTGCTGTCTTTTTCAAAATCAAAAGTTTGGAGCAACTTTAAAATAGAATCACTGTTTTCTTTCAATTTTGGATCCGCTTTTTCTGACATGATTTCATTCAATAGTGCGACAAGTTCTCTGCTCTGCTGTTCAGTGACTTGCATCTTAGGCAGGTCCTTGACCATATTGCCTTCGTTATCCAAAGGTTCGAAAGGGGTTTGAACCGGGTTTTGTGGTGGAGTTCGCGGAAAATTCAACGTCTGTTCGACAACTCCGGGTTGTTCCAGCAATTGCATGACAAGTGTCTTTACCGGCGTTTCCATATTTTCGAGTACCCATGTTTTTTGTGGTGGTGACAATTTTTCAAACTCTCCCAGTAATGACTTTACTTCCAGCATGGACTGTTTCATCCATGCAACGTTTTCTTTCGTAACAGGAATACTGTTTTTTACAAGTGCATCCACCAATTTTATGTTGTCTTCACTTGCGGTCAAGTTCAATTTGGAAAGCAGCACGGATCCCTTGGGCGTTTCTTCAGCATCCGGTTTGATGTTCACAACCAAAGTGCCCTCTTTGATATCGATAATCTCAGCATTGACCCAATCGCCTTTTTCAAAAACATGGTCGGTTTGATTGCGTAGACTTAATTCCACACCTTCCGAGTTCAACGTCAAAAGCGCACCATCAGCTTTGATGATCTGACCTTCGATCATCTTTCCAATGAGTGCTTTTTGCTCGGGAGTCAGACCCGATTTACCTATCGCTTGGGATGAATTCGCTAGATTATTCAAAATCATCTGATTTGTTATTCTCATATCCATCACCACTATAATATGTTTTTTAGGAAACTCCTTCTATGCTCATTGATTACGCCAAATTCTTTAATGGCTTTATAATGGCTTTCTGTGCCATACCCTTTGTTGTTCTTGAAATCGTACATTGGATAGGCTTCGTGTAACTCAAGCAGCATGCGATCTCTTGTCACCTTTGCGATTATTGATGCGGCAGCAATTGATGCGCTGAGTGAATCTCCTTTGATTATTGAGATTTGTTCTATAGGAATATCGGTAAGTTTAACGGCATCAATGAGTAAAAAATCAGCACTTACGTTTTCAAGCGCCCTTGACATAGCGAGTTTTGTCGCATTCAGAATGTTGATCTCATCGATTTCATCGTGCGAAGCCATACCTACACCATATGATATGGCATATTTGACAATCTTGTCATAAAAGTAATTTCGCTTTTCTTCGGACAATTTCTTGGAATCATCAATACCCGTCCAGTCCACACTTTGATCCAGGACAACTGCTCCAGCTACGACTGGTCCAACAAGTGGCCCCCGTCCCGCTTCATCAATGCCGGCTATCAATAAATATCCCTGGGATTGAGCTGATTTTTCATATTCAAATATTTTTTGCATCCTAAGCAGCTCTTTTTCATGGGATTCAAATTTTCGGGTCAGACGCATGATCAATTGCCCTACTGACTTGCGTTTATCCGATTCAAGAATTTTACAGAACTTTGGATATTCTTCCACAGAAATCCCATCTGACAGTTTTTTGATGTCTTGAATACTATTACATGATTCAATGGCATCCAACAACATCTTACTCTTGTTCATTTTCATGCCCCTCTAGCAAATCTTCCGGATCTTCGAGTGAAATAGGACCCATCATACCTTTTCTGAACTCATCGATCACAAGTCTTGCAACCTTCTCATAATCAATCGTGTTTCCCTTTAATAGACAGCCTCGTCTTCTTCCGATCATACCCATGAGTTCTACCGGATCTGACTCGGATGAGTCTAAACCGTAACGTGTGGCAATGGCTTCAGGATATTTCTTGTAAATGATTTTCATCAAGTGAAATGCGATATCTTCAATGTTCAAAATCTCATCTTTGATTGCACCTGAGCAAGCCAGTTTAATACCTGTGATATCCTCTTCGATTTTGGGCCAAAGAATGCCTGGAGTGTCAAAGAGTTCAACTTCCTTATTGAGTCTGATCCACTGCTTACCTCTCGTCACACCAGGTTTATTACCGGCTTTAGCCGCTTTTTTACCTGCCAATTTATTGATTAATGAGGATTTTCCAACATTGGGTATTCCGATGATCATCAAGCGGATTGGCCTGAGCATACGACCTTGCCTCTTCATCTTTTCAATGACATCCACAGATTCAAGTCTCACTTCCGCCATAAGCTCAGGAACACCTTGACCGGAAAGTGAATTGATAGGGATGGCTTTTATCCCTTGCTCTGCGTAGAAATTGACCCATTTTCTGGTTTTAATCGGATCTGATAAGTCATATTTATTGAGTGCAACGATTCTTCTTTTCTCGCTCACAAGCGTATCAAATTGTGGATTTTTGCTACTGATTGGAATTCTGGCATCCAAAAGTTCAACCACAACGTCGACCACCTTTAAGTTGGCGACGATTAACTCCTTTGTTTTTTTCATATGTCCTGGGTACCAATTTATACTCATCTCGAACTCCTTAATCTCTTTACTCTATTTTAACACATCATGTCATGTCTCCAAATAAATAAAAAGGGACTATTCAGTCCCTTCCTACTTAGAATTAATAATTCTTTTTCTCTTTGACTTTTGCAGATTTTCCTAATCTTGCTCTCAAGTAATTCAACTTGGCTCTTCTTACTTTACCTTGTCTGATCACTTCAATCTTTTCGATTTTAGGTGAATGAAGTGGTAAAGTCTTTTCGACACCAACACCATAAGAAATTTTTCTTACTGTGAAAGTTTCTGCTATGCCACCGTTTTGTCTTTTAAGGACAACACCTTCGAAAATCTGAACTCTTTCTCTCTTTCCCTCTTTAACTTTCAAGTGAACCTTAACCGTATCACCAATGTTAAATTCAGTAAGATCAGTCTTAATTTGTTCGTTCTCGATAGTCTTAATGATATTTTGATTCATTGTACTACCTCCTTCCTTCAAAGATGTTCTTAAGCGCATATCGCCCAGAGGACCATCCGTAATTCAATCAAGATGTATTATACCATTTCAATACACCTATTTCAAGTGTTTTTCTTTCAAATAATTCTCATAGAGATCCGGCCTTCTGAATTTAGTGATCTCAAGCGATTGCGAGTTACGCCATTTCTGAATTTCAGCATGGTTCCCTGAGAGCAGAACATCCGGCACGCAGTCGCCTTCATAAACAGAGGGACGCGTATAATGGGGATATTCGAGCAACCCGTTCGCAAAACTTTCGTCTTCAGCGGAAGCGTCATTTTTAAGCACATCGGACACCATACGACTCACACTGTCCACAACGACCATTGCGGCGACTTCTCCACCTGTGAGTACGTAATCACCAATGGAGATTTCCTCGTCGACATAGCGGTCTATGAAGCGTTGATCCACACCTTCGTAGTGCCCACACACCAGCACCAACTCTGATAATCCTGATAGCTCCACCACTTTTTCATGTGTAAGCGTCTGCCCCCTCGGAGAAAGATAAATGACTTTACCGTTTGATGATAATGGTCTTGATAAAAGAGCATCTTTTAGTGGTTGAACACACATGACCATGCCTGCGCCACCACCAAAAGGAGCATCATCCACCTTGCCATGCTTGTTGCTGGAAAATGAACGTATATTTTCAGTGCTCACTGTAATCCTATTTTGATCTATAGCTTTGCCTATTATGCTGGAACTCAAAAAGCCTTCAAACATTTCAGGAAAAAGCGTAAGAATCCTGAATATCATTCCATCAACCCCTCAATAAGGCGAACAATTATTCTACGTGTATTCAAATCTATATTTTTGACAAACTCATCAACAACTGGCAAATAAAAGTCTTCACCGTTATCCGAACGTCGAATTTGATATAAGTCCTGTGACGTGTTTTGAAGCACATCGACAAGTACTCCGATCATAATACCTGACTCATCAAAAATCTCGCATCCGATCAAATCAACGATATAATGACCATCACCACCATCGTCCACTAGATCACGGTCAATGAAAACATTTTTATTCATGAGTGGTAAAACCAGATCCATATTGTCATAACCTTTGAATTTGACCAAAGCCATATTCTTATGGATCCGCACAGTTTCAATTTGAATTTTTTGGTCTTCGACATATAAATGGTCAAAATCTACAAATTTGTTGACGTCATCGGTATATGGATAAACCTTTACTTCACCTTTGACACCATGTGTATTTACAATTTTACCGATATGAAAGCTTTTTTTCATAAATATCTCCTATTTTCATGCGTACGAAAAAAGCTATTTCTTGTGTAAACACAGTGAAATAGCCCTGTTTGATTCAATTACTGAATAATTTCAACTACAACGCGTTTGTTCTCTTTTGTCGCAGCCGCTTTTACAACTGTTCGAATGGCTTTAGCAATTCTACCTTGTTTTCCAATTACTTTACCCATATCCTCAGATGCAACCTTAAGTTCGATAATGATGGATTGTGAGCCTTCAACTTCTCTAACTTCCACACTTTCAGGATTATCGACCAGCGAAGCTGCAATTACTCTTACCAATTCGCTCATTGTATCACCTCAGTTTTACTTCGCTTCGTAAACGCCATGCTTTTTGAATAGCGCTTTTACAGTATCCGTAGGTTGTGCACCATTGTTTAACCATTGGTTAGCTTTTTCTACGTCCAACTTCACTTGATCACTTTCAAGAAGTGGGTTGAAGTAACCGATTTGATCGATAAATTTACCATCTCTAGGTGCTCTTGAATCTGCAACGACAACTCTATAAAAAGGTTTTTTCTTAGAACCCATTCTTGTCAATCTAATTTTAACTGCCATATTTTTCACCTCCTTAAAGTTTTAGTTTTTATTAAAAGAAAGGAAATTTGAATCCCCCGCCTTTTTTCATTTTTTTGTCCATCTGTCCAAATTGCTTCATCATTTTTTTGGATTGTTCAAATTGTTTGAGCAATCTATTGACCTCTGAAACGTGAACCCCACTGCCTTTTGCAATCCTTTTCTTTCGGCTGCCGTTGATGATGTCAGGATCTTGTCTTTCCTTGCTGGTCATGGATTGGATGATGGCTTTTGTTCTCGCAAGGTCTTTGTCGTTGACTTCAACCCCTTGAAGTGCCTTCTTGTTCATACCGGGCATCATACCCAGCAGATCACCAATTGGTCCCATGTTTTGTAGTTGTTCCAGTTGATCGAGAAAATCTTCCAAATCAAAAGATTGATTCTTTATTTTTGACTCGAGTTTTTTTGCTTTTTCCTCATCAAAATTTTCTTGAGCTTTCTCGATAAGTGAAAGCACATCGCCCATACCAAGTATTCTTGAAGCCATTCGGTCCGGGTAGAACTCCTCGATATCGGTCAACTTCTCACCGATACAAGCAAATTTGATTGGTTTGCCTGTAACCGCTCTGACTGATAATGCCGCTCCACCTCGTGTGTCTCCATCGAGTTTCGTGAGGATGACACCGTCTATTTCAAGTTGACTGTTGAAATGTTCAGCAACATTTACAGCATCTTGACCGGTCATGGAATCGAGCACCAATAGAATTTCTTTTGGAACAACAACCGCTTTGATCTCAATCAATTCCTGCATGAGTTTTTCATCGATATGCAATCGGCCTGCGGTATCCAAAATAACAACATCGTTATTGAATTTAATCGCATGTTCAACTGCTTTTTTTGCTATTTCAACCGGGCTGATTTGATCGCCCAAGGTGAATACCGGTACACCGACCTTTTCACCGACTACCTCAAGTTGCTTGATCGCGGCTGGTCTATATATGTCACACGCCACCAGTAGCGGACGTTTGCCATTTTTTTTCAGTAATGAACCCAATTTTCCACAAGTTGTCGTTTTACCGGCACCTTGTAGTCCGGCCATCATGATGATGGTAGGCGGTTTTGATGAAAACTCAAGTTTGCTTTGCGTTTTCCCCATCAGATTGGTGAGTTCTTCGTTGACAATTTTGACAACCTGTTGACCAGGTGTCAAGCTTTGAAGTACCGATTCTCCGATGGCACGCTCTGTAAGTGTGTTTATGAAATCCTTGACGACTTTGAAGTTGACATCGGCTTCGAGAAGCGCGAGTTTGACCTCTCTCATTGCGTCTTTAACATCTTTTTCAGACAATTTGCCTTTGCCGCGCAGTTGACTGAACGCGCCTTGCAATTTTTCCGCTAAGCTTTCGAATACCACCGGTTGTCCTCCCCTGCCATTTGCAGCGCTTGCTATTCTATCTCGGTCTGGATCACAGTTTTGATTGTTTCAATCAAAGCGTGATTGTCCGTTTTTTCAAATTCCAAAACAAGTTCATACAAATGCTCAAATATACTCTGTTTGTTTCTGAAACGCTCATAAAGCGCGAGTTGAGATTCGTAGTTCTCAAGACTTTTTTCAGTACGTTTGATTGTATCATGAACCGCCTGTCGGCTGACTCCAAGTATTTCGGAAATCTCACCGAGAGAATAATCCAAATTGCAATACAGGTTCATGATTTCACTTTGCTTGTCTGTCAACATTTTGCCATAAAAATCATATAGTGCATCCAGACGCATTTTTTTCTCAAACATAACTACCTCACAAATTATAAATCAAATTACACGACGTGTCAAGCATTTTTACTTTACATCTTTGAATCAATTGAAGAGCGCCTCCACAAACTCATGCGCATCGAATGGTTGTAGATCATTCATGCCCTCACCCACGCCGATGAGCTTAACTGGAATCTGCAGTTCGGAGTTGATTGCCATGACGACACCACCTTTTGCGGTCCCATCAAGTTTTGTTAGAACAATGCCAGTGATTTGTGCAGCTTCATTGAATGCCTTTGCTTGTTGAACCGCATTTTGCCCAGTTGTGGCATCAAGAACCAACAATACTTCTTTTTTTGCTTCGGGATATTCCCGCTCGATGACTCTAAAGACTTTTGCGAGCTCATTCATCAAATTCACTTTGTTGTGAAGACGACCTGCAGTATCACAAATCAACACATCGGTCTTTTTGGATTTGGCGGATTGGATCGCATCAAAGATCACCGCCGCAGGGTCCGAACCTTCTGACTGGTGAATGACATTCACCCCGACTCTATCCCCCCATACTTTGAGCTGTTCGATTGCTGCCGCCCTGAACGTATCCGCTGCGGCAATCAGTACAGATTTCCCCTCTTCTTTTAAGTGATGGGCGATTTTTCCGATGGAGGTGGTCTTTCCCACTCCATTAACGCCAATAACCATGATAATGGTCGGGACCTCTGTTATATTAAATGGTTCGCTGTTATTTTCCTTAAGCATCATTTCAACGACATCTTTGAAAACCGCTTTCACTTCACTGGCGTCTTTGACTCTTCTAACTTTAAGTTCTTCTCTGAGCGAATCTATAAGTTTCATAGTCGTTTGCATACCGACATCTGCAACAATCAAAATTTCTTCCAGTTCATCAAATAGTTCATCATCGATTTCTCCATAATTGTTGAAAAGGTCATCAAGTTTGTCAGTGATCCCTTTTCTCGTTTTGTCCAGACCCTCTTTGAGTTTCGAAAATAATGATAAAGCCATAAGGCCCTCCTTAGTTGAATTTTTCTTCCATATCCTCAAGTTTTACAGATAAAATCTTGGAGATTCCGTATTCTTCCATAGTGACACCATAGAGTGTATCTGCAATCTCCATAGTACCTTTTCTATGAGTGATGACTACAAATTGTGATTTTTCGGCGTATTCCTTGATGAATGCTGCGAACCTGTAAACATTGACATCGTCAAGCGCGGCTTCAATCTCATCCAATATGCAAAATGGTGATGGTTTTGTTTTGAGTATTGCAAATAACAACGCAATGGCGGTAAGCGCCTTTTCACCTCCGGAAAGCAAATTGATGCTTTGCAGTTTTTTTCCAGGCGGTTGAGCGATTATGTCAATATCGCAATTGAGCAAATCATCGTAATCCGTGAGAAGAAGTTCTGCGACACCACCGTTGAAGAGAGTGATGAACGTGTCTTTGAAATGGGTGTTGATCAGCTCGAAGTGAGTCTTGAACAGTTCAATCATCTTATGATCGAGTTCATTGATGATTTTTTCGAGTTGCTTGGTCGCATCTGAAAGATCCTTCTTTTGCTCAGACAGAAATTTATAGCGCTCTGAGACTTCCTCATATTCTTTGATGGCGTTCACATTGACTGTTCCCAGCATCTTCAGGTCATTTTTCAGTTGTTTGACTTCTGTTTTAGGATAATTATGTTCCACCTGAAGCGCTTCTGCAATGGACATTTCATATTTATCCCATAGATCTGCGATCACCAGATCTTTTTCAACTTCCAGTTTTGCCATCTTGACTTCAAGACGATGAAGGTCTTCTTTGTATTGATCTTGAAGCCTCGTCATTTCAGATATGTCACGCGTCAATACTCCAAGAGATTCAGTGTACTTTCTCTTAACACTATAGTTTTCTTCGATGTTTGCTCTTAGCGTGAGCATTTTGTCACCAAGCTTTTCAATAGAATCTGAAATGGATGACACCATATCTGTAATTTCCATTTTGCTCTTTTCATAAGTGCTCAACTGAGAGATTCTAAGGTTGTTCTTTTGAAGTGTTGTTTTATGATCGTCTTCTATTCT
>JACUUV010000046.1 GCA_014859095.1 Clostridia bacterium | reverse complement strand
TTATTTTGGTTCACGGTGAACCAATAAGCTTTTTATTTTGGTTC
Source organism: Clostridia bacterium (assembly GCA_014859095.1). GTDB lineage: Bacteria > Bacillota > Clostridia > Peptostreptococcales > Acidaminobacteraceae > Fusibacter_D. Next base: position 18,224 of record JACUUV010000046.1, on the reverse strand, counting down.
ACGGTGAACCAATAAGCTTTTTATTTTGGTTCACGGTGAACCAGTAGGCTTTTAATATTTGGTTCACGGTGAACCAGTAGGCTTTTAATATTTGGTTCACGGTGAACCAGCAAGCTTTTAATATTTGGTTCACGGTGAACCAGTAAGCTTTTTATGTTTGGTTCACCGTGAAAAACTATTTTTTTATCCTTAGTTCCTCGTGATCAAAAATAAAAGCGAGTGAATTTTTCACTCGCTTACTATTATTTGTTTGATGATATGAATTTCCTTACCAATTTATCGAGATCCTCTTTTAAATGTGACTCAACTTCATATGAAACAAGTATCTTATCGTCTTTTCCCCTAAGAGCTCTATCAATTGTAGCGATTGTCATTAAAGGTTTGATTTTTGCAAGATTATTGTTGTTATAAAGATGTCTATTGCTCTCATTAAGATAATACTCGTTATAAATATATTCTTGCTTATCTTTTTCTAGCGAACTCAACTTAATACCTACAGTAAAAGAAATTTCATTATTGACTTGATCAAAAATAGGATCAATGCAATTTTGCAATTTTAAGTGTTTATAAACAGTAGATCTAGAAACGCCTTTTTCGTTAGCAACAAATAAATGTAGCTGCCTTTCAGATGCATCTCTTAACTCTTCAGATTCCTTGAGTTCATTAACTCTCCTTAAATATGCATCTGAAATTTCTCTTGGTGTTCTATCTCTCATCACTAGGTTAGTGTCATCAATAATTCTCCTAGCAATTCTTTCGTTGATTACATCGGCTACGTATACTAAAGCATGAATTTTGAAAAATTGTGTATCATTGAAGATAAAAAATAAAGTTCTTATGGCTTCAAGTCTATTATGACCTGCAAGTATCATATATCCATTTTTATTCCCAATTAAATGTTGTAAACCATCAGGTACCTTCCACACAACAATATTCTGTTGTAGTCCAATTTCTTTAATAGACTCCATTAACTCAAGCTTTTTTTCAGTACTGTGTGGGCTCCACAAATTCCAATCTATAGGGGCAGCGTATAATTCATCTACATTAACATCTGCAAAGTACTTAGTTGCCAATTCATCAGTTGAATTTTCTACTTCTCCAAGTCCTATAGGCTCATTATTTATTATTACATCTTGAGGAATGATATTAATGCTTCCAATTGTTGTTTCGACTTCCTTGATCTTAGTAACATCAATATCTTTATCGAAGTTGTTTATGGCATCTGCTAGTCTTTGATCACCTTGTCTTTTTTTTAGTTTGGACATTATTTTTCAACCTCCTTAGAAATTTTTTCATAGGCCCTGATTAATTTTCTGGCGGCTTGACTAGCAGCGTCATATTCTTCCATGAATTGACTCCCGTATTGAGCTTGTTCAATGACTGTAGTTCTTGGAACTATTGCTTCAAGAACATCATAAGGTAAGCTTGTGTCAATAAAATTAGAAACTTCTTTGGCAATTAGTTGTCTCATATCAGCTTTTGTTTTAATTATTCCGGTGATTTTGAACTCTTCTCCAGGCCACAAAGAGGTTTTTATAGCTTTTGCACCATTTAAAGCCTCAAGAAAAGTAGGTAAAGAATCTATAGTAAAAGGAGCTAAATCCAATGGAACATAAAACTTGTCTGAAATAGTGTAAAGACCCATTGTATATGTAGAAACTTGAGGTGAAGTATCTACAATAACAAAATCATATTTGCCTTCTTCAATAAGAATCTCTTTAATTTTCTTAAATATCCCCATGGGAACATATCGTTGATTGATGATTTTGTCTGCAGCATACATTGATGTATGAAAAGTAATTGCATCAACATTATTTAGTCTTGATGAAAACACATAATTTCCAATATTAAGACTTTCAATCTCGTTTTCAGGGATTGTAATCAAACTAAACAAGTTGTACTTTTTTATCTCCTGGAAGCCTAACATCTTAGAAAGATTACCTTGTGGATCACCATCAATTGCTAAAACCTTATATTTTTTACTCAAGTGATAAACAACTTCTGCTGCAGTAGTTGTTTTTCCGGTACCACCTTTTCCTGCGCCAAATACTACAACCTTTGTGCTTTTGTGATCGTAATTGATTATATCGCTTTTGTTTATCTTGTATAGATCACATAAAGCTTCGATATATTTGACAGTGTTGGATGTTTGTCCGGTCCTTCCATCCTCAATATTTACAATCCTGTCTTCATTCATCCCTAAAGAAGTAGCAACTTCTTTTCTAGATAACCCCTTAGAATTTCTAATCTCTCGTAACTTCTCATTCTTAATTCTTATAGCCATTTTGTCCGCCCCCCTTTTGAATCAATTATATCATATTTTCATATTGTGCAAACAATTTATTATTAAATTTGACTGTTAATAGGATGACAAAGCTTGAAAGCGTTCTTATTACTATATTCTTTTGAATATTTTGTATAGATAAATTAGGTACATATAACGAAAAGAGGGCTATATTAGCCCTCTTTAATTTCAAATAAAAATTTAACGCCTATTACACTACGGCCTTTCTTAACTGTTTTTAGTCTTACGTTTCTTAAATTGGTTTTATTAAGTTCATCAATGACAGGTTCAAGTACATATCGCTTAAAATCATGAAATTGTGAATATTTATCATCGAGTATAAGAATAAGTTTTAAATATTCCAGATCAAACTCAGCTTCATAGGTATCATCTACCAAAACTTTATTGTTTATAATTAATTCGTAAATTCTTAGAGAATATTTGTTAAATAAGTTTTCAATTACATTCAGACTATATGAGGTATACTTTTCCTTTAGTTGCAATAACCATGGCTTGATATCTTCGTGAAATTTAAAAACAACTCTTCCTTCGCCATCAAAATACTTAATCTTTGTAACCCAGCGTTTTCTTTCGCGAAACTCCAAATCATGAAAATTAGTATGGATCTCAGCTTCAAATATTGAATCAGCAATATAAAGTAATTCTTCATATGGATTCTGAACCTTAGTTAATAACTGTAATTCTTTAGCTGTTATTTCAATTTCATTAAAATCTGTTTCACTATCATCTATTTTAGAAGCACAATAGCAAATCAGCTTTTGAGCTGCAACAGGTAAAATGTACCTGGCATTAATTAATTCATTTGCTTTTTTAACTAGATGTTCGCTCATATTGGCTCCTTTGTACTATAATAACTAACATTATATCAAATTCAACAGAAAAAAAGTATATCCTTTTCCGTTTATAATATTCTAAATAACAATTCTACTAGATTTTTTTCCGTTTTTATAGAATCTATTATAACATTTAACTAGATATTTTTCCGTTTATAGTTTTTGAAGCAATTAAAAAACACCAATATAATATTCAACTTATGACAAAAAATCTTGCAAAATATTTATTATTCTCTTTTTTTTTCAAATTTCAATCATAATAATTGATTTGACAAAGAGAGTATATTAATATATTATACATATTATTCCATTTGTTGTTTTATATTCCATATTTTAAATGCAATGATCAACTTGTTGAGTCATAACTGTAGTCTTTTATCATTCGCTAGAATTCTTCCGGTTTAAGCTAGAATTCTTCCGTGTTTTACTAGAACTCTTCCGTATTTAGCTAGAATTCTTCCTGTTTAAACTAGATTTCTTCCGTAATAAACTAGAATCATTCCGTTTTTAACTAGATTTCTTCCGTTTATAAAAAATCACTTTAGTAGAGGACTCTCAAAGCATTGAAATTACTTAATTCTATATTTAGTGTTTTTTGAATGAATTTTATCAATATGTTGGAAAATACGCGTTTGCAAAAAAAAAATGCGTATGATAATATTCAGTCAGAAAACCTGAAAGAGTTAAGAATTGGAGACTTCTATGGATAATAATATTGATCTTAACCAACCAGCTTGCAATGTAAAGCGAATTCATATGAATGATATACTCAACAATAGATTTTACCAGTTACCAAAATTTCTTTTTGAAGAGCCTTTCAGCAAATTATCTAACGACTCAAAAGTACTTTATGCATTACTGAGAGATCGTTTTAATTTGAGTTTAACTAACAATTGGATCAATGACAAGGGTGAAGTTTATTTGCTATATACAAGAGCGAATATGCAGCAAATTTTGAATTTATCCAAAAACACCACACTAAAAGCTGTCAATGAATTGATTAAATATGGCCTAATGTCTGAAGAGAGGGTAGGGCTGAACAAAGCAAATCGTATTTATTTAAGTACTATACACATTGAAAATAAAGGACAGTCAAATTCTGACTCTCCGGATGGTCAAAAGTTGACTGTCAAGAAGGTCAATAATTGTGCTTCTGAAGAGTCAAAAATTGCGCTTCAAGAAAGTCAAATTCCGACCACGAATCTAACTGATTTTAAATCAACTGATTTTAATGGTTTGATTGATATCAATCAATCAATCAAATCTTCAGGACAGGATGAAAATAATTATTCAATCACAAAGTATTCGCTAGATGAACTATTGATTCATTATGGACTTGATATATTAGATCCTAGAAATGACAATGATAAATTTTATCTGGATATTGTGAAATTAATAGCTGATGAACTTAATAAACCTACAGATTTTGTAATTTTAAGTAAATCTAATAAAATAGCAAAAGTAGATTTTGAGAGTAGGGTACTGAAACTGAATTTTAGGCATTTTGAATATGTTAAAGAATCTTTTAATAATCAAACTAGCAAAATTTACAATGTCAAAAGCTATTTATTAACAGCACTGTATAATAGTGATTCAACAATCGATCAATACTATACAAACAGAGTTAGATCAGAATTAGGGTAGGGTAGAGTGGAAGTAAAAAAATAATTTTTTTTCATTTGCATACTTCCAGGAGCAAATAATCAAGCAAAATATATTATCAGGAGAAGTTTTTATGAAGCCAACTGGAGTTGTAAGAAAAATGGATTTATTGGGTCGTATTGTCATTCCATCAGAATTAAGAGAAGCTTTTGAAATCTATCATCAAACAGAATTAGAGATCATTGTAAACGGTAATGAAATTAGATTGTCAAAACATAAGCAACGCTGCTATATATGTTTATCAACTAAAGAATTAGAATTATTCAAAGACCGTCAAATTTGTAGCGAATGCATAGAATTTATAAAAGATAATTTATAAAAGATAATTTATAATCACAAAACTATTGATAAGCCTTATATTTTAGCTCAGTGACGATTTGTTGTATATATGCACAAGACACCAATATTTAAAACAAATATCAATATAAGCGATTCTGAGCTGATTTAAGTATATAGCAATTACTAATATGTATCTATAAAAATCATAATAAGAAGTAAACAAAATAAGTTTATCTGTAGTAACCATTATGGATGGTTCAACGAGTCAATAGTTCACAAATTATGTAATTGATTTTGAGTAAACTAAATGATTGATTGTTCACCGAAATCATATTTCTGAATGTTATTTTGATCTCACTGGACATTATTAAGAAAAAACTGAGAAAATTTCATAAAAGTCCTGGTTATTAGAGTCCACTAAATAATTTATATAATTAGTGGACTTTTTTATTTCTTATCTGATCATAATATTGAGATGGTAGGGCTGATAAATTTAAAAAATGCTGAAAAAAGCACAGAAAATGCAAATTTCTTCTCATTTCAACTATTCCTCAAATGTATCTTTAGGGAATAGTTGAATATTAAAAATTATTTACATAGAAAAATAAGCCTACCTCCGTTAAGGAGATAGGCTTAAATAGCTTGTTGAAACCTTTTAGTTTAAATAAGAACTTTCTTTCAGAAATGAGTTTGTCTAGTTTGATCAATTCTTGTATAGTATCAACCAATTCTAAACAAGGTAAATAGAAATCGTAATTTTCAATGTCCCCATAGTTGATACCAAGTCTAATATGATCTTCTTCAGTTAATTCACATTCCAGATGGTCAGTTATTTGACCGTCTAAAAATTCATCAATACTTTCATAAGTTGATTCAACTTGATAACCCAGTTTTTTTAAGTAATACTCATATACAATGAAATCATATGAGTCTTGCTTAATGTTGATCATCAAGAAAGATGTATCTCTTGTCTGATAATAATCAATCAAGATATTTTCTAAATGATTGTTGCTGGAGATCTCTAGATATTCAAAAATGTCATAAATTAAATTGTCTCTCATGCAATTATCGAAATATTGCTTGTAGAACGTATAGATAGAACAATCTAAATAGTCTCTCTTAGATATAAACTTCAATAATGTCAGCTGGTTATAGTTGAACATCATTGAAGTCGAATTATCATAGATTAGATCATACATTACTACACCCATCTGATTCAGGCATGTCGCCATTCACAAATTTCTGATAAGTATCTTCATTATCAGATTCAATACCTTCAGCTCCTTGAAACATCAAATAATCATGTGTATCAAAATTCACAAAATGTGTCCTGACATTATATTCAACAACAATATCTGAGATCATTTTAAGAACAATAGTGGCTGCCATTTGATTTGCTGGGTAGTATTGAGGATTATCTAAGTTTTTAATTTCGCATGAGGTTGTTTTTACTCTCTTTGTGCCTTTAAAGATTTCTTTTGGTCTATACATCCCACGTGAATTTAAAATGGTTTCTCCTTTAAATTTCAAGCTTAAAATGACATCTCCAAAATAATCTTCATTAGCACTATCAATATAGATCATATTTTCTTTGACACCAAAGAACCTTTCCATCAGGACGCGTGCCTGATGGTTATCAACTGCACCTATAAGAATTGTCAACGTATCACTATCTGATTTACATAACATTTCTAAATCTTTTACTGTAGTAATGTACTCAGGAAAGTATGTTGAATTGAGATTAAATGCAGTATTAAGCTTAACAGACAAAGTTTCTGCTTTATTGTTACCTACATCAAATTCTAGATAAGGCTGTCTTTCAAGATTGCTTATTTCTACAAAATCACCATCTACGATAGTGAGTGATATATTATCGTTGCCGGATATTAATCTTGCTATCATTGGAGCAAGATTTCCACCAGTACCACCGGCACCGATTAGAACGATGTTAAACTTGTAGCAAGTTATTCTTATAGGCATTTGAATCATGAAAGGACCTCCTCTTCTAAATCAAAAATATCTTCTATAGGAATTTCATGAAACAACCCATTAAAACCGATTCTAAAGCGATAATTAGGTGTTTTTGAATCTAACTGGCCAATTACACCATAGACTAAAAAATCCAATTCATTATCATCATCTTCTTCAGAAAAAATTGCTGAATACCTGCCATGAGAATGTATTTCGCTAAACAACACGACATTCTGACTTTCCAAGAAAAAAGAACCTGTTTCACGACTAATATGCTTACATGTTGTTGTTTGATCAGGAAAGTGCAAAATGTAATTCATACTATCTCGATCGAAGTAAATTTGTGCAAGTTCTTCATTAGGAAAAGCAAGGCAAAACGATTCAAGAATTGTGTTTAAAAGTTCACCTGGTATCTTATATTTAAGATGAGCACCAGGAAATGGCTCCAGATTTGACTTTAGATCATGAAAACCATCGACAGGTCCAACTATCTTCCCATACAAATCACTTCTTACAAAGCGGATTGTACCGTCATTAAAATGTTGTCTATGAAGGCCTAAAAAAGAAGAACCTTTTGAGGGGTTCTTCAAGTGTACAATGATTTCATTTGCTTCTTTGTCGTATTCGAGAGATACACGTTTCTCAGTTAATACACGATAGCCAAAATTAGTTTGAAAATGTGTTAGCAAATTATTTTTTAGTAGATATTCATTATCTGGATACTCTTCTTTGGAAATATAGTGTTCTGAACCTGCATAATACACCGTAAGTGGTAATGTATACTTTTCAGGTTCCACTTTTTTTGTTTTTTCTTTTTTGTTATCCGTATTCTTTGCTGATGTACCAGTTTTTGAATTGTCATTTGAATTCACCTCAACTGATGCTGGTACCTTAATTCCTTTTTCTTTCATTACATCAAATAGATCAAACATAAAAACGCCTCCTCTTAATATCTATCAAAAATCAATTTTGTTGGTGTTAACAGCTTTTCATCAAAGTCTTCATTCATTAACATTTTTAGTAACTGGCTCCTTGAACTAGAATTGTTGAATAATTCTCCTGCAAAATCAGAATTACTTGGAGATTCAAAAAACATTGATACTAATTCAAATATTGAACTATAACTATCCAGTACAGGGAATACATTACCACCCCAGCATACTGTTCCAGTTGTATTAACGTTACCAAGTGGATAATGGAATAGTTTTGCTTTTGGATTAATTGATAATGATTCAATTCCAAATGCACTCTTAACTTTTATATCTTTGTCTTTGATCACTACAATAGAAGTTTCCCGAAGTTGGTAATTACTGTCAATCCCAATTTTAAAGAGAATGTTTGGATAATGGATTCTGCTCACTTTTCCTTGATTATTATAAGGATATTTGCCTTTTTTCACTAGAAAATAGTAGAAAAATCCATCATCTGATGCTCTAAACTTAATTACATTTGATCCAAGTTCATATGCATTCATCTCATGAGAATTAATCATTTTTACTTTCATCGATGAGGAGAGTACCTTAAGAAAATCACTGTGTTCGATTTTTTTCGTTGATAATCCACCATGTTCTTCTGCAGTTGTGACTTCGACATAACTTGTTAAAAGATGAATCAATTGATCGTTAGGCTGCAACTCTTTTGTTGTTTTTACTGACATTTAACTCCTCCTTGACTAATAATAGGTTTTTTCTGAGATTGACTAGACAATCAGCTAAACAATATAAATCAACTGTATTGTAAAGTGAAAACCTAAAGGTATCTCCATCAAACATTTTTTTTAGGATCAATGAATAATCTTGTTCCTCGAACTCAAACTCAACATCATAGTCTTCGATGCAAAAATGAAGGTCCGAACAAACCAATTCACCGAATGATTCGAAAAATAATTCGATTTTACGATGTTGTTTTGAATTTTCATACTGTTCTGAACTAATGAGTTTGAATAGCTCATCACTGACTTCGAAAGTTTCAGTATCACCAGTAATACCAAAGTCAACCAAACAATAATCGAATACTGAATCAAGTACATTGCCTAGCATTGCAGATGGAAAGATTTTATCAAAACAGTTATGCTCTTTTTTGAGCAGCTGAATGAGTGATTCTTTATTTTCTTCAATTCCAATTTGCAATAATAGTAGATTTTCTCTTAAAAAAACCAATTCAATATCTTGTCCTGCCGATTGGGCATATTCGAACAAAAGTCCCATTAAAACACCCCCACAAAACCATTGGAAAATGAATTCGAATCCAATAAAATGGTAATGAGTTTTTTCTTAAATTGCTTGATTTCATGCTCTTCAGTATCTTCTTCAATATTACTATTACAGAAAGAAATCAGTTCATCGATTTGATCAATCCATTCATGGCTTAGTGCTTGATCCAAGGGCATCAATAAAAAACGATTAATTTGTTCAAATGTGAATATGTCTTCAGTTATTTCGTCTTTTTTCTTAATTTCACTTGTGAAGAGATTCAGATCAATGGATTGAATTACTTTGTTACGCATAATAAACGCCTCCTTTTTTGGGCAATAAAAAAAGTCTATCCTAATGGATAGACTTTTCGCCTCTTAAAATAGTGCCAGTCGCTGCTGGGCTTTAAATTTGTAAAAAACAGAATATTGAATAACAAAAGTTTATCATATGTGACGTTTATGGTCAATAGTAGCGAAGTGATGAGGACACTGAATTATGAGAAGTTAATTAAATTTCTTTTTCCCATAATAATCACGTAATGCTCTCTTAAAATTTTTGTATTCTTCGCTATCAGAGTTGTGATACTCTAAATACATCACTGCGATTGAATTTTTCAATATCAATGAAGTAAAAAATACGATTACTGCAAAAATTAATAATATCAAGACAAATTTGTTAAACTCAGATGCTGAATATGATCCAATCTCGTCTAAGTACAAATCTACAAACTTGTTCCACATTGGTAATGTAAGACCTGCAATAATCGCTTTCTCAAATAGTCCTTCAAATTTGTTACTACTTTCCATTTCTTCACACCATTTTATATAGTAATCTAGCTTATCATAATTAATACTTTTATCTTTACTCATAAATAATTTAGTCATAAAAAATTCTTTTTGAACTTGAAAATATTCTCCTACTTTCTTATTCATTATACGGTACCTCTTAAAATCTTTAATTTCTAATTCCGCAAGAATGCCATTAATTGCTAGTACATATATTGGTAAAAACAACATCATGTCAAAATATATAAAATAAACCCAATTTTCCTTGAAAAATCCAAATTTAACTAAAACAAGAACTTGAATGACAATAAATATGATATAAAATCTAATCCAGAATTTATATTTTTTACTGCTTCTTTTATTTGCTTTTATGTATCCTTGTGCCGTACATTCATTTATAAATTGCTCTTTTATACTGTACATTTTTTCTCCTAAATTTAAATTTTTCATAAAGTTCTAATAGCCATCGTCGCCTCCGTGACGATGGCTATGTGTTATGCGAAGCAAATTCATGCATTTATAAATGAAAATAAATATGCATCAATAAATTTTGATAGTTCAATAATATAAGTTTTATAACTAATAACCTGTTCTTTTGTAATACCTGTAATACTGTCTTTATGGACAATTGTGTGTCTAGTATTTAATATAGCATTCATTATATTTATATCAACAGTGCTATTTTCAAAAATGTCGTTTTTCCCTTCGAATTGCTTAAACAGCTCTTTCAATTCGTTTACACCTGTCTTGCCAAGCTTATAAGATGTATTAAAACATATGTTTTCCTGCATGAATTTTTCAGAATCACAATGATTATGCAATATATTTATTCCAGAGGATAAATTTGTTATTAAATCAACATTATAAGTAGTCGGATTTTCAAGCTTTTTATTCAAATTTAAAGCCTCAACTTGCTTTTTAAGTGATAATACTCTTAAATAATCGGAACATCTAAAATCAACATTGCTATTATTAATTTTATACTTAATATCTTTTAGTAAATCTTCAATAAATACTTGAAATTTACTGACTAAAATTACAATAGAAGATTTCAATAATATACTTCTCATATTATCATTAGTGTTATCTTCGATGGACGTTGTTTCGTTCGATATTATCAAATTAATTAGTAGATCAATTTCACCTAATGAAGATATCAATGAGTTTGTTTGATCAAAGTAATTCATTTTCTTCTAACTCCTTCATCCAAATATCTATACGATTGTTTAAAACATCTTTATCGGATGTTCTATAGGTTATAGAGTCTCTAAACTTCTGATTTGAGTTCAGTAAATTCAACAACAACTCATAAATCAGCTCCTTATTCTCAATAGAAGATTCTTCAGAAATTTTTTCAAAACTAGTAAAAATCAAGTCCATTATAGCTTTATAGATTTTATTATTATCTGATGAAATATCTCTAAATGAATTATCATATCCAAATACATTTACGATTTTTTTGTATGTTTCGATAAACCTTATCTTATATGTTTCAATAAGTTCTATAGTGAAATTCTTTCTCATATCATCCATATAATCGTTTAAATATTTTACCATTTTCCCTTTATAATTCTTAATAATATAATTTCCGTTTTCACAAATCAAATTATCAGATATGGCAAATCCTCTAAGGATAAATTCAACATCCAAATACCTTGAATTTGGCTTACTCTGTTTCATAATTTTATTGAAATCTATATTTTCAAGAACTATTTCCTTTAAGAGATCATTAAAAATTCCTCTATACATACAATTTCTAAGTTCTTGATAATTTAGCGTAACTGCCCCTTTGTTCAATCTCATAAAAATATCAAATTTTATGTCTGGATGAGATGTCTTTTTTATAACGTTAACTCTTAAAAGACCGTCTTCAAGTAAACTTTTTGCTTTAGGAGGTAAATCTTTATATTTTGCTTTATTTAGTTCTTGAATAACATCAAGTTTTTTTAGTGCAAATTCATTTTGGAAAAAAGTTTTAATTGTATTTAATCTTTGTAATCCATCAATAACTAACCACTTTCCGTCATCTTCTTCAGCAAAATAAATCGGCGGTATAGGCACATTTAATATTAATGATTCGATAAGTTGTGAAGATCTATCTTCAGTCCAAATAAATTTTCGTTGAAAAGGAACCTCTAAGATTATTTTTTTTGACTCAATTAAATTATGAATATATGAGACAGAATAATCATATGAGACTGTGTCTAAAGTTCTTTCCTCTTTGGGCACTTCAATTTTGTAATCATCATCTTTTTCGTTGAATGACATACTTTCCTCCTAGTTGATTTTATTCTTTTGATTTTTTGTTTCGCATAACGTTCCAGCGATTACCGAAGTCGCTCCTTTTGACCCTAAGGGCAAAAGTGGCGCAGACCTTGCCACGCACCGGCTGTGACATCAGATTGATTTAGGTAATCGGCGTGTTATGCGATTTGAATTTTATTTTTTGATTATCTCGAAATCATTAAGTTCTAAGCTATTATATTTTATATAGTTATCAAACGAGTTATAACTTAAAAAAGTAGATACTTTATCTGGTTTTACAAATTCAATTTTTGCATTATATCCAGACCTCTTAATAAAATAGTCTAATATTTTACTATATTCAAATTGATCCCAGTCATTAAAAACACTTCCTGAAACATTATGTGAAATCACATCTATTTTTTCTGGATTTTTAGACGCCGCTATTATTGTATAGCTTGGATTTTTGTTAAATAAACTATTTTTATAAAATACTTTTGCGCATAATTCATAAAATTGAACTGGATGCAATGCATAATCATAAAAATATGAATACTTGTCATCAAACATTTCCTTTCCAATTCCATTATCTCCATAACAAAAAATAACTCCAATATCATCCATAACAGTATACATAAAATTATTTGCAATAATATCTCCAAAATCAAAATTTGGTGAATCTTCTTCTCTCAATAATTTGAATTTTAGTAAAGACCACGGAACATTCATCGAAAAATTCATTTCTACTTTAATTCCTTGTAAAAAAATATGTACCATGTTACGACTTTTTAATAGCTCTTCTGTCGTAATATTTCCTAATGAAGAATCTTTTCTGTCCAATTTAAGTGATAGTTCTTTAAACAACATTCCATATGATATCTTTAATAGCCATTTTGATAAAGAATTAAGGTCTAACGAATTAAAAGTATTAAATCCAGAAGTAACAACTGATTCAATTTCCTTTTCAATATTACTTAAGTATTGATTATTGCACTCTTTACAACAAGGTATTTTAATATCTTTATACTTTATTTGTGTGTTGTTTAGTAGATGGATAGTTTTGTTCCATAAATTGTATTTATGTAAAAGCCACTTTGGAAATACATGTTCGTCAGAGTTATTATTTTCATTAAGTTTCACTCCACATAAAAAACAATTCTCATATGAAAATTTCATCGCTTCGAATGGATTATAGTCCATGTACACTCCCCCTAAAATTCATTTCATATAACTCCAATTTTTTTGATGCAATTCATAAACGACTCTAATCTAATGAGTATGTGTATCATAAAATTCTATCTATTTTCTCTCTTCAATTCTTCCACTTATAGGATCAAAAGAGTATTTCTTATTGCATGTAACACAATCCAATCTATAATCATGTTCTTTGAAGCCGGGAATATTATCATAAACATCTGTGAATGTTCCTTCACCACAAGGACATTCGAAAACTTTCTCTACAATTGTACCCGGCCCTGCTCCATATCCAGGATGATCATTTATTTTGTGTTTAAAACATTAACCTACAGAAATCATTCAGTTTACCTCCAAACTATTGGGTTTTGGTTTCTTCTTCTTACTTGCTTTACTGCAATTAATAAATTCTACTAGTCCTTTTATGACTGCTTGCCTTACTTAAATACTAACTTATGCCATTGCTGAGTGATTTTCTACCATCAGTCCTTTGTTAAGTCTGATTCTTATCGCATCCATTGCCAAATCGAAGTTTTCCTGTTCAAGCACACAAAAAACAGATAAAACATCAGCGGGGCTTCCGTTGTAAAGATTAAATGCCAATTTAACAAGCGCTCTTGAACTGCTACAAAAATCCGGCTCCTTACTATCATTGTGTTCATATCCGTTTGCTATCATCTCTTCAGTAACACCGAGACATTCGGGTTTTATCAAGTGTTCATCAAAGTCGTAGATATGATTGACCTTGCTGTACAGATCATCGTTCCCGGAAAGTATGTAAAACAAAGCTTTTCTTTCAAGATCATCCTTATGTGCTCCTTCGCGTTCCAGCAGTTCGATAAATCTACTTGCATTCATATTCCCTACCCCTTTCACCTTGATAACTCTCCCGCCATCATTGAAAATCACTACAAGGAATAAAACTTCAGTTCATGGACAATGACACTTCTTTCCATAAATTTTACCATTTTAATCGCTTGTTCAAAAGTTATATTGATAACTATTTTGTTGTTCACTTCTTTTAGAGTGGTAAATCCATTCTCTTTTACAGTACCTTTGCCATTTGCAAGTGATATGGACAAGTGGTTTGCATTAATGCTTTCAGGAGTGTGATTGATTCTAAAAGCTCTGGCAGTACCATTTTTACCTCTAACAAGTTTGTATCCATCTTTTGGAATCAGTCTTTGATGATAAAGGTAAGTGATAAAATCAACATCAGATGCACTTAAAAAGAATTCAACAGCTTTCCCATCCATTTGATTGGTATTTGGCTTTACTTTATAAACCTCGATCAGTATTGTAAAGGTTTTATCTTCGAGCGCCATTGGTTTTAACTTCAAACTGATATGGTTTACTGGATCGTGAATTGAAAATGGTTTCATTGTCCCTCCTTAATCACTGGTAACGGTTTTAATTGGCCGATCATTCATTCCATTCTTTTCAGAATAACCTTAACAAGTACGATTATTATTGAAAGCATGAGCGCAAGTTAAAAAGTGCGGTAAATGAGTTCAAGAATCTGAATCATTAGGCTGCTATTAGAGTCATATGACATTCCAAAAGCATATGTCATGACAAGAATTCTGAGAAGTAGGATGATTTTCTTATTATCTGCTACAAATCTCTAAACCGCGACTCAAACTGGTCCATAGCATAATTCTCCTTTTCTCGAGTAATGATAAGTATTGGTTTAATAATTTCCAGCGCAACAGGTAGCGTCAAAAGTGGTATTTCACTAAGGTTTTAAGACAGAATCCCTAATAAAGAGATCCGCATAGGATTTCACCTTTTCGTGATTGTGAGAAAACCGCACTCTTCGCTTCAGATAATCCTCTTTGACATTGATGTCGGCGGCCAAATCAGATATATCATAGCCAATTGAAAGTGCAGCGAGAATTCCAGCTTTTGAAAACGTTTCTGCAGAGTAACTTTGAATACCTGCATCAAGACAAAATCGATTGATCAGGTAGCCAATGGATCTCCTTGGAAGTCCTTGCTTATGCTTCTCGCTGATAAACAGAGCATAGGAATCAGTAATGATGGCGTTTCTTAGCTTGAGAAGCTCGACCAATAGTTTGGCATCGGAAGAATTGATATTGACAAGTCTTAAGTTGGGCTTCAGTACTGAAAGCTGATATGAATTTCCGGAAACGTTAGGCATTTCTGCTTTAATGCTGGAGAGTTCATTCGTTGAGATTCCCGAATGAAAAACCAGATTGAAAATCAGGAGATCTCTCAGCGTAAAATAGTTATAAGAGCTCTTTGCCTCACCTTCCAGGTGACTGATGATTTTTTCCAGTTCTGAAGCACTGGGAAGGTCCCCTTTGGTTATGCTACGCTCTTGTTCGGTTGATTCTATGGCTGCAGCGTAACTGGATTTTATTTTGCCTGAGTCATACAGGTAATTTAAAAAGGATTTGATCATACCAACGTTTTTTTCAAAAGTTGTCAGAGCATATTTCTTTGACTTGATATTTCCATCCTTTGAAACCAGGTATTCGGAAAATTCACCGTAGATGAATTGATTTAGGGCGTTATTAGACAGCGTTTCAAGATTTTCGCCAAACTTATTGGTCAAACGCTTTATGACCTTCGTGTAACTTTCAGCTGTAGCATCATTTTTGAACTTTTTCGATGCAATAAACTCCTGAAGATAAGTCATCTTATGCCTCCCCTCTAAATTAAATTGTCTCTATAGATAGTGGCCCTGTTTCTACCGCTATTTTTTGAGTAGTAAAGCGCTTTATCGGACAGTTTGATGAGTTCTGAAAGTGAATTTGTCATGCTTGTGTCGCATAGACCAAAAGAAGCGGTGATTTTAATGTCGTTGCCATCATACTTTATGGCATTTTCCTCTATCGTTCTTCTTATGTCGTTGATTTTTCTAATGATCAGTTCAGAATCGACATTTTTCAGTAGCATGAGAAATTCTTCCCCGCCCATCCTGAAGACAGCATCATTAGGTCTGATATTTTGTAAAAGTGTGGATGCAAGGTGTTTTATGACTTCATCACCTGCGTCATGGCCATAAGTGTCGTTCACTTTCTTGAATAGATCGATGTCACACATGACTGCGGAATATTTATCTTCACCGAGGTCATTGGGAATCGTCTCAAGTCCCGCACGGTTAAGGGTACCGGTTAATACATCCTTGTAAGCGGACTCGGTGAGGTTGTATGCGAAGATGATAAAGGAAAAGGCTCTGCTGACAGCCGAAACAATGGAAGTGAAAACATTGCCTTCAATTTTATCGATCTCATGCAGTGTTTCCTTTTCTAGAATAATGGCACCGATGTTTTGGCCACTTTCCTGAAGCGGAATATAGTATGTGTATTTGACTGCCCTATTGGCACCATGTGGCAAAAATCCGTTTTCACTGTACAGAATTTGAGGATTGTCTTTAGTGATCAGAAGCTC
The DNA here is from genome assembly GCA_014859095.1 of Clostridia bacterium. GTDB lineage: Bacteria > Bacillota > Clostridia > Peptostreptococcales > Acidaminobacteraceae > Fusibacter_D. The sequence continues at coordinate 1,339 of JACUUV010000046.1, read as the reverse complement.
CTTTGCAAACACGATGAGTTCTTGTTTATCAAACTCTGGAATATTCGATTCGATAACCCCAACGTTGCCTTTGGCATCGAGGATCATAAAAGAAACATAATCAAATGAAAGACGCTTCATGATGGCAAGAGAAATGCGTTTGAGTTTTTCATTAAAAGAAACATCTGAGAAAGTGACATCATAAAGAAAAAGTGACGTTTCGGAGCTTTCAGATTTCCTGAGTGCTTTATCGGCTTTGGACTTGAAGTAAACCGCTACCCCACCAAGTATTAGAGAAACTGCTAGTAAAATGAGATTAATGACCATTGTAGTATCCTTTCTTTTGAACGATTTGATTGTATCTATATATTAATAGTAACATACTACCCAGTAGTAAGTATATAGGAATTAAACGATTTTTTTAGATGCGCACATCCTCTAGCCATCTCACTTCGCGGTGGAGAAAAGTGAAAGAGAAGTGTGGGAAAAGTGGCGAGAAAAGTGAGGATTACGATGGAGTTTGACGTGATGTACGCCCTTGCTGGGTTTTGATACTGCCAGAGTTGTTACTACTGGGTAGTAATGTGGTAAAAAAAGAAAGTTGAAGGATAAAACAACAACTCTCATAAGTTTAATGTTTTTAATGGATCTGAACAAATGGCCACTCTACTCTTCCGATTTAATAACACAATTAACCAAGTGCTTACTAAGTCTTACATATTTATTTTCATACTTTATAACAAAGAAATATTCATCCTCGTCTATCAGTATTGCTGTAAAACAATTTGATTTAAATGTGTCTGAATGACTATTTAATTCAAATGACATCATCTTACTGTCAATATTTGTAGGTATAATTAGACGTCCTACTAGCATATGGGTTAAAGCAAATGAAGTAAGAATCGACACAACGGTAAAAGCAAAAGATTCATCAATAGAATCAACTCCATCAATAAGTTCTCGGACCAATGGATAAGCCGATATCCCCATCACAAGAGGTATGATTCCTAGAATGATTAGCGCATTAATATTACTCAATTTACGAAATGAGGTTTCAAAAGCATCTATTTTTAAGATACCAAACCAATAAATCAATATCAGTATAAAAATACTTACAGTGCTAATACCGGTGCCAAAGTTGATAGGAATAATTGCATACGCTACATATAACCCAATAAGATAAATAAATGTACAAGCAAACATATATACCTTATTCGCACTATTTATCAGTGGTTTTGTCTTCATAGCAACTTCAATGTACTTTAGACTGAAAAGGATATTGAATGAGTAAATTACAAACAATGTAAGGGGAACTAAGCTTGATACTAATATGGTTTTAAGTAAATCTGACATAATTATC
>JACUUV010000045.1 GCA_014859095.1 Clostridia bacterium | reverse complement strand
TCCAAGGAGACCTTATGAGTGGAGTAATCTATTATTTCAGTGGAACAGGTAATTCGTTATATGTAGCAAAGTTATTATCAGACGAATTGAATTTCAGTTATCGTTCAATGAGCAAATCCATGAATGATGAAGTCACTTTTGAATCCAGTGATCAGATGGTCCGTTGATTGTTAAGGAATTCTTGATGATGTTGTCAGAACGGATGTCTTTATCACAGATACACTTCAGTGCAGTGTGTACATATGGAAATGATCTTGGAATTACCTTAGTTCAGTTAGATAAGTTGTTGCAAGAACTTGGTGCCTGTTTGTCATTGGGTTATGGCATTAAGATGCCTTACAACTACGTTCAACCAACAGGGTTTAGGATTCGAGGGTTTCTTGATTCATTTAAAACAAAGGAATACTCTGATTTAGAAATTCAAGAAGCAAATGAGCAGGCACAAAGTAGAGTAAGTGAGCTTGTACCATTAATATGTGATAAAGGGTTTGCAGAACCTGAAGCCAATAGTGTGTTGATCGAAAGTTTGGTTGATAGACTTGGATTACAGAACACAGTACAAAAGAAGGTGTGGCATTTGTTCATCGGTGTGTCCAGTTCATAATATAACTAATGAAAATGATGGCAAGCCAGCATTTAATCATGACTGTGAACAGTGTTTTGCTTGTGTTGCATGGTGTCCATCACAAGCCATAGATTTTCGGAAATCAACAGTTGATAGAAGACGGTATCATAATTCTGAAATCAGTGTAGATGAGATGATAGTTGTAGAACATAGTAAGACAAAATAAGGTGTTCTTAATGCACGAGAGTTATTGGAGCAACAATAAGTATGGGGGTGAGTTGTATGTTTACGCAGTATCCATCGCTTGAATCAAATCGATTATGGCTACGACAGTTGGTTGAGAGTGATGCTTCAGATTTGTTTGAAATATTCAGTTCAGAAAAGGTAACTGAGTACTATGGAATGTTTCCAATGAATGACATTGAACCAGTGAAGCAGATGATCAACAGATTTAATCAAGGATTTAAATAGGATCGAAGCATTGATTTATCCAGACAACAAATCGTTTAGGAAAGCTCTTGAGAGGTTAGGATTTCTTGAAGAAGGATTGCTGAGAGAGTACATGTATTTTAGGAATGAAATGACGGATTTACTCATATATTCGTTATTGAAAAGAAATTGGTAATACATCTTACATGATGTCACAATGAGGGGAATTAAATGAGGATTATTAAAAAAACTGGAAACGGCGTATATTATGACCACGTCATTCAATTTATATTTAGGGCAGTGGTTTTTATAGCTGCAGTGTATTTATATTTTACCCAAAGACATTTGTTGGAAGAGTTGGTCAATGAACCATTTTTCGATGGCATTGGCTACAAGCAAATCCTCTGGGCTATATTCATGGCGGGTATGATCAGCCATTTGCTGCCACTGAAAAAATTGACTATGGGGATTCGAAAAAGTAGAGCAGATGCTTATACTGTCCCAAATGAAAAATTCACACTTGAATCTCTTTACAGCTATGTTCAGGATATGAATATTAAGGCATGGAAAGTGATGTTGGTCTGGCTTTGTTTCAATGCTGTTTTCGCCGCACTGTATCTTGCCAACATCATTGGTGTGGCTGAAATGATTCTTTTGTCATTCTTCTATTATTTGTCAGATTTGATTTGTGTGCTTTTCTTCTGTCCTTTTCAAACTTTCATTATGAAAAATAGTTGTTGTGTGAATTGTAGGATATTTGATTGGGGCTATTTCATGATTTTTACACCACTGCTATTCATCAAGAGTTTTTACAGTTGGAGTCTGTTTTTTACATCCTGCGTGGTTTTAATCCGATGGGAATTTGTATACGCCAATCATCCTGAACGATTTTGGAAAGGATCAAACGCATCGATTAAATGTCAAAACTGTTCAGATAAACTTTGTCAGAGCAAAGAACCACTATAAAATAAAAACGACTTAATCCAGTTGAATTAAGGATTAGGTCGTTTTATATGTTCAATCAAAGATTTTCAGGTTTTCTATACCAATCTCATCAAATTGAAAAAACAGGCTTATAGGAGAGCTTTCTCGCTGATCGCGATTGATTGGAAGGGTCGTAAAATACAAACTAGTTGAATTGATTTGAAACATCAAGGTGTCAGATAACAGTTGTATCTGATCATCAGTCAAGATAATTTGCTGTGCCTGTGTAACTTGAATGACTTCATCCTTGAGCAATGCTTCATAATTGAATGAATCGACAAATAAATCAGCAAGGGTAAGTATATTGCCCAAATCATCGAAAACATAGGAATAACTTGCCCAGTAATAATTATTGTTGGCAACCAAGTTAATATCTATCCTTAAGTTCGTAAAGGGACCGATTTGAGCCCAACTTTTATTTTCATAGATAGAAGTGTATTCTGGATTATCTTCAAGTACAATCTTGATCTTTTCACGTACCTCTTCTGAAAGCGCATCACTACGTGTCTTTATGATTTCATCTACTGATGAATTGTAAGTACTCGTATACCAATCACGTCCATCAACTGTCTCATGCTGCTCTACAGGCGTGGCTGGGTAAAATTCAGGAGAAAAAAAGCTTATCATGTTAATGGGGTTATCGTACAGACTGTCATCAGTTACAAAGCGCTCAGAAAATGCTAGCAGATCCAGAAAGTTGTTCATCTGAAGGGGAATTATAACAGATCCATCGGCTGTATAAAAAGCCGAATCGTTATAATCGAAGATCAGTTCAATATGATTCTGCCTGATTCTATAGTTAAAGGTATCTTCGATTCCCATAAATGGTTTCACCAACAAAATGTCCGATGGATAACTATAATAATTGAATTCCAGTTTCTCTTCATCCGCACGATACGAAGCCAAACAAGTGTTGATCTCATCATTCACCACAGTCTTCCAGTCTGAATTGTCCAGAAAAAGCTGTGACAATGCAATCGGTTTGCCGGTATTGAGGTCCAGCGTTACGGCTTCAAAATGATTGAAAGACTGGTGCATACCTTTCGTAATATAGTAAAAGTCTACATTTGCACTTATTGAGAGTATGTTGTTTGAGTTGAATACAATTTCTACGCTGTAGTATCTGTCCATGGATTTGTTGGCGTCATCGAATTTAATTGCATAACCTGGATAGGGCGGAAATTCTTCCAAATATGCATAGCGTTTCATTTTTTGAAACATGTTATATATGATGTTGTTGATTTCATCTTCAATTGCTTTGTTTTTTAGTCCTGAGATTTTCTGCATTGATCCATTGGGCTCGTTGATTGTTTCAATATCGATAGGGTTTTCAGATAGTGTTGTGATTTCTACTGAAGTTGATACCGGTTTTCCAGTTGAATAAGGTTCAATGTTTTCAGGTTCAGTTTCGAATAAGTAAGAGAAATCTTCGGGGGAGCTGGAACAAGCTGTAAGCAGTAGTATAAAAGTCAGAAGAAGGACAAATGGAAGTTTATTCGACTTTGACATATCCCGCCTCCTCAGCAAGTTGTTGCCCATCATCGGTAAGAATCCAAATGACTACTTTTCGAATGTCACTGTCTTCCAATTCACTTTTTCTGAAAACTGCATAATATGCAGTTTTGATTGGATACAGTCCGCTTGATATGCTTTCTTGATCAGGATATACCCCATCGACTTCAAGCAATTTGACTTTTTCGTTTCCCCACATATCTACCACGAAGTAGTAATAAGAGTATCCAATTGCATCTGGAGCATTTTCGTAGGTAGCCACCGCATCTATGAGCATACCCATATCGGCTTGAATTTGTTTTAGTGGCGGTTCGATAGGAGTCTTTCCCCCCATGACAAGGTCAAGAAAGCCAGTCTGACTACCAGAATTCACAGGTCTTTGATAGGGAATGATCGGTACATCATCGCCACCGACTTCGGACCAGTTTGTGATCTCACCGGCATAGATTTTTTTAATTTCTTCCAAAGACAGTCCTTCCACAGGATTATCCCTATGGGTCAAAAATACGAAGGCTTCACTTACTATCGGGATGACTTCCAGTTCGATGTTTTTACTCTTAGCATATTCGAGTTCCTCTTCTGAGGGGCTTGTGACAAAAATAAGGTCTGTCTTCTCATCGATGAGATTGACATATGCACTGTGAGTCTTATTATGAAGTATGTAAGGACGTACAGTTTCGATCGTCTCACCTGTCAATGCGGCCGCAATGGCTTCAGATAGTGGGATTGTAACTGTGGAACCATCGACACGTATGTAATTCTCCAGGGTAAAACTTGGACGCTCAGAGCTACATGCAGTCAAGCCTAGAATTAAAATTATGATCACTATTATAACAGATATGTACTTAGACATAATGAGTCCTCCTCTTTTGAACATCGTATTACTTTGACAACTTAATGTCAATCATCTTGGTTGTTAAACTAACTGAATAAATGTAAAATAGATGAATAATGAAAATGAATGGAGGAAGTATGCAAACTTATAATATGCAAGAGGCAGAACGATGTCTTCTTTGTAAAAATCCCAAATGTCAAAAGTTTTGTCCTATAGACACACCGATTCCCGAGGTTATCTCATTATACAAAGCGGGACGGCTAGCTGAAGCCGGACAAATGCTTTTTGAGAACAATCCATTATCTTTAGTGTGCTCCATGGTCTGTATCCATGAGGAACAATGTAAAGGCAATTGTGTCTTGAATGCGAAAGGCGATCCGATTGCATTTCATAAAATTGAAGAAGAAGTGTCACGATTATATCTTGAGAGATATGAATTTCAGCCGCCTCTCAAAGATAAGGGGCGTATTGCGATTATTGGCGGCGGTCCTGCAGGCATCACCATTGCCATCATACTTGCCGGGCGAGGATACGATATCACAATATTTGAAGCGCATAACAAGATAGGTGGCGTTTTGAGATATGGGATCCCTGAATATAGGCTTCCCAATTCTGTTGTTGATCAAATTGAGGAAAAACTTTTTGAATTCGGCGTTAAAATCAGGCCAAACACATTAATAGGACCAGTTATTACGCTTGATCGACTTTTTAAGGATGGCTATAAGGCGGCATTCATCGGTACTGGTGTTTGGAACCCAAAACCACTTACCATCAAAGGAGAAACCCTTGGCAATGTACATTATGCCATCGATTATTTGAGATCACCAGAAACCTATAGATTGGGCAAGCAAGTGGCTGTTATTGGAGCAGGCAATGTAGCTTTTGATGCTGCGCGAAGTGCTATGAGAAACGGAGCTGAAAAGGTCACCATCATTTACAGAAAAGGGTATGAGGATATGCCTGCAACAAAGCATGAAATCCGTGAGGCGTTAGAAGATGGTATCAGTTTCAGACTCTACAGTTATCCGATAGAAATTGTAGATCATGGTGTTGTTTTAGGAAAGGTCGAACGTGTTCCGAGTGTCGGTCCAGATGGCCAGGACGGGTTTATTCAAAAATCTACAGAGCAACAGTTGTTTGAAGCGGATTCAACCATAGTGGCAATCAGTCAGGTCGCACGGAACAATATTGTGAAGAATACTACTGAGCTTAACACTTCCAAGGTCGGACTTTTGATTGCAGATCAAGAGGGTAGAACCACCAAACCTGGGACCTTTGCTTCTGGGGATGTCGTAACCGGTGCTAAAACTGTTGTGGAAGCCATTGCACATGCTAAAATTGTTGCAGAGTCAATGGATCAATACTGCCAGTCTTTGAAATCTTGCATGATAGAACTTTCATCAGATTGTGATGGATCAGACTGCGAAGAGAATGCAATGTTTGATTGTATGTCGAGTTGGGCATTTGAAAATAATTAATACAGCTACGAAAAAGCCAGCAGAAATCAATTCCTATTTCTGCTGGCCTTTTTTGATATGCTTTTGGAGCAATGCCAAATTGTTTTGAAAAGGCTCTAGTAAACCCTTCATGGGAATCGAAAACGTAGTCTAGAGCAATATCCAGAATTTTCTTGGATTCGCGATCATCTCTCAGCGAAAAGGCAGCCTTAGTCAGTCGCATTGCTCGAATGTATTCAGAGAGTGTTTTTTCGGTCAGTTCTTTGAATAATCGTTCAATATGCCATTGTTGGCAAGGACGATGGAATTTTATATAAAATTAACATCAACTCATCAAAGCAAATACCTCTTTATGGAACGAACTTTAAGGATCATCTTATAAGAGGCGGCACTATGATGAAAGCTGCTCTAGTCAGCGACGCATCATTTTTGGAGCATTACGGGTTCTCACCAAGTGAAAAATACCCGCCGTTTGAGGTGACCATACCGACGGACTGGACAGTCGAGCTTGGAAGTTACCCTGAAGGACTCTATTGGCAACTTGCCAATGTCTTTTCAAAGGATATAGGACTGGATCTAAACCGCATCAAAGGCAAGACAACCATGGCACATGTTTATAGATTGATTGAGGAAGTACCCAACGTCTGGGAAGCTTTACCATTCTGATTTCAATGCGGATAATTCTGCAGAGGTAAACATAGTATCCGCAAGTGATCTTGAGATCATTCGAATATTTGATCCTATTTCGCTTGAACCGATAGATCGGACTAAAATTCGCGAAGCGATGATTGATGGTGATCAAATTGAGATTGAGGTCAGACTGAATCTTGAATGGAAACAAGAAGCCTTTAATAATACAGGTGAAAAAAGCACTCGGTTTGCAATCCTTAAAAAGTATCCTTTCGGATGGAAACTTGATGGGTTTGGTACTGGTCCTTGATTTCCAATTGTATCTGAGAGATATACGTTTCGCGTATATCTCTTTTGGCGTCCCAAAAAAAGCCGCCATGATTCAAATTTTAGGCAAAAATTAGTTGAGTATGCGGAAATTGAAAGTGGCTCCATTGTTCTTGATGTAGCCTTCGGAAGAGGAACTTCATTATTTCCAGCTGCTGAAAGTACCTGCATTAATGGGCAAGTAGTAGGGATTGATTTTTCACATGAAATGGTCGACCAAACATCAAAATTCATCAAAGAAAATGAAATTCATAAGATTGAGCTGAAAGTGAAACAAAAAATCTTTTATTATAAGGATGAAGCTGAGTGGTGACAAGAACAATGGACAAATGCATCTCGAGGCTTGTTTGAACGTTTGGAAAGGCTTGGTGTTATCGATGAATTTAGGCGATTGGCTTTCATAGAAATCCAAGAACATAAGGATGAGCATGGTATCCGTTTTAAACCTGAAGTACTGCCTGCTTTTGGATGTAAACAATAATTTATTTTGATATAATGTTGTTGGAGGTGAAGATAAATTGAAAATTGAAATTGTGAACACAAGAGATGCAAACTTACTGGCCAGACTGAACCATGATGTTCAGGAAATCCATCATGACATCAAACTGGAAACATTTAAATAAACTGTCGTCACTTGAAGGGGTTAAAAAAGTAAAGTTTACTGCATCACTGCAAGTCATCAAAGAGAGATTCGCACAGAGAATGAGAGGCAATCTTCCATTACCGGTTGAAAAGAAGCTTGAGATGCAGTTCAACGAGTGGGAAGCGGAAGAAGGGGACATAATCATCGATACAACTGAAGATACAGACGTTGAAGTGTTGATGGATTCTATAAGGAGGTAAACATGTTAAACTGGGGCATTTACGGAGCTGGAACAATTGCAGGGGAATTTGCTGCTGATTTCACCAAAGTTGAAGACGCAAAAATCATAGCTGCTTATGCAAGAAATGAAGAGAAAGCCAAGTTGTTTTGTGAGTCACATGTCATTGAACGAGCATATCATTTGGAGGAAGATTTTTTTAATGACACCGATATTGATGTCGTTTATGTATCCACACCTCATGCACTTCATGCTGAAGTGGTCAAAAAAGCATTAACAGCAGGTAAACACGTTCTATGTGAAAAGCCGTTCACTCTCAATCGAATGCAAGCCATTGAGATTTTCAAACTCGCTGATGAAAAGCAACTTTTTGTAATGGAAGCTTTATGGACTCTGTTTTTACCTACGATTACAAAGGTGTTTTCATGGGTTGAAGCAGGACGCATTGGAGAAATTAAAGCTATTGAAGCCAATTTTGGATTTATAGGCAACACTGATCCAGAGTGGCGTCTAATGAACCCTAAACTCGGCGGTGGAGCACTGCTTGATGTAGGGATTTATCCGGTATTGATGGCTAATGCGCTCAACAAAAGTGTTCCAAAGTCCATTAAAGCTCATGGTCATTTTACTAAAACCGGTGTGGATGGAACTACATTCATCACTTGTCAGTATCCAAATGGTACTATGGCATCATTGAATGCTTCCATTGAAATAGACCTCGTCAACATGTTGATCATTTATGGTAGTAAAGGGCGTATAGAAGTCCCTTCATTTTGGATGGCAGATTCTGCAACATTGATCATTGATGAAACAATCGAAAAAATTGAAGCAAATATTTTTGAGAAACATGGTTACCAGTATGAAGCACAAGCGGTTTGTGAGGCTATAGAAAATGGTACATCTGCTCATCAAATTGTCAGCCATGAGTTTACCATAGATTTAATGGAGACGCTCGATCGAATCAGACATGAAATTGGGCTTGTATATGATGTGGACTAAACCTAAAGGTATGAGTAATGATCACACAAAAAAGGATTCACCATCAATGGATGCTTGGCTAAACGAGGCAAAAGAGATGGACGGTATTTACTATGTGAGGGTTTGGCTCAATGAAGGTAAACTTGATCTTGGTGAAGATATCATGTATGTGCTGATAGGTGGAGATATAAGACCTCATGTGGTGGATGCACTGCAGTTCTTGGTTGAAAAAATAAAAACGGAATGTGTCATAGAAATTGAACAAGGTGAAATGGCCTATGAAAAAATTTGAAAAAATAAAATTACTTTCTATTAGAAAAAAGTTTTTCATAAGTATGGTGCTTTTCTCTTTGCTATCAGTAGTTATTGTGACTTCTGTCGCCTTGATGATCACATATGGCACTATGAAAAATCAAGTCATCGCCAATCATCGTATGAGTGTTGGGTGGCTGCAAAATAGGTTGGAACTTGAAATTGATAATTTCGCAGATGAATTTTACGATTTTGAAGTGGATGCCGTATTCAAGCGCGATATCAACTCATGGTATGATTCAGCCGGGGATCTCGATTATAGTGAAAAATTGAGGCTGATCACCAAGTTGAATAAAAAAATAAGTATGGACAGTAAGATCAATTCCATTGAACTTCATAATTTTTCAGATGGTAGTGTATTGAATGCAGAACGCTCTATGGCCACTTTTGAGAATCAATCTGATTATTTGGAGAAATGGAGGCAAAAGGATTCCTCACTACAAAGCAATCTTGTATTCGAAAGAGATGAAAAGGAAATCTTGATCTCTCATCAAATGAATCGCTTTAATGACAAGTCGCCACTCTTGCTTGTTGTTTTAAGATTGAGACCCTATGATCTTCAAGATATTTTAGAGGAAATTCGAACCACCGATCAAGAGTCCATTTTGGTTTTTAATCAAGAGAATGTGTTGATTGAAGGACTCTACGGGAAAACTGAAGTTACTGATGATATGGCTTTGGGAATAATAAATGAGGCTTCGGATCTTGGAGTCTTTGAAACAACTAAAGACAATATGTTTTGGTTTTATAGATCAGTTGGTGGAGGGAAACTTAAGATTATTCAGGCAGTTCCCAACAAGACAATTTTATTGGCACTCAATAAAACTCTGCTTGGAGGACTTTTCGCAGCGATATTATCAGTTGTGATCTCCTTGCTTTTTTCTGTGGTTTTATCTCTTGTAATCAGTAAACCCATCATAAATTTGGCAAACGAGATTAGAAATATCAATTTGAATGAAACTCATATTCCAATCAACTCAGAGCGCCAAGATGAGATTGGTTTCTTACATGAAAGTTTTGATGTGATGCTCAGTAGAAACAGAGACTTGATCATCAGTGAGTATCAGAGCGAAATCAAGCGAAAAGATGCTCAACTCCGAGCTTTACAAGCACAAATCAATCCGCATTTCATGTATAACACACTTCAAGTCATCGGTGGAATGGCCATGAAAAATCAAGCATCAGAAGTCTATGCTGTAACCGTCGCACTCAGTGATATAATGCGTTATTCACTGAATTTTTCAAAGGAAATGGTCGAGCTCCGTGAAGAAATCAAATATCTGAAAAGTTATTTGTCCATTCAAAATCAGAGATTTGATAATCGAATTGTCTTCGATATAGATATTCCCGATGACTTATTGAATTGTCTTGTTCCAAAACTCATATTACAACCGCTCATAGAGAACAGTTTTGAGCATGGGCTGCTCAATAAGAAAGGCAATTGGCAAATCGTCCTCAAAGGACAAATGACAAATGATAAGGATCTTCTATTGACCATATCAGACAATGGAATCGGTATACCAGAAGATAAACTTACAAGTATTCATGAGGATTTGGCTAAAAATATTGAGAATGCTCTGAGTACAAGTACGCATATAGGGCTCGGCAACGTCCACTCGAGGATCAGGCTCAGAAATCCAGAAAAGAAATATGGTGTAATGGTCAGCAGTGTGGACGGTGAAGGCACTACCATCATGGTAAGAATGATGACGAGCAGGGAGGTTGAGCATGCAATATAAAGTGGTGATCATAGATGATGAACACTGGACGAGAGAAGTCATCAAGAATCTTGGAAAATGGGATGAACTCGAACTTGAAATTGTTGGAGAATCATCTGATGGAGATTTTGGACTTGAACTGATCCAAAAATTCAAACCGGATATCATTATTACTGATGTGCATATGCCCAATATGAATGGAATAGAACTTTTGAGGACACTTCGGAAATCGGGAAATGATGCTGAGGTGATTATAGTCAGTGGTTACGATGACTTTGAATACATCCATAGTGCAATGAAACTGGATGCTTCAGATTATCTGCTTAAACCGATCAAACCTGAGGAATTGAATGAGCAACTCTTCAGATGTAGAGAAAAATTATCCTCAAGAACTATAAAAGATAATGCCAATTATGAAATATCTGCTACAGGTTTTCTTGAAGTTCCTTGGGCTCACTCCTTTAATAGCCTGAAAACTTCTGCATATGAAACCCTGTATTCCAATGAAACCGATAAAATAAAAAAAGCATTCGATGAACTGACTTTTCTAGTTAATGAGCATAATGAACCAAAAGAATCCAAAAGTGTTATGATCTGCATTTATTATATTTTGATGAATCAACTCCAGCTATATATCAACGAGAAAGACTATCGCGTCAGAGATTTTTTCAATTCAACAGAAACATCATTTGTATTTAGCAACGACAGCACAAGTGATGAAATGTTGAATTTTATCTGTGATTTATATTGCAAGGCATCCACTGCAGTTCAAATGTCAATCAAGAACAGAAATCGACTGGATATTGGTTTGATCAAATCCTATATAGAAGAGAATTTTACAGAAAGTATCAGCCTTGACCAGACGGCAAGCAGATTTTACATCAGTAAGGAATATCTTAGCAAAGTGTTCAAGGCTACTGAAGGGATTGGATTTACTGAATATATCACTTCGCTTCGAATGGAAAAAGCAAAGTCTTTGATTCTTGAACAAAATATTCCTATCAAGGAAGTGGGGTTTATGGTTGGATACGTTGAACAAGCCCACTTTTACAAGAAATTCAAGAAATACTTCTTCATGACTCCAGGTGAAATGAAGCAGACATTAAAAATAGACAACAAATAATAACAATAGTGGATAATGTATAATACAGCGAAATAAGAGATTATAATATTAAGTTTAGTCAAAAAACTAACTATTTGAAGGAGAGAAGTATGAAAAAGTTTTTAGCATTATCTCTTGTGATCTGTATGGTATTCTTAACTGTAGCATGCGCAAAAGAACCTGTTGCTGAAGCTATTGCAACTCCCGAACAACCACGGGAAGCGGAACTGAATATTATGATGAGTATTCCTCAATTCATGGATCAATGGGATACTTATGTTCAGCAATTCGAAGCAAAAATGTTGGCAGAAGAAAACATCAAAGTTAAAGTCAATCTGGAGATGCCGAGTTCGGATCAATATGAAAGTGTACTTCAAGCTAGATTGACCAGTGATGACGCACCTGATTTGTTTACACTACACAGCAATAACATAGGTACATACAACAAGGCTGGCTACTTGACAGATCTTTCAAATGAACCCCTTGCAGCTAAAATTTATGAAAATGTAAAGGCAACCGTATCAGTGGATGGCAAACTGTTAGGCGTACCGATAGAGAGCCAAGCATGGGGAGTTTTATACAATAAAGATATATTTGAAAAATTGGATCTTGAAGCACCAAAAACTTTAAGCGAACTTAAAAATATCGTCAATATTTTAAAAGAAAATGATTATACCCCATTTATGCTGGCATATCAGGAACAATGGGTTCCACAGCTTATGACAGCACTTACACTTGGTGGAAAAGTATCTGGTGATGTTCCTGATTGGGTGGACAGAATGAACAATAATGAAGGATCATATTCTGAAGTCAGCGATATTTTCGGACCGATTGACTTGATTATGGAGAATGGAACCATTCGAGCTATGGAAGTTGGATCTGAAGCCGGAGCAGCTGATTTTGCAAATGGAAAAGCCGCAATGTTTGTTCAAGGGACTTGGGCATCAGGCACAATTATGGCAACAAATCCAGATATGAAGCTTGGAGTTTTTGCACTCCCTGTCAATGAGAATGAAGACTGTACAAGTGTCAATTTATCCACTTCTACAACACTCGCTGTTCATCCGGACGCCAAAGAAATGGAACTTGCCCGCATGTTCGCAAACTATGTGCTTGATGATCAGGATTCTGCAGCACTTTTCCAAGCCTGCTCGTTCAATCCACTTGCAACCAGCCACACTTATCAGCCAGCTTCTTGGGTTGCGGATGCATCCTCTTTCGTAGCTGCAGGGAAATCATATAAAGACTTGGTGCTTCCTTCCGCAGTCACTGATGAGCAAGGCAAATTGCTTCAGGAATACTACGTAAAAACCATCACCAAAGAAGATTTTATCACTAGAATGGACGAGGTCTATAAAAACAGTAACAAATAATATTCAAGGCTATTTGGGCGAGCGAAAGCTCGTCCTTTCTTTTTTTGATGCCTTTTGGAGGTGAATTCGATGAAAAAACTCAATCCAAATGTCAGTCTGATGCTTTTCGCAGCACCTGCACTCATAGTATACGGATTGTTCAAATTGCTTCCTGCTGTATTAGGACTCTTTTATTCTACGACAGATTGGAATGGACTCAACAAGACATACAATTTTATCGGTGTTTCAAATTTTATAGAAATTATCGGTGATCAGTATTTTTGGAATTCTGTATTATTCACACTCAAATATGTCATTGTAATGGTCATCGTTGCCAATGTTATTGCACTCTTTTTAGCGACCATGATTGAAAGTATAAATCGCGGGAAAGGGCTTTTTAGAACCGTGTTTTATATGCCTAATATGATCAGTATGATCATTGGTGGCTACATGTGGATGTTTATTGTGACCAAGGTACTTTATTACATGGCAGACAACTGGGGACTTACATTTCTTGATCAATCTTGGATAGGAGATCCGAGGTACGCTTTTATCGCAATTATTGTTGTTGCATCATGGGGTTCCGTGGGATATCTGATGATCATCTATATGGCAGCGCTCCAAGGTGTACCGACATCTCTTAAAGAAGCAGCCTACCTGGATGGTGCAAGTGGATGGCAGACGTTTTGGGCAGTGATTCTTCCAATGATCAGACATGCAGTTACCATTTGTGTTTTCTGGACGTTGAATTCGAGTTTTCAAGTTTTTGATGTTATTTATTCATTGACTGGAGGTGGACCGGGAAGAGCGACACAATCGACGGCACTTAACATTTATGAGGAGGCTTTTAAAGGCAATATCCGATATGGGTACGCCACAGCAAAATCCACGGTGTTATTTGTCATCGTATTGATCATCACAATAATTCAACTCAGAATCATGAGTAAGAAAGAACAGGAAGCGTAGGTCAAAGAAAGGACTGTGAAAATAATGAGAAAGAAGAAAATAATCTTTAATATTTTCGTTTACACATTTTTATGTATAGCAGCAATCTTTTGTTTATTGCCACTATGGATGGCATTGGTGAATTCCTTTAAAACAAACGGGGAGATGTTGACTAATGTAATGTCTTGGCCATCAAGGTTAAGATTCGAGAATTACGTTAGAACTTTTGATAAAATGAATTATATGAGAAGTTTGTTCAACACGATTTTCTTATCCACTCTAAGTGTCTCCGTCATGGTTGTTTTCTCTGCACTCGCAGGCTGGAAACTCTGTAGAACCAAGACAAAGTTGTCTTCATTCATTTTGGCATTATTCATATTTTCAATGCTTATTCCGTTCAGTTCAATCATGATTCCTTTATACAAACTGGTTCTTATTCTCAAAATTAAGAATTCCTTGATAGGCTTGTCTTTCATTTATGCCGGAATGGGTGTCAGCATGGCAATATTTTTATACCATGGCTTTGTTAAGAGTATTCCCATCGAACTTGAGGAAGCTGCAGCCATAGATGGATGCAATGCGTTTCAGACTTTCTTCTACGTTGTTTTCCCAATGCTCAAACCTATCACGGTCACAATTGTCATCACCAATATCTTATGGATTTGGAATGATTTCTTGTTACCTCTTATCATTATTTCGGATAACAAGAAATATACGTTATTGTTATCCACGAACACACTTTTTGGACAATATAGCAGCGACTGGACCGCAATTTTAAGCGCACTTATTTTGGCAGCTTTGCCTGTTATAGTATTTTACTCGATTTTCCAAAAAAATATACTCAAAGGCATTTCAGATGGTGCTTTGAAAGGATAGAATATGGAATTTATTTATGCAAAAGGCACTCAACTCTTCTGTGGAGATTCACCGATTCTGTTAAGGGGATTTGGCCTTGGCGGTTGGTTGTTGCCCGAAGGATATATGTGGAAACTTTACACGAAGTGTGACCGTCCGAGACGCATGGAAGAAATGATTATGACACTTTGTGGGCAGTCCTATTCTGAATATTTTTGGGATACTTATTATGATTATTATATTACGGAGAGTGACATTGAATGGATTGCAGAAAAAGGATTTAATTCAGTGCGAATACCAATCAATGCCAGAAAACTGTACCACAACACCGAAAATGGATTGACCTTTGACAAAGCTACGATCAACAGATTGGATCGATTGATCCAGTGGTGTAGTAAGAGCAATATCTACGTCATTTTGGATATGCATGGTGCTCCCGGAGGTCAAACTGGAGCCAATATTGATGACAGCGAGTCCGATTTGCCTGAACTTTTTATGAACAATGAAAATGCTCAAATTTTGATTGAGTTGTGGCGTATGTTGGCTGACAGATATAAGAACGAACCTGCTATTGCAGGTTATGATTTGCTCAATGAACCTCTTCCAAATTGGTTCAGTCAATTTAACGATAAGCTGATGCCTTTGTACATGGAAATTATTGATGCCATTCGAACAGTGGACTCAAAACACTTGATCATTCTCGAAGGGTTACATTGGTCAACTGATTTTTCGATTTTTGAATCCATACCGGATAACCATTACATGAAAGGCATAATACTTGAATTTCACAAGTATTGGAGCAACCCGGATGAAGATAGTTTGAAACCTTTTATTGATGCTTCCAAAAGGCTTAATTTTCCGCTATTCATGGGAGAAGGTGGCGAAAACAATAAAGAATGGTACACGACCATGTTTCCGCTTTATGAAAGACTGGGAATCAGTTGGTCATTTTGGTCCTACAAAAAAATGGAATGCAACAATTCTCCAATCACATTTGATAAGCCTCAAAAGTGGAATCTGGTGGTCGGCTGGTTAGACCGGGAGAATAAACTGGATACAAACGAAGCTAAAGAAGTATTTGATGAATTTCTATATAATATCAAGCATTCAACGTTTAATGATGATGTTATATGCGCGCTTGATAGGAGAGTACCCGTGCTAATACCAGCTGAAGCATATGATGCATATGAAATCTACTCAGAGAGAATAGAAGGTGCAAGTTTGAGATTGTCCGATCCAGTTTCCATATTGTTTGAATCAGGAAAAACTGGTGAAGTGGACTATAAAAGATATGGTGGTGAATCTCAGCCGGAAGCTGAAAATTTAGTGGTCCTGCTTAATTGCTCTGATTCAGTCAGTTATAATTTCAAGAGTGATTTTGATAGGATCATTTCAAAAATTCATTGTGATGGGGATGGAATCCTCAAAATAAAAATTCAAAATAGAATCTATAGTAAACGAGTATTTGGAGCAAAGACCTTCTCATTGGAATTTGATTTAAGTCCATATATGGATGGGACAATCAAAATAAGTTGCACTTTTGGTTCGGTCAAATTGGATACCATTCAATTAAACAATATTTGAGATTCAATCTGATTGGTTTAGGGTATCTACTCATTAACCAACAAAGGAGGATATCATATGGCAAGTGTAGAGGTTAACCAACCCGCACCAGATTTCACATTAAATGATTTCGAAGGCAAACCATTTAAACTGTCGGATTTCAAGAACGATAAACATGTATTATTGGTCCTGAACAGAGGTTTTGTTTGACCTTTCTGCCAGAGGCATATGATGCAGTTGCATCAAGATTATGAGTCATTCATTAAAAGAGATACCATTATTGTTGCCGTAGGTCCTGAAAATGCAAAGAGTTTTAAGGACTATTGGTCAAAAAAACAACTTCCTTTTTATGGTTTGCCTGATGAGAATCTTTCAGTCTTAAAACTATATGGTCAAAAAGTCAATTTGTTCAAACTTGGAAGAATGCCCGCACAGATGATTATTGATAAAGAGGGCATGCTAAGATTTGTGCACTATGGTCATTCCATGCAAGACATTCCAGATAATACTGAACTGTTCGGATTATTGGATGAGCTATGAATTGAAAGCAGTTTCTTTCGAAAGTTTTCGGAGAAACTGTTTTTTTTGTTACATTTTTACGATTTAATCAAAAATTAACTTATTATTCTGAATTATTTGTTACAATAAAAAAGAGAAAATATGCGAGTACAATCGTTGGGGGGGAATTTTGTGAGTATGGAGTGGTATGACATGATTGCCAAAAGGAATGGTGGGTACAAAAGCAATGCAAAATATACGGTTGAAGGGGTTTCAGGAGAAACGATTTTTGAAAGAAAACTCTCTAAGATGCTTGAAAAATATGATGAGGTATTAGATGCAGGCTGTGGTCATGGAGAATTTACCCTTAAAATGAGAAGACACGCCAATCGTATTATCGGAATTGACAATTCGATTGAAATGATCAAAATTGCCAATAGACTCAAAGCCGATCTGAGAGCTCAACGTGTTGATTTTTTACATTGCAGCACAAAAGAGCCGCTTCCATTCAAAGATCATCAATTTGACTTGATTTACTCGAGACGAGGTCCTACGTCGATTATCGATCAGAATCGGATTCTCAAATCAGGCGGACTAATATTTGGAATCCACTCAGCAAATATGGATGGTCTTGAGGAAAAACTCATTGATCAAGGATTCTCTGAAATAGAATTCGATGTTTATGACAGTACATTTCTTGTTTTTCCTGACAAAGATGAGTTTGCCAAGTATCTGACAGCTTCACATGGAAATCCAGATTACACATCTCCTGAAAATAGATTGAAGTTTGAAGAGCTGATTGCTATACATACTGTGGGGGATAAGATAAAATATAAGGAATGGCGCTACATATGGAAAGCGAAACGGAGGTAAATGATGGATCAGTGTCCAAATTGCAAAGCTAATATAAGCTGGTGCCACTTAAAATCAGAAAAAAGCATTGAGGATGCTATACTTGACATTAAAGGAGCCACACAACATGAAAGAAACAAAACTTTATAAGAAAACTGAAGATTGTTCCATACGAATGGACATCTATTATCAAGTGCCGAGTGCACCTGTTATTGTCTTTATTCATGGTGGGGCTCTGATTTTTGGCTCTAGAAGAGATATCCAGGAAGCACAAGTGGAATACTTTAAAATAGCCGGGTTTAATGTTATATCCATAGATTATAGATTGGCTCCTGAAACGAAACTGGATGAGATTGTTGAAGATGTTCGTGATGCAGTCAAATGGATCCAGTCAAGAACCGCAGAGTGGTATGACATGGATACTGAGCGTCTGATTTTTTTGGGAAGTTCCGCAGGAGGTTATTTAAGTTTGCTTCTGGGCACAATGCCTGATATAAAACCATTGGCGATTATTTCAATGTATGGCTATGGAGACATTCTCGGCGAATGGTACTCAGAACCAAGTGCGTTTTAT
>JACUUV010000117.1 GCA_014859095.1 Clostridia bacterium | reverse complement strand
TGGCATATAACGTTCTTACCGTTTTAGCCGCCTCTGTGGCTAAAATGGTGTGTTATAAGGTGTTAAGTAATTTATTGTTATTTCTTGAAAACAATGCCTATTAGAATTATTGAAACCGCATACCTTTATTGTTATTTTTTGCTGATCTATCAGAATAATGTTTTGGGTTTTACAAACCTATACCACCATAGACTTTGAATTTGCCTATCTTGCTATTTGATTACCATTTGAATCAAAAAGTACAATTTCGACAACCATTTTATCAAATTGACTAGGAGGTAGGATTATGAAAGTGTCTTTGAATTCATAAAAATCACTTGTATTGTTATCATAATTAATTTCTACAGACGAGACAGTATCAGCAAGTCTTTTTATGACAATTGTGTGATAAGTAACTTTATTAGGTGTTTCAACATCTAGATTCATAAAGTCTAAATTTAAACTCTCTGACTCAAAACTAAAAAGAGGAGCATTTCTTTCCCAATACCACATATCATCCTTTTCATTTACGAATGAATATGCAAAATAATCATCTGAACCAAAAAAAACGATTTGATAATCCTCTAGTTGAAAAGTATCAATTATGGATGATTCAGGCATATCAACTTCATTTATACCATTGCTTAAAAGGGTATCGTAATCTGAATGATTAATATTGTCTTGATCATTGCTACTGATAAAATAGATTGCAATGAAGAAAGTCAAAACAACAAATATCATTAAATAGAATTTTCTCATTTATTATCTCCTGTCTTTTAACTAGCCAGCCTTAGCTGGCTTTATTAATGCCTTATAACTCCTATTTCCCAGTACTATTTCAAAAATAAGGAAATCGTTCAATGTGTTTACGTTTAATTTCACGAAAAACTACTTTAGCTGACGTTCTCATCATCCACCCGATAATACCTAAAAAACCTCTTGAAATCTTTTCCATCCGTTTCGATGACCGTTGGTCCCAAAACGAACTCAGTTACATCATCTTTGGATATGCCTAAAAAGTGCTTATGGTACACATATTTGTCGATCCTCTTCATGTTCATTGGATCATATCCTTTGACCTGAAAATCACCCTCGATGACGGCAACGTTCTCATTTTCAATGATGTCTTTGACGCATTGTATAGTTGATTTGTCATTTTCTAGAATTAAATCATGTATCTCAGTGTATTGTGAGATTTCCATCTCACTGTTCATTTCCATTTTCAAAAGCGAACCAATCAAGTCGTAATTGAAGTCAAGGTTTGGAGCTATCGGCCTTTTATAGTTTAAATTCAGTTCATCGGCCAACAGACATACCAATGCACCAGAATAATAAGCAATTGTTCTGGTGTCCAGTAAATCCAGTCCAATTGAGTTCAGTCTGCTGACCATAACGGACACTTGTTTTTCATATGAATACTGATTTAAAATATATAGGGCTTTCAACTTCACATATTCTGCTGTGCCTTCAACGGTCTCGATTGATTTTTCATAGGTGCGGTCCTCTCCGATTAACTCAAAACGCTTATTTCTGATAGTTTCAAAGTCAATAAACAGTTTATGCATGTAATCGTGCTCATTATACTTTATATTCGAATAATGGTTATACACCTATTGTATCATTTTTTTGTTAGATTCCATGTAAATAGTCTAAACTTTCTGACTATTCATTACTTATGCAAATTGCATCATTTTATTTTAACATTCCATGGTATAAAACTATCCCCTTACGCATAAGTGGTAATCTATAGGCAAAGAAAAGTGCAAAAAAAAATAAACATAACTGATTAATCCAGTTATGTTTACAATAATCTAATAATGGTCACAATTATTGGTGCCACAATCAACCCCACTCCAATAATTCTTATTTGCCTATGATATTGGGGATTGTTGACCCGACGCCAACTTGGAACATAAATGCCTCTATGTTTACGCCAGTAAAAATCCGCTCCAGCGCTCTCCGGCTTTAGTAGTGACAACACGATGATCTAATCATACTTCTCGGGTTCAAACGCTTTAAGTGCCATAAGGCCACGCAGACATCGTCTTCATGCCATTTGTCGGACCACATATTTTCCTCAAGTGTATCCAGACCCTTTTGAAAGATCGGATGCTCTGGATCGATCTCAAGACTGACCAGGTCTCTGAGGGTATAAAATGTGGAAATCCACTTGGAACCGTATATGCCATTCCCCCAAGTGTTCTTATTGGAATCAAAACGTTCCAAAAACAGGGATATCCAGCCGTCCTCAACATAATCTGGATTCTCTCCCAATAGATACTTCTGAGTCATGCGTTTTACTGAAGGGTCTGAGTCAATTAAATAATCGATGATAGTCATTTGCTTCACCTCTCAAAAGACTTGATGACTTCTAGTACCTCAAACAAATCTCCTGAATCAATACGCCATTT
The DNA here is from genome assembly GCA_014859095.1 of Clostridia bacterium. Taxonomy (GTDB): domain Bacteria; phylum Bacillota; class Clostridia; order Peptostreptococcales; family Acidaminobacteraceae; genus Fusibacter_D. The sequence goes on along the minus strand of JACUUV010000117.1, from coordinate 812 downwards.
CGCACCAATTTCTTCAGGTACAACTCTTTGAGAACAGTTAGTATGAACATAGAGGCTGTCCATACCGATTCTGTTTGCACCTTCAATGTCAGTTGTATGGTCATTTCCGATAAAAAGACACTCATTTTCACTTAAATGTTCTTGATCGAGTAGAATTTTGAAAAAATCTTCATCAGGTTTTGCGATTTTGTAGCCCGATGAAATATAAATAGATTTGAAATATTTGGCGATCCCAGTGAAATCCAATTCATCAAAAGCAAAAGATTCTTGGGCATTAGACAATAAATACAGTTTGTACTTTTCTTCTTTCAAATACTCTAAAAGCTCAATAACACCTGGATATGGATAAATGTAGTCAAGAGAAATTACTCTGAAAAATCTAGCCATTTCAAGAGCTATACTTCTCGAAGACTCAATATTCTTCATTTTAAAAAGATTCTTGAACACCTTAAGTATATCGATGTCTGGATGTTCAACACCTTTCTTTCGTTTTTTTTCAAGAAGTTGATTCACCTGTTCAATGTAAGCGAGCTTAAGTTCGCTTGGATCAAAATCCGCACCTCTCATTTTAAAAAGGAGTGCCATTTTTTCCCAGAGGTATTCCTGTGATTCATCAGTATGAATATCCAGTAAAGTGCCATAAAGATCAAAGATTATCGCTTTGTACATTTAGTTTGCCTCCTTACAATTAAGAGATTGCTTCACTACCAATTTCATAAAATAAGAATGAGAATAATAATCCAGCTCATTTTCTTAATGTTCGTTAACGACCTCCGTTCTACCATTTGACAAATCGAATCTTTTTTTGAAAT
>JACUUV010000044.1 GCA_014859095.1 Clostridia bacterium | reverse complement strand
ATTGCTGAAATCAGACTAGTCACCTCTATACCGCTAAGCAACATACCTAATACATATAATGTGATTCCATTGACCACGAATAAGAACAATCCAAGTGTCAATACGGTGATCGGAAGCGTGAGTATGGTCACAATCGGTTTAATTGTGAAATTCAAAACGCCTAGAATAATTGCTGCGATAAATGCGGATTGCCATCCGAGAACACTAAAACCACTGATGATACTTCCTGCGATATATATGGCCACTGCCGCTATGATCCATCTAATCAATAAGTTCTTCATATCGAACCTCCTAATTTTGTCGTTCATCCCATTGTAACAAAACAAACTTACAAAAGCGTTGCAAACAAGTTAAAATTGGATTAATTCACATTAATTGTTTTTAGTACATATTTACAATGAATAATCTCCTTGTTTTTCGGTATAATGACATATAGATACCAAATAAGGAGGTTTGAAATGGACCATAAAATGCAAAAGGCTATAGAAGAGGCCTTAAGCGGCATAGAACATAGAGATGGTGGCCCTTTTGGAGCTGTCATAGTACAAAATGGCGAAATCATTGCAACCGGCCATAATCGCGTCATCTCGTCACACGATCCAACTGCTCATGCCGAGATCGTAGCGATTCGTTCAGCCGCTGACAAATTGGGGCGCTTCGACCTTTCCGATTGTGAACTTTATACAACTTGTGAGCCATGTCCGATGTGTTACAGCGCAGCCCACTGGGCAAAAATAAAAAAAATCGTTTATGGAGCGACACGCCAGGATGCTGCCGATATCGGTTTTGATGACAATTATCTCTACGAAGTTCTCTCAGGTGAACATCCAAATGAATTCATGAAATTGACTCAAGAAAACAGGGAAGAATGCCTAGCACCATTCAATAAATACATGGAAGATAAAGAAAGAACCCCTTATTAATAAGAAAAATGCACCCCTTACGAGGTGCATTTTTTGAGTTCAAACCAAAATGTGGTCCCTTTTCCAGGTTCACTTTCCACGCCATATCGGATGCCCTGCGCTTCGAAAATGCGTTTTACGATGGCAAGTCCTAATCCGGTACCTTGTGCCTGATCCGATTTTGAATCGGTGCTTTTATAAAATCTATCCCAAATATAGGACAGTTCCTCAACGGGAATGCCTATTCCAGAATCAATGATTTCAACTTTGATGTGATGATCTTCCTGAGTCGCTTTGATCATTATTTCCGGCGATGTCTTGGAGTGGATCAATGCGTTTCCAATCAAATTGTAGAGGACCTGTTCAGTTTTTTTCTCGTCTGAATAAACCATGGTTTGAGATTCAATATCGGTAACAATCGCAATACCTTTATCTCCGGCGATCGCTTTGAATCTTTGGCTGATATCTTGCACCTTTGATGTCAAATCAAAACATCTCGAGTCCATGGAAACCGCTCCAGATTCTAGCTGTGAAAGATCCAGTACATCTCGAATCAGCACCGCCAGACGATCTGATTCATCTATTATGATTCCAAGCTGTTTCTGTCTTTTCTCCGGATTTTCTCCCGTAACGTCCTTTATGGTTTCCGCATACCCTTTGATCAGACTGAGCGGTGTTCGGAGTTCATGGGAAATGTTGGCAACCAGTTCTTTTCTGAGCTCATCGACTTTACCGAGCGATTTGCCCATTTCATTGATATCGTTTGCCAACTGACCGATTTCATCATTGCGATTGGTTTTGATGCGAACAGAAAAATCGCCCTTCGACATGGCCTTTGCCGCTTTGCTTATTTCAAAAAGTGGCTTGCTGAAATGTCTTGAAATGACAAATGCCAACACAAAAGCAGCAACAAGTAAAATACCTGTGATGTAGACCAGCTGTTGTTTTAAAATGGATGCCGTCTCTTCGACAGGTTCGATCGGACCACTCAATATCAAACTGCCTTTGATTGTATCATTCATAATTGGCATGGCCAACACCCAAAATTGATTTTTGAATCTCGGATGTTCGATGACTGTATTCACGATTTCACCCTTTAATGAACGAGAGGCCAATTCTCTGATGCTTTTCCGGAAACCCGCGGGAGATTGCTGCTCCGATCCTGAAGTGATCTGAATGACACTATCGCCTCTTTGGTCCACCACTTCAAGATTGAGATTATTTTTGAAAGCGAATGTCTCGAGTTTTTCCAACATTTCAGAATCAATCGCCAGACCGTCGGGTTCCGCAAGGGCCATAGTCAACACTTCACTTCTGTCTATGATACGATTCAACTGGATGCCCTTATAAAATTGCTCCAGAAAAACAATTTGAAAAAGCCAGAGCAACAAGAGCATGAGTATGACCAACAGCATCATGCCTGTCCAAAGTTTCGAACGAATTCCTTTCATCATGTCCTCCATCTATTTCTGGGGTTCAAATTTATAGCCAATGCCCCAAACCGTCACAATCCAGGTTCTGTATTCACCCAAATGTTCACGGATCATTTTTATGTGTGTGTCCACAGTTCGGTCATCACCATAAAAATCAAATCCCCAAACGGAGGTCAAAAGTTGTTCCCTTGAAAAGGCTTTGTTCGGATTTTGAACCAAAAAACTCAACACATCAAACTCCTTTGGTGTGAGCTGTAATTTGTGATCGCCCAAAGTCACATTTCGACCATCAAGATCCACGTTCAGTTTTCCATAAGTGATCATCGTTTTAATGACTTCAACATTTCTTTCAGGGCGCGTACGGTTGAGAACTGCTTTCGCTCTGGCGACCAGTTCTTTGGGACTGAACGGTTTGACTATATAATCGTCCACCCCGAGTTCAAATCCCAATAACTTGTCATACTCTTCACCGCGTGCGGTCAACATGATCACAGGAACAGAGGAGGTCTTTCGAATTTCCCGACAAAGGCTCCATCCATCCATTTTGGGCATCATGACATCTAAAATGACCAAATCGTACTCTGATTTGTAAAGCTTGTTGAGTGCGCTGATGCCATCTTCCGATTCAGTGATTTCAAACCCCGATACACCCATATACTCTTTTATCACGTCGCGGATCCCCGGTTCGTCGTCCACGACAAGCACTTTATAATTCACAATATCACTCTCCCTTATATCCAATTGTATCCTTAATCTATCTTATAGGCTAAATGTGATAAATATATGATATTTACCTAAATTTTTATTTTTGCTCTTTTTAGTATTCTATACTGTGAATAACTGAAGAACGCGATACCGATCCAAATAAATACAAATGCGAACAGTGAGATGCTGTCAAACGGTTCATCGAATACAAAGACGCCGAGAAAAAGTGCTATGGTCGGAGCAATATACTGAAGGAATCCAACGACTGTAAGCGGCAATCTTTTGGTCCCTTCAGCATAAAGCATGAGTGGAGTGGCGGTCACAATACCACTGAGTGCAATCATGAACCAAAATGATGTCGGTAGATTTCCTGTGATGCCCAGACCGGAACTTTCCATTCCAATAAGGTAAAAAAACGAAGGCACCCCTATGACAAGGGTCTCAAATCCCATACCTGTAATCGAGTCCAAATCAGATTTTTTCTTAAGAAGTCCATAAAGTGCGAAAGAAGTTGCTAGCACGAGTGCAATAATGGGTATCCTTCCATAGGTGAACGTTTTTATGGCAACCCCGACCCCTGCGAACCCAATGCCAATTTTCTGAAGCCTGTTCAGCCGCTCTTTGAAAAACACCCGGCCGAATAAAGTCAGGACCAAAGGGTTGATGTAATAGCCCAAACTCGTCTCGATAACATAATTGTTGTTGACCGCCCATATATAAAGTAGCCAATTGACAGAGATGAAAAATGCAGGGGCTATGATGAGTTTCCAGTTTCTGATGGATCTCAGCGCTCCGGAGAACGTCTTCCACTTGCCCATGACAATCAATATGGCGACCACAAAAACAAATGACCAGACGACGCGTTGGGCAAAAATCTGATACGGCGTGATTGCTTTGACCCACTTCCAGTATAAGGGCAACAGCCCCCACATGACAAATGCGCTTGAGCCCATTGCAAGTCCTTGAATATATTTTTTCCGATCCATATCGTCCCCCGTTTTGTTGATTCGATAGACCAATTATAACAGAAAAATTTAGAAATAGAGAGGTGTATTTATGTGGTATAAAAAGACCCTAGAAGAAGTCATCAAAGAACTGGATGTCTCAATAGAAAAAGGATTGAGTGAATCCGAGGTCACTAAAAGACTTGAACACTATGGTGAAAATAAATTAAAAGGCAAACCCAAGAAAACTTTGTTGTCCTCCTTCCTGTCGCAACTCAAGGATTTTCTCATCTATGTGTTGCTCGGTGCAGCGGCAATCACCATTTTCATAGGTGAATATGTGGATGCCTTCATTATTTTAGCTGTAGTGGTTCTAAACGCATCCATTGGAGTCTTCCAAGAACACAAAGCGGATAAGGCGATAGAAGCGCTTCAAAAAATGAGCACTCCTAAAGCATTGGTCAGAAGAAATGGCGAAGCCAAAGAAATCAATTCTGAAAACTTGGTTCCAGGTGATGTGATTCTGCTGGACGCCGGACGATACATACCTGCAGATCTTCGACTCATAGAATCGGCGAATCTTCAAATAGAGGAATCCGCACTGACAGGCGAGTCCGTCCCAACTGAAAAAGATGAGAAAGTCACTTTCGATGTGGACAAACCACCACTGGGTGATTTGAAAAACATGGCCTTCATGTCGACTCTCGTCACATATGGCCGTGGTGAGGGGATTGTCATCAGTACCGGCATGAAAACTGAAATGGGGAAAATTGCCACAATCCTAGATGAGGATATCGATGAACTGACGCCTCTTCAGAAAAGACTGGAAGAGCTCGGAAAAACACTTGGCATCATTGCCGTCGGAGTCTGTGTGATGATTTTCGTCATCGCCTATTTTCAAAAGCGTGATCTGTTCGAAATGTTCCTCACCGCAATCAGCTTGGCTGTCGCTGCCATACCAGAGGGACTTGCGGCCATAGTGGCAATCGTACTCGCTCTTGGTGTCACAAGGATGTCAAAGATCAACGCCATAGTCAAGAAGCTTCCTGCGGTGGAAACCCTAGGATCCGTAAATATTGTCTGCTCAGATAAGACCGGTACACTCACACAAAACAAAATGACTGTCACGAAGCTTTACAACGGCGAGTTGATCGATGCCAAAGCCCCTGTAAAAGACAGTTCTTATAACGAACTCATTCGAACGATGGTACTCTGTACAGATGCAACTTTCAATAATGATGAAGCAACAGGCGATCCCACTGAAGTCGCGCTTGTTGTCGCAGGAAAAAGTTTCGGCCAAAAAAAATCGGATTTGACCCTCGAGTACAACCGGGTTGCAGAAAAACCGTTCGATTCCGACCGCAAACTCATGTCCACGCTGAACAAAGAAGGTGATGCATACCGTGTACATACAAAAGGTGCACTGGATGAACTTCTTAAATTCTCCACTCATATATGGCGTGACGGCAAAAGGATTTCAATAACCGATTCCGACAAAAAAGAGTATCTGGAACTTGCGGAGTCCATGTCCATGGATGCTCTGCGCGTTCTAGGCGCAGCTTATAAAGATGTGGATTCGGTCATAGCGCCTGAGGCAATGGAAAGCGATATGACCCTGCTTGGATTCGTCGGCATGATTGATCCTCCAAGAGACGAAGTCAAAGCCGCCATCGAGGAAGCCCATTCGGCTGGGATCACTCCGATCATGATCACTGGCGACCATAAAACCACAGCTTTCGCTATCGCCAGAGCACTTGGAATGGCGGAAAGTTACGAACAGTGTATCACAGGCTCAGAAATCGATGCGTTCACCGATGAGGATTTCATAAAGAACATCCATAATTACAACATTTTTGCCCGTGTATCTCCTGAACACAAAGTGAAAATCGTGAAAGCATTCAAAGCGAATGGCAATGTGGTCTCAATGACCGGCGACGGTGTCAACGACGCCCCATCACTCAAAACCGCTGATATAGGAGTCGCCATGGGTATTACCGGAACGGATGTGTCCAAAGGTGCCGCAGACATGATCTTGACGGATGACAACTTCACTACAATCATTCACGCAATAGAAGAAGGTCGTAACATCTACAACAACATCAGAAAGGCAGTTGTTTTCCTACTATCATGCAACCTCGGAGAGATTGTGGCAATAGTCGCTTCCATTCTGTTTTTCTGGCCGATTCCACTTTTGCCTACTCAAATACTCTGGATCAACCTTGTCACAGACACTCTACCGGCTATAGCTCTTGGAATTGATAAAGGCGACAAGGATATCATGAAAAAACCGCCTCGCGATCCCAAAGAAAGTTTCTTCGCCGGTGGCGCTTGGGCAAAAGTCGTACTTGGCGGTCTTCTCATAGGCAGTTTGACTTTGCTGGCTTTCTACATCGGAATTCACGAGACCGGTTACACACTGAATTCAAAAGATATATCCGCTGAAGCCATGACTCATGGCAGGACCATGGCATTTGTCGTTCTCGCCGCCTCTCAACTCTTTTATTCGCTTTCGATGCGACATTTCGAGAAATCGATCTTTGAAGTTGGAATATTCACGAACAAATTATTGCTCGGGGCAATTGCAATTGGCATCGGACTACAGGCATTGCTCATAACGGTTCCATTTACTGCAAGAGCCTTTAAAGTGGCGCCACTCACACTAACTTCATGGGGTGTCGTCATCGGCTTGTCGCTGATTCCACTTGTTCTTGCCGAAATCATCAAGTGGGTTCGTCGATTGCTTAAAAAAACGTAACCACAGCTTAAAGTCAGAAAAGGCCACTCCAAAAGATAATCAATTCTTTTGGAACGGCCTTTTAATATGTATTCAAAAAATTAAAAAGCGCCATGTGCAGAAGCACATGACGCCAAGTAAGACTATCTTACTACTGAGATATTCTCAGCTTGAGGACCTTTAGGACCTTGAGCTACTTCAAAAGTAACCGCTTGGCCTTCTTCTAAAGTTCTGAAACCGTCAGAGTTGATTTGTGAAAAGTGAGCGAAAACATCTCTGCCGTCTTCTCCTGTAATAAAACCAAATCCTTTGTCTGAGTTAAACCATTTTACTGTACCATTCATCATAATGTGTACCTCCTAATTTTTTTTCTTAAATCTTGTAATACGAATAACATTCTAATTAGGACGACACGATGAATCTGTACCCTCTATAATACATGTTAATTCTACTTACTATTCATTTAAGCAATAACTAATGATAACACCTATCCAACCCATTGTCAACAATAAATCGAATTTCTTTTTGCTTGAAAAATTACCAACCTGAATCGAAATCATTGAATCTTCACTTTTTTTAGGTTAATCTATTCTCATAGCCAACCATTTCAACTATTTGCATAAAGGAGCATATTATGGAACGTATACTAGGAAACAGCTACTTTCTCCCCTCACAAGTCGTAATCGGTGGTTATAAGGTCGGAGATGACCTAATGCTGATCGATACTGGCAATGGCGACTCCAGTGTTCGAAAGGCCATCAGAGATTTTGAAGGCATCAATATCAAAGCCATTTTCAACACCCACTCACACGCGGACCATTGTGGAGGAAATTCATATATCCAAAGACAATTTGATGTGATCACCATAGCACCGGAACTGGAACACAGCTTCATTGAGCAACCTATTCTTGAGCCAACTTATTTATATGGTGCATTTCCACTTAAAATTCTACACAATAAATTTTTACTTGCCAAGCCTTCACAAGTGGATCGTATCATCACAAATGAAACAGAGATCAAAATCGATCTGAATGGTGAGTCACATTTATTCACTCTTTTGCCTTTGAAAGGACATTCACCAAATATGTATGGCATAATAACACCTGATGGCATAGCCTATTTGGGTGATGCTTTGATCTCTGAATCCATGATTGAAAAACACCCACTCATTTTCACCTATAATTTAGGAGAGCATATGAAATCCATCGAAAGTTTACGCACACTGGAAGCGAACGGTTACGTAATCGCTCACGGCGGCGTATATGATCATATCGATCATTTGATCGATGCCAATATGGAAGTCCTGATCAGAACCCAAAATTTTATTTTGAATCATCTCGAAAATGGGTCATGTACTATTGATGAACTCCATGGTTTTTTAATTGAAACCTATAAACTAACAGAAAATGTGCCTCAGCACCTACTCAATAGATCTGTCGTGAAGGCTCACCTTCAGCATCTTGTGGATTTGGAAAAAATCATCGTGCTATCAAAAAAAGGACAACTCTTTTTCGAGTTATCCCTTTAAACTTGCCCCTCTAAATGCTAAATCTGAACTCTTCTCATGGTTGGGTATGCAATATCAATGTCCACTTCAGCACCAAACCGGTCCAAAACCGCTTCCCAAATGCGTTCGGAACTGAACCTTCGCATTTTGGGTTCACAAATGTAACGCATTGTCAGCTGCACACCACTATCTACTACATCCGTATATACAATGGGAGTGAGGTTCTTATAATACACCATATATTTTCTGGAAGTCTCAAAGATTTTTTTCTGGACATCTTCAGCCAAATCGTCTGAGTATCGATGAACAATCTCCTCAAGGATCCCCTTGGCTTTACGCCAGTTGCACTCGAATGTTACAGTTACCCTGATTTCATCCCAGATGTATTCAAAACCGAGTGTGTAGTTGGCCAGAGGGTCCATAAAAATCTTATAGTTTGGAATATGGATGATCCGACCCGTGCTCTGTTCAGCGTGTACCCAATTGCCCACTTCTATGACCCTGAATTTAAAGATGTTTTGATCGATGACATCGCCTTTGATTCCTGCAATCTCTATACGATCGCCCACAGCGAACGGTTGCCTAAGCAAAATATAAAGCCAACCGGCAATATTCATAAGAATATCTTTCAGTGCAAGGGCAAGGCCAGCGGAAAAAAGCCCCAAATAGGTGACGATGCTGCCACCGGATTTGAACCAGATCAAAGCGATGCCTATGATGAAAAATAGAAATGCTATGCCATTTATAATCCTTTTTGAACGAAAATAAATGCCTGAATCCGGAATTCTTTTATGGATGAACCTTAAAAGAACACTCTTGATTACATAGATTCCGAGCGATATGCCCACTGTCCAAAGTATGTTGAGCATCTGTATTCTATCAAATTTTGGCATAGCGTCTCTCCTCTCCAATAAAGCCTAATCGGTTCTTTGATCATATACATTAATCATACCCTTTTCATCGGAGTTCGCTCATGTTTTCTACAAATTGGATTCTCAATCCATTTGGATCTTTCACATAGAAAAACTTGACGTGAGGATTGGGCTGGAAAGGTCCACTATCGATCAAAATGTTCTTCGATTCAACAAAAGCCATCATTTCTTCTACGGATTTCACTACGAAGCCTAATGATATCCCATTGATTTCTCCTGGCGCAGGATGATTAGGGTCGCAAATAAGTTCCACTTCAGTTTCCCCTTCACCCAAAAAAGCAAGTTCCACTCCCGGTCCAGCTATAAATCTTCTATTCAGTGGTAATCCGACGATTTCTTGATAAAATTTCAGTGATGCTTCCATGTCATTGACTGTTAATGTGGTCCAACAAAATTTCATAATTTCATACCTCCTCATAATGGATTAATTCTTCAAATATCACAAATATCCTCTATTTTTGAGAGAAATAAAATAACCATACCAACATTGGATTGGTATGGCTATACTCTAAAATAGTTCAAATGCTATTTTTCTCAGTTCAGAAAACGTATCAGCATAATAATCAGCACCCAAAAATGATTTTGCATGTACTTCACTGTCCAGTGCTTGACCTCCAACCATAATTTTGGGGATCTTATCAAATCCCAGATTTCTTATGGCTGAAATAAGGTGTTCCGCACCGTTGAGATTGTCTTTTCCAGTGATGGATATCGCAATCAAATCAATGTCTTCCTTTTCAATCAAAAATGCTATACTTTTGACTGGGATGCTTTTTCCGAGGTTGAATACCCGCCAACCCTCTTCAAGAAATATTTCTTTGATCATCTTAAGTACCAAGACGTGTTCCTCACCACTTGGGGAGATCAACATTACCGAATGTTTGGAATCTTCATCAAACAGTTGTACGCCTATAAGTGAAATCAATCTCTCTACAACTCCTGAAATGAAATGTTCCTCAGAGATATCAAGCTTTCCATTTTCCCATAAAAGACCCGTCCCAATCATGATAGGAGAAAATACCTGATCAATGACTTCATGTGTGGCAGCACCGTTTACATAAGCTTCAATGACAAGTTTTGTCGCTATGGATTCGTCACCATTCAGCAATGCTTCCATCAAATCCTCTTTTAACTTCATCAGATTCACCACACCTGTAGCTTTTACGGTTCTGGTTTCTTCTGCTATACCGAGTAGATAATCTGTACTGATATGAAGCAAATCTGAAATTTCTTTCAGGTTTGCTTCACCTGGAAATCTCAGATTGCTTTCATAATTTGCTATAGTGGACTGTGTGACATTCAACATCTCCGCCAGTTCTTTTTGAGTCATTTTTTTCAGTTTGCGAATATTCTTAAGACGTGTGCCGAAATCACTCATGTTATCACCTGCTTATGCTTTCACTCTTTTTTTGACAACCATCACAGCTGCTAATCCTATTATACTGAATATAAAAATGGAGGTCAAATCCATTGTTCCAGTTTGTGGCAATTCCTCATCAACTTCTACTGCTTGATATACGAAATTACTTGGTACCAAAACTTGATCATTCACATGAACCACACTGTTTGTCGCTTCAATATATGCTGAAAATAATGGTACACTGATTTATAATAACAAACTCATTAAGATACTCAAAATCTTTTTCATAATAATCTTCCTATAAAAAAACCTTTATATTCGAGGTTGAAAAATGTGTTAAAATTAAGAAAAACGATTGGAGTGGACTTATGCGTTTTATACCTCTTGATTTTTTAAAAGACAATACCATGCTCGCCGAAAACTTGGTCAATATCAGAAATCAAATTTTGCTAAGAAAAAACGTCGTCCTCAATTCCAAAAACATTTCCCGGATCAAAGCTTTGGGATTCAAATCACTGTACGCAAAAAATCCTGATGAAGAGGACATTTTAGAAGAGGAAGTCAAAGATATCATAAATCCGGAAATACGTAAAAAATCTATTTTCGACATCAAGGATAGTATGGAGCGATTCACTGAAGAAATCAACAAACAGAAGCAGCAACTTGTATATGGCAATTCTGGCCAGGAGCTTCTTGAGGTCATAGATCATGTCTCCGAATCCCTCATTGATGAAATTTTAAATTCAAATGATCTTAAAATTTCAATCATGGACATAAAGTCTGAAAACGATTATCTATATGAACATGCGGTCAATACAGCGGTCTTATCGATCATGCTCGCAGTCAAGAAAGGGCTCAATATCAAAGAAATCCGAAATATTGCGATTGCCTCTCTCTTGATCAATGTGGGTTATAAATACTTTTCAAAAGATTTATATGACCACCCAGGTCCTCTGACGGACGATGCTTGGAAAGAGATGAGACAGCACCCCGTACACGGTCATGAAATCCTGACTGCAAATACTACCCTGAACAGTCATGTGCGCACCATCGTGCTTCACCATCACGAACGTATTGACGGTTCAGGTTATCCAGGCGGACTAAAAAACAATGACATCCATCCCCATGCAAAAATTGTCATGCTGGCGGATGTTTATGATGCGATGACCTCCGACAGAAAACACCGAAGTGCGTTCCTACACAACGAAGTGATCGAATACATCATGGGAAATGCGGGCAGACTTTTTGACTTTGAGCTGTCTAACATCTTTTCAAGATGCATAGTACCTTATCCTGCCGGCACACACATCCTACTTTCAGATGGACGAAAAGGTATTGTTCTTAAGAACAATAATTCCCATCCACTCAGGCCTGTGATCAGAATTATAAAGGACAATAAACTCGATGAGTCTCCTGAAGGTCACATTGATTTGATGAAGACTCATAACCTGACCATTGAAAAAATTGTTTATGATTGACAATGTTTCGTGAAACGAAACATTGCCATTACCTACCAACTATATTGGCTTCGCTGAAAAGTACCATAGGAGAATAGCCCATGGTATAGAAAATACTCCTCATAACTTCTTTTTCTGTTCCAATGGCTTCCACCTTTTGGAACAAATCATATATATTGCCGGCAATCATCGCACCTTTTACCTTACCGATCATTTTTCCATTTTCAATCAAAAAACCTGAAGAAATATTCATTGAAAAATCACCTTGATTGATGTTTCCCGTATGTGCTCCCATCACTCCTGTAATGAAAAGACCTCTCTTTATTCCGCCAATGATCTCATGATCTGGAATTGAGTGACCTTCTATAATTATGTTTGTATCAAACACTGAGGGTGAATCTTCGATTTCCTTTGAGAAAAGCGTTCTTTTCTGTGCATTCCCTGTGGGTTTCCTGCCAAGTTTTTTTGACTGTCCAGAGCTCACTAAAAAATTCTTGAGAACACCATTTTCATAGATTACTGTATTTTGCGCCGGTGTTCCTTCATCATCAAACGCGTATGAGTTGCAACCCATTGGCATTGTCGCGTCATCCCGGATTGTGATTTTTTCAGAAAAAAGCTTCTGTCCGAGTTTCTCTCCAACTGGGGATATACCCTTAGATACATTACCACCATTTACTCCACCGAGTACTCTCAACATGAGTGAACCCATTACATTGCCGGAAAAGACAACAGGCATTTTCTCATTTTCAAGGTGTACCATCTGATTGCCCAGTTTATGAAGTTCAATCATGCTCAATAGATGTTCATCCTTGATCTCAGGTAAATCACTGCCTGAATATTCTTTAATAGTGCTATAAAACCCATGTTCATTAAGTGTGTAAATCACTGCAGCAATGTTTGTATATTCATATTCTCCTTCAAAACCGGAGCTATTGATCATTTTTACATTCTTCACGGTTTTTACAAATTCAACTCCTGAAGTGATTTCCGGAGCAAAAGTTTTCAATCTGTCCGATACATCAAAAGTGAGTTTCACCAACTCCTGCGTGTTCATATTTTTCACTTGATCTGATGAGCAGATCACATTTTCAACACTTTCATTTGGAAATTCCACCGCTTCAGACTTTTGATTTTCAAGTGAAATCAGTGCGCGTTCGATAATAGATTCATCATCAAGAGATGTTGCAACAGCCGCACCCATTTTATCGCCTTTGACGATTCTTATGGCAACTTCCGTCTTTTTTTCAGACTCGATTCCTTGCATTTCTCCTGCCTGAACAGACACAGACGTGCTAAACACGATCCTTGAATACACTTCAGCGTGATCACACACCTTGAGGATTTTTTCAAGTAATGTCTTCATGTCATTTCCCCCCTATACCCATATTCTTGATTTTGATCGGAGCAGACCCTTTACCCGATTGAATCAGAATTTGTCCGCCCTTACCGCAGCCTCCGGCTTTCGAAAATCCAATCTCGTTACCAATCATCTCAATATTTTTTAGTGTTGTGAAAAGATGTCCTGTAAGTGCCAGATCACGCACCATGCCTTTGATTTCACCATTTTCAATTTTATAGGCGCCTTGGACAGCAAAAGTAAATGTGTCGCCACTGGTTTGGCCACCGGCCGATCCGAAGAGATAAAGCCCTTTGTCAATGGATCGGATCATGTCTTCGATGCTATGCCTGTCTTTATCGATATAAATGTTGCCCATTCTGACAATAGGTGTGAAACCGAAGTTTTTAGCCCTTGCATGTCCCGTCGGAGTTTCGTTCATAAGATTGGCACTCTCAAGCGAGTGTAACCTTCCACTAAGTTTTCCATCTTTGATCAAATAGGTTCTCTTTGCCAAGGTGCCTTCATGATCATAAGAATAGCTTCCAGGATAACCACTCAGTGTCGGATCGTCAATGACATTGAATTCAGGAACAGCGAAGGTTTCTCCAAGTTTCATGGTCTCAGCGAGTGAAATATTGCCCACAAGGTTGTCAGATTCGCTGAGATGACCAAATGCCTCATGAATAAAAAGTCCGCTTACATCGCTATCTAGAACCACATCGTAATTGCCACCGACAACCGGCTCGGCATCAAGAAGTTCAATGGTTTGTCTAGCTTTTGTATGAACTTCTTCCTCATGATCCAGTAAATCAGCATAATTTGAATTTCCTCCAAATGACAGTCGTGTGATTTGAGTCAAATCCGCCTTTTGGGATGTCACTCTGAAAGTGAGTCCACATATGAGTTCTTCCTGTCTCACTTCAGTGCCTTTGTTATTTAGTACAAGTGTATCGGTAAATTGTTCATAATACTCCGACTCCAAATTGGCAATGCTGTCATAATTCATGAAAATATCTATATACTTATTCATCAGTGCTTTTTTGTCTTCTAAACTTACTTTTCTCGGGTCCATTTCTGGAGTTACGGACACATGATCTACGTTGACTTCATAATTGGTGAAAATCTTTTTTCCAGGAATCAAATCACTGGCAATCTTTGCTTCATTAATAGCAAACTTAAGGTCATCCGGATCGGTAAAACAGAATGTGCCGAAACCGCCACCACTAAGAACCCTGACATTACCTCCGGTTTTTCTGATGATCGCTACTGTGTCCAGCTCTCGCTTTGTCCCCTTTATGCTCGTAAAAGAAAAATCTTGAACCCTCAAATCACAAAAGTCCTCAACTAAAAGTGCATTTTTGAACTTTTCAGTATCCATACTGCCCTCCAATTCATTTTCATTCATTAATATTATTTCGTGACCCTTCATATTTTAGTCTACACTATTTGTTTGTAAGTCTCAAGAAAAAAAGATGTTTTGTCTTGACAATACTGTGCGTCATACATTATAATATAATTAAAGGGGGTGATGTAATGAGTGAAACTGAAAAAATCGTTCTCAATTTACAACAAGAAATGAAACGTGGCACTCTAGTTTTGGCTGTGTTGACACAAACGGACGAAGCACAATATGGCTATTCACTGATTCAAGCCTTGACAGATATGGGTATGCCTATAGAACAAAACACATTATATCCACTCATGCGGAGACTTGAAAAACAAGGATTACTGGATTCCATTTGGCAAGTTAAAGAAAACAGACCCAGAAGATATTATAAAATCAGTGAGCTTGGACGGAATGTCAGAGCAGTACTGATAGAAGAGTGGCAGACACTCGAGGAGACTATGTCAAAGTTAATCGGAGGTGTAAAATGATTAATGACTATCTTTATACAATAGGAAAATATATTTCGCCGGCTCAGCGCGATGAAGTTTTAAGAGAGATTGAATCCAATTTATTTGATTTTCTGGAACAGAACTTCGGTCAAAAGGAGTACACTGAATCAGAAATAGAAAAAGCAATCCGTTCCATGGGACATCCCAAAAAAGTCGCTGAAGCTTATATGGAAAGCCCTAGATGTCTAATCGGTCCAGCTTATATCGACACCTATTGGCTGGTAATGAAAATTGCTCTGATTGGAATTGCCATAGGCCTTACCATAACCAATATTCTGACTATTTCTGATGCCAAAGATGGCATACAGATTTTTGTACAAGTCATTGCGAGTGTTTGGAACGCTTCACTTTCCGCCATAGGATCCATTACTTTGATCTTCGCACTGATTCAGCATTTCAGCCCTGGGGAACAAGAAACCATAACTAAAGATTGGTCACTAGAATCCATTGAAAAAGCTCCTGAAACCCACCAGAAAGTCAGTATTCTTGAGTTGATCATTGAATCCATATTCATATGCCTATTTTTAATCCTAATCAATCAAGCTGCCCCGACACTAGCAATTGCTTTCCCTGAAAACAATATAATTCCAATACTCGACATGACATTATTCAAACCATTTCTCATTTGGATCAACATTACTATGATTTCTAACCTCACATTGAATCTTTATCTGCTCATAAAAAGGAGATGGCAATCCTTTACACGTGTAATTGCAATTGTTATCGACATAATCAGCGTAGGTATATTCACAAAATTGATTATGACTCCTGGCTTATGGGATTTTAAGACTTTGGATTACATTTTGAAAGATGACGGTGTGGCACTTGAAACAGTACTGGATCTCAGCCTGAACCTCACACTTGCCGTGGTGGTCATAATTGTGGCAATTGATATCTTCGGGCATCTACGAGCAATGATGAAAACCAAATCAAAATAGAAAAAAATAACGCCAATTTTCGATTTGGCGTTATTTTTTATTTTGATTAAATTTTCAATCGCCCAATACTCTGAAGAAATTTCACGGTATCTTTAAGTTTTTGCCGCATATCACTTGTTTTAAATCCAAGTTCTTTCGCAGAGATCAATGCCTCAGCAACATCTCGAACATCCACGAAATCAAATCCACCTTTGATGCAAGTAAATTTGCGACCGTATTGCCCAGATGTTCACAAACGCCGGTTACAATATATACTCGTTTCATCTCAATCCCCTCCGATTCCGTCTTTAGTCACTCTGACCATAATCTCATTTCGTCTGAACATCGGCGGCATGAACGGTGGATTGTAGAAAGCCAACATAAAATTGGATGATTTCCGATAGCCGTTTGCAGCCATCCAAATTTCCAAATGTCCCATCATTTTGCGCTCTTTCATTTCTCCGGAAGTTCCACTGTATCTTATAACTGCAAAAATTCCCTTTTCAAATTTCTTGATTTTCAGTGATGGATCATTGGGTCTGGGAATATTGTTCCAGTTCGCACTTGGTACAACAAACGCCATGCTTTGCCCTTCAGCTCTGATTTCTTCGAAAACCGGTATAGTCATTTTGATTTTTTGATTTTCCTGGTTGTCTTGACTGATGTACTTGAACAATGTTCCAAAACCGTTGTCGCTGAATTGATCTCTTTCATTTTGATATTCCACTATGTAGAAATCAGAATATTCCCGGATCTCAAATTCATTTTCCTTATAACTCACAGTATAATCGGGTGTTTCATATAAACCCATAATCAACCACTTCTTTCTCTATACAAATATCTCTGAATCTTATTTATATATCCCTATTGGGAGTTTTCAAACCCACTACGGTTCAATTTGAAAGTGAAATATAGCAGCAATATTATACAAAGCAGAACAAAGATAGGAAACAACATCATACCGGTCATTTCCATAAGCACTCCTAAAAGTGGTGGAAATACCGCTATTCCAATATAAGCTGAAGCCATTTGAAATCCAATGATGGATTGTGCATTTATTCTACCGAACCGAATCGGAGTCTCATGAGTCATCGCTGGAAAAATCGGAGCAAATCCCAGTCCCAACATAACAAAAGCTACCATCACCAATGAATTGCTTGGATCGAAAATCAACAAAATAGCTCCCGCGAGTGCAATGATCACACCAAGAAATGTCATTTTTTTATTTGATAATTTAAACGAGATGAACCCGGCTAATATTCGACCCACTGTAATACCTGCAAAGTAGAATGCAACCCACCTAGCAGCAACTTCAAGAGAAACGCCTTTGATCTGCACCAAATAACTGCTTCCCCACAGACCGACAGAGAACTCCACTGCACAATAAGTCATGAATACCAAAAGCGCATAGGGCACACCTTTTATTCTAAGTGCTTCCATTATTTTTAACGGACGATCTGTCAAAGGTTCTTTCTCTCCATGACTTTCACTTTCCGTACCGCTCGTCATTTGAGAGTGTTTTTTCCACAAAGGCAAACTGATGAACAGTATTGCAGCAAGGATCAATTGGATTATCGCCACACTCTGATAACCCAATCTCCAAGAACCTGTTTGCTTTAAAATGACGGACACCAGAATAGGACCTGCTGTCGCACCCACGCCCCAAAACGAATGAAGCCAGTTCATATGATGAGCTTTGAAATGAAGTGCGACATAGTGATTGAGCGCCGTATCCACAGAACCGGCTCCGAATCCAAGTGGCAGTGCGAGAAACACAAACCATATATAAGATGGTGAGTACGCAAATCCCAGCAAGGCGATTCCAGTCATCAATCCACTCAAAAAAGTTATTTTGCCTTCCCCGAAACGTCTGATCAGTCGTCCGCTGAGCAGACTGCTGGCAATAGTACCCACTGTGATCACTATCGACACCATGCCAGCCGCATCCAGTCTCATCATCCATTCTTGTCGAATGATCGGCCATGTGACCCCTAGCAATGCATCTGGAAGACCAAGACTGATAAATGCCAAATAGATTATAATCAATAAAACAAATGTCACCATTATTCTTTCACCATCCTGCAAGTATTGTATTTTGAAGTTTTTTGTGTTATTCTTAGCTCGATTTTTATTATATCAAACCAGGAGGCAAACATAAATGTTATTTAGTTTGGCACTCATCTTAATCATCGGTTTCAGTTTAAGCGGCATTTTCAACAGACTCAGAATACCTGGCTTGATCGGTATGATTCTCACCGGTGTTCTACTTGGCCCCTACGTACTTGATTTGATTTCCGACAAGATTCTTAATATTTCCTCTGATTTGAGAGAGGTTGCACTCATCGTCATTCTCACAAGAGCAGGACTTACAATTGACATCAATGACTTGAAAAAAGTTGGCCGACCTGCTATTCTGATGTGTTTTGTGCCTGCAACACTGGAAATATTGGCGATCACTTTGTTGGCACCTATTTTCTTGAACGTTACTTACTTGGAAGCCGCAATCATGGGTACAGTAGTTGCAGCAGTTTCTCCTGCAATAATTGTTCCTAGAATGATTCATCTCATGGAAAGTGGTCATGGTAAGGACAAAAATATTCCTCAACTGATCATGGCAGGTGCATCTGTGGATGACATTTATGTCATCGTTCTTTTCACTGCCTTTCTTGGCATGTACGGAGGAGGTGACTTCACAGTTGCCTCTTTGCTGTCAGTTCCGATATCGATCATTTCCGGCTTGCTTTTGGGAATCATCGTAGGGTTGGTGTTGGTTCATATTTTTAAGACCTTACATATAAGAGATACCATCAAGGTATTGATCATACTCAGTTCTTCATTTATCTTTGTAACCCTCGAGAATTTTTTGGGGCCATACTTCGCAATTTCAGGTCTTTTGGCGGTCATGGCACTGGGTGCGACAATCCTGAAAACATATCCGTTGCTTGCCAAAAGAATCATGGGGAAATTTTCAAAAATTTGGGTGGGGGCTGAACTCATGTTGTTCGTTCTCGTCGGCGCAGCAGTCGATATCAACTATTTAGGCAATGCTGGTGTCATGTCCGTTTTACTCATTTTATCCGCTTTGGTCCTCAGAATAATCGGAGTATTCATCAGTCTCCTCAAGACCAAACTCAACTTTAAAGAGAAATTGTATTGTGCCATATCCTACATCCCCAAAGCAACTGTTCAAGCAGCCATTGGTGCAATTCCACTGACTGCGGGAGTCGAGTCCGGCAATACCATACTCACTGTAGCTGTTCTTGCTATAATGATTTCAGCACCGATCGGAGCAATCGGAATGGACAACACCTACTCCAAACTGCTTTCATTGAAATCTCCATCCTGATTGGAATCGAATATTAAGGAAGCTTTAATCCAGTATTAACAATAGGGTAATACACTAATCCATATTGAAGAAACCGGAGGCTGTCATGAACAGAGATTTTTAGGTTGATCTCAATGTCGGTGATTTGAGCATAAAAAG
>JACUUV010000008.1 GCA_014859095.1 Clostridia bacterium | reverse complement strand
TGATTTGGAAGTGTTTTATTTGAACCAGCTGGATGATGAGTCCAATCAAATGGCTGCATTCACATCAGTGGATCCATCCGATAAAAAAGCGTATATTGAGAAATGGACCAGACTTCTAAATGATGATACCATCCACATGAAAACGATCATTTACAATGATGAGATTGCAGGAATGGTCGCGAAGTATGAGATGGATGGGGAGCCGGCGATCACTTATTGGATCGGGAAAAGATACTGGGGTAGAGGAGTTGCATCAAAAGCGGTGGAGGCATTCTTGAGACTTGAAAAAAAACGCCCGATTTATGGGAGGGTAGCATTTGACAACACAAAATCAATTCGTGTTCTGGAGAAGTCCGGATTTACGAAAATCGATTCTGAAATGAGCTATGCAAATGCTCGTGGAAAAGAAATCGAAGAATTCATATATAGACTGGATTGAATTTATTCATTGAAAAAATTAGTAAAAAAATGGTGCGAAAGAATTATCCTTTCGCACCATTTTTATCATAGGTATCAATAATTCACACTGACCAGGCAAAGCGCATCCGCCATTGCCTTATGACCGATATATTTTTCGTGTTTTGTTGTCAGTGCGTTCGAGATTGTATTGACGGGGAGTTGATTCAGCCCGACTTGAATGATGGTTCCCACGATCAGTCTCTCCATGTTCAAAAGAAAACCGTTGGCTGTCATCGTGAATATGATTTCATGGTCTGTCTCAGTAATATCTACTGATTTGATCTCTTTGATAGGATTCTTGACTTTCTTGTTGGTTGTGAATGGTGAGAAGTCTGCCACTCCGATCAATTCTTCTGCTGCTTGTCTCATTTTTTGGACATTCAACTTTTGTGCCATAACATTGACTTGTTTTCTTTCGAAAAGGGGTCGATTAGGCGCATCGACTTTCCATAGCCTATATTCATAAGTGATGCTTTCAACCAAGTATTTGCTATGGAACCTTGCATCAACCGGTTCAATGTTCAAAATAATGATGTCATCCGGCAAGTATTTTTCGAAATACTCGAATAGTCCAGAGGCGTCCAGTTGATCGTCAACAGCATTGAAATTGACTATTTGCGCTTTGGCATGAACACCGGCATCTGTGTTGACCGCTCCAATGACTTCTACGTGCTGTCCATAAAGCTTTTCAAGAATCATTTCAAGTTTGCCCTGAATACTCTTCTCAGGTTTGTCTTTTTTAGGGGAAAAGCCCATATAATTTCTACCATCATAGGCAATTTTCATTTTATAGTTTTGCATAAATTTCTCCTTTGCGACTTTTGTCGATGAATGAATTATATCACATTGTCGCATATTTTTCGTTATTTGATTTTTTCTTCCAGTTCTTTTATGAGCAGTTCAAGTTCATCGAGTGATTCTTTAGTCAAGTTGAACTTTTTTGTGATGTCATTCAGCAGTTCCTCGAGACTCCCAGCTTCAGCACCTGTAGGCGTGTCGTCTATTTCACCAAATAGTCTCTTGAGTCCGAGTTCGAGGGTCTGTTCCATGATAAATGTATCGTTATATACCAAAATGACTCGTTTCATTTCTGGTAAGGAATCCTTATTGTCGGATATGATATAAATCGGCTCAACATAAAGCAGTGAATTTTCTATTGGTACTACAATGACATTTCCTCTTAGAACGCTCGAACCCTGTTGTCCCCAAAGTGTAAATTGTGGCGAAATGACTGAATCCTGATCGATTCGTGACTCAATCATAATTGGACCTTGTATGGTCTTATCTTTAGGGAATCTGTATAAGAATACTTTTCCATAGTTTGGTTCATCATTTCTGGCCACAAGTAGGGAAGTCATATTAGGTTTACCCTTTGGTGTGTACGGAAGTATGAGCGCAAATTCTGCTTTTTCTTCAATTTTAAACATCACATAGTTGGACTGTATGGTTTGTACATCGCCCATATATTTTTCTGTGGCGATATCCCATACGTCTTCACCGTTATAAAAAACAACCGGATTGTTAACGTGATATTTCATAAACACCCTGGATTGAAGATCAAAATAATCTTGTGGGTACCTGGTATGAGGCACAAGTTCATCTGGAAACTCCGATCTGGGTTCAAAAAGATCCTTGTAGATGTTCGAGTAAGTTGCAATCAGTGGATCATCCTCATCATAGATATAGAATTTGGTAGTACCATCATAAGCATCAATGACTACTTTGACTGAATTTCGAATATAGCTCAAAGCTTTTCCGTTAAATTTGAATGTTTGGGAATAAGGATAAGCCTTTGAAGTGGTGTATGCGTCTATGATCCAGTAGAGTTTTCCATCTTTTCCACTTAAAACGATATAAGGATTTGTGTCATATTCCAAAAATGGTGCTATTTCATTTACTCGATTCAATATCTTTCTATTGATTATGATTTTACTTTCAGAATTTATGTTGTTGGATACCAGAAGTTTCATACTTCTTTCTTTTATTGAGAATAATAATTTGTTCATTGTCCCGAGTCTGATTCCCGCATCACCTGAATACATGGTCTCAACGTTGTCAGAACCACTTGGATAATCGAACTCTTTCTCATCGGTGTTGACAATGATATATTTTTCAGTTTGCTCACCGAAGTAAATTTCTGGACGGTTTAAAACCAAATCGGTTGTGGTGATGGGAGGGATGTTTTTAAACAACAGTTCAGGTTGACCTTCATTTGTGACTCGATTTACCGGTGACATGACGATCCCGTATCCATGTGTGTATTTCAGAAACTGATTGATCCAAGTCATAGCCTTGTTATCCAATTTGTATTGATCAAGTTCTCTTGCCGATATGAAAACTTGAGTATATTCACCGTCAATATAATATCGATCAATATCGATATCGTAGAAATCATAGTAGAGTCTTATGCTTTGTATTTGATTGAAAGTCTGGTTGAGAGGTCGTTCATCATTGATTCTTATATTGCTTATGGTTTCTGTGTTTCTTTGAATTTTGTCGTAATTTAGTGTTTCCTCATATGGGTATTCCACCAAATCCACTTTATTCAAATTGTAAGCTTTTTGAGTGAATTCAATATTGTTGACGAGGTATTCCCTTTCTTTTGAAATTTCATCGGGCTCGACAACCAACTTTTGTACAAATGACGCCGTTAGACTAAAAATTATTGTTAAGGCAATTATCGCGATTGGTCCTGATGCGAAGTAGAGGAATTTTTTCTTTTTTGAAGCAAAAAACGTAGCGATCGCAGCCAGTACAGCTACAAGAGTATACGTCCTGTATGCCCAAAGAGTAACATTGATATCGGTGTAACCCGCACCAAAAGTAATTCCTCTGTCCGAATAAAGCAAGTCATAGGTTTTTAAGAAGAAATGTGCTCCTATCAGTAAGAACAGTAACATGACTAAATATTTTGTTTTGCTCAATAAACGTATAAAAAAAGTCTTATTGAGATTTCTAGACACAAATTCAGATGGAGTTTCTCTTAGTGATTCGTCAGCGATTTTTATTTGATCGCTGAATATTAACTCGATAAAAGTGGTACCTATTAGGACAAAGCCCAAAAATGTTATAAGTATTTGAATGATTTCCTTCACAAATGGCAAGACGAAAAAGTAAAAGCTGATATCCATGCCAAAAATCGGGTCTACCTGGTCAAATGATTCCAGATTGACGAGTTTTAGATAATCCAACCAAATACCACCACTTACAGTGAAAGCAATCAGAGCTCCGAGGGCGATACTTATCGGTGTGATCAATTTTTTATAGTTGAAGTTAAATAGGTGAGTGTATGATTTGTTGAGATGACGCAAATAGAGTAATAGAAAACCTCCGAAGAAAATCCAAAGAGGTATGAAAATGAACAGTTTTGTCAAAATTCTCACCATAAAGACACTACTCAAATCGATGGAGTCAAACCACAAATAATCTGTGATGATATTGACCCCTGGTGTTATTAGTATGAACAGTAACAATGGTATGGCGATGATCAATTTTATAAGATGTTTCTTAATGTTTTTCATATGAACCTCCAATCAACATTTGACTACGTCATATATATACCCATTAATCTGAATTCTATATACTCAAGCTTTGAAAGGAGAACTGGTTTATGGCAGTTAAACATGATATTCGTATGAAGGACTTCCTAAAAGACGTTTTCATATGCTCACTTGGAGCCTATGGTGGCCCTGAAGCCCACTTTGGTGTGTTTATCGATCAAATGGTCACAAAAAAAAAATATCTGACAGAAGAAGAAATGGTGGAGCTCGTCGCTTTGTGTAGTATTTTACCTGGACCTACAAGTACTCAAGCCATTGTCTCAATGGGATATAAGACCGGAGGACCTATGCTTGCTTTCCTGACAATGATTGTTTGGGCACTCCCAGTATTGACCGCAATGACTATTCTATCATTTTTATATCAGTTTCTGGATATTATGGATGTTTCAAGCGAAGGATTAAGATTCATCGGACCGATGGCAGTAGGATTCATCATTGTCGCAACCTATAAAATTGGGAAAAAAGTCATTACTGATCGAATGACATTGCTATTAATGATTTTTGGCGGGGTGACAACTTACTTCATAAAAGCACCTTGGATTTTTCCAGTCGTGTTGATGATCGGTGGTTCTGTCAGTGTTTTTTATTCTGCTGAAGCGGATTTGTGGAATAGAGTGAAGCTTAATCCATCATGGAAATATCTGATTGCATTTTTGAGTTTGGCCATAGGCGGTGTGATTTTGACACTTGTATGGGATAATCGTTTGGTTCATATCTTTGAAAGTTTCTATAGGTTTGGTTACTTGGTGTTTGGAGGGGGACAAGTTGTTGTACCGGTCATGTTCAGTGAACTTGTTCTGGTGCGGGAATACATGACCGCTCAAGAATTCTTGACAGGTTATGGATTGGTCCAAGGATTGCCAGGTCCTATGTTCAGCTTCAGTGCCTATGCTGGAGGAATGGCAACCAGAGGTGGAAGTGTATTCTACCAGGTATTGGGTTCAATAGTAGGCGGAATTGGCATATTTTTACCCGGACTATTATTGATCTACTTTGTTTACCCGATCTGGGAAAATTTGAAGAAGATTCGAGGGATCAAGGTTTCACTCAGAGGAATAAACGCCGTCGCGGGAGGACTTATTGCAGTAGCAGCAGTTGTGTTGATGCAACGTAGCGGGTTCGTCCTTGAAAATCTGATTGTGACGCTTTCAACGATGGTCCTGTTAGTCAGCAAAAAAATTCCTGTTCCATTCATAGTGGTTCTCGTACTCGTCGCAGGGTTCATCATTTAGTGGCAAGAAAAAAAGCTGTAGTGTTTACAGCTTTTTTGTTTGGTGTTTTTATCATCTGCCTTTACTGAGATAATCCACTGCAGCGCTAACGACTTCCGGACAAAACTGTGTACCTGAACAGGCAAGGAGTTCTTCTATGGCTTGTTCTGTTGTTATCATGGATTTATATGAACGATTGGATGTCATGGCATCCAGTGCATCAGCGACTCCGATGATTCTCGCGAATAATGTGATGTGGTCCAGATCAGGAGCCTGAGGATAACCGGTGAGATCATATCTGAGATGGTGTTGTTTAACTGCATACATGATGTTGTCGGATAGCCCTATTGGCTCGAGAATCCGCACACCTATCAGTGGATGAGTTTTGATGACCTCATATTCTTCGTGGGTCAATCGTCCCGGGTTGGTCAATATCGTGTCACTAATACCGATTTTCCCAACATCATGTAAAAGTCCAGCAATCTCAATTTCTTCAATTGCATCTTGATCAAGCCCCATCTGTCTGGAAATTTCAACTGCATAATGAGAAACTCTCATAGAATGACCTTGGGTATAGGTATCCTTTGCTTCGATAGCTGCAACAAGTGTTGTGATGATTTTGACGTAAAATTGCTTCAGATCTCTGTATAAGTTTGATTTTTCTATTGCAAAAGCAATATTGTTGGCGATGGAGGAGAGGGTCATGACATAATCTTGGTCATAACTCTCATCTGTACTGATAATCAGAACCCCTAATGGTTTTTCATTTGCAATGAGTGGAATCGTTGTGACTGTTTCTATTTTATCATCTTTTAATATTGAGTTGAAGTGAAGATGGTCCTTTGCAATTGTATCTAATTGTGTCACAACAGGTTCGCCGGTTTTAAAAGCGATTTCTGATTCCCATCCGATAATCGGCATAGGAGAAGTATTGACCAAATGTTTGATTTTTCCACATACAGACTTTAAGTGGAGAGATTCATCTTCGATTAGTCTTATGGTACATAACGGCACATGCATTACATTGACGATGTTCTTGCAAATACCATTCAACAAACCATCAAGGTCATTGAGCGATAAATTTGTGGTGATGGCCATGCTGAGTTCATTAATGAAATCCATTTGTTTGTTGCGTTTATTGATTTTTCTTTGGATTTGAATCCGTTCGGTGATGTCTCTTCCCACGCCCTGTATTTCAACGACATCTTCGCCCCAGAATACTCGTTTGCTGTTCACTTCGAGCACTTTTCTGGTATTGCCATCCTTATGTAGCATCCATAATTCCTCGTGATCAAAATCATGCTTGCTCATCAATGCCACGACGCTTTGGCAGGGACCGGATTTATAATTATGGAGCGGACACATGAAATCATAAAGTGGTCGACCAATCATTTCATCACGATTGTAGCCTAGTAGTTCGGTGACGTAGTGATTGATATAGATTATTTTGCCATCAGGATCACTGATCCATACGATATCATTCATATTTTGGATCAGCAATGCGTATTTCTTTTCAGATTGCTCCAGTTGCTCAGACATCGCAAGTAACTGTTGATAGGAGGCTTCAAGTTTCTCAAAGATTTCAGGCACATTTGCTTTGTTCTCGAATTGACTTGTAAGTTTGTTTTTAAATTGATTGAAATCCATTCACAGACCTCCTTAAAATAAATATATGACTATAGTTTAACATGTTTTGTTTAAAAAGCACATAAAGAAAGCGGCTCATATGAGTCGCTTATTTGTTGTGTTCATTCATTATTAATGGCCAATTCCACCACGCACGTTGATCAAATCACTATAACCAAGTTTTGAAAGAATTCTTGCGGCTTGCATACTTCTTGCACCGGATGCGCAAAGCAAAACAACAGGAGCTGTTTTATCAATCTCACTTGCTCTTTTATTGAGCGATTGAAGAGGAATGTTCTTGAATCCTTTGATTTTCTTTTGGTTGAATTCATCTGTAGTTCTGACATCTATATACGATCTTTTGCTTTTCTTATCCAGCATCAGTTCATTGAGTTGACTTTTTGTGACCAATGTAACTTTCGGTGCGGTCAGTTTTTTGTAAATTGTAAATGCGACCACTATGGCCACCAGTATCAATAATGTTTCCATTGTGCCTCCCTAAATTTGTTTTTTATCCCCCTTGTATAGGGGGTACCATGAGATAATATCATAGATAATTATCAAAATCAATCTTTTCTTCCTAAATAGTTTGTTGATGATTGCTGATTATTCTGATAACATAAAAGAAAGTATATGGATAGAGAAGGTCTTATCGTGAGAAAAGAAGTTCAAACGGTTTCACTTGGTGAATTGAATATTCTTGGTAATTTGATAGCGACGCCGCTAATCGTAATGACAGCTGATGAAGTCCTTTATATCAATGACCTTTTCACAGCAATGACAGGTTATGATATGGAAGACCTGATAAAATCAGGATTTCAAAACACGATTGCCACTGACCAACAATATAAATTTTTCATCAGACTCAGCAAAGTACTAAAAGGTAAAAAATATCATGATATGAACGAATTCAGACTTAGGTGCAAAGACGGAAGCTGGATGTGTCCCAATCTGTCGTTAATACTGGTGACATAAACTTGTTTTACCAGATGATCCTCACAAAGGCAATGGAAGCCATACCCAGTGCAGAACTTGGAACAGTATTGTTGAAGAGGGGAGAATTCCTTGAGGTATCTGCACAAAGCGGATTTAGAGTCGATAGCATCAAAGGTTTTAGGATTCCACTTAGTGAGTCCTTCATTTACAAGGCTACAAAAGGTCGACTTTCAGAAATCGCAAAGATAGATGACTTATTGACAATGGGGGAATATCCTAAAATAAGTTCAAATGACGATGAGGACAAATTCATCAGGTCTACCATTACTGCACCCATCTTATGAGGAAAAGCGATGTGATCTCCCGATTCGGAGGAGATGAGTTTGTTGGATTGTTTTTTGGTTCATCCAGAGCACAATTGTCAAGAAGACTCAACCGGTTCCTCCTGGAACTGAGTAAAAAACCTGTGAAGATTGACCAGCATCTTATCATTTTTTCATTCAGTTTTGGAATATCAACATTTGGTGAAGACGGTACTGAACTGGAAACATTGTTCAAGATAGCCGACCAGAGAATGTACAAATTCAAAACCAAATATAAGCAAAGAAAAGAAAAGAATGACCAGAGCTGATGCTCTGGTCATTTGAACTTTCGTTGAGCTTGTATCTGCTTTTCAATATCGTATAATAGTAATAGGAGGCTCACATGTTTAATATTTTTGATAGAGAAAAACAAAAATGGCCGATCAAAGTGTGGCTAGAGAATGAAGCAAACCTTGAACCGGAATGCCTAAAACAGGCTCGGAATCTAGCCAACTTGGATTTTATATATAAGTGGGTGGCGCTTATGCCGGATACCCACCCTGGTTTTGGTATGCCGATAGGCGGGGTTATTGCCACTGAAAACGTGATCATCCCAAATGCTGTTGGAGTGGACATAGGCTGTGGGATGCAGTTTGTCATGACAAATATTCCAGTAGAAGAGCTGAATAAAGTCAACACACCTGATGGAAGCCTGACAGAGATTATCGTCTCTGAAATACTCAGAGCTGTTCCAACCGGCTTCAGTCATCATAAATTCAAGCAAAAGTGCAATGCAGTGGATACTTTTAGAGCAGAATTAATTGACAATCCATCAGAATATACACCAAAGGAGTTGCTCAAAGAGCTTGATTCCGCAGCGATGCAAGTAGGGACCCTTGGTGGGGGCAATCATTTCATTGAACTTCAGATTGATGATGAGGGCAATCTGGGAATCATGGTTCATTCGGGATCTAGAAATCTTGGACTCAAAATTTGTAATACTTTCAATTCACTTGCAAAGGAATCCAACACAAGGAATTTGTCTTATTTGGATGCGAGTAGTGAACTGGGGAAGGAATATATCCGATGGATGAGTTTTGCAATGGAGTTTGCTAAAGAGAATAGGACCAAAATGATGAGCGTGGTTACCAAGACCATACTCAATCTTTTCAAACAATATGTTAATTTTGGTGAGATTGAGCTATCAGAGAGTCTTGATTGCCATCACAACTATGCCTCTTACGAACAGCATTACAATAAGATGGTTTGGGTTCACAGGAAGGGTGCCATAAGTGCACGTGAAGGTGAACTAGGGATTATCCCAGGAGCTATGGGATCGTATTCATATATAGTTATGGGTAGAGGAAACCCCGAAAGCTTTGAGTCCAGCTCTCATGGCGCAGGACGACTCATGAGTCGCAAGGATGCTAAAGATAAGTTTTCTGTGGTAGCTACTTTTGAAGATTTAAAGTCACAAGGTGTGGTTATAGGTAAAGTTAAGAAAGCAGATATTGGCGAGGAAGCACGCCTTGCATATAAAGACATCGACCAAGTGATTGAAAATGAAAGAGATTTGATTGATCCTATCAAAAAAATGAAAACAATTGCAGTCGTTAAAGGATAAACGGAGGGTATCAAATGAAAAAATATATTGTACCAGTATTGATTTTATTGGCATTTGCAGTGTTTATATTTCCAAATCTCCCTTTGATAGATGAACTAGATACCGGAAATGAATTGCCTGAAGAAACTTCACAGACAATGATTGAAAAAGATGGCAGTTATACTTCAAGAGATGAAGTCGCGGCATATATTAACGAGTATGGTGAACTTCCATCCAATTTCATAACCAAGTCTGAAGCAACAGACCTTGGATGGGAATCAAGTGAGGGGAATTTATGGGAAGTTGCAGAAGGGATGAGTATTGGTGGCGATCGGTTTGGAAACCGTGAAGGGTTGTTGCCCGCTGAAAATGGAAGAGAGTATTACGAATGCGATATCAATTATGAAGGTGGATATAGAGGGGCTGAAAGAATAGTTTTTTCTGGTGATGGCCTGATTTTTTACACTGCCGACCATTATGAGACATTTGAACAATTGTATGGGGAGGAATAACATGAATTATTTAATCCTGGATGGGCTCAAAATGTTTACAAAAGAAGAAGCACATAGGCATATCAAGGAGGGGTTTCAATTTCCTGATTATTATGGTGCCAATTTGGATGCACTTTACGATTTGCTCAGCGTTTGGTCAGAACCGGTTGAAGTACATGTCGAAAACTATGATGCGATGATTGGAAGTCTAGGAAAATATGGATCTGATTTAATCAAGACCATTATAGAAGCTGGTCATGAAAACTGGAAAGTAAATCTGGTGATTGAGGAGGAAAAAAATGAAACTGATCATACATGATTTGAATGAAATGAAATTTGAAAGCTTATTCCCGGATCTGCCAAACTCATATAAAGTCGTTTCAAATGACGGTACCATCAAAAAATGTGTTGGATGTTTTGGATGCTGGGTTAAGACTCCTGGTGCCTGCGTCATTCGCGACAATTATGGTGATATGGGCGAATGGCTTGCAAAATCAGATGAAGTGATTATCATAAGCAAATGCTTCTATGGAGGTTATAGTCCATTTGTAAAAAATGTTTTGGATAGAAGCATCTCATACATACATCCCTATTTTGAAACAAGGAACAATGAAATGCATCATAAAAAAAGATACAATCATACATTTGAGACTTCGGTCTGGTTTTATGGTGATGATATCACAGAGGATGAAAAAGCAACCGCAGACAAATTGGTTATTGCCAACAGCATCAATATGATCAGTAACATCAAAGGCTTACACTTTGTAAAATCAGTTGAGGAGATCGGGGGAGGTATTTTATGAAACCTATAAAAGTCAGCTTGATGGGTGGAAGCCCAAAACCTCTTAGCAGTTCTTCCGGTGCTTTGTTGGATTCTTTAAAACCCAAATTGTCCGATCATTTTCATGTGAGTATTCACAACCTCAACATAACGAGTGTGCCAGAAGAATCCTTGGAATACATTTTAGATAGTGATGTTTTAGTATTATCGTTTCCTCTTTATGTGGATGGGATCCCATCACATTTGTTAAGTTGTCTTTATGAAATGGAAATTAATCTCAAAAGACATCCTCGGCCGGATATGACTATCTATGCTATCGTCAACTGCGGATTTTTTGAAGGACATCAAGCACTTCCTGCAATTGAGATGGTAAAGAATTGGTGTCATAAGGCAGATGTAACATGGGGACAAGGTCTTGGTGTAGGTGGAGGTGGAATGATTCAAAGTCTTTCTGGAGTTCCTGATGGTCAAGGACCTAAGAAAAATTTTTCACTTGCTCTCGATGCACTTGCTTCCCACATCAATACAGGCTCAGAGGGAGAAGATATTTATATTTCTCCCAATTTTCCGAGAATCGGCTATAAAATTGGGGCGGAGATGGGGTGGCGCCATCAGCTTAAAATGAATGGTTTGAATAAAAAGGATATCGACAGGAGACTGATATGAAACATATCGATACATGGCAGGCGAGAGTGGTTGTCACTGTTGTTTTTTTGTTGTTCATAGCACTTGTCTTACCATATGTATCCTCTTTGACGAGTGAAGTATCCGGTGTTAACGAATCCCCTGATACATCATTCTTTTATCAATCAGAAAAGATATTTGATATGGCGGAAGCCTATGGTGAATCGGGTCGAGACTTTTATATTTTGATCAGATGGACATTTGATGTCGTTTGGCCAATTGTGTATGGTTCTTTTCTATACGTTATGATCAGATGGATTCAAACGAGTTTAAGGTTAAATAGATTGACACTGATCCCAATTGTGGGTGTGGTATTTGATTTTATCGAAAACATTTGTGCGACGTTGATATTTTGGGCATATCCTAGCAGATTGGAATGGATTGCAAAGATAATTCCTTATATTACTATGTTCAAATGGATTGCAATCGGGATTAGTTTTATGGTCTTGATAGTTGGAATCGTTCTAATCAAGGTCGGGAAGAAAAGTGCGAAAGAGGAATCAAACTAGGGGGAAATGACATGTACAACCGTTTTACATTTTTTGACCTGGAGACGCCAAATCGTTTCAATGATCGGATTTGTGCGTTTGGACTCATTCATATGGTCGATGATGAGATTGTTTTTGAACAAGAATTTCTTGTGAATCCAGAAGTTTACTTCGATACCTTCAATGTACAGCTTCACGGGGTGTCAAGATATATGGTGAGAAACAAACCGACTTTTGATAGAATTTGGCCAGAAATTGAAAAATACTTTATCGATTCAGTAGTGGTAGCTCATAACGCCAGTTTTGATCTGGGAGTGCTAAGCAAGGTCATGCATCATTACGGTCTAGAAATGCCTGAAATCAAATACAGTTGCACTGTAACCATGGCTAGAAAAAGAATCAGGTCGCCTAAGTACAGCTTGGATGTGGTCAGCAGTTTTTTTGGTGTGGATCTTTTAAGACATCATAACGCCATGGCTGATACAAAAGCATGTCAAGGAATCTTTCTAAAGATGATGTCTGGGTATGGGTACTCTGAAAGTGACGTATCACTTTTTAAAAGCAACTTATCGATTCATAAAGGCTCATCGGGCAGTTTCACTCCCAATCGAACATATACGGATCGCACAATCAAAGTGCAGGAATTTCTTGGAATTATTAAATCCATTATTCATTCTGATGATTTTTCCAGTGTTTCCATCAAATATTTGAAGGACTGGATGAACAGGCACCCAGAATTGGAATCGGAGCTTGTATATAAGAAAATCAAAGTGAAAATTGAACAGGGAGATGACCTCAGAGCTTGTTTTAATGAATGTGTAGATCCCGTAAAGAGTGCCGATTACGATACAATCAATATTGATGGCAAATTATTTTGTATGACGGGCAATTTCAGTTTTGGTTCAAAGACTGATGTTGAACTATTTATTATTGCACACGGAGGGAAAATACATCCTTCAGTGACCCGTGCAGTGGATTATGTCTTGGTTGGTAATGAGGGTGACCCCGGTTGGTCTTATGGGAGTTATGGTGCCAAGGTGAAAAAGGCGATGGAAATGAAGGAAAAAGGGTATCCAATAAAGATTATCAGTGAAAAGGATTTATTTGGGGAATAATAATGCATCCCAAACGGAAGGCTTTTGTATACATGCATCTAGAAAACTGATCCATAGTTGATAGATATGGAGTGCAGATGTATAATGATAGAACGACAATAGAATGGTGGTTTTTATGGCAAGGACAGATCGATTCAACGACAAATATTACATTATGCATTGTGATATGCCTTCTGAACTGTTTACAGTAAGAGGTATAAAAAAAGAATATAGGGCACTTGCTAAAATTTGGCATCCGGATATCTCTGAAGTTAAGGAAGCTCTTTTTATAATGAGCAAAATCAATGCGCTTTATAACGAGGGACAGTTACTGATCAAGAATCATAAATTCTATGAAAAAGATAGAATATTGAATAGAGATCGAAGACGATTCGACAATGTCGACAAAAATGACATCAAAGAAACAAAAGTTGATTATTCGGAATACAAAGAGGAAATAAAAAGAAGTAAAAGAAAGCGCGTCATCGAGCTAAAGACGAATTCAGGAAAATGCGTACGCTTCAAATATCTGAAGAGAGTCATCATCGAACTTGGATTCATGTACGTATCTGAGGAACATGTTCTTCTTGAAATCACAAAACTCAAACGTAAGATTTTTATGGATTCGATTAAAATTGTCAAAAGTGGTGAGGGCAGTTATTTCAAAGTCCCCATACCTGAAATCATTGACTCTTTTGATACAGGGACACACGGTTATATTGTCATAAAAAAAGAGAAGGGCATTGAACCGATTGTGACGCTCGAAGCTGTTTCAGGTTATCTAAAGCCGCTCGCGTGTAGAAAAATCTGTGAAGGCATTTTTTATGATTTGACCGCACTCAAATATATGGGATTGACTTCCACAGGTCTTGAAAAAGATCTTTTGTTCATCGACGTTTCAACAGGAAGACTCCATAATTTAGGACTATATTTTTATTTGCATGAATTCAATTCGAAGTTAAGCCGAGCTCCACTAGAGGTTACTGAATCACTTCAGCATTTAAAACCAAAAAGTAATGAATCGTTGATTATTGAACTGGTCAAGTCACTTATACTGAGATTAAGCATAAATGCTGGTCTGAAAGTTGATGACTTCTATAAATGGATCATGGAACTCAATAATGATTCTCTTGAAGTTTCTCTGGCAGAAAGTCAAGTGTTCAACAGATCGATAATGTCAGTAACCAATCATGGGTTCAATTTGGAATCCTATTACAGTGCGATATCAAGCAGTTGAAAACCAAATGGAGGTATAATTATGAAAATTGCAAAACTATTGGCTCTTGTAGGTGTATTGGCAATGACTGGAGCACTTATCTACGGATTCTCAACAGGTGATTTTTTTATAGACGGTGGCGAAATCCTTGCAAACCCTTGGGGCATTGTATCCATGGTAGATCTATATGTTGGGTTTACATTGTTTTCCATGTGGATTGCTTTTCGTGAAAAGAATATTGCTGTAGCGGGTATATGGATCGTTTTGATGATGGTGCTTGGATTCTTTACAGGTGCACTTTATGTTTTGATTCAACTCTTCACTTGCAATGGGGATATGAAAAGATTTTTTATGGGTGATAGAGCTTGAATCGGGGCAAGGAAATAATGGAAGAACTCAGATCGGTGATTTCCGGTAAGACACTAGATGCTATTTTACCTCCTCTGTTATTTGTTGTTTTAAACGGTAGGGTAGGACTTGGTACTGCTGTAGTTATTTCTGCATTGTCAGCGATTGCTGTAGGTGTTTTGAGAATTTTTTATAAGCAAAAGTGGCAGTACGCTTTCGGTGGCTTGGCAGGTATCATTGTTGCTTCAGGTTTTTCCTATTTTTCTGGAAGTGCCGCAAATTATTTTTTGCCTGGTATAATCAGTAGCGGTTTTGTTTTTATGATTTCAATCGTTAGTGTGTTGGTAGGAAAACCATTAGCTGCATGGGTGAGTCATTTGTCACGTGGATGGTCACTTGAATGGTTCTGGAGACCGGATGTCAAACCTGCTTATAGGGAAGTGACACTATTTTGGTCTTTTTTATTTCTGCTTCGATTTGTGGTGCTGATCATTCTTCTGCTACGAGAAAATGTGACTTTGTTGTTTGCATGGAAAACTGTACTTGGATGGCCAATGACAATCTCAGTTTTAGTTGTCAGTTATGTCTATGGCATGTGGCGCCTTAAGAATCTTGGAGGACCTGGAATAGAAGAGTATATGGTGGGTAAAAAACCGCCTTATAAAGGGCAGACACGCGGATTTTAATTTAACTGGAGTATTCCTGTTTATAATTGGCTTTACTTGATTGGGAATAAGGCATGGTTACAGCGGGTGGGTGAACACGATAAGGAATCAGTGGATAGAGGGCGCTCTATTCACTTTTTTATTGATCAGATATATAGCCACCAAAATTAGACTGAGTCCAAATACTTTAACAAGGCTCAGTTCCTCATTTACAAAGACAACAGATAACGTGACAGCAAAAATCAACTCAATCATGCTTAAAACGCCGACTTTTGACAAATCGATTCCAGAAGAAATGCCTTCAAAGTAGAAAAGATATGCAAGAACCACTGCAAATATACCAAGTCCAAGGCTACAAGAGACCACTACAGGAGAGTTGATTTTCATGGCAAGGTCACCAATATTCACAAGTGGCAAAATGAAAGCCATTCCAAACAAAGAATTATAGAATATCAATGTTTTGGCATGATACTTTTGTAGCCCAAATTTTCCGAAGACACTGACGAGAGCGTATCCAAGTCCAGCCATAACTCCATAGCCCACACCGATTACAGAGAGTTCTTGGAAGTCGAACACCGCACCCGTAAGAGCCAATATAGAACCTACAATAGACAGTAGAACACCTGCGCTTTTGAGAACCGTCAGTTTTTCTTTGAAGATTGTTACAGAAAAGATGGTCAAAAAAAGTGGTGCGAGATAGAGGAGCACTGTTGCATTGATCACTCCAATCAGGTCGACGGATGAAAAGAACACGAGGTTGAAAACACCTTGAGTGATGACGCCCATGAAAAAAGTGAGAATCAGTCCCTTTTTATCAATTCTAAACAAATGGGTTTTCCCGAAAATAAAGTAGACCAAAAAGAAAAACGCTCCTAAAAACAATCTGATGAAACTGACTTCGATAGATGTCAGCCCGTTATCCAATAGATTCTTGGCGAATATTCCTGTAGTGCTCCAGCTTACTCCAGCCAGTGCTATGTAGATAGATCCCCTGAGTTCCCGATTCATACCATACCTCTATTTGACATTTTGAACTAAGTATAACATGTTGTCAATATTTGAGCCAGAGTGGAATTTGAGTTTTGAATTTTTAGTGATATAATTATAAATACAGAAAAAACTCTTGGAGGCAACAATGAAAATAATAGTTATTGGGATCATAATCATTATGTTTTTAATGGATATTGGAATTTCAATTTTAAATTATAGAAATAGGAATGCACCATTTCCTGATAATGTGGGAGATATATATGAAGAGCCGGAGTATCAACGGTGGCTCAAATATTTTATGGAAAACTTCAGATTTGGAATAATCCTCAAATGCCTTAATTTACTAATCATTCTCATTATGCTATTGCTTGGTGGGTTTGCTAAGCTTGAGTCCATAAGCGCCGGGTGGTTTGAAAATGATATTTTACAGACGCTTTCATTTATTGGACTCTATTTTATGATTTACATGATTTTGTCACTACCTTTCGATTATTATAAGACTTTCGTGATTGAAGAGAAATATGGTTTCAATAAAATGACGCTTAGGACTTTTGTCTTGGATCAAGTCAAGGGACTCATGATCGGTGCAGTGATTGGTGGTGGAATCTTGGCTGTAATCAACGCCATATTCTTGATGTTTTCGGAACGCATGTTTTTGTTTGTATTACTGTCATGGGTTGTGGTCACATTTGTTATGATCCTTATGATTTTGATGAACACCAGATTCTTTGTCAAATTGTTCAATAAACTCTCACCCGTGGAGGAAGGCTCACTCAAGGAGAGAATCCAAGACTTGGCCTGTGAGACAGGCTTTGAAATTCAATCCATTTTTGTAATGGATGCCTCACGTCGTTCCACCAGACTGAATGCTTTTTTCAGCGGTATGGGCAGAGTGAGGGATGTTGTCCTATTTGACACTTTGATTGAGAAATTGAGCGAGGACGAGGTTTTGGCGGTTCTTGCGCACGAACTGGGTCACGCAATTCACAAGGATGTTCAAAAAATGTTTCTCAGACAAATAGGTTTCTTTGGACTCTTTATGGCAGTGCTTGGCCTTGTTCTGGAAAGTGAAACATTGCCGATTGCTTTTGGACTTAGTGACGTTCACTTCGGGTTCGGTCTTATTTTGTTTTCTGTATTCGTTCAACCCCTCAGTTTTATACTCAGTATTCCAATCAACGCATTGAGTAGGAAAGCGGAGTATGCTGCGGATGCGTTTTCTGCAGAATACATTGATCGTTCACACATGGTCAGTGCACTTAAAATGTTATCTCAGGAAAATTTTTCAAATTTGACCCCTCATCCACTTTATGTGATGATGCATTATTCTCATCCGCCGGTTGCACTCAGACTAGAAGCGATCAATAAATTATGATGTAATTAAAAACAGGCACTCTACCAGAAAAGTAGGGTGCCTGCTTGAGTTCAATTATACATTGAATCTGAAAAGAATCACATCACCGTCTTGAATGACATATTCTTTACCTTCGAGCCTCACTTTGCCGACGTCTTTTGCGGCTGCCATATTGCCATAAGCTCTAAGGTCCTCAAAAGCGATTGTTTCAGCTCGAATGAAGCCACGTTCAATGTCCGAGTGGATTTTACCACCAGCTTGTGGTGCTTTTGTGCCTCTTTTGATGTCCCAAGCTCTGACTTCCTGAGGTCCCGCAGTAAGAAAACTGATAAGATCGAGGAGGTGATAGCTGGAGCGGATCAATTGGTCGAGTCCCGATTCCTTAAGACCAAGCTCTTCCAAAAATGCTTGACGGTCCTCATCTTCAAGTTCAGCGATTTCCTGCTCGACTTTTCCACAAATCACAACCACTTCAGCATTCTCGGATTCGGCAAAAGTGCGAACTTGTTTCACATACTCATTTTCCTCACTTGCTATATCCTCTTCAGAGACATTTGCGCAATAGATGATGGGTTTATTGGATAAAAGATTGAGCGACTTGACAAACTCACGTTCTTCGGGCTCAAGCTCCATCGTTCTGACATTGAGTCCCGAATCAAGAACAGCCTTGATTCGTTCCAAAATATTGAGTTCAGCTAATGCTGTCTTATCAGATTTGGCTTGCTTGATGGTTTTGGCAATTCTTCTTTCGAGCATTTCAGAGTCTGCCAAAATGAGTTCGATGTTGATGGTTTCGATGTCATCCAGTGGTCCGATTTTTCCTTCCACGTGTACGACGTTATCGTCCTCAAAACACCTCACAACATGTACGATGGCTGCTACTTCTCTTATATGGCTTAAAAATTGATTGCCTAGACCCTCGCCCTTGGAAGCACCTCTTACAAGGCCTGCGATGTCATAGAATTCAATCGCTGTATTGACTATTTTTTTGGAGTCATACATATCCCTCAGTACATTCAACCTTTTATCGGGAACTGCAACAACGCCAATATTTGGCTCAATGGTGCAAAACGGATAGTTCGCACTTTCAGCACCAGCTTTGGTGATAGCGTTGAAAAGAGTGCTCTTACCTACATTTGGTAAGCCTACGATACCTAATTTCATGAATAACCTTCCTTTATATAAACAATTATTGTGCTCAATTCACATCATTAAATTATAAACCATTAACAACACAATGTAAATAAGTTATAATGGATAAAGGCAATTGAATCTAAGATAAGGATGTGACAAAATGATTGATATGACACAGTATTTTGAATTGACTCCAGGAGTCAATCTGCACCTGGTCAAATCTAGGAAGTTTAAAACGGTATTGTATGGCGTTTACATCAAACGACCATTGAATGATAGTGAAGCCTCTTTAAATGCATTGTTGTCAAGGGTGATCGACAAGGTAAGCTCTGTTTATCCCACACAAAAAGAGATGAGCAGTGCTCTTGAGAATCTTTATGGTGCAATCATAGTATCAGATATTCACAAATATGGTGAAAAACAGATGATTCAGATCAAAATGCAAGTTCCAGGAGCACAATATGTCGGGGAAGAAACTGTGACAGCACAAGCGCTTCAATTTATAGACCAAATATTGAACCGGCCTAAAGTAGTGGATGGCGGATTTGATCCCGAGATTTTCGAAGCTGAGAAATTGGGACTTATTTCTGAGGTGGAAATGAGAAAAGATGACAAAGATGGATGGGCACTCAGTCTTTGTGTAGAAAACATGAGTGAGAACGAACCCTATAGAATCCATGAATATGGTAATGTGGAAGCCATTAGGGAAATCACTCCTGTATCGCTATATGAACATTATCAAAAGGTCCTTGAGACCTCATCGATTGATGTGATTGTAATCGGTGATTTCGAACCGGAGACCATGAAAAGTGAGATTGTAAATAATCTTCACTTCTATGAGGGAAAACGCGAACCCGTAGCTCGAGAAGAAATTGTTTATCATCCGGATCAGATCAAACGGGTGGTAGAAGAACATGATATCGCCCAAGGCAAACTGGCCATGAGTTACAGAATCAATATCCCTTATGAAAGCGATGAATATCTTCCGGCGTTCATGGCGACCATCGTACTTGGTTACGGAGGCAGCTCTAAGCTGTTTAAAGTTGTCAGGGAGAGAGACGGTCTATGCTATACTGTATTTGCAAGAGCAGACAAATTCAAGTCTGTATTGTTGATCTATGCAGGTGTCGATTTTGACAAATTTGACAAAGCGGAAAAATTGATTATTGAACAGGTAGAAGCGATAAAAAGTGGCGAGATATCTGACGATGAACTCGCAATAGCAAAAAAAACATTGATTTCGAATCTTCAATCCTTATCGGATTATCAAAATTCTTATATCAATTATTACTATAATCAATATCTGACAAAGGGAACACTTGATTTGGAAGAATACATTGACCGAATCAATAGACTGGATAAGAACGACCTCGTAATGGCCGCTGGGCATTTTGAACTCGACACCATAGTACGCTTGAAAGGGGAGGAATAATATGGGTTTTGAAAATGAAGACTATTGCCAATATATCGATGAATCGATTTTTCATAAAAAACTGGAATCCGGACTAGAAGTTTATGTGTTGCCCAAAAAGCATTTTGCAAAAAAATACGCTTTTTTTGGCACTCATTATGGTGGAATGAACAATGTATTCGAAGTGGATGGGCTTGGAAGAGTGGAAATGCCACAAGGGATTGCACATTTTCTCGAACATCAAATTTTTGAGGACGAGCTGGAAAGCACATTTGAAAAGTTCGAAAAAATTGGCGCAAGCGTCAACGCATATACAAGCAACGGTTCAACGGTATATCATATAGAGACGGTTGAGGAATTTGACAAGGCACTTAAAATGCTCATGAATTTCGTTCTCGACGTTCAAATTACAGAAAAAAGTGT
Source organism: Clostridia bacterium (assembly GCA_014859095.1). Classification (GTDB taxonomy): domain Bacteria; phylum Bacillota; class Clostridia; order Peptostreptococcales; family Acidaminobacteraceae; genus Fusibacter_D. Next base: position 46,467 of record JACUUV010000008.1, on the reverse strand, counting down.
TGAAAAAGAGAAAGAAGTGATCATCCAGGAAATCAAGATGTATGAAGATGAACCGGAATGGCAGATGGGTACAAATCTGATGCTGAACATGTATCATACTCATCCTGTGAAAGATGATATAGCTGGAACAGTGGAATCTGTCAGGTCAACCACAAAGGAACAGTTGCTTAGGTGCTATGAGTATTTCTACAATCCAAAGAATATGGCAATGTTTGTCTTTGGAGATGTGGAACCCGGTCATATCTTTGAACTGATTGAGGCCAATCAAACCGAAGCGTTCATAAAAAGAAAAACCGTGCCTAGACTGATCATGCCAAATGAACCTTTCCGAATTGTTCGCCCGAAAAGCATCATTACTAAGGCCATTGCAAAAGATAGTATGATTGTTGGTTTCAAAGCAAATCCCGACATCAGAAAAGAAGATCGCGAACTTAAACTCGCAGCGCTTAGAGTAGCTAGTGATATGATGTTCGGTAAAAGCAGCGCAGCATTCTCACGCGCTTACGAAAAAGGATGGATCACGGAAAGTTATGACATGGATGTTCAACTTGGTGATGGTTATGCTTATGCCGTTTTCGGGAATCAAACCGATCATGTTGATTTGCTTCACGAAGAAATTCTACGCACCGTCGAATCTCATTTGAACAACGGTTTCGAACATGAGGATTTTCTTAGGATGAAAAGAAAGCTGCTCGGCAGATTTGTGGCATCTTTCAATTCATTGCAATCCATTGCAAGCAATTATACGTTTAAGAAAATGAGAGGTTTCGATCTATTTGAACAGGTGGAGGCATTCAACAAATTGTCATACGACGACATCCAAAATTCTGTGAAGAATTTTTATGATTTGTCCAATTCCAGTATGTCGGCCATGATTAAAGAAAAAAAATAACGGAGGCATCAATGAATAAAATCGCATTTGAAATATTTGGGCTACAGATTGCATGGTACGGCATCATCATCGCATCCGCAATGTTGATCGGGACCATGATTTTACTGAAAGTAGGAAAAAAACACGGTTATAAAGAAAACGATATCTTAGACTTGGTCATGGTGGTTTTACCTATGGCAATCATATTTGCTAGAATATATTATGTCATATTTGAATGGTCCTATTACTCTCAGAATCCTTCTATGATTTTTGCATTCAGAGAAGGCGGTCTCGCCATTCATGGTGGGATTATCGGTGGTGTATTGGGCGGATGGATTGTCTGCAAATACAAGAAACTGAATTTTGGAGACTTGGCGGATATGGTTTCAATGCCACTCATCCTTGGTCAAGCCATCGGCAGGTGGGGCAACTTCATCAATCAGGAGGCGCATGGCGGGCCTACCGATCTGCCTTGGGGAATCATGGTGGACGGAGTGAAAGTCCATCCCACATTTTTATATGAATCCATTTGGAATCTCATAATTTTTACAACTTTGGTGTTTACATTCAAAAACCGAAAGTTTTACGGAGAGCATTTTGTTAAATATCTGGTTTTATACTCGGTGGGAAGATTTTTCATCGAAGGAATGAGAACAGATAGCTTGATGTTTGGACCGTTTAGGATTGCTCAAGTTTTCAGTTTGGTTTCTATAATTGTCGGAATAATTTTTATTATAATAGTAAGAAAAAAAGGATTGTGGAAAATTAAGGAATAACTTATTGGGACCATAGTACTGTTTGTACCTGAAAAGGTGACTTTATCAATATAAAGTCGCTTTTTTTGTTGCATTAATTTTAAAAAAAGTTTACAATAAGCATAAGAAGTGGTGCGAAGTGTAGTGAAGTGGGATAAAAGACCATGAATTTGGATTGAAAAGGTGATGAATGATGTTTACCGGTGAATACAAACACGCAGTTGATGCGAAAAATCGTTTGAGTATACCATCCAAATTCAGAGATAAACTTGGTGATGTGTTCTACATCACAAAAGGACTCGATCATTGTCTTTTTGTTTTCTCACTTAGTGAATGGGAATTGTTTGAGCAAAAGCTCAAAGCGTTGCCACTTTCGAACAACAAGGCAAGAGCCTTTGCAAGATCTTTTTTTGCAGGTGCAAGTGAATGTGAACTCGATAAACAGGGGCGTGTCCTGATTCCACAGAATTTAAGGAGTCATGCAAAAATTGAGAAAGATGTCTATGTAAACGGAACAGGATCACGTATCGAGATTTGGGATGCGGCATCTTGGGAAGCATACAATGAGTTCTTGACAGCAAACATGGATGAATTGGCTGAAGATATGGAATCACTTGGAATCAGTTTTTAAAAGGAGTAGATTATGGAATTTGGTCATGTAAGCATTTTGCTAAAAGAATGTATGGAAGGTCTTGACATCAAGCCTGATGGAATCTATGTGGATGGCACCCTTGGTGGTGGTGGACATACCTTTAAACTTATCCAATTCTTAAGTGGAGGCAAAGTTGTCGGCATCGACCAGGATCAAGATGCTCTTGAAGCGGCAACCAAAAGGTTGGCCATATTCGGGGAAAAATTCATCCCGGTACACAGTAATTTCTCAAACATCATAGAAGTTCTGAAAGAACTCGATATAAAGAAAATTGACGGCTTCTTGTTGGATCTCGGTGTATCATCCTATCAATTAGATGAGGCTGAACGCGGATTCTCATATATGAATGATGGCCAACTGGATATGCGAATGAACCAGGAAGATGAGTTTTCTGCTTATGATGTTGTCAACACCTACTCAGAAGATGAACTGACTCGAATCATCAAAGAGTACGGTGAAGAAAACTGGGCAAATAGAATTGCTAAATTCATTGTGGAAGCAAGAAGTGAAAAGCCTCTTGAAACCACTTATGAACTGGTGGATATCATAAAAAACGCAATTCCCGCAAGTGCCAGAAAGGATGGGCCACATCCTGCTAAGCGTACATTCCAGGCTATAAGAATAGAAGTCAACAATGAACTCAAAATCATTGAAAAAACTATAGAAGATGCAGTTTCTGTGATGAACAAGGGTGGACGTGTGGCAATTATCACATTCCATTCATTAGAAGACAGAATAGTTAAGAATACTTTCAAGAAATTGGCGCAAGGATGCATATGTCCACCTGAATTTCCAGTTTGTATATGCAACAACAAACCCAAAGTGAAGATCATTTCCAGAAAACCAATATTACCATCGGAACGGGAAGTTGGCGATAATCCTCGAGCAAGGAGTGCCAAATTGAGGATTGCAGAAAAAAAATAGTCCCAGGAGGGGTTGTTATGACGGCTAGAATCGAATCATCCGCTTATGAAATTGAACAATTCAATTATTCACAATCCGAAAAAATCGTGAATATAAAGAAAAAAAGACTTGAGCGCGAAAAAGCGAAAAAGAAAGCGTTTAATCAAGTTGTCAATTTGTTTTGTTCTGTTGCAATTGTTTTGGTATTTGCGGTCATATTCGGTTCAATCATATTTCAAAACTCTCTCGTCAATGAGGCTAAATATGATATATTCAATTTGAAGGCTGAGATTAAATCGCTCAATGCCAAAGTTGAGGAAATGAACGCTAAAATCGAAAATCATACTGAACTGAACAACATTGAGAGAATTGCCATTGAAGAACTGAACATGCAGTATCCATCCAAGGAGCAACTCGTTTATATTGATTCAAATTATAACTATGTACTGGAAACGCCTAAATTCCAAACTGCTGAAGGTAGTGAAGTTGGGACAGGCAATTCTTCGGATCAACTTGTCCATGATTTGGTTTTAGCTCTGTTCAAGACCAACAACTGACACGATCATAATAGCCTGCGAAAGCAGGCTTTTTTTACTTCAACAATAATTGATTAATCTTAATGTTGCGTTATAATAGTAGTAGTGATTATTTGGAGGCAACACATGTTGAAATTCAGGAATAGACTTTTGATTCTTTTCACCATCATTATAATTTTAATGGCTGCACTCGTAGGAAGACTGGTTTATATTCATGTCTATTGGAGTGATGAGTTGACTCGGATGGCGAAAGATCAACAAAACAAAAATATAGTAGTTCCTGCGAAACGTGGCGACATACTGGACCGCAATGGTGACAAAATGGCATTCAGCATCAAAACGTATTCCATTTGGGCCAGTGCGTTTGAAATAACAAAACCTGTCGAAACGGCTGAGCTTATTTCCCAAACGTTGAATATTGAATATGAACCTATAGCAAGCAAAATAATCAGTGCGTCAACAAGTATGGTAAAGGTGGTTACCAATCTGACCAAAAGTGAGGCGGATCTGATCAGAGGAAAAAGTATTCGTGGAATATCCATCACCGAAGATACGAAAAGAGTATATCCATATGGCAATTTGGCCTCTCACTTGATAGGCAATGTCAACATGGACAGCGATGGTTTTCTTGGACTTGAACTTTTCTATAACAATCTGCTCAAAGGAACACCAGGTCTATATAATGTGACAACCGATGTTTATGGAAGACAACTCGCATATGGTGAAGAGAATATCACAGCACCGCAAAACGGAAATTCGATACTTTTGACAATTGATGATTCCATTCAATATTTTGTTGAACAACGCTTGGAAACCGCTTTAATTGAAAACGACGCTTTATCTGTTTCTGCAATTGTCATGAACCCCAAAACCGGTGAAATTTTGGCGATGGGCTCAAAACCGGACTTCAATCTCAACTCACCTAGAGAGTACAGAAATGACATGGATGCAGAAACATGGGCGACAATGTCTGATGACGAGAGAGTGACTTATTGGCATGGCATGTGGAAAAACACGGTTCTGAGCAACACCTATGAGCCTGGATCCACTTTCAAAGCCATTACAGCTGCAATCGCTCTTGAAGAAAATTTGGTGCGAATGGATGATCACTTCTTCTGTAAAGGCTTGATCTATGTCAAAGGTATTCCACTTCATTGTTGGAAGTTTCCTGGAAGTCACGGGGATCAGACGTTTATCGAGGCTTTTGTGAATTCGTGTAATCCATCTTTTGTCGAGATTGGACAGAGAATTGGAGCAACTACTTTTTATGAGTATATTGAGAAATTCGGATTTACAAAAACAACAGGCATAGATCTTCCAAGTGAGGCAAATTCCATCACTTTACCACTGGAACGTGTCGGTCCGATTGAACTTGGTACGCTTTCCTATGGTCATGGAATCAACGTTACAATGCTACAAATGACCAGAGTTATATCAGCGCTGGTCAATGGTGGAACATTGATGAGACCGCAGCTGGTAAAAGAGATTTATGATGAGAAGGGCGAATTGGTACAGTCTTTTGAGCCTGTCTTCGAAGAAAGAATTGTATCAGAAGCAACATCAGAAAAGATGAAAGTACTGTTTGAAGCCGCTGTACAAACTGGTGGTGGACGTAACGCTTATATAGAAGGCATTTCAGTTGGAGGCAAGTCCGGAACGACCAAAAAGGTCGTTGGGTTTGAATATGAAGACAATGTGGTCATCAGTTCATTTGTCGGGATTGTTCCGATGGAAGATCCCGAATTTGTAATTCTGGTCACAATTGATGAACCAAAAAAAGAGGTGCAAGGCAGTGCTGTTGTAGCACCTGTAGTAAAAGCCATACTAGAGGACATTTTAAGGTATAGCAATATCATTCCCGACGTCAAAGCAAAGGGTCAGGTCAGTGTACCGGATCTTAAAGGAAAGACTTTGGCTGAAGCCATTAAAGCTCTTAAAACTATTGATTTAAGGTATTCTACAGTACCCATCAACACTCAGGATGAGACCGTAATCATTATCGATCAATTTCCGAAGTTCGGAACCGAAGTCGAAAAAAATGCCATCATCATACTTTCTGTTGAAGAATAAATAGAACATTTTGAAAGGAAAATCTTTATGAACCAAGTATGGATTTATTTTATGATCAGTCTCATTACGTCGTTGGCTTTTGGTCCAATAGTCATACCTAGGCTTAAAAAGTTGAAATTTGGACAGGCCATTCGTGAGGATGGGCCTGAAGCGCACCTTGTAAAGTCGGGCACACCGACAATGGGTGGACTGATATTTGTGTTGGCATTTTTGACTCCGCTTTTGGTTTTCCTAAATATTGAATCCTATGAGGTCATTTTTGTGGTCGTAGGCATGATTGGCTTCGGAGCAATTGGTTTTATCGATGATTATTTGAAAGTGGTGAAAAAACATAACTTGGGTCTAAGAGCCAAACAAAAGCTTGTTATGCAACTTGTTGTTGGTATAGTAGTGGCTTATTTGGCCGGACTTATAGGAACAGAGGTTCATTTGCCTTTCATCGGCACTTACGTCGATTTTAAATTGTTGTTTTATCCTTTTGCGGTATTCATGGCTGTAGGATTCAACAATGCGGTCAATTTGACTGATGGCATCGATGGATTGGCGGCAAGTGTGACTTTTGTGGTATCTGTTTTTTTTGCAGTCGTCTCCTGGCACCAAGGCGATGAACTCATGGTCATCGTCAATCTTGCTATGGCAGGTGCACTTCTCGGATACTTGAGATATAATTGGTATCCTGCTAAGGTTTTTATGGGTGACACGGGATCTTTGGCTCTGGGTGGATATGTGGTTGCGGTGGCGTTTGCGCTCAAGATGCCGTTTCTTCTACTCATTGTAGGGATTATCTACGTCATTGAGACGTTGTCGGTGATCATACAAGTGTTGGTGTTCAAGAAGACCAGGAAGCGTGTCTTTAAAATGGCTCCCATTCATCATCATTTTGAGCTTTCAGGATGGCACGAAAAGAAAATCGTATTTGTCTTTACAGGTATAACTGCCTTAGGAGCATTCATAGCATATTTGAGCATCATATAGGAGGCTGACATGCAATTTGAAAATAAAAATATATTGGTGATTGGCCTCGCCCGTTCGGGAGTGGCAGCTGCAAGAGCTCTTCATGAAATGAAAGCCAATGTCACCGTGACAGACATAAAAAGTGAAGATTCACTTAAAAGTCTTGCAGATGAAATCAGACCCTTTGTCGTAGAGTTGATTTTAGGTGAGCATCCAGAACTGTCGAAAACCTATGATCTTGTGGTGATCAGTCCGGGTATTCCACTTGATATACCATTTGTGAAGCAGATTGAAGCAAACAGGATACAGATCATCGGTGAGCTTGAATTGGCTTATTTACTGACTGACGCTAAGTTTGTTGGAATCACAGGCACCAATGGAAAGACCACAACAACAGCACTGACTGGGGAAATGTTCAAAAATTCCGAAAAAAAGCATTTCATTGTCGGCAATATAGGACTGGCAGCAGTATCCAAAGCGCTGGAAGCGGATGAGGAGACTGTGTTCGTAACTGAAATCAGCAGTTTTCAGCTCGAAACAATAGTTGACTTTCACTGCCATATAGCGGCCATACTGAATCTGACTCCCGATCATTTGAACAGACATAAAACTATGGAAAAATACACTGAAGCCAAAGCGCGAATTTTCGAAAATCAAACAGAGAAAGATTGGCTGGTCCTCAATCATGATGATCCACTTACCAGAGCATTGGCGGAGAAGGCCAAAAGCAGAATCGCATTTTTCAGTTTGAAACAAAAACCGGATGAAGGAGCATTCATAGAAGATGGGTGGATTATAACCCGTCTCGAAGGCAAAGTCACTCCGTATTGTAAAGTGGAGGAGATGTTGATTTTTGGTAGACACAATGAGGAAAATGCACTCGCTGCGGTTCTGATAGCCACTTTATCGGGCTTGGAACCTCAAGTGATCATTGATACTTTGAAAAGTTTCAAAGGGGTTGAACACCGAATTGAGTATGTGGATACGATTGATGATAGAAAATTTTACAATGATTCCAAAGCGACCAATCCTGATTCGACAATATGTGCAATCAATGCTATGAATACCCAGACACATCTTATTGCAGGTGGTCAATTCAAGGGGTCGGATTACAGTTCTATTTTTGAGGTCTTCAATGATAAAATAAAGACGTTGATTCTTTTAGGTGAGACAAAATATACTATAGAAGAAACCGCACACAAATTTAATTTTACAAATACTGTGATTGTGAATACAATGGAGGAAGCGGTTGAAGCCGCATTTAGGAATTCTTTACCTGGAGATGCGATATTATTGTCTCCTGCATGCGCCAGTTGGGATATGTATGCGGATTTCGAAAAAAGAGGTGAACATTTTAAAGCTTGCGTCAATGCTTTAAAAGTTGATCGGGGGTAACATGAAAAATTCCAAAATGGACTATACACTGTTTGTAGTCACTTTGATTCTCGTATCTTTCGGGATTCTTATGGTGTTCAGTTCAAGTTACTATTATGCAATTGATAAGATGCAGGATAAAACCCATTTTTTTTTCAATGATTTAAAGTGGGTCGGATTTGGTGTGCTTGCGATGATCGTCGCTTCAATGGTCCCTTATAAAATCTATCGCAAAGCGGCTATTCCACTTTTTCTGTTGAGCCTTTTCCTTTTGGTTTATGTTCTGTTTAAAGGTGTTGTGGTCAATAATGCACAACGCTGGATCTATATAGCTGGTCAAGGATTCATGCCAGCAGAGATTGCCAAAATTGGAGCAATCATATACTTCGCATTTATGCTTGAACTCAATTATAAACAAATCAACAAACCACGGGTGCTGATCATTTACATTGGTATTATTGCGCTTATGGTTTTTCTAATCATGGAACAGCCCAATATGAGTACTGCTGTCATTCTTGGCGGTATACTTGCCATCATGCTTTTTGTTGCGGGAATATGGTGGAGATATACAATCTCCATAATCGGTCTTGGGGTTATGGGTGCATGGGTACTCGTTATGAAAGCCAGTTATCGTTTGAGTCGATGGACAGCGTTTATGGATCCGTTCAAGTATAAGAACGATGAATCATGGCAAGTGATACAATCCCTTTATGCGCTTGGCACCGGAGGTATTTACGGTGTTGGTGTAGGCATGAGCACACAAAACAAACTCTATATACCCGAACCACAGAACGATTTTATTTTGGCGACTGTAGGAGAAGAATTGGGACTATTGGGCACTGTTGGACTCCTTTGTTTGTTCCTGATTCTGATTTATAGGTGTGTCAAAATCGCTATGAATGCTCCAGATGTGTTTTCCACTCTGCTGGCAACAGGAATTACAGCGATGTTCGGACTTCAGATTCTTATGAATTATGCAGTGGCGACTTCATCAATGCCAGCGACGGGAGTCACTCTTCCTTTTATAAGTTATGGCGGAACAAGTATTGTTATTATGTTGGGTGCTGTTGGCATATTGCTCAACATATCCAAATATTCCATGAAACAGGATCGTTAAACGGAGTGTATTATGAAAGTTATGTTGACAGGTGGCGGTACAGGAGGTCATATTTATCCTGCACTTGCAATCGCCGAAAAATTGAAGAAAGACAACAAGGGCATTGAAATTGTTTATGTCGGATCGAAAGATGGCATGGAAAAGGACATAGTTCCCAAAAATGGTTTGACATATCTCGGAATCGATGCGGCTCCGCTTAATAAAAAGTTAAGCAAAAAAACGATTAAAGCGATCTTGTCTCTGTTCAGAGGCCTATATCAAGCCAACAAAGCGATCAAAAGATATGTACCGGATGTGATTGTAGGCACGGGAGGTTATGTCGCAGGTGCGATAGTTTTTATGGGTGCGCTGAGAGGCATTCCTACCGCCATTCACGAACAAAATGCATACCCGGGCTTGACCAATAGAATTCTAAGTCGATTCGCGGATGTTATCATGTTGACTTTTGATGATGCCAAGCAACATTTCAAATATCCGGAAAAGCTTGTATATACGGGTTTGCCGGTCATGTCGAATTATTTTGTCACATCGAGGGAGCAATCCAAACAAAAACTCGGATTATCAAAAAATGAAATGATGGTCCTGACTGTCGGGGGGAGCAACGGTGCTCTCAAACTCAATCAGATTATGCTTGACGCATATGTTAAAATGAATAAAATGGAACAAATAAAATTCATTCACGTTTCAGGCAACCGGTATTTTGACAAACTCCAAGGAGAGATCAAATCCGGGACATTTGATTTGGGTGAAAATTTCAAGTTGATGTCTTATCTCAAGGACATGCCGACTTATCTGAGTGCGGCAGATCTGGTGATCTCAAGAGCGGGAGCATCAACCATCAATGAAATCATCGCTTCAAAGACGCCATCAGTCATCATTCCGTCTCCGAACGTGTCCAACAATCATCAGCTTTATAATGCACAAATCATGGATAAACACGGTATGGGGGTCATTGTCAAAGAGGCAGATTTGACTGTGGATCTTATCACTCATATCATCACAGATTTTTATAAAGACCGTTCAAAGCTTGAAATCATGAGATCCAACTGTGATAAAATCAATCTTACCAAAACATTGGATGTCATAGCTTCGGTTGTCTATAGATTGGCAGACGGGCAATAAGGTGGACAGGAGCTTTTATGAAGAAATTTTTCAAACGCCTCATGCTGTTGATTTTACTTGGGGCATTGGTATATGGGGCTTATTATGTCTATGGAAATACGGAGATTCTTCGTATCCAAAAAATTGAATATAATTTGAATGACAATATAGATCTTTATGAAATTCAAAGATATTCCAGAGTGGAACTGGGGGTCTCGTATTTCATGGTCAAACCACGTGACGTGAAGACTCAACTGGAGACACATCCCTATATTGAGTCTGTCAAGGTCGAAAAGAAGTTTCCACACACTCTTAAACTTGACATTGTATTCAGAGAACATTACTTCAACATCGTTTATTCCGATATCATATTGTCTCTGGATGACTCACTGCATGTACTTAAGGTTCTTGATGAACCTATGGATGGCTATACAGTAGAGGGCTTTGCGTTTGATAGTTTTTCAACCGGGCAGACGATCATTGTGCAGAAAAAGTACTTGCTGGAGAATATCGTACTCTTAATACAATTGCTCAAAAAAAGTCATATTGAGGAAATTCCGGTCATCAGTTATGAACACGACGGCATAATGCTGAGATTCGGAGAACTGAAAGTGAGATTTGGGAACGGTTCTGAAATTGAAACCAAATTCAATGACTTCATCAATATATATGAAGCTTTGAAGTCGGAAGATATAATAACTGGAACTATAGACGTCAGCAGTGCAGGTCTACCTGTCTATAGACCTTTTGGAGAGTAGGCGAATCAATGAAAAAAGATTATTTTTGGATAGGTCTTGCATGCATCGTTTTAGGCGTGTTCATCGCATTTCAGATGAAATTTATACAAGGCACATATTTGAACGGTTCGACACCGACGCAGAAAACAGTTGGCATTCTGAACGAGCTTGCCGCAGTAAATTCGGAAAAAGAGAAACTGGTTGAAGAAATCTCGAGGCTTGAGGGCCAATTGGATGAAATTCAAGATTCCGCATCGAATGAAAATGCGATTATCAAGAATCTTACTGATGAGTTGAATCGGTTCAAGTCCTTTTCCGGCATGACAAAGGTTTCTGGAATGGGAATAATGATTACGATAGACAATCCGCCACAAGATGTGAATCTAGGGCTGGATAAGAATATCGCTTACGATTACAAATTGATTTTGGATCTGATCAACGAACTCAATTCTGCCGGGGCTGAAGCTATATCCATAAATGAGCAGCGAATGGTCAACAATACGGAAGTCAGGTTGGCAGGAACCCAAGTGAACGTCAATACAATTCCAATCAGCCCGCCTTTTGTGATCAAAGCCATAGGAAATTCCAGAACTCTTGATGGCGCACTGAATCAGAGATTTGGAATTGTTCAGAACATCCGGGAAATCGGTTATTACATCGAAGTGAAACAAGTGGAGACTATTGAGTTGCCGGCATTTAACGGTAGCATCAAATTTCAATACGCCAATACTGTGAGGTAAGGTGAGTTAATGTCCAATAAAAAAAATGTCCTCATTTTTTTATCAGTGCTGCTTGGAATTTTCATCGCACTGCAAGTGAGGTTGGTTTCCAGTGGTGCCAAATACATGTCCATAAAAGATATGTATGCCTTTAGCATCGAACTCGAAAGCCAAAAATCGGAAATAGACCAATTGAATAGTAAAATAAATGAAATCAAATCTCAAATTGACGCTTATCAGACGGCAAAAGATGACGAAGAAATCGACTATGAGGCATTTCTTAAATCGGAAATCGAGTCAACCCGTAAAATCGCAGGCTTGACAAACCTTGAAGGTCCGGGAGTAATAATCATCGTTACTGACGGCATAAGGGAATTGGGTGAGAATGAAAACCCGAACAATCTACTTGTTCACGACATTGATATCAGAGCAATGGTCAATGATCTCAGAAATGCCGGTGCCGAAGCAATATCCATAAACAATGAACGCGTTGTTTTCAACAAGTCCAAGGTACAGTGTACAGGACCGACTATAAAAGTGAATGATCAAGTATTCGCACCACCTTATATTATACAAGCCATCGGAGATCGCAAATTTCTGGAGTCGGCAATCAATGCGCCCGGAAGTTATAGTGAGAGTCTCAGACAATGGGGCCTTTTCGTGGAAGTAAACACTTCCATCAATATCAATATTCCTGCATATTACGGATTTGTGGATTATCAATACTTGAATTAACGAATGGAGGCAAGATTATGATTATTGCAATATTAGGAATATTAGCGGGTATTTTGATCGGTCTTTATTTGCCATATGAGTTTTCGACTATTTCATCCCTATATATTTCAGTTGGAATATTGGCGGCCATTGACTCTATTTTGGGAGCACTTAGAGCCAGTCTGGAAGATAATTTTGACGCTGTGATATTTTTCAGTGGTTTTATTGTCAACGCACTTTTGGCAATCAGTCTTTCATATTTGGGAGACAAGCTCGGAGTGCCGATTTATTATGCTGCCATATTTGTTTTTGGAACCCGTCTTTTCAACAATATCGGTAGTATAAGACGATATACCATAGATAAATATCGAGGGAAAAATTGATTTTATAAGCCTTTGGACCTGGATTGTCTTGACTTTATCAAAAAATATTTTTTTTTCCAAAAAAATATTCCAAAATAACAAAAAAAAGTATATACTATATGTAGTGGAGTTCTAGGTATTTACAGCAATACATATTGCGAATGCCTACGAAATTCATCAGGATTGTTTTATGGATGTAGTAAATTATTGCAGATAAAAAGTAGCACGTTTATATCATAGATTATAAACACCTGAAAGTTATTACTTTGCGGGATAAGGAGGATTTACATGTTAGAATTTGATGTTGCTGTTGAAGAATTTGCCCAGCTTAAAGTAATTGGTGTTGGCGGTGGAGGTAACAACGCTGTCAACAGAATGATCAAGTCAAATCTCAAAGGCGTTCAATTCATTGCAATCAACACAGATAAACAAGCACTCTACAGCTCAGCTGCAGAATATAAATTGCAAATTGGCGAAAAATTGACGCGTGGACTTGGAGCGGGTGCGAATCCAGAAGTGGGCAAGAAGGCCGCTGAAGAAAGTAGAGATGATATTTATCAGGCGCTTCAAGGCGCGGATATGGTGTTCATTACCGCGGGCATGGGGGGCGGAACTGGAACCGGAGCAGCTCCAATCGTTGCTGAAATAGCAAAAGAAATGGGCATTTTGACTGTTGGTGTTGTCACAAAACCATTTTCGTTTGAAGGCAAAAGAAGAATGAAACATGCTGAAGAGGGCATTGAGGAACTTAAAAGACGTGTTGATACGCTCATTACAATTCCAAATGATCGCCTACTCGAAATCGTTGAAAAAAGGACTTCAATCCTCGATGCGTTCACTATAGCGGATGATGTGCTCAGACAAGGTGTTCAGGGTATTTCCAATACCATTACGGAAACCGGACTGATCAATGTGGATTTCGCAGACGTCAAGACCATCATGTATGAACAAGGTCTCGCTCACATGGGTATTGGTTCTTCAAGTGGTGACGATCGTGCGATCGACGCAACGAATCAGGCCATCCATAGTCCATTACTTGAAACTTCCATCAAAGGCTCCAAAGGAATTCTGCTGAACATCAGAGGTGGAAAATCACTTGGAATGATGGAAATACAGCAAGCCGCGGATTTGGTATATAGAGAAGCGGATCCAGATGCAAACATTATAATGGGTGCAGTGATCGATGAGTCCTTAAAGGACGAAATCACTGTTACTGTAATTGCTACAGGATTCGAATCATTTAAGCCAGAAATCAAGACAGAGTCCAAAACATTAAAAACTGAAGCCCCGAAAGTTCAACAAGTAGAAGCTGAACAGAGCGAGGATGACACCTTTGATATTCCTACATTCTTAAGAAAAAAACGATAACCTTGCTTCTTGCAAGGTTTTATTTTTGGATCAATTAAATTAGTTGAGGTGATGAGTATGAAGTGTCCTTATTGTAGCAGTTTAGAATCCAAGGTAATCGATTCAAGACCGACAGACGACGGTCATGTCATTAGACGTCGAAGAGAATGTATGAATTGCAAGCAACGATTTACCACTTATGAAAAAATCGAAGAGATTCCTATCATCATCGTTAAGAAAAATGGAAACCGAGAATCGTATAACAGAATGAAGGTACTGAACGGAATCATCAGAGCTTGTGAGAAACGGCCAGTATCCATGGAACAGATGGAAAGACTGATTGATAATATCGAGTCCAAACTTCACAGTTCCATGGAAAAGGAAATTCAGTCAGAGTGGATCGGAGAACTTGTCATGTCGGGACTTAAGGATCTTGATGAAGTGTCGTATGTAAGATTTGCCTCTGTTTATAGACAATTCAAGGACATCAATACTTTCATAAATGAACTGACCAAACTGTTAAATGAAAAAACCAATATGATATAAGAGAAAGCAGTGATTTCGCTGCTTTTTTTTAAACTGTAAATAGGGAGGTGTTTTATATTGAATAACTTCAAATTGCTGAATAGTGATCATTTGATTCATGGAATTACCACACGTTTGGGTGGTGTCAGCACTGGACCATACTCATCTATGAATACCGGATTATTTGGTGATGATTATAGAGACAATGTTCTTGAGAATATAAGACGAGCATTAACTGAACTGGGAACTGATTCTAAGATAATCATTTTAGCCCAGCAGGTTCACTCAGAGAATGTGGTGATTATTGATGAGAAAACCAATTTTGAATCTATGGAAAAAGTTGAACTTGAAAACACGCCTCTTGAAGGGTTTGAAATGTATATATCAGCTGTCACAGATGGTTTGATGACCAACCGAAAAGATGTGCTTTTAGTGACTTTCTACGCTGACTGTGTTCCATTGATCTTATACGATCCAGTGAAACATGTAGTGGCGACTGTTCATAGTGGCTGGGTGGGAACAGCCAAGGCAATTGGAGTTGAAGCAGTCCGTAAAATGGTTTCAGTATATGGTTCTTCCGAATCTGATATCAGGATAGGAATTGGGCATAGTGCGGGAATTTGCTGTTATGAAATTGGAGATGACGTCATTGATGCGCTCAAAATGAAATTCTCTGTGGATTCATTGAGGGATTTTGTCATTCCGAAAAGATACGGCAAATACATGATTGACCTAAAAGAAGCAAACGCCAAACTTTTACGGGATGCGGGAATTTTGCAAAAACATCTGGAAATCGATTCTGATTGCACCATCTGCAATCCCGAAAAATACCATTCACATAGGAGAGCAAAAGGAGGAAAACGTGGTATGATGAGTGCTATAGTCCAACTCAAATAATAAAAAGTGTTGAAATTGTGCCTGAATTGTATTACAATTATCTATTGTACGATTGTAGTTTTATAGGTTTGGAAAGGTGATTGGATGAATCATATCAAAAAAGTGTATAAAAATTCTATAGCTGAGGAACTCGAAGTCGAAGAGGGCGATGTCCTTTTATCAATCAATGGGCGTGAAATCGTTGATATCATGGATTTTATTTATTTATGTCACGATGAATATATAGAAGTTGACATACAAAAAAAATCTGGAGAAATCTGGTCACTTGAAATTGATAAAGATTATGATGAACCTCTTGGAATTGATTTTGTCAATCCCATCATTGATCATGCCAAAAGATGTTCAAACAATTGCGTGTTTTGCTTTATAGATCAGTTGCCAAAAGGTATGAGGGAAACGCTTTATTTTAAAGATGATGATTCCAGATTATCCTTTCTTCAAGGCAATTTTGTAACTTTGACCAACCTCAAAGAAGCTGATATTGATCGAATCATCGAATACCATATCAGTCCGATCAATGTTTCGGTACATACAACCGATCCGGAACTCAGAAAAAAAATGCTGGGCAACAGATTTGCGGGCAATATCATGGAGCGATTGGAAAAGTTGACTCAAAGTGGTATTGTGATCAATGTCCAAATAGTACTTTGCCCAGGTTATAATGATGGCGATGCTCTTGATCAAACACTCAACGATCTTATACGCTTATATCCGTCTTTGAACAGTGTGGCTGTAGTACCGATTGGTCTGACCAGACATCGCGACGGATTGATTGAGATGAGACCTGTAGATAAAAAAGTGGCTGAAGAAACAATAGCAATTGTGGACGCTTTTCAACATAAAGTGCTCGCGATTCATGATACAAGATTCGCTTTTTTGGCAGATGAATTTTATATCCAAGCTGAACGTGATTTTCCTGAAGATGACTCTTATGAGGGGTATATTCAACTTGAGGACGGTATTGGAATGATCAGAAAATTGATCACAGAAGTAGATGAAATGCTCGAAAAATATACAGAAAAACCAAGAACCAAACAAAAAGTATTGGTTGTAACTGGTGTGGCCGCAAGCCCATATATGAAAACCATTTGCGAAAAAATCGCATCAAGAAACCCTGACGTCCAGATTGATATCAAAACGGTGGTCAACAACTTTTTCGGTCAACGCATCACTGTGGTTGGTCTATTGACCGGAACGGACATAAAAGCGCAGCTGGGAACGGTGGAGGATTATGATCGAATACTTTTGCCGGAATCAATTTTCAAATCTGAAGATGTTATTTTATTGGATGATGTCACTATAGATGATTTATCAGATTACTTTAATGTTCCTGTCCTGAAAGTCAAAGTGGATGGTGAGGATTTATTGAAACATATTTTGAATGGAGGATCCAATGAGTAGAAATCCCATAGTTGCCGTGGTCGGTAGACCCAACGTAGGCAAGTCGACCTTTTTCAATAGAATCGCCGGAAGGAGAATCTCGATTGTTGAAGACACACCGGGTGTTACTCGTGACAGGGTTTATGCCGATTGCGAATGGTTGACACATAATTTCACATTAATAGACACGGGTGGTATAGAACCCAACTCATCGGATGTCATACTGTCTCAGATGCGTGATCAAGCACAGATCGCAATAGATACTGCAGATGTCATTCTGTTCCTATGTGACGGTAAGAACACATATACAACAGCTGATGAAGAGATTGCTCAAATGTTGAGAATCTCAAAAAAACCTGTAATTCTAGTACTCAATAAAATTGATCAGTACAAAGAACCTGACTTCTTTTATGATTATTACAATCTCGGATTAGGTGAACCCATAATGATTTCTTCGGTCAATGTTCTTGGAATAGGAGATCTTTTGGATGAAATTGTAAAATTATTTCCTGAGGAGTCAGAACTTGTCGAAGAAGAAGAAGCCATAAAAATTTGTTTCATTGGAAAACCGAATGTTGGTAAGTCATCGATGGTGAACAAGATCATAGGAGAAAACAGAGTCATTGTCTCCGAAATTGCCGGAACGACCCGTGATGCAATCGACACACCTTTCGAGTATAATGGGCAAAAGTTTGTACTCATTGATACGGCAGGGCTTAGAAGACAAAATAAAGTCAATGAAAAAATAGAGAAATACAGTGTTATTCGTACGATTTCAGCCATTGAGCGCTCAGATGTGTGTTTTATTATGATTGACGCCAAAGATGGCATTACCGATCAAGACAAAAAAGTAGCTGGATATGCCCATGAAGCTGGACGTGCAGCGGTGTTCGTAGTCAATAAGTGGGATTTGCTTGTTAAAGACAATGATACGCTTTATGAATTTCAAAGGGTGATTCGCGAGCAGTTCGCCTATATGCCATATGCAACCATGATGTTCGTATCCGCTGTTACAGGACAGAGAGTTATGCAATTGCTTGATCAGGCAATTTACGTCTCGAACAATCATGCCCTTAGAATTTCTACAGGCGTCCTTAACGACGTGCTCAATGAAGCGATGGCGCTTAATCAGCCTCCTTCGGACAAGGGTAAGAGACTCAAGATTTACTATGCGACCCAAGCTTCCGTCAAACCGCCAACATTCGTTCTATTCGTCAATGACAAGGAATTGGCACATTTTTCATATGTCCGTTATTTGGAGAATCAAATCAGAAAGAATTTCAACTTTGAGGGCACACCTATTGTATTCAATGTGAAAGCAAGAGGCTAACCTAGAAAAACCCAAGTGAATATCTTGGGTTTTTTGTATGTCATATGGTATAATAACAGATGGTGTAATGTTAATATGTAATAATGGCTATAGATAATAAGGAGGAATAAATTGAAAGTTGCTGTAATAGCTTCAGGAAGCTGGGGGACTGCATTATCAATGGTTCTAGACTCCAATGGACACGATGTGGTCACTTGGGCTCGTGACGAAAAACAGATAAAGGAGATCCTTAGGACTAGAAAAAACGAAAAATACTTGCCAGGGTTGGTTTTACCTGATGGAATAGATTTCACAAATGATATCAATACGGCTGTGGAAGGCGCACAGGTCATTTTATTCACTGTACCTTCCCAACACTACAGAAACACACTGCAAATGATGATTGACCGAGATCTAATCAGTTCTGATATGATTCTGGTAAATGTCTCGAAAGGTATTGATATGGAGACGCTTGAGACACCTTCCCAAATCACATCGCGATTGTTGCCGGAGGCTAAGTTTGTTGTCCTCTCAGGTCCATCACATGCTGAAGAAGTGGCGTTGAAATTGCCGACGGCTTTGGTATCTGCATCTAGATCAAGAGAACATGCTGAGTTTATCCAAGATCTCTTCTCAAATGAGTTTATTAGAATCTATACCAATCCTGATGTAATCGGTGTTGAAATCAGCGGAGCGCTCAAGAATATTATAGCACTCGGTGCGGGGATTAGTGATGGTCTTGGTTTTGGAGATAATGCTAAAGCCGCACTCATTACCAGAGGTATCAATGAAATTGCTCAATTGGGACTCGCAATGGGAGCTGAGGCAGATACATTCAAAGGACTTGCCGGAGTTGGTGATTTGATAGTCACATGTACAAGTATGCATTCACGAAACAGACGGTGTGGCATACTGATTGGAAAAGGGAAAAAGTTGCAAGAGGCAATCGATACCATTGGAATGGTGGTTGAAGGCGCTTATACAGTCAAGTCGGCATATCAACTCAAAGAGAAACACAATATTGAAATGCCGATTACCACTGAACTTTATCGTGTGCTTTATGAAGATAAGAATGCCAGAGAAGCAGTCTTGGATCTTATGACACGCAGTAAAAAGCATGAAATGGATGAATATGCGTCGAAAATGATCAACTGGCTTTAAGAAGAGGTAATGTATGTCGGCACAAAAGATCAGAAAGAAGAAAAAACGGAGACCTAAATATGGACGCATTCTTTTTAGTTTGATATTTTTTGTGCTAATGGTTTATTTCATGATCAAACTGGGCATTGATATGTTTTTCAAAGAACATATGACCTATTTGGTTTCAGTGGATACACTTAATATCGAAAAAGAATATAAAACCTTAATTTTGAGAAATGAGTTGGTGGTAGACACCGCAATAGCAGGCCAAATCACGTATTTCACAAGTGAGGGAACCTTCGTGACGAAGAATGATCAAATCGCTGAAATATTCAATGACGGATCGACATCGGAAATTGTAGAGGCCACCGAAAGAGAACTCAATCGAAAGAAAATAGAATTTGATTACAATTCACTTGCATACGATATTGAAAATATCAAAAATCAGATTCTGTTCAATTTGAAAAATCAGAAATTCGATGCAATATCAATATATAAAAGAGATCTTATTTTGAAATTCGAACGGCTTGACAAATTGCAGTCAGAGAACAAATTTTTATCCAATAGAATCGCTTCCTACTCTCAACAAACAATCGGTGAGGGCAAACTGCTGGAGGGTCAGAAAAAAGCTATACTGGCGCCTGCCAGTGGTATTTTGACTTATAAACTCGACGGATATGAATCATTCATCACCATTGACAATCTCTACAATATCAATTACGAAGAAATCAGTAAAGTGGATATCACAGCCACATCAATCATCAAAAATAACACAGGACAGGATGGAACACTCTTTAAGATAGTGGACAATGCCACTTATTATTTGGTGGCAATCATTCCAAATGAGGAAGTTGAAACCTATAAGAATGTGCAAAAAATACTCGTTGAAATTGGAACTCAAACCCTTACCGGAGAAGTTTACGATGTTTTTACAGATGAGCATCAGGCTGTTGTTGCGATAAGAATGAGTGAAATTTTCGACGGATTTTACAATCGTAGATGGATTGATGCCAATATTGTAAGAGAAAATTACCGTGGACTCAAGGTTTATGTGGATTCCATTATTAATCTCGAAGGACAACTCGGTGTTTACGCTGTTGAAAAGGATCGACGTCTGAAATTTGTACCCATTAAAATTTTGGGGTATGATGATCAAAGTGCGATAGTATACAACTCTCAGTTTTATGACACCCAAAAAGGATTGGTCAGAAGCATCAAAACCAATCAGGAAGTTGTTAGAAACGCTCATAAATATAAAGCGGGAGACCGTATTGAATAGGAGGTTCCAGTGTCATATGAATATTTGAAATCACATATTGTTGAAATCAACGAAGACATTTTTAAAATCTGCGACAGACTCGGCCGTAATCCAGACAAAGTGACTTTGATTGGCGTTACCAAGACATATGAGCCAGAAATAATCAATGCATCCATCGAAAACGGAATAACGGACATTGCAGAAAATAGGGTACAGGAAATTATTAGAAAATTTGATGATATCATTTATAAAGTCAGGTGGCATCTTATTGGACATTTACAGACAAATAAAGTAAAATATATTATAGACAAAGTTGATTTGATCCATTCCGTCGACAGTATAAAACTTGCCGAGGAAATTCAAAACAGGGCTTCAAAAATCGAAAAGATCCAAGATGTACTGATTCAAGTGAATGTTGCAAACGAGATTCAAAAATATGGCATACCGAAAACAGAACTTCCAGGAGTTTTGGAGGCGATTTCCAAAATGCCGAACATCAGAGTTTGCGGACTTATGAATATAGCGCCTCTAGTAGATGATTCTGAACTGTTACGAACAGATTTTCGAGAAATGAAGAAATTGTTTGATTCGTTGTCTTCTTACTCATATTCCAATGTGATGCCTCTCTATTTATCTATGGGCATGTCAGGTGACTATGAGGTAGCTTTGGAGGAAGGCTCAAATATGATTAGGATAGGCACCAAAATATATGGTGAGCGCATGGCGGCGAAAAATAAGGAGGCTCATAATGGGTGATAAATTTATTGACAAAATCAAGTTTTTTTGGGGTGTGGATACACAAGAGGAAGAAGATAAAACTGAAGATTTTTACGACGAATTGAAACACAAAGATCTTGATATCGAGGATTCTTATTCGTCAGTTTTGGACTCATCCCAGAAATCAATCAATACCATCAAGACGTCCAATAAAATATTGAATATCCATTCCAATTCACAAATGAATGTGGTGCTTTTTAATCCAAAGACTTTTGATGAGTCCACAAATATTGTAGATACACTTAAGAGTCGTAGACCTGTGGTAATGAACATTTCAGAATTGGATAAGGACTTGGGGAGAAAAATATTTGATTTTTGTTCTGGTGCCCTTTATGCCGTAGATGGTCATATACAACAAGTCGCCAAGGGAATTTTTATTTTGGCACCACAAAATGTGGATATTACAGGGGATGTCATGAGAAAATCAGATGGCCCTGTCAGTGCTTGGTTAAAAGAAGAAGAATAATCATAGAAGAGGAAGGACATTAAATGTTGGAATTGAAAGTAGCCATATATTATTTTTTGCAGGTTGTCATGTATCTTGTATTTGCCAGAGCTATGTTGTCTTGGTTTGTAAGAGATCCTAAGAACCCATTGATGAAATTGTTGTTGACGCTCACTGAGCCGATATTGGGACCAATCCGATCATTGTTGATCAAACTGAAGATCGGAGGCAATATGATCGATTTCAGCCCATTGGTTGCTCTTTTGCTCATTCAGATGCTTAGTGCGATGGTACTTGGTTGGTTCTGATGAACAAACTAGGTATCTTAAATCACTATAAGGATTTTATTGACTCAGAAGGTGTTTTTTTGAAGACTCTGGATCAATTGAGTGATGCGGCAACGTATTTTGAGCCACAAATGACCGATTTTCTAAGTCCCGATTTATCTTTTATTTTTGATTGTATCGCTAAAGAAGAGAGACAGGTCATAATTGAAAAAAACGGCGGATTTAAAAATGCAGAACGGGTGAAACTATGTTTTTACCCTTCTTTTTTAGATGTCTTGCCTTTTGAGGATCATATTTCTGTTATTCAGATAGACTATAATGACAAGTTCAATAAACTCGAGCACAAAGATGCACTTGGTGCATTGATGGCAATGGGAATCCAAAGAAAAAAAATTGGTGATATCATTGTTTCTGAGGGTGCCATACAAGTTGCAATCGATAGTTCTCTGGAATCTTATTTCTTGAATTCCATTGAAAAAATCGGTAGAGCCGGTGTAAAGATGAAAGTTGTTTCAACGGATTCCTTATTCGATAAGCAAATTGAATATAGGAAGGCAGTCGGCACTGTCAAGTCGATTCGTTTGGATAGTATAGTTGCAATGGGACTCAATTTATCGAGAAGTGAAGCGCAGAAATTGATTGGCTCAGAGCTTGTGAAAGTGAATCATCGCGTACAGATCAATACATCATTTGAACTTAAAGTCGGTGACTTGATTTCTGTGAGAAAGCACGGTCGGTTTATAGTTGAAAGTATACTAGGACAAACAAAAAAAGACAGAATAAGAGTGGAATTATCATTTTATTCAAGATAAAGGATCACAGGAGGCTGTTATGTTGACACCATTAGATATTCAAAATAAACATTTTTCTAAAACAATCAGAGGTTATAGTGAGACTGAAGTCGAAGAGTATTTGGGACTCGTAGTTCGCAGTATGGAAGATTTAATTACCGTGAACATCGATACGACCTCAAAAATAACGGAACTAGAAAATGAGCTTTCCAGATACAAAAGTATGGAAAGAACAATCAATGAAGCAATGATCTTGGCTCAAAAAACATCCGAGGATATGGTTCATAACGCTTCAGAAAAATCAAGCTATATTATTGAGCGTGCAGAGGACCAAGCAAAAAAAATCATGAATGACGCAAACAGCGAAGTTCTCGATATTCTCAAACGTCATGAAGCCGCTAAGTTGGAACTTAAAGCATTTCAGACCAAATTCAAAGTGCTGCTGGAATCACAGCTTAAACTTGTTGATGAAATGATTTTAAGTATTGAATAAAGGTTGACGACGGAAAGCCCTTCCGTTATAATAGATATCAAATGTTATAAAAAAAGCAATGATTGGGACAAGTAAGCCCTATGTCACTTAAGAGAGCTCGTGGTCGGTGCGAACGAGCAGTGGATATATCGCCCAAGATCACCCATAGTCATCGATGTGAACCAATAGTAGCGTCGGTCGGTTAGATACCGTTATCATGTTTGAGAGACACTGTTGTGTAATTTGGGTGGTACCGCGGAATATCCGTCCCATAGCTTTAAGCTATGGGATTTTTATTTTTTGAAATCAGAGATGAAAGGAAGACTATTATGGGTTATAGGGAATTAGGAAAACACGCAATAGCGGACAATGAAAAGAAGGTCCGTGAATATTGGGAGGAAATAGACCTTCTAAAATTGAGCATCGAAAGCAGAGAAGGAGAGAAACCGTTCATATTCTATGAAGGACCTCCTACTGCAAATGGCAAACCGGGTATTCATCACGTTCTTGCCAGAGCACTTAAGGATGCGGTATGTCGTTATAAAACTATGCAAGGGTATCAAGTCAAGAGAAAAGCCGGATGGGATACTCATGGCTTACCTGTTGAAATTGAAGTTGAAAAACGTCTTAACTTAAATGACAAGACAGCAATAGAAACCTATGGCATCGAAAACTTCAATCATGCATGTAAAACTTCAGTATTTGAATATGAGGACCTCTGGAGAGAGATGACCAAGAAGATGGCATATCTCATAGATTTGGATAACCCATACATCACTCTGGAAAATGATTATATCGAAAGTGAATGGTGGATCCTTGATAAATTTTTCAAGGAAGACTATATCTATGAAGGTCATAAAATTTTGCCTTACTGTCCAAGATGTGGCACTGGACTCGCTTCCCATGAAGTGGCCCAAGGATACCAAGAAATAAAGACAGTGACGGTATATGTGAAAATTAAGAGAAAAGACCATGATGAGTACTTCCTGGTTTGGACGACCACACCTTGGACTCTAGCGTCCAATGTTGCAATCACTGTCAATCCAAATGAGACTTATGTAAAAGTACGCAATAACGGAGAAGTGCTGTATGTAGAAAAGAATCTCGCTCCTTCAGTTCTTGAAGGAGAATTTGAAATCATTGAGGAAATGAAAGGTAAAGAACTGGAGTTCATGGAATACGAACAGTTGATGCCTTTTGTCGCTGTGGACAAAAAAGCGTTTTTTGTTACTTGCGCTGATTACGTAACTGTGGAAGATGGAACCGGCATCGTTCATACCGCACCTGCATTTGGTGAAGATGACTACAATACTGGCGTCAAATATGATTTGCCTGTGGTTCAACCAGTAGACGAAGAAGGCAAATTTACCGAGACACCATGGAAAGGCACTTTTGTTATAGATGCGGATCCGGAAATTGTGAATTGGCTCGCTGAGAATGGCATACTATACAGAAAACAAAGAATGGAACATAATTATCCGCATTGCTGGCGTTGCAGAACACCACTCCTTTATTATGCAAAACCGAGCTGGTATATTGAAATGACCAAGCTTAAAGACCAACTTATAGCCAATAACAATTCAGTCAATTGGTTCCCGGACTATGTCGGAGAAAAAAGATTTGGCAACTGGCTAGAAAATCTCAACGATTGGGCTATTTCAAGAAGCCGTTATTGGGGAACTCCACTGAATATCTGGAAATGCGATTGCGGACATTTGACCACAGTAGCATCCAGACAAGAACTTAAAGACAGAGCGATTGAAGACATTGATATCAATATTGAATTGCACAGACCATATGTGGACGATGTTCATTTGCCATGTGACAAATGTGGTGGAACGATGAACAGAGTTCCAGATGTAATAGACTGCTGGTTCGACAGTGGTGCTATGCCTTTTGCTCAACACCATTATCCGTTCGAGAACAAAGAGGAATTCGATAAGCTATTCCCTTCAGATTTCATTTGTGAAGGTATTGATCAGACCAGAGGATGGTTTTATTCTCTTATCGCGATCAGTACGTTTGTAATGGGCATTTCTCCGTATAAAAATGTTCTTGTCAATGACTTGGTGCTCGACAAGGACGGCAAGAAAATGTCCAAATCCAGAGGGAATACTGTTGATGCGTTTGAACTTCTTGACAATTACGGTGCGGATGTTGTGAGATGGTATCTGTATTATGTTTCACCAGCCTGGACTCCAACCAAATTTGATGAGGAAGGTTTGATTGAAGTCGCGTCCAAATTTTTTGGGACCATCAAGAATGTATACAACTTCTTCACGCTTTATGCCAATACCGACAACATTGATGTAAAAGCTTTCAATGTTCCTGTTGAGGAAAGACCTGAACTCGATCAGTGGATCATTTCAAAACTCAATACATTGATCAAAGGAGTCAATGCTGACCTTGCAGTGTTCGATTCCACAAAAGCAGTCAGAAAAATGCAGATTTTTGTCAGTGAGGATTTGTCCAACTGGTACATCAGAAGATCTAGAAGAAGATTCTGGGAATCGGACTTATCAAGTGATAAAATGTCAGTTTACAATACAACCTATGAAGTGCTTGTAGCGGTTTGTCAACTGGCTGCACCGTTCGCACCATTTTTGACTGAAGAGATTTATCGTAATTTGACAGGTGATGTCTCGGTTCACATCAGCAAGTATCCCGAAGCGGACGAATTGCTGATCAAGATTCGCGTCGAAGAGCGTATGGACCTCATCAGAGAACTTGTCACACTGGGGCGAGCAGCAAGAGAATCAGTAAAAATCAAAGTCAGACAACCCATTTCAGAAGTGATTGTCGATGGCAAGTACGAAGATCTGATCTCTGATTTAGTGCCTTTGATCGAAGAAGAACTCAACGTCAAGCATGTCAAATTTACAAAAGACTTACCTGAATATATGAACTTCCAACTTAAACCGAACTTTAAAGTCCTTGGACCGATTATTGGCAATAAAATGGGTGCATTTGGAAAGGCGTTATCGGCACTTGATCCTCAAGTTTACGCCATGACTTTTGAGGCAGGTGAAACAGTCAATCTGAATCTCGGGGATGAGATGTTCAGTGCCACAAGTGAGCACGTACTTGTCAACATCACCGCAAAAGAAGGATTTACTGTCAAGATGGAGAACAACCGATTTATCATATTGGATACCAATCTGACAGACGAATTGATCACTGAAGGATATGCTCGTGAAATGATTTCCAGAATTCAACAAATGAGAAAATCCAATAACTTTGAAATGATGGATCAAATCAAAATATTCTATAAGGCTCCTGAAGTCTTTAAAGAGGCTGTCATCAAGCATGCTGACTATATCATGTCAGAGACTTTGGGTGTTGAACTGAGCGATTCAGAATCAAAAGAATATGAAACACATACCCTGAA
This sequence comes from Clostridia bacterium, assembly GCA_014859095.1. Classification (GTDB taxonomy): domain Bacteria; phylum Bacillota; class Clostridia; order Peptostreptococcales; family Acidaminobacteraceae; genus Fusibacter_D. The sequence continues at coordinate 19,586 of JACUUV010000008.1, read as the reverse complement.
TGGCCACGATGTCATGCTCTACCTTGAACGCGTAAAATAAAATTAGTGAAACACCGAAAGTAAGCAGAAAGTAAAATTTCTGCTTATTTTTTTAAATTCTGATTGAAATGTCAAAATTGGTTCATATATAGTATATAGTATATAACGAGGGGAGGAGAAAAAATGAAAATTAAAAATTACGTTGAAGCAAACGAAATGGAAATTATCAATGATTTGTCTGCATTGATCAAGATCCCCAGTGTTATTGATGAAATGGACCTTGAAAAGCCATTTGGAAAGCATATTGACGATGCGCTCAAGTGGACACTGAACAAATTTGAGCGAATAGGCATGAAGACGTTTTATGATCCCAAAGGTTATTATGGTTATGCGGAAATCGGTGAAGGCAGTGAACTGATTGGTATTCTTGCTCATGTTGACGTGGTGCCAAGCGGTGATGAGGACAACTGGGCCTTCCCTCCCTTTGAAGGCGTTGTTAATGGTGGAAAATTATATGGTAGAGGTTCTACAGATGACAAAGGTCCGATCATTGCGATTTTATATGCTTTAAAGGCCTTGATTGACAATGGAATCAAATTTAATAAGCGTGTCAGGGTAATTATCGGAACAGATGAGGAAAATCAATGGAGAGGCATATGCCATTACATGCGTGATGAAGAAATACCGGATTATGGTTTTACACCTGATTCCGACTTCCCGGTCATCTATGCGGAGAAAGGGCTTTTACAAGTGAAGCTCAAATCAGATTTGAAATCGAAAATCCGAATCAAAGGTGGGAATGCAATGAATTCCGTACCTGAATCGGCGTCATATCATGGCAGTCATTTGTATAAATTGGAAAAACAACTCAAAAAAATGGGATTTGATCATGAAATTGATAATGATGAGCTTTATGTCATCGGGAAAAGTGCCCACTCAGCAAAACCCCAATTGGGTGTCAATGCAGTGACGCGTATGGTTATGGCCCTTAAAGAGGTGGGAGTGGATACACCAGCTGTCGATTTTATCGCTGAAAAAATAGCGCTGACAACAAATGGTGAACTCATTTTTGGAAGTTGCGAAGATGAACCTTCTGGAAAATTGACTATGTCAGTCAATCAGATTGATATCAGTAAATATGGAGAGGTTATTGGAATGGATATACGTATTCCGGTGACTATAGATAAAAAATTTATCTCATTGGGGCTCAAGAGAGTCGCCGAGAAGTATGGGCTCAAATATGAGGAACTGGATTATCTCGAGCCGGTCTACCTATCCAAGGAACATCCTTTGATTCAAATACTGAAAAGTGTTTATGAAGAGGAAACGGGTCTTGATGGGACTCCAATGGCTACTGGTGGAGCAACTTACGCAAGGTCGATGAAAAACTGTGTCGCATTTGGACCAAATTTTCCCGGAAGCGCCAAAATTGCTCATCAAACGGATGAATTCATAGAAATCAATGCATTGATCAAATGCACTCAGATTTATGCAAAAGCGATTGAGAGGATGATTGGATGATTAAGAATTATGTGCTTGATACTAACGTCATGATCCATGACCCAGCATGTTTTTACAAATTTGAAGACAATAGAATCATCATACCGATAATTTGCATTGAAGAGCTGGATCGTCTGAAATCCCGAGAAGGAATTGTGGGCTATCAAGCCAGGTGTGCCGCCAGAGAACTTTCCAATATTCGAAAAAAAGGAAGTCTCTCAGAGGGAATAGCGCTACCGGACGGCGGGAGTATACGAATTGAACTGAACCACTTGGATTTCAACACTTTGCCCGATGGTCTGGATATCTCTAAAAATGATACCAGGATTCTGGCGGTCACAAAAAAGCTTAAAGAAATGTATGAGCCTATGCAAACCATACTTGTCACAAAAGATTTATATATGGCGATCAAAGCGGATGCAATTGGCATTGAAATCCAAGATTATCAAAATGACAAGGTCGATGCGGATGAAATTTATAAAGGTTATCAGGAGATTCTTTTACCAAGCGAGTCCATTGACAGCATATACGCCGGAGGACTGATCTTGCCGATTGAAATTTCAGAAGGGTTATATCCCAATGAGTTTTTGCACATCAAGAGTTCCAATAGGGATTCACATGAAATCATTGCCAGATATGATGGTTCAAAGGTTGTGCCACTAAAGTATTTGAATGAGATCTCATGGGGCTTGACGCCGATCAACAGGGAACAAAAGATGGCATATGAGCTTTTAATGGACACGGATATCCATTTTGTGTCCATAACGGGTGGAGCAGGCTCAGGAAAAACAATTCTTGCGACAGCTGTTGCTCTTCAGAAAGTCATTGAGCAAGGCCAATATAGAAGAATTGTTTTTGTTAGGCCGGTTGTTCCCGCGGGAAATGACATAGGATTTCTTCCTGGAACCGAGGAGGAAAAGTTGAGGCCTTGGATGGGCAGTTTTTATGATGCCATTGAGAACTTGGTCGATAAGAAGATCATGAAAAAAAGCAAAGAGACACAAGGTAAGGGCAGACATATGGTATATAGTGAAAAACCTGAGTTCAGTGTGGATGACTTTATCGAACAATATCGCAAGTATGGTGTGATTGAAACTAAAACATTTACCTACATGAGAGGAAGAACGCTTTCCGATGCACTTGTGATTGTGGATGAAGCTCAAGAGATCACACCACACCTCGCTAAACTCATGTTGACTCGAGCGGGTTTCGGTTCAAAATTTGTATTTATTGGTGACCCAAGTGACAACCAGATTGATAATGTATTGGTGGATGCAAAATCCAATGGACTGGTTTATACAGTTGAAAAGATGAAAACTTCTACTCTGACCGGTCATATAACGCTTAAACGAGTTGAACGCAGTCCACTTGCCGAACTAGCTGAAGGAACCATGTGAATCTGTTTGAACGAATATGAAAAAGGTGCCGAATCCGAGGATTTGGTACCTTTTATTTTTTGGCACGAAATTTGCAAATACTATTATTGAAAGTCATTCAATATGTTGAGGAGGAAGAATATGAGACTGCAAGGAAAAGTTGCAATTGTCACAGGTGGCGCTCAAGGAATTGGCAGGTCCGTTTGTGAAACGTTTGCAAGAGAAGGTGCCAAAGTCGTCGCTGTAGACTTGTCGGATATGACTTATGATTGTGAGGGTGTCAAAGGCTACAAATTGGATGTCACAAATCGTACAGAAGTTGAACACTTTGCAAATGATATTGTAAGCGAACACGGACACATTGATGTTTTGGTGAACAATGCAGGAATAACCAGAGACGCCTTGATTGGAAAAATGACTGAAGATATGTGGGATTTGGTAATCGATGTCAATCTGAAAGGTGTTTTTAATATCACCCAAGTGGTGGCACCTCATATGATTGAACAAAAGCAAGGGTCAATCATCAATATAGCTTCAGTGGTAGGCGAGTATGGAAATGTGGGACAAACCAATTACGCTGCAACAAAGGCAGGTGTGATTGCCATGGCTAAAACATGGGCCAAGGAATTCTCAAGAAAAGGAGAAGCCGTGCGTGTCAATTCTGTGGCACCGGGTTATGTGAACACTGAGATGATGAAAACCGTACCAGATAAGGTTCTAGATCCCATAAGACAAAAGACCATGCTTGGAAGATTGGGTGAACCTCAGGAAATAGCAAATGCGGTATTATTTTTGGCAAGTGATGAATCTTCATTTATTACAGGACATAATTTATCTGTCAATGGCGGACTTAGATTGTAATACCAAAAAAAGCAACACCTTCAGATGGTGTTGTTTTTTTTGGGGGTGAAGACACAAAATTTTTCTGTGAACGGTCTAATGATTCTGAATAGAGATGTAGCGAGTACTATTCCGCAAGCAATTGAAATCGCTATGAATAGAGATTCCGCGCCAGTGGTCATGGCAGTTTCAAAATCCTGTGATACTATATGATACATGGTATAATAAATGCCATATCCAGGAACAAAGGGAATGATGCCTGGGATGATAAACAAAGTTGCGGGATGTTTTTGAACAGAAGCGAGGAACTCACCTACAAGCCCAACGAAAATCGATCCAATAAAGGCTGGCACGATGAAACTCGTGCCGCTGCTTTGCAGAAATGCATATAACATCCATCCAAACATGCCATTGATGCTTGCTATGAAAATGAGTTTTCTTGGCAGATTGAAAATAATGGAAAATCCAACCACACAAAAGAATGAATATAAACCTTGAAGAAAAATGTTCACTGATGACCTCCTAAATCCATGCTAGAACAAACTGCAACACCATTCCGGCTCCAAAAGCAAGTGCTATGGCAATAAAAAGTGCTTCCATGATCTTGGCACTACCAGCCAAAAGTTCGCCTGAAATCAAATCCCGAATGCCGTTTGTGAGCGATACACCTGGAACCAAGGTCATCAGAGGTCCTATTATGACCATATTGAATGAAGCTTCCACACCAATCCATTTGCCTATTGAAATTCCGATGAAACATAACAATGATGCGAGAAATCCACCAAGAATATTTTTTATGAAAAAGTTCATGTTCTTGGAAGTCAAATTGTCCCATAATAAGATTGTAAATGAAGAAGCGACGTAAGATAAAATGAACTCACTCAGGGTACCCCCAAAGAGTAATACAAAAAAACCTCCTGCCATCCCACTGAAGAAAAAACGGGTCAACTTAGTAAAATTGGGAGGCGAGACAAGTTCCAATAATTTTGATTCCGCTTCGTCGAGTGACATGTCTGTAGAACTGAACTGCCTTGCAAACTCATTTGTACGATCTATGCTTTCGAGATCGATACCACTGGGATTGACTCTGTACAATTTGGTGATGAGTATGCCGTCGGGTTCGGCGCTGAAAATCATGCCGGTTGGAATCACAAAAACATTAACCTCTGTATTCAGTCTGGATTCCGCCATACGTTTTACTGTCTCTTCCACTCTATACGTCTCTGCGCCGTTGGTCAGCATGATTTTGCCGGCCTCAACTGCGATATTTATGATTTTTTTTAGTTCTATATCATTCATTTCACTACTCCTATTTGAAAGCTATCCATAATTATACCAAAAATAACTTTTAAATACTCTTTTTTTATTGTTAATTATTTGATAAAATCGTTATAACTCAATTAATTCAGAAATAGATAGGAGAACTGATGTCAGAACTTTTAGTAATACATTGTGATAGGGACGGTGTACGAATAGATTCATATCTCGGAAATGCGCTTGATGGTCTTTCCAGAAGTTATATTCAAAAATTGATCGGTGAAGAAAAAGTAAAGGTCAATGGAACCGTGATCAGTTCAAAAAAAATGATGCTCAGCATTGGCGATGTACTTGAAGTAGCTGTTCCCGAGCCTGAAATGCCGGACATCGTCGCTGAGGACATACCGCTGGATATTGTCTATGAAGATGATGATCTCCTCATAGTCAACAAGCCACAGGGCATGGTGGTGCATCCAGCACCAGGTAATTATAGAGGAACATTGGTAAACGCTTTAATGAATGTATCAGATCGTTTATCCAGTATCAACGGAGTGATTCGTCCGGGTATCGTCCATAGAATAGACAAGGATACTTCCGGTTTGCTGATGATCGCAAAGAATGATATTGCCCACGAATCCCTTGCCAGGCAGTTAAAGGAAAAAACGACCATCCGAGAATATGTCGCGATTGTCAACGGCAGAGTGGGAAAAGATAAAGGCACAATTGATGCGCCGCTCGCAAGACACGGTGTCGATAGGAAAAAAATGGCAATACAGTTTGCCGGTAGAAATGCGGTCACTCACTATGAAGTTTTGGAGCGTTACAAATACCACACACTCGTGAAATTGATTCTCGAGACAGGAAGAACCCATCAGATTAGAGTGCACATGGCATCTATTGGACATCCGATATTGGGGGACCCTATATATGGAGTTAAAAGTGAGCGGGTCAAGCACGTCGGTCAAGCGCTTCATGCTAAAAAAATCGGATTTATACATCCCAGAACCAATGAATTGTTGGTAATAGATTCAGAACTGCCTGAATACTTCGAGATTTTGATCAAGAAATGCAAATCGATATAATAAAAAATGTAGGAGGCCATAATGGAATTTAAAGCAAAATTATTGGATGATAAGGCCATTGATCGTTCGTTGACCAGATTGGCACATGAGATAATCGAAAAAAACAAAGGAACTGAATCCTTGTTATTGATTGGTATCAAATCAAGAGGAATTCCAATCGCACATAGGATTTCACAGAGGATTAAAGCAATCGAAGGTACTGAGTTGCCTGTCGGAGAACTTGATATCACACTTTACAGAGATGATTTGTCTCTTAAAAGCTATGAACCGGATGTGAAGGGACTCAAGGTGGACTTTGAAATAGATGGGAAAGTCGTCATACTGGTGGACGACGTCATTTATACTGGAAGAACTGTAAGAGCCGCAATGGATGCCATCATTGACTACGGTCGTCCAAGTGCCATACAATTGGCCGTTTTAGTGGATCGTGGGCATCGCGAGTTGCCAATCAGACCTGATTTCGTAGGAAAGAATGTACCAACCTCCAGCAAAGAAATCGTCAAAGTCAAGTTGGATGAGATGGATGGGATTAATGAAGTAAGCATCTATCAAAAATGATTGCGTATAAATACGAATAAAATCCCTGATAAGCTGAGTAGGCGCTTATCGGGGATTTTATTCGTTCATGGGTCATAAGGTGATATCAAGAGAAACCACACCTGTAATCTTGTTGTTCGATTTAACTGGAGTGGATACAGTTATGCAATATTCATTCGTAATGGAGGATATATAAGGCTCAGATTTATAATCAGCTCCAATTATCGATTTTTTATAAAACGGTCTATGGGAGACATCAATACTCTTGCCACCAACATCTTGTGAGAATTGGGTGGCGATACCTTTGTCATTCATCAGTGCGACGAGTTCATAATCGGGGGAACCCTCTTTGATTTTCTTCAATACGCTTTGACTGATGCGCTCAATGGGAGTGTCCGAAATCTGACTGACATTTTGCTTTAGATAAATCAATGATTTGTCCACCTTATCGGAAATCTCTTTGCCAACTGTCAATCCTTTCTTGTATTGATCCGCATTGTCAGCCAATTGATTTGAAATACTATGCAAATGGTGTATGGAAGCTGTGATGTCATTTAGACTGTTGAGTTGGATTTCTGTGAGGGAAGAGGTCTCCTCAATATTCGCTGTGACTTCCTGGCTCTCATTGGAAATGTTCTTGATCAACTCATAAACAACTTCAGTCGTATGCTTTTGTTTATTGGCCCGGTTCAGGATTTCTCTGACCATCTCAAGTGTTGCATTGACTGAATTAAAGCTTTCTTTCAGAAAATTGTTGGATTGGTCGGCATAACCTACATTATCATCAGATTGTTTAACTTCTTTGAACATTTTCTCAGCGATACTTTCTGTTTTAGTAACGACAGCGTGTATGATTTGACTGATTTTTTCGGAAGAATCATTGGATTGTTCCGCCAATTTGCGAACTTCCTCAGCTACAACCGCAAATCCACGGCCTGCATCGCCGGCTCTGGCTGCTTCTATTGATGCGTTGAGCGCAAGTAAATTCGTTTTGTCTGAAATGTCACTTATGATTTTCACGATATCCATGATACTGGTCATATCATCTGAAAGTGATTTGATGTCATCGGAAATCAAGCTATTCTGATTTGAACTTTTCTTCATCCTTTGGATAAGTTCTACTGTATTGGAATTGGTAGTGTCAAGATTGCTTTTCATGACAGAGGACAGCGATTCTGTTTTTGTTGCATTATCAGTCACCGCATTCATATCATCCATCATTTGATAGGCATCGGTTTGCATATCAAGGGTATCTTTTGCCATATTGTCAAGTGCTTCTGTTATTTCACTTATGTTGTGGGAGACCTGAACGAAAGAAGACGCCATTTCGTCGCCTGATTTTTTAAGGATCTCAATGAGGTTGAGCAATTTTTCCGATGTGGAAAGCATTTTTCCCACAATCAACTTTGTGTTCTTGTTGTTGCTTTGTACTGTTTCAGCAAGCTTATAAAAATCACTGCAAACTCTAGAGTCGAGCTTGGCGGTTACATCGCCGGACCCCATTTTGTTGAAGTAGGTATCCACATACACAATCTGCTTTTTCAATAAGATGCGCAAATACAGGTTTTCAATAATGAATGCAAGTACCAGACCGATTATGACAACTAAAGTGGATTGGTTTGATAAAACCAAAGCTATGATGAGTGCGGTTGAAAAAAGTGTAAGTGAAAATGTCCTCAAGGATACCGATAATTTATTCATAGATGATTCTCCTCACAGATCTGCTAGTATTGATAACAGAATATTCTTATAACTATATTTATTATTTTAACACTTTAGCAGAAGTTTGACACGTATAATTTTCTCATCAAAAAGAACTAAACACCGATCATTTTGATCGGTGCCTAATAAAAACTATATTTCAATTCACGTCCTTGTATTCAATTTCCTCAACCTCATCCGAATCGATATTCACGATAACTTTGCTGCCCGAATGTTCTTCATAGGCAGTGTAATGCTGATATTGCTTGGCTTTTCTGAAAATAAGCTGTTTTCCAAGAAAGAAGACAATTATACCAATGATGACAATAATGATCCCTAAAATCAAAACTACTGTGGCAAGAGCCGCCTTTGAATTGAGTATGGAAAAAACACCTAGCAGCAAAATTGTGACAGAGGATATAATCGCTTTTTCGTCCCGTTTTTTTTGGCCTTTCAAATAAAGGATTATTCCATTCAAAGCGCTAAGAACACACGCCATACCGATCATGAAAAGGACCTGGTTTGGATTTATGAGTGCATACACTCCGACTAAAAGAGTCAAAATACTGGTCATAATGGTCAATTTACTTTTAATGAAAAATGCAAATATCAGTCCATAAAACCCAATAAGGATGAAAATCATTGTAAGAATTCTTACTGCGAGGACACCTACAATTGTAGGAAAAGCTATGAAAATCAAACCGATGACGGACAAGAAAAGCCCTATAATCTGAAATGCGTTAAGTCTGTTATCTGTTGACATTTTCCACCAACCTTGAATATTTTTAAGTATATGTGAGTGCCTTTAACAAAGAGTATAGCTTAAAATTATGAATAGAATATTAACAAAGTTAGATCTTTGTGGAACTGTTTATTCTAGGATATCCACCAAATCCTTATAATAGTAGCGGGTGGCGATGTAATTTTTTGAATACAACCATCTTATGGATTCAATCAAAGCATCTTCATTGGGAATATCCATAGAGTGAATGTTCAGTGAAGTTTGGAATGAGTCAAGGGTCCAATTTTCTGATGTGTTCTTGAATCGTTTGTGGATCAATACCAAGTGGTCAGTCAAGTTCTCATCAACGGCCGTTTTGACCAATTTTGCTCCAGCGGTCAGGCTCTGGCTCAAATACGGCGTCCTTAGTACAGCATAGTCCACCATACCTTCAGAAAACGCATTGAAGGCTTCTTGCTCGGAATGGTACTGGATGATGTCATAGTTCAACCATTTTGTTTTTTCGATGAAATACTCTGCGACAAGTCTGTCTGTAATGGCAATCTTAGGCACGTTATCTTCCGGCTTTTCGAAATATACAATGCCATAATCTTCAGGTTGAACAGAAAGTGCTGTGTATTCAAAAAGTTGATTATAATTTTTGATGTATTCCAAACCATTGAGTAAAACCGCATCGAATCTACCGTCTTTTGCCATTGCAATCAATTCCGATGAATTGTCAAAAAAAGCAATGCCTTTCGAGTCATCCATTTCACTTGAATACAACATTCCTATATGAATCTTCGAGGATTCTTGCAAAGGACCATATAAGTTGAGCAAGATCGCGATGACTCCAAGTGCGATGATGAATAAACCATAACCTTTTCGCATGAAAGTTATTCCTTTCTGGATAAAGTTTTCACTTTTTCGTAATCAGGAGTGACGAAAATAGTCTTATACTGAACATAAATGACCATACCAGGCTTGGCACCGTTGGGTTTTGTAACGTGTTTGACCATGGTGTAATCTACGGGAACATTACTGGACTCACGGGCTTTTGAATAATAGGCGGCAATTAATGCTGCCTCCTCAAGTGAGGTCGCATCAACTTCTTGACCTTCGGTTCTAATTATGACATGAGAACCTGGGATGGTTTTTGTATGAAGCCAAACGTCCTTGTTTGAGGCTATTTTAGTGGTGAGTTGATCGTTTTGTGTGTTGCTTTTGCCAACAAGAATCTCAAAACCACCAGTGGAATAAAAGTGCTTGAAATCCTGTTTTTTATTGCTTTTTTTACTTTTGACAATATTTCTGTTCTTTATGATGCCTTGTTCTGCAAGTTCCTCCCGAATTTCGTCAATCGTTTTACTGTCTTCGCTATTGTTCAGGTGAGTCAAAATGTTTTCAAGGTACTCTATTTCATTCAAAGTCTCATGGATTTGAATTTTGAGTTCACGCAGGGCAATCTTTGCCTTGTTATATTTTTTAAAATATTTTTGGGCATTTTGTGAAGGATCCAGTCTGACGTCGAGATCGATGGTGACGGTTTCAGGCGGATCCATATAATAATTCATGGCATCGATGCTGTTTGTGCCTTTGACCATATTGTGGATATTGGCCAGTATCAGCTCGCCACAAATCTTATAGTGATCTGAATTTTCCGCGTTATAGAGTTCGAGTTCCAATTTTCCGAGTTTTGTTCTCGAACGCTCTATGCGCTGAGCAATATTCTTTTTCAAATCGACTGTTCTTTGATGGATTTTCAGGTTTTTGTTGCTTTGGGCATAAAAAGCATCAATGGCCTCGCTGATAAACTCGTATCTGGTAGGTTCCATTTCGTCATAAGCGTCCTCTAAAAAGTAAAAGTAGCGATGATTGGAATCCTTGTCGTTGAAAACGTAGCCTTTGGATTGACTAGCCAGTACCTGCACGTTCAGTGCGTCAACCGCGTTTTTCAGTCTGATCAAAGTGTCTGGATCTGTTTTTTCTAGTGTCAGATCATTTGGAACACCGATTTTTCTCAGTAGATAATTGGAAATCAGAGGACTGAATCCCTGAAGTGAACCATATATGGCTTTATAAAGCAGTGTCGTTTCCTTCATGTCTTTGAGCAGGCCCAACCAGTTTTCATCAGGCATTTTTTTCGTCGTCGGAATGAGTTCGTACCTAAGTCCCGGCAAGACGCTTCTGACTCGGCTCATGTCAGGGGTGATCCTCTTGATACTCTCCACGATTGCATCATCAGCTTTGGTGAGAATGATATTGGAATGCTTACCCATGATTTCCACATAAAGCTTCTTGGCCTCGAAATCTCCAAGTTCATTTCTGGATTCTATTTCAATGATCAGGACGCGCTCGAAATCATGTTGTGAAATACTGAGGATTTTTCCACCAACGAGATGTTTTCTCAAGAGCATGCAGAACATGGGTGGTGTACCCGGATTCTCTTTTTTCTGTGATGTCAAAGTGAAATAGGGGATGGAGGCGTCAACTGAAATAAATAAATTATAATGGGTGCTTTGATTTCTGATTTGTATGGTAAGTTCATCTTTTTCAGGCTGATGTATTTTATCGATGCGCCCTCCCACCAATTTTGATTCAAGTTCATTGATAAGTTGGTGCATGAGTAGTCCGTCGAATGACATGAAAGCCTCCCTTTTAATTGTATTGTGGTCATAATTTATAAGTATACCACTTATATGACGGAATTTAAAGATTTAGACAAGGATTAACCAAGCGAAGTGGGTTGTATATTTGGAGGAATGTATGTTATAATTTAATGATGTTATGAACTTGGAGGTACGAATGATATACAGCATGACTGGCTTTGGCCGTGGGGAACACAGCACGGATGTTTTCGATGTTACAGTTGAACTCAAATCTGTCAACAACAGATATTGCGATATTACAGTTAAAATGCCTAAAAAACTCAATGTGTTTGAGGATCGAATCAAGAACAAGGTCAAGAGCAAACTATTTCGTGGAAGAATTGATGTCTATATCAATTTGGAAGAAAAGGCATATGACAATTACGAAGTCAAAGCCAATTTTGAGATATTGGACAAGTATGTTGAAGTATACAAAGCTATACAAAGCAGATATGGACTTTCTGAAACGATAAGTTTGAGCCTATTGTCACGTCTCCAAGACGGAATCGATGTCTCATATCAGGAGAGGGATGAAAATGAATTCTGGGGTGTACTTGAACCCGCAATGGATATTGCTCTAGAACGCATAACAGCAATGAGGGCTGTCGAAGGTTTACAACTCAAGAACGACATATTCATAAAAGTTGAAAACATCAGATCTGTCCTAAAAGAAATCGAAGCATTCACTCCAATGATTGTGGAAAATTACAAAAACAAGATCAAAGATCGTATTATTGATCTATTGAAAGATATGAATGCTGAAATCGATGAAGTGAGAATTGCAAACGAAATTGCGATTTATGCGGACAAAACAAATATCAACGAAGAAATAGTCAGAATCCACTCACATTTGGACCAAATCGAGGATATTCTCAACTCTGTTGACCCAGTGGGTCGAAAACTCGATTTTTTAATTCAGGAATTAAACAGGGAAATCAACACTGTCGGATCAAAATCGCCTGACTTTGACATTTCAAACAGAGTCATTGAACTCAAAAGTGAAATTGAGCAAATCAGGGAACAAATTCAAAACATCGAGTAAGGGAGTCGTGATGAATCACAAAGGATTGCTAATTATTGTCTCAGGACCCTCAGGTGCTGGAAAAGGTACCATATGTAAAGAACTGATTCAAAGGGATGAAAGCATAGTTGTATCAGTATCTGCAACAACTCGTGCACCAAGACATGCAGAAGTGGATGGCAAGAGTTATCATTTCATCACCAAGCAAATGTTTGAATCCATGATTGAAAATGGAGGTTTTCTGGAATATGCGGAAGTGTATGACAATTATTACGGAACTCCAAAGGATTTTGTGATTGAAAAAATTACAAATGGTGAAAATGTTTTGCTTGAAATCGATATTCAAGGCGCACTTCAAGTCAAACAAAAATATCCTGAAGGTATTTTTGTTTTTGTTTTACCACCTTCGATGGAAACTTTAAAAAATCGAATAGTCGGAAGAGGCTCGGAAACTCCTGAGTCGCTTGAAAAAAGAATGTCCAGTGCTTATCAGGAAATCGAACAAATCAAAAATTACGACTATTTCATTGTCAATGACACAGTTGAATGCTCAACTGATGTCTTACAAGCTATCATAACTGCTGAAAAATGCCGTGTGAATGCAGACATCAAGGATATTGTTGTCAAATTCAAGGAGGAAAAGGAAAATGCTTAAACCATCAATTGATGAATTAATTGAAAAAACAGGAAACCGTTACGCACTCTGTATACTTGCAGCGAAACGCGCTCGTTATTTGACTGACGGAGAAGACGATGCCATCGATATGGAAATTGAAAAACCCTTGTCACTCGCAATCAAGGAAATTATGAACGATGACATTGAAGCGTATATTCCAGAACCACCAAAAGATAGAATCTAGCCAATCTTTAAAGGAAGTGATTTCATGTTGAAGGATAAAAACATAGTCATTGGCGTCACAGGAGGCATTGCCGCCTATAAAGCGGCAGACGTCGTCAGCAGGCTCAAAAAATCAGGTGCGAATGTCTACGTGATCATGACAAAACATGCGGTTGAGTTTGTCAGACCTTTGACCTTTCAATCCATCTCACAAAATTATGTCGTCACCGAGATGTTTGAGGATCCCAAGACATGGGATGTTGAACATATAGCACTCGCTAAGCGGGCAGACTTATTTTTGATTGTTCCAGCAACTGCGAATATTGTCGGTAAAATTGCCGGTGGTATTGCTGACGATATGCTCACCACAACCGTTATGGCCACAGAAGCACCAGTTTTTCTGGCTTTGGCCATGAACACAAAAATGTATGAAAATCCAATTTTCAAAGACAATGTCAACAAGCTGGTTCATTATGGTTATCACATCATAGAACCGGGATCGGGTCGACTGGCTTGTGGAGATGTGGGGGCGGGTAAACTTGAAAATCCTGAATCCATAGTGTCTGAAGTGATCAGGTATTTCAACAGATCTGAAAAGCTTAAAGGAAAAAAAATACTCGTAACTGCAGGACCGACTCAGGAACCTATCGATCCCGTCAGGTACATTTCAAATCGAAGCAGTGGTAAAATGGGTTATGCGATTGCAACTGAAGCGCTAAAGGAAGGTGCAGAGGTTGTCCTTATCAGTGGTCCGACCAATTTGACCCCTCCACCAGGCGTCATTTATATCGGCGTGACCACGACAAAAGAGATGTTTGATGCAGTTATGGCTCAGTCGGATGCAGATGTGATTATTAAAGCGGCAGCTCCATCGGATTATCGACCGGAGCATGCACAGATTGAGAAGATAAAAAAAAATGATGACCCTGTAGTTCTGAAAATGGTGAAAAACCCTGATATTTTAAGAACGCTGGGAGATCGGAAAAGCAAACAATTTTTAGTTGGATTCGCTGCAGAGACCCAGAACCTGGAGGTTTATGCTCTTAAAAAACTTGACGAGAAGAATCTGGATATGATTGTGGCCAACAATGTGAAAACAGAAGGTGCAGGATTTGATGTGGATACCAACATCGTCACAATTTTTGAGAAAAATGGACGCAGCACATCTTATGATTGCATGAATAAAAGTGAAGTGGCCAAAATCATTATCGACAAGGTCATAGAATACCATCAAATATAAGAGTGGGGAGGCCTGCTCTTTTTTAAATTGAGGAGTTCGAGTATGTATGCAGAAATCATCATCCTTAGAAATGCGGCCAATATAGACAACTTATTCACTTATACTGTTCCCGATGAATTCAGGGCAAGGATTGCTGTTGGTTCAAGAGTCATAGTACCTTTTGGTCCGACCACTTATATCGAGGGCATTGTCTATAAAGTGATGAATGAAATGAGTGAACCTTCAAAATACAAACTCAAACCCGTTCAATATGTCTTTGACGACGGTATTTATTTGACGTCCGATGACTTGAAATGGATGGAATTCATAAGAACCGAATACTTATGCAGTTATGCCGAAGCCGTAAGTCTGTTGTTACCTTCGGGTACGATGACTAATCAATTCAAGACATATAGGACTGTTGATTTTGATGAAACCAAGATGGATTCTCTTTCGAACTCTGAACTTGCGGTCCTGAGTTGTATTCAAAACGGACCGATCAAAGAAGAGTTCATCCTATCAGGATATGCGTCATCCACACAAAAAAATGCGATTAAAAAATTGATTGCACTTGGTATGATTGCATTTGACGTAGGGTACGAAGCCGTTGTCAAAGACAGATATATTGAATGGTTGGAAACAACGGAAAAACTTGAACCCTATATGGAAAAAATTCCAAAGCATCACAGTGCCAAAATTAAACTTGCTGATCTAATGCGATCAACTTCAAAGGTCAAGCGACTGGATGTTCAGGAAAAGCTTAAAATTTCCAAAAGTGTGATAGACGGTTTCATCAAAGCAGGCGCTCTCAAAATTGAACTTGAAGAAGACCTTAGAATTCCTGTGTTTATGGAAAGTTATGAGGACAAATCACAAATATCGCTCTCCGAGGATCAAATGGAGGCTTATAATCAGATTTTGGAGAGCTATGAGGAGGGGACCTCAGATGACTTCTTGCTTCATGGTGTCACTGGTAGTGGAAAAACTGAAGTTTATGCAGAATTGATTGAATATTTTATTAGAAAGGGCAAAAAAGCGATTTTGATGGTGCCTGAAATTGCTCTAACACCTCAGATTGTGGCACGTTTTGTCAGCCGTTTCGGTAAAGAAAGAATAGCTTTGATCCATTCCAAAATTTCTCAAGGGGAAAAACATGATCAATGGAAGAAAATCAGAAAAGGTGATTATGATTTGATTATCGGAGCAAGGTCGGCTATTTTTACACCTTTAGAAAATCTGGGTGTGGTCATTATCGATGAAAGCCATGAAAACACTTATCGTTCTGAAAAAAGACCAAAGTATTCCACATATGAAGTCGCAAAATTCAGAACCGCTCAGACTGGTGCCATTATAGTCTCGGGGTCAGCGACGCCTTCAATAAATGAGTATTATGACGCTTTGAATGGTAACCGAAAACTTGTGAAACTTGTCGCACGTTACAATGAACAAGAGGTTCCCACCTTTGAAATCGTGGACATGCGAGATGAACTCCTAAATGGAAATCGATCGATCTTGAGTGAGAGACTCCATCAAGCTATTGAAGAACGACTGAAGAAAAAGGAGCAAGTTATCATTTTTCTGAACCGGAAAGGACATTCCACCTTTGTATCCTGTAGAAGTTGTGGTTTTACACTATCTTGTCCTAACTGTGATGTCACATTGACTTATTTCAAAGGTGAAAAATCAGTAAGATGCAATTACTGTGGTTACGAGAGTTTTATTCCTAAACTTTGTCCGAAATGTCAAAGTTCTTATTTCAAATATTTTGGTGTCGGTACTGAAAAAGTTGAAGAACAAATCAGGTTGCTCTTTCCTGACGCAACCGTAGACCGAATGGACAAAACAACTACTACGCGTAAAGGCAGTGTGGAGAGGATAGTCAAAAATGTTGAGAACTCAAACACGGATATTTTAATTGGAACCCAAATGGTCGCAAAAGGTTTCGATTTCAAACGGGTGACTTTGATTGGAATTCTCTCCGCCGATCTGATCCTTAATTTTCCAAGCTATCAGTCATCAGAAAGAGCTTATCAATTGTTCAATCAAGTGGCCGGAA
Source organism: Clostridia bacterium (assembly GCA_014859095.1). GTDB lineage: Bacteria > Bacillota > Clostridia > Peptostreptococcales > Acidaminobacteraceae > Fusibacter_D. The sequence continues at coordinate 2,811 of JACUUV010000008.1, read as the reverse complement.
GAGCGGGAAGAGGGGATATTTCAGGTGAAGTGATTCTACAGACTTACGTTCCGGATCATTATGCCATCAACCATACAAGTTATGAAGCTTTTTATGATGCTGAAATACAATTTAGAAATGCTCTGAAATACCCACCGTTCACCCAAATCATCAATCTGCTTTTTTCAAGCAAGGAAGAAGATATCTGTAAATCCTATGCTGAAAAATCGCATTCTTACCTGCGAAACAGATTATTAAAGAACGGTTTACAAAATGAAGTTGATTTATATGATGCAAATCCCGCATTATTAAAGAAGATAGATGGACAATACAGGTGGCAGATTTTACTCAAATGCAAACCTGAACATCATGAGTTGATCAAGCAATATGTGAAAAATCTGGATACTAGATTTACTTCAGTGGACAATTGTAAATTGACTATAGATTTAAACGCCACAAATATACTATAATAATAATTGAAATAAAATGGGAGGGATTCAATGGCAATCAGAATAATAAGAGTAGATGATGACCCTATATTAAGAAAAATGAGCAAGCCAGTCACTGTATTTGATGAAAGATTAAAGGTATTGGTCGATGATATGGTCGAAACCATGCATCATGCCGATGGTGTTGGACTCGCAGCGCCTCAAATAGGAATATTGAAGCAAGTCATTGTATTTGACCTTTATGATGACGATGGACCAATGGCACTGATCAATCCTAGAATTATCAAGAAAAAGGGCAAACAAATAGAAGAAGAAGGATGCCTGAGTCTGCCTGGACGTCACGGACTTGTTGAGAGACCCTATGAAGTCACAGTTCAGTATGAGGATGTTACTGGGGAATCGTATGAGCTCACAGGAGAAGAACTGCTTTCAAGAGTTTTATGTCATGAAATTGACCATTTAAATGGCGTCTTATATATTGACAAGCAACTTGAAGATACAGAAAAAATCGCGGAATAGGGTGTGATGATATGAAAATAGTGTTCATGGGGACACCTGACTTTGCAGTTCAAACACTTGAGAAATGCATCGAACATCATAATGTTGTAGGTGTGTTCACTCAACCCGACAAACCAAAGGGCAGGGGGAAAAAAGTTTCACCGACTCCGGTCAAGATCACTGCGGAAGAACACGACATCAACGTATATCAACCTGATAAGATCAGAAAGAGCGAATGGGTCAAACTCGTAAAAGCATTAAATCCTGATGTAATTGTCGTTGTAGCTTATGGACAGATCTTATCCCAGGAAATATTGGATGTTCCAAAATTCGGTTGCATCAACGTACATGCTTCGTTGCTACCGAAATACAGAGGTGCGGCACCCATCAACTGGGCGATTGCGAATGGGGAGAAATTCTCAGGAATCACAACCATGCAGATGGATTCAGGTCTTGATACTGGAGACATGCTTCTTAAATGTAAAGTTGAGATCAAAGATGACATGAATGCCGGGGAGTTGCACGATCTTTTAGCCGCTAAAGGGTCCGAATTATTGATTGAGACACTTACGGCAATTGAAAATGGTGAAATTGTTCCAATAAGTCAGATCGATGAAGAATCGTCATACGCATCAATGCTGAACAAGGAACTGGCTTTGATTGATTGGAACATGTCAGCGGTCATGATTTACAACCGCATCAGGGGATTCAATCCATGGCCGGTGGCGCATACAAAATATAAAAACGAAACATTGAAAATATTTCGTGCAAAACCCATTGAAGAATTTCCCGTTGAAGGATCAAACCATATGGCCGGAAAGGTTTTGTCAAATGAGAAAACCGGAATATATGTCATGACTGGAAATGGAGTGCTTTTGATAGAAGAGCTTCAGCTTGGCAGCCTAAAAAAAATGTCCGCACATGCTTTTTTGCTGGGTCATGAAATTGAGATTGGAACCGTACTTGGAGAAATGGAGGCATAATATGTATTTAGGTGGAAGCGGCACTTTTATTTTGATTATTTTGATGCTCTTGGCTTCAGTAGCGAGCATGAAAGTCAAATCAACATTCAACAAATATCATAAAATTAGAAATTCAAGAGGTATTACTGGTGCGCAAGCCGCTGAGGCGATGCTGAGACAAAATGGGCTGACAGATGTCAGAGTTGAACGCGTTCATGGATATCTTTCGGATCATTATGATCCCAGAGCAAAAGCAATCAGATTATCAGAACCTGTATTTGACAATAGTTCCGTTGCATCTGTTAGCGTTGCTTGTCATGAGGCGGGTCATGCACTACAACATTCTGAAGGTTATGTGCCTTTAAAACTCAGAACAGCAATTTTACCCGCTGCACAGCTTGGTTCACAAGCGCTTTGGCCATTGTTCATCGCGGGAATTGTATTGTCTTTGCCGTTTTTAATCAACATTGGCATATTGTTTTTCACATTCTCTGTTGCTTTTCAATTGATAACTTTACCTGTGGAATTCAATGCGAGCTCAAGAGCACTTCGGATGATGGATGAATATGGATTTCTTGCTGACGAGGAGAACAAACACGCCAAAAAAGTATTGAATGCAGCAGCAATGACTTATGTCGCTGCAGCAGCAATTGCAATTGGTCAACTTCTTAGAATGTTGTTGATCAGAGGAAGAGATTAAAGACTACAATTATTAGAAACCCATCGTTAGGGTTTCTTTTTTTTATGAATTAATATGGAAATACGGAAAATTTTCACTTTGCTAATATAAGCGGATGTGATATAATAGTGAACTAAATTAAGCACAACTTATAACGTCTAGGTCTCACAGACTAAAATACGACTAAGGAGGTAAGAATGGCCTGGAAAGACACTTTGAAAAAAAATGTGAACAACGTGGAGCA
>JACUUV010000116.1 GCA_014859095.1 Clostridia bacterium | reverse complement strand
TGAAACAGGAATCTCCCACTTCAAAAGCCATGCTTTAAGTGGTGAGAGTGTTCAACCTTAATTCCCAAATATCTTTCGTTCCACTCATTTTTTTAATGTATGGCATACCAAGTGATAATCCGAATTCTTCAAGTAGATCAATATCTCTTAAAATTTTAGCTACATCTTTTTTTGGAATTTTCTCAAAAAAATCGAGAATGGGGCATTTGTTATTACGAGTAAAGTATATGATCTTAAACAATTCACCAACCTCCTTGTCTATGTAAATTATATAACATATATGTGATAATGACAAGGAATAAAACAAATTTATCGTTTTCGGATTATTGACTGCATTGTTGTCATTTTTGCCATTTAAATTGTTGCTGAAATTGTTGAAACGTATTTCGTTGTCAGTTGAATTTGAAAACACAGCATCAGAAACGCAAAGTGAATTTATAGAGTGATTGAGGGGAAAGCACTATTTTCACAATACATACAAAATATGCTTTTACAATATACGGGAGGAAATCAATCATGATGCGAAATAGAAATTTATCATGGTCGTTGATTAGTCCAATGGTAATGCTTACAATGGTCATTGGATTTGGCGGCTATCACAGTTGAATTCATCGTGTCACAAGGTTTTGCGTGGGCTGGTAAAAGTGATTTAAAGACTTACTGCATTTCAGATTAATGAACCTCTTGTTGAACGTGAAGTCAATACTAAAGACGGTGTATTGTTCATAACTTTGTTCATTGCAAGGAGTCACTTGCGGCTCCTGATCAATGGTTTAATCAATAAACTATCAAGTTAGTAAAAAAAATGAACCGACAAATCAAATTTGATTTGCTCCGGTTCATTTTTACTTACTGTCTTTTAATCTTTTGATCTTCCCGGTCGCTCCTTGGAGCGCCGATCACCTAAACTACCAATTTCAATCCAGGTACCAATTTGGACCTGTCCCCAATCAGCACCTGTAATCTTTTGACCTTGCTCTTGACCTTAATCCCTTGCCCTTCTTGTAGACCCGGTCCGTAATCATCGCATCGAAACTATCGCACACCGCCAAAATCTTAGCCTCCATCAGAATATCGTCACCGGTCAATCCCTTGGGATAACCCCTACCGTTCAAACGCTCATGGTGCTGCTCGATGATCTCAAAAACCTTCTCATTGAAATGCTCCATCACAAGCTCTCGAGAAAGCGTCACATGGAGCTTGATCGACTCAAACTCATCTGCCGTCAAAAGATCCGGTTTGTTCAAAATCTCATCATCTATAAAAATCTTACCAAGGTCGTGGTAATAAGCTGCCTTGGTGATGTTGTTCAGCTCCTTGGCCTTATAGCCCATGCGGATCGCCAGATTCTTCACCAGCTCATAGACCCGCATCGAATGTTCACCCGTGTAGTGGTCCTTAGCCTGAATGTCCCCGAGCAGACGGTTGATCGTGTCCTGGGTATCCTGGATCGTCTTGTAGGCATCGTACTTCGTCGCATGCACCATGATCGTGCACGGCTCAAGCGTCTTCAGTGTCTGCACCTCACTGCGGTGCTTATATATGAACAGATCGCCCGGATACAGGCGCTCCTCGGTTTCAAAAATCATACAGCTCCCAGACAAAATATAATACGTCTTGTAGCTGTCGTCACTTTCCACAGGATCGATGTAAAGCACACGATTCTCAGACAGGTTGTACATCGACACCTGAAGCACATCGTCGTGATACTTCTTCACAATACTCGAACCCTTGCCCTTGATCTCATATACCGACTCGGACTCCCGCGCCTTGATCAATTTGTAAAACATAAGCCATCCTCCTGCGATGCGGCATGGACACGGAAATCCTTCCGCACCTTCTCCAATATATATCCACAATCCCCCCAATGTAATCATTTAGACATAAAGTCATTACCATTACATGCCGATAAATAAATGTAAAGTGCATTTAATATTAAAGAACCACAGATATTTGATATAATACAACTATCTTTCTACAAACAAACCACTTAAAATAAATCGGCGCGAGGTGTTTATGAAAAAGAAATTAATACTTATGTTGGCACTGTTTACAATACTGGCATCACTTCCTATGACACATTTGGCGGGGTATGCGCTCGTCGTCGGGAACAAGGGCGATGCAGACGTCGTCGTCACCGACATACGGTATGCCATCAACCACGAAGTCTTCCAGATTTCAGGCGGATTCATCGAAATCCTGGGCTCGAGCCTGAGGGACGTCGAAGTCCTTTTCGAAAGATATGGTCAAGGTTTTGTCGCGCTTGGCACGCGGGTCATCAATTCCGAAACCTTCGTCAAGTATAATTTCACAAGCTTAGAGACACAAGCGTTTACCGGAAGAATCCGCATAGGCGGTCAGACACTCAATCTCAACACCGGCACGTTTCCCAACATTCAAAGTTCGGATAAACAGACCGTCAACAAAGATGATCTCACCAGGTTCATCACCTTTACCGGAAACAACCTCAACACCATCAATACCGGAACCATCAAAGGAACATACGGCTCAGGCCTCTCATACACCTCGATCGGCACAGGAGAAACATCGACCAAGTTGACACTCAACCAGCCAATCAACCCAGGGGCACTCGGCTACCAGAACATCATCCTCAGACAGACCACGACATCCGGCGACCCAGTAGCCGGTGCGCCAAACGTAGAAATCGAATACACCTACCAAAACGCCTTCAGAATCATAGAGAATCTGGGGCTACAGGACGTTAGAATGTTCCCGAACACAGGAACAAAAGGCAATACCACCACAGGCGCCCTCGGAGACGAAGTCTACTTCAGAGCGGACAACTTCTCTGACACTAGAAACTACCAGGTCTATTTCCTTAAAGCCCTCGACGGCTCGGACAAATTCACAGAAATCAACCGTGCGCAGTTCGTATCGCTCGGACTCAACGTCAACGGCAATGAGGACGTCCTCACAGTTCGTGTGCCAAGTCATCCAGACTTTGAGCGCAGGAGCTACTTTGTCGTGCTCACAGACGTCCAAAACGGACAAGTCGTAGCAGAGCAAGTCGTACTAAGACTTGACGGCACACCAGACGAGTTCACCGTCATCCAGGCAGACTTCAAACCCTCCATCGTCAGCATCTATCCCGAAAAGGGACCGGATACCGGCGGCAACGTTGAAATCAAGGCCAACTACGTCTTATCGCTCAACATACCGGACCTCAATACCTCAGGCAACTTCCTAGAATTGCCACAGGGACAGGAACAAGACGAAAAACTCGTCCTGACTTATGAAGACGGCACCTACAAGAGCGAGCCGGTCAGCATCGTCAGAACCATCACCGCCCAAATCGGAAAAAAAGTAAAATTCTATAGGGACTCCACAGGAGAGTTCCAGCTCATCAAAGGCACCAC
>JACUUV010000115.1 GCA_014859095.1 Clostridia bacterium | reverse complement strand
TGGCTTTTTTTATGGTGATAACCACATTGGTTTATAAAGCGGCAATAGAATTAAATGATATCGCGCTAGCATTTACTTTGTTTATCCTGTGGTCCTTTGCGAGTTTGATTTGGTCTATTTCACCAATCCGGACTAGACTATGGGTACCACGTTACCATGCGGCGGTATCGGCGGTTATCTTAAAGAAATGCGGATGAATTCGTCTATTTAGTGCTATTTTGTATGTTACAATTAAAAATGGAAGTGCTTTTATTTGTGGATGCTTGACAAAATTGATATGTTCTCCATAGTTTCGGTTTGTATCCTGGATACAAAGAACTGGCTTAACTGGTAGGTGTAGAAGACACGATGATAATATACAATCACTACTAATGTCTTCAAGCAATCTTTCCAACGGGATTGCTCAGTTGTGAATAGATAAAAGAACGGTTGAAAACTGAGTGTATTGGAGGTAATCCTGACTACAGAAACTTGCAAGACGATTCTATTACTCTGAGAGTTGGATAAGAAAAATATTAAGTGATATAAAAGTATGAATGCTATAATTTATTTCTGTCTCACTTCATCTGTATTCTTTCTTACCGGAAATGATTTAAAAGTTCATATGTTTACAGGATTGCTAGACCAATCGACAGGGAGGGTTTATGAAGCACAAATTCTATTTCAAAGTTACGCTAATATTCGCTATTTTTGTAGTACTTGTTTTTTCAACAAATCAAAGAAACTACGCACAAGACATTACAGTTCTATTGAATGGAAAGGCAATCACATTTGTGAATGATAAACCTTTTGTTGATTCAAATGGAAGGACACAAGTGCCTTTCCGTCAGGCTATGGAAGCATTTGGCGCAGAAATATCTTGGAACAGCACAACAAGAACTGCAATCGCAACAAAGAATAATATCAAGGTTGAAGTTCCAATTGGTAAGACTTACATCTTTAGAAATAAAGAGAAAATATCAAGTGATACAGCTGCAATGATTGTTGACGGAAGAACGTATCTACCAATACGAGTTGTAATTGAAGCCTTCGGGGGCACGGTAGGTTGGAATGCTGAACAAAAGTCAGTAGACATACAATCTTTAAAAAATGAAGGAATCCTTGTGTATAATCTCCCTTTTGAACTTGGAATGGCAAAAATGACTATAGATGAAGTTGAAACTCTTGTTGGAGCAGAACCCGAGATCATTCAAGAAAAAATTTCAACTGTTGCCGACTTGCTTCAGTATATGATTAGCGCAAAATATAAAACAGCAAGTGGTGATGAGCAAATCAGTGAAAATGGATATACATGGCATCATAATAGAACGTCTGAAAGCACAATAAGAAAGAACGAAGGAAATTGTGGTGCTACAGCAAATTTTGCAAACTATATTTTGAAGGATGACTATGATGAAGTTGGATTCATTAATTTCTCAGCAGATAGTCGTCAAGGTGGTCATATTTTCAATTACATCAAACAGGATGATCAATACCATATAATTGATTTTCTGCAGTATCCATTGTCGGACTACTCAAGATACAATTACCGGATTATTAGTATAGACCAAATGGAAGATTATCCAGAGTACTGTTTGAAATCTTATGGAGCTGGTGGACAATATCAAATAAAAATAATAGTTTCATATACCTCTGATGAATATATTCCTATTGCAAACAAAATGCAATGTGATGAAATTGTTATGCGATATCTTCCAAAAGATTCTAACATAAAAATATTATATGAAACACCCGAGGAAGGCAAAATCGTAGAATTCATTGCACCACCTACAAAATATCCAACATGGAACTGATAAGAATATTTATGTGATTAACGAAGTGTCCTTTTTATGACATCAGTCATTTACATGACAGAGTTTTTATATTATAATTATTATAATTCAATGATATGGGCAAACTACACGAAAGTTTAGGGCGCAAAGCATGAAATCTAAGGCTAATGAATAGCTAGGATGGTTCGGCTGCAGTTTGATCTGACTGCAGCCGTTAATATTTTTTGGACAGTCAATGACAAATGCAATTTGCACAGTACTTATAAGTGATTAAAAGGTATAATGAAGGTGTAATGGGTATATATAAATATCTAGAATGAGCTAATCCTTAAATGTTGATCCGCTTGAAAGACGTTCAAGTGGGAGGAGGGTGTAAGATGAATAGATTTCTAAGAGAAGAAAATGGAGCGGCGTTAGTTACAACTTTAATATTCATGATTGTTGTATCAATCCTAATAGCTACTTTGTTTACAGTGAGCGTGGCAGATGCCAGGCATGCATCATTGCAAAAAAACAACACACAAGCCTACTATGTTGCAAAATCAGGTGCTAATTTAGGTTTAGAAAAAATTATTGAAATGCTTACGCCTGAAAATGTAGGTGATTTGCCGGGATACGTTGGAAATGAAGATAATAAGGAAGATATTATAGAGTTTGTAGAAGACCTAAATGCCTGGGCAACTTCAAATAATCCATTTACAATTGGATCTAATCAAACAGTCATTTTGAAATTTGAAAATATAGTTAACACAAGGGATATTAAAATTGTTTCTACTGGAACCAATAATAATGGTGTACCCAAGACCGAAGTTGTAACATTAAAAATGACAATGTTAACCTCAGTCTTGATTGAAGGAAAAGCAACGGAATGGTACTCAGGTAAGGGTAACAATACTATGGTGCTAGAGCATGGTATTGATCCAAATGATCCTAATAAATCATATATTGGAAAAGGTGTAATGTTAGAGGGAAAGGATAATCAGCCTTCAAAATTTCCAAGTAACGGAGGAGAATCTATTTTTCAGGCATCTGTCATTCAAGCTTTACCCACTGATAGGATTAGTTTGCTAGATAGTGGCAGTTCTTCTGATATTACTTTTGATGTTGAAATAATTCTTTTCAGTGGTGGAATAGCAATAAATGATTTGGATAGAGCTTTAAATTTATCGCTTTCTGACGAATTGGCATTGAATAAAGTAACTTCGAAAGACAGTGTATTATATATAACTGATGATGCACCTGAGAGAACACAAATAATTACTGATGGCGGAACTCGCGGAGTAGGTTTTGAGAATCAACATTACTATAAATACTTTACCAATACCGATAGTTTGACAGCCACTGGTTTTGATTATGCCAATTATAAGTTTAATAAGTCAACCTACACAAAATATGGAATTGTTTTTTTTGGTGACAAAGTTGTAAGATTGGGCCCAGGTGATAAATATAAAGATGATGATGTGCTTGATCGAATTCCAAAAGGTGATGTTGGTGAAACTGCTGAAGGATTTTATTTTTTCCCAGATGGAATTAATCTAAATGGAGATCCCGATGAATTGTCTGGTTTGATTCCTTTGGATAAAGATGACCCATTAGTTAAAGTTTTA
>JACUUV010000114.1 GCA_014859095.1 Clostridia bacterium | reverse complement strand
TCTCTTCTAACCTCTTTGCAAATTTAATAGCCTTTTGTTCATCACCGTATTGATGTAAAATATCATAAATATCTTTAATGCTTTTATCATATTTTTTTACATCATTATCAAATCCATTAAATATTTCACTCAGTTTATCATTATAGTCTGCTCTTCCAATTTGGGAATCTAAATACTGAAAGTGCAACAAAAGCCATAGTTCAAACGATTCATTTGACCATGCGGCCATGTATCCCATTTTCTTAGAATGCTCAATTGCATTATCGAAATCAATAAAATCATCTTTATCAAAAACACACCAAATCTCATTATATATAAGCTTTGACTCCCTCACCAACTTAGTTGTGTAGTCCACCAAGCTTGTTGTACATCTCCCAACACCTTTGATTTCAATATACATTCTCTTTTTGCATTCATCTTCGAGCTTTGCCTTCAATCCATTTAAGTAATTTGGCTCGGTCTCGACACCTTCACAAACAATTAAAATTTGGTCAGGCTTTTTTCTACGAAGATTCTCTTTTCGCTCAAGCTTTCCCCTTCTGTTTTTCTTAAAAATATCATCTGATCCCATAGTCATCCCCAAGTCCGAATTCTCTTACCAATGGAATTGCTCCATATTTTCCTGATAAGTAATCTTTATCAAAAGATGCATCATATCTCACTTTTTTTCCGTCATTGAGTTTATACTCAACTAATGAATACAAGTCTGTAATCCCGCTTTCGTCTTTCTCACAAAACCACACTTGGTCCCTTCTGAAATACTCTTTTTTTAGTAGATTTACATCATGAGTAGTAAAAATAATTTGAGCACCCTTAGGATTATTGATTGGATTCTGAAACATGTTAATAATATTTCTCGTCAATAGCGGATGCAATTTCGCATCTAATTCATCGACAAATAATGTACTTCCATGTAATAATGCTTCATATATAGAATCATACAAGCTGATCATCTTTAGTGTACCACTTGACTCCAGTTGCAAAGGCAATTCAATTATATCTCCTGAATCAACATCTTTTCTTTGTGAATAAAAATTGAATGCATCTGATTCAGTACCATTAGCATTTGTTTTCTTCCCTGTCTTTTCTAGCCTTACACCCGTCAATCCGGGTTCAAACGAGCATAGATACTCTTCAAACTTCTTCTTTTGCAAAGAATCTTCAAAGTTTATATTTGGAATGGTCCGTTCAAGCATCGCTTCAAAGTATGTGTTCCCAAAATTCAAAACATCTACATTTTTAAACCAAGTCATCACATTATCAATATCGGTGTTCTTAAAATTGGACAATATTGAAAGCAAAAGTACATGTTCTTTAAGTGTGTCTGTAATTTGTTTCATCATACCAAGAGATTTGCTTAGATTAAACTTTTGCTTATCTCTTTCAAAAATCATCTCATATTTACTTTTACTTCGATAGTCTCTTTTATAAAGCCATTCTTCGTTAATATTAGTCTTATCCAATACAAAACCATATTGATATTCTCTTTCATTAAACTCGAAAAACACTTCATATGTAGGCTTGGTATTTCTTCCTTTTTCTGAATAGACATAGCGAAACTGAGGAACTCTTTTACTTTCCGGATTGGCGGATAATGAAGAATGCACTAAGAAAATCATATGCTGTAAGGCATCTAACAAATTTGTCTTTCCACTGGCATTTGCACCATAGATTGCCGCAACCTTCAAATATTCTTCACCAGCTCTAGATTTTACAACATTATCACAGTGATCTTTAAGATTTAACGCTTTCATATCAAAACTGGTTTCATTCAAATATGTTTTGTGGTTTCTAAAATTAAACTGCATGAGCATATTTCTCACCTCTTATCGATATTTAAACATAATTTAGATATATAATCAAGGTTTAGCGAGAAATACTCACGCAATTTTAATAAAAGCACAAAAAAACCTCCATCCAACTTAATGGATGAAGGAAATTCTAATATGCATTCCTATTTATAAACCCTCTCACAATCGTCATGAGAATAATCTTTATATCCATTGACATCTTCCAGTTCTCAATATAATAAAGATCAAACTCAATTCTCTTCTCTATACTCGTATCTCCACGCCAACCATTAATCTGTGCCCATCCAGTTATGCCTGGTCTCACTTGATGTTTAATCATATATTTAGGAATCGTTTCTTTGAATTGTTCCACAAAATAAGGTCTTTCTGGCCTCGGTCCAACAACACTCATATCACCAAACAATACATTCATAAACTGTGGCAGTTCATCAATACTCATCCTACGCATGAAATTGCCCCACCACGTCTTTCTGGGATCATCTTTAGTTGTCCACTTAGTCATCTCATCTTTGTCTTCCTGAACCACCATAGACCTGAATTTGTACATCATAAATGGTTTTCTATTGAGACCAATTCTTTCCTGTTTAAAAACCACAGGCCCAGGTGAAGTAATTAGTGTCATAATCACACTAATTAGCATAACCGGTGAAGTCAAGATCAGTGCGATCAGTGCAAATACAATATCAAAAATACGTTTCGCAAAAGATTTCAAAAAGTTGTCGAGCGGAACGTGTCGAGTATCAATAACAGGCAATCCATCCAGATCGTCCATATAAGGTTTGGCTGGTATGAATCGATGGTAGTAGGGAATAATGTGAGTCTTAACTCCAGCCTGTTCACAGATCTGAATCACACGCTCCACATGCTCGTAATCTTGAGCTGTCAGTGCAATCATAACCACATCCACATCAAGTTCCTCAAGCTTCACTTTCAAGTCATTCACTTTTCCAATCACTATCTTTCCAAGTACTACTTTACCACCGGGAGCATGGTCATCCAGTATACCGATTATGTCATACGACCAACTCTGATTATGTTCAAGGCTCTTCATCAACTGTAAGGATATATCATTAAGTCCAAGCACCAAGCAGCGTTTATCAAAACGACCTTCCAAAATCATCTTTTGTACAACACGTCTCATCACATAGCGTTCTGCCGTGGTTAAAACGATTGTAAATCCATAAAAAAGGACGATTGTCCATCTGGAGAAATCCTGAAGCTTAAAGATAAACAGCACAGCCAAAATGATCAATGTTCCAAAAGTAACGCTTCTGACAATTCTCGTAATTGTTTCAAAGAGTCCAAAATGTCTTTTGTAATTATAAAGTTCAAGCAAATTATAAAAAATCAAAAAAGTCGGTATGCCCACAAAAAGTGGTACCATAGTTTCAATAGTGCTTAATACGAGTACACCAGTCGATATGATATTGGTATAGAATCGAATATAAAAAGCAAGTCCGAATGCAAGCAATATCATAATGGCATCTAGTACAATAATCAATCTGGATAAACTCTTCTGATTCTCATTAATCACTGTAATTCCCCCGTATCAAGACATATTAATTGTTTTTCCAGTACTCTCT
>JACUUV010000113.1 GCA_014859095.1 Clostridia bacterium | reverse complement strand
CCTCAATAAAACAAATCTCAGCGAGATGTTGTTTTTAGGTGGTGAGTAGTTCACCCTTGCCAGTGAATACGTCTACGTAGATACTGTAATGAAGCTGTTCGAGTCACATGGTGCAACCACTTACATATTGGAACTGGAAAGTGATATTGAAATTAGATTGGCTCGTAATAAGACTCCTCTAAGACTAGCAGAAAAGCCTACCAAAAGAAATATTGAATGGTCGGAAAGAGAACTTTTAAGCAGCATGGAAAAGTATAGGCTCAATTCATCACCAGGAGAAATCAATCACCCCAATTATTTAAGAATCAACAATACGGCTTTAGCACCAGAGGAAGTAGCGGATCAAGTCATTGAATATTTTGATCTTGTATAAGTGAATATTTTCACAAAAGAGTTGGTGATCAAAATGAAGGATTTTGAAAGAAAGAATCTGATGTTTTCGCTTTGTGGACTCAATTGCGTGCTCTGTCCCATGAAACTGGGAGGGTATTGCCCAGGTTGTGGAGGCGGTCCAGGAAATCAATCCTGTTCATTTGCCAGGTGTAGCCTTTCACATGGCAAAGTTGAATACTGCACTCAGTGCCCTGAATTTCCATGCAATAAATATGATGGTGTTGAACAATATGATTCTTTTATAACACATCAGGGTCAAATGAAAGATTTAGAAAGAGCAAAGAACATTGGGATTGCCGCATACAATGAGGAATTGGATAAGAAAAAAGAAATTCTTGAAAAATTATTGAAAGAATACAATGATGGCAGGAAAAAAACTTTCTATTGTATTGCAGTAAACCTATTAGATTTGGAGGAACTGGAAGATGCCATGAGAATGGTTGAAGAGTTTGACACTTCTCATACGCTCACAGTGAAAGAGAAGGCTGAACAGATTAAATCTGTTTTTGAGGATTTGGCACAACAAAAGAATATGGTATTAAAGCTCAGAAAAAAAACCTAATGAGGTGGCAAGTGATTATCCAAAACATTATAACAGACCGATTGATTCTTATTCCCGTGACGTTACAAATAGCAACATTACTTCTAAGCAATGATCCAACTGAGATTGAAAATATTGGATTTCATGGCAAACCTGATGAAAATGGAGAAGTTGAAGTTGGATGGAGTTAAAACATTGAAAGCCGACTGCTTGATTGATAATCTTGCTTCCATAAGAATACTAGAAAAGATTGGACTAAAAGAAGTTTATAGAAATGATGACTACATATTTTGGAAATCAAATATAGAAGATTTACTGGTTTAAATTACGGAAATGGATATCAATTTGGGAGGAAGTATTTACTATGGCGTAAACTGCCAAAAGTTATAAGAATAATTAATCCACTGGAGGAATCATAATGTTTAGAGAAATGAGACGTAATAAGCAAATTTTATCAGAAGTTGACACATTAGCAGTAATGATTCGAAACACTAATGGTGTATTGGCATGTCATGGTGATGAGGATTATCCATATGCCGTTCCACTCAGTTATGTTTATTTCAATGACAAGATTTATTTCCATTCAGCCAAAGCGGGGCATAAACTTGATGCAATCTTAAAAGACCCTAAAGTATCCTTTGCGGTAATTGATGAGGATACGATTGTTAGTCAGGAGTATACTTCTTATTTTAGAAGTGTGATCGCATTTGGGAAGACTAGAATCGCAAGTGGTGATGAATGGTTGGAAGCCTTTAAAGCCCTTGTTGAGAAATATTCTGGAGACGTTCCTGAAGAAGCTAGACTTGAGGAAATTAGAGGATGTAATGCTTCTCATATCATTGCGATAGATATTGATCATATGACAGGCAAAGAAGCTATTGAGTTTGTTCGGGCGAAAAAAACGGAGGCCTAACTGTGAATAAAAAAGTTATGTGCGTAATAATGGTGTTAATGTTGAGTATAATCTTAATAGGCTGCAAATCTAATGATGTTGAGGCTAAAATTGAGGTGCTCAGTGCTGAGGAGCTTGAGTTCTTCAATGGGGATTCATTTTTTAATGGCGAAGAATTCAATATACGCAATCAATTGTTAAGTTCCGTTTATGATGGACCGGAATCAATAGATCTGTTCGGTTTGTTTTATGCTGGATCCGGTCTTGAAGAGACCATTACAGATGAAGAATTACTCAGTGTAATGGCTGCTTCAGGAATTTCAGGAACAATAAATCAGTTGCCTAGTCCTTGTGAAAAGAACAGTTTGAGCAACATGGACGCGATATTGATGGAACACATGGACATCACAGTTGAAGAATCTGGCAAAATTGGACTGGAGAATATGGTCTATTTGGAAGACTATGACGCGTATTACTATTTCCATGGAGATACCAATTATCGAAGTCTCATTACATTTAACCGTGGAGAGCGGGAAGGCAATCAAATCCGATTATACTATGATGACGGATTCTTCGGAGATGGCGCCAAGGTGCTAACACTTATGGAAATCGAAGGTGAGTACAAGTTCAAATCCAACCAATATGTAAAGAGCGAAGATTAGTCAGAATAATGAAAGTCTAAAGTTCAATCAATTCATTGTACTCTTTCCTGATTTTAGCGTATTCAATTGGATCATATCGATTGTTGGTCAATTTTTCGAATAAATTTGTCGCATAAGCGTTTATAGTCTTAATATTGTCACTGGAAGCATTGGCTTTCGAGAATCTTAAAGATTTAAATACTGCAATCATTACGGATGCATCAGATTGACCGTATAATATGATTTGTTGGTATGCATCATAAAGTAGAATTTCGAAGTCATAAGCTTCATACATTATGAAACCGCCCTCATCTTCTTCTCGGAGTACGACATAGCCTTTGTCAATATCAGCCAGATCTCTTAATAGAAGTCCGAGATTCTTAAGGCAGTGAATTGCTGTATTTGGATCATTTACACCAGGAGAAAGTGCTCTAAGTGCAATTTCTACAATCTTCTGAATTGTAAAACTGAAATCTTGTGTTTCAGTTTTTTTATTTCCGATCCATATGCACTGGTGTATTTCTTGCTGAATCTCATTGCCGATCTCATGTTCACCTTCATTATAGATAGTAATAATTCGGGTTTCAGTTGAAACGAACTGACCAACAACTTTTTTGAAGCAAATTATCAAGTTGTTAGATTGTGCGATTCTTAGCAATTTATTGAAGTCGATTTCTTGGATATAGCCATCATTTTGGCTATTGAGATTTGTGTAATTCTTATTCTCGATGATTTTGTTCAAGGTACGTTCTGTAACAATATTAGATTCTTTTACTAGGTCACGATATTGATTGATTTTTTCCAGGGCTTCATTTTCAAGCCTGAGAATCAAACCATTGGCTTGTATATGTGTTGAGACGTTGTGTATGAAAACTAAAAAATAGATTAAACCGACAATAACATAAATCACTCCAACACTTGCGGCTATGACTAAATTACCATTTTCGT
>JACUUV010000112.1 GCA_014859095.1 Clostridia bacterium | reverse complement strand
AGAGACTTGGCTCTGATCAGAATGCGTTATCTCTATCGTAGTAGTGATATTATAAAGATTATTTTCTAGTGATCCTCTACTCCTTGTAAAAGAGTCATTCTGCTCATCCTGATCCGTTGGATTATGACCTTGCGCCTGACGACGTACTGATGTGACGTAAACTCTAGGTGAATCAAGATAAAAGTGTGCAGGTGGTACATGGTATACCGTATAGATACCTGGGGTACATCGAGTACTTGTTGGTGCACTGCTAGCCCATCAATTGACAGTGAGTCAAAAGTTCCTCAGTGGTTACTGTTAGTGACAACATCAATCATCACAAGAATTCAGATTCACAGTCAATGCCAGAACAGTCCAGCGATGTTCAAATTACTTTAAACAATGATCTATATTCAAACGCAAATGCGTGGATTCAAGCTATTCACTATCCCTGTCATAAAGTGCAAGGGAAACAATCTTCATAAGTCAGCATGCAGCTGCTCGTACATTCAACAGCAACAAAGAGCATGGCCTGGACAAAAACATGCATCTTCTGTCCACAAGAACGAATTATCGCGATGCTGGCAAAAATGATTAGACTGCGTCGTCACCAAAAACAAGGTCATCGTCGGCCTCCACCACAGAAGAGCTGGGAGATGTTCCATCTTGGCCTTGTTCTTCATTTAGAGTCTTGAGTGCACTGATCTCCATCTTCAGGCCCGACTCGAAGGCGGAGCGCTCTTCCTTCGTCGACGAGTTATCCATTTGGACTCGGAGATCCCGAATGTTGGCCAGAATGCCAGCCCGTCGCTCCGAGAAGCTCTTGCCAGAGCTGAATTGTTGAGATTTCCACTCCTTAGGGATCGATGTGGCACCCGGAGCGTAATTGAGAACATTGGTTCCCAAGTGTGGTTCAGCAACATCATCACCGGCAGCGGAAGATCGGTCAGCCTTATCCATGGCAGCACGTTCTTCGGGAGTACCAATGTACACCTCATCACGTTGGAATCCAGCAATTTTGGCGTGGATGATACCCAAGAACCAAGCACCGTAGCAGATACCAGTAGCTTCCAACATTAGGCAGAATTGAAGAAGAATGTAAACCAAGGGGTTCGACAAAAATTGAAGCGGGAAAGCACCAGCGACCAATTGCCAAGAGATGGATGCGAGAATGGTGGTAATGATTGCTCCCAAGAAACCCATGTTGAAGAAACGTTGAATGCTGTCAGAGACTCCAAAAATGTTCTCATCGACACCAATTTCAACGTCCAAAGTGGTGACACGAGCAATGACAAAGAAGCAAAGAGTGACACACATTTGACGACCAACCATGAATCCGGGCAAGTTGCGTCCTTCACCACGGAACAAGAGCTCGCACGTCTTCATGGCCATGGGGTGGGATCCACGTTCGCTCTTGGGAACCTTGGCGACGGCAAAGAAGGCGATTTGCATACCTTCGAGCATACCGACGACAGACATCAAGAGGAAGAAAAGAATGACGGCAACACCGTTGGGGACACCGTCCCACATGGTAGTTTGGCCTTGGAAGAGACCTTCAAGAGTGACGGCAAGGGCAAATCCGAGAATAGCGAAGGACCAGATGCAACGTCCCCAGAAGAACAAAGCTTGGGCGGCATCTCGGGGAGCCTCGTTAGTCACGACGGGCTTTCCAGCAAGCCAGTAGAAGAAGTACTGAATGACGTAGCAAGAGTGCACAACACCAGTCTTCTCAATGATCAAGGTCACCCAAAATGTGAAGGTCATGAAGTGGTTGTTGATATAGTCAAGCATGCAGTGAGAGGCGTTGACTTGAGCGGTAAGCTGTCCAACAGTGACGACGGTCAAAACCATTGCAATACCAGACCCAAGGAAAATGTTTTGAATCCAGTCGGGAAGGCCAAGAGCTTTGGCACCCTCAAGAGGAGAGCCACACAGGTTGATGGTAAAGTTGATAAAGATGACCATGAACTGACGACCCAAGAGGTATCGGTCAAGGTTGTCTCCCTTGTGGCCAAGCGAGCAAATCTTGTAGGTAGTAGGGTGGGATTCCTTGTAGAGTTCACGGTCCACGGGAGGAAGACCAACCATAGAGCACTGTCCTCCTTCGACCATGGACATCCAGGTGATACCAACCCACATCACGACCAGGGCAACGGCAGGGTGGGCGTCTTCCGCGATTCTGGTGTTCTCGTCGAACATCAAAGCGGTGACGATGACAATAGAGAAGATGACCAGGCACATAGAGTAGGCCATCTTCACGTAATCGAACGCAGTGAATTCCATGGTTGTGTTTGTAATGATCGAGGATCGTGTGCTTTTACAAGAATAAATACGTTCGATTGCACTCGTCGTCGGTCGGAAATTGTGAGATGGAATTGATCCTCGACCCTCATCTTTTTCGTTTTCCGCGGACTGTATCTTTGGATCGAGAAAAGAGATGGCGGGCGAGATGGTCCAGCCGGCCCTGTCGTGGGATCCCTACCAAACACTGTGATACTACTCGTTCGCAGTATTTTGTGGGATACGAGCATACTCGATTAAACATGTCCGAGGATAAATTGAACATCCGTTCCACGAACGCGTACTGAGATCTGATGACGTCATAGTAAGAATAATTGAAGGATGGAGCTCGTAGACGTTTCAGAGCTCGTAGCTTAGGACGACGACAACCATCTGACCTATCATGAGAGAATGTACACCAAATAATATATTTGAGAATTATGATCTTGGTGTGTTATCATTATTTCTTTTCTACTTCTGGTGTTATCTCACACACAAAGCTCTTCCGGCTAGTCAACTTTCCAAATTTTGAACTCATCCTAATAAGGCGGAAGATTTTCCTTATTGTACACACTGCAATATGCAGTTTCTTCTGCTCTGCTTGATTTGCATCATTTGTTGGTTGATTGACTTGGGATCATACGAAAGGACTGTAAGACTTGAATGGTATGTTTTTGGTCACCACACTGTTGACAATGGAGGAAAAGTGGTCCTACTCCTCTGTTGTTGGTGTTAGGAACCAAGATGCTGAGGGGTCCGGAATGGACCTAAATGGAACTGGTCCTATTGGTCAAAACACAAGTAACCAAGTAATAGATACTAGTACGAAGACTACACAGGCATCAGATGGTACAAAATTGGCAAAGAATTGCTCATATGCCGATGTACTTTATAGTGAAAGTAAGAAAGAGGGCAAGCCCACTTTCTTACAAAAAACAATATTTTTAAAAGCATTATTTTCTCTTCTCTATGTTAGTATACAAAGTCTCAGTTTGAACCCATTGCCTGAGGGTGTGGATATAGTCCGAACAGGAGATTCAACATTTTTGTAAGAAAGGATGAGTGAAAACTCAGGAGGAACGCCGGGAGCTACGCCCGCCTGTCAATGTTGCAATCGACAGCGAAGCTCGTCGATTATCGAAGATGAACGATCTGTCTTCGGACCAGATCGGAAACGATGAACGATGA
>JACUUV010000111.1 GCA_014859095.1 Clostridia bacterium | reverse complement strand
CTACAGTTTTGATCCCTTTTTCAAATCCCGCTACCGCCATAAGTGTCACCTCGCTGAAAATGTTTATGTAATCGATTATATTGTATCATATATGTTTAGAGTTACGGAACTACAAGATAGGCGTTTCAAATTACTTGCTTAAAATCAATTGAATAGAACTTTTTGGTATCTACTTCGTTATCAGGATTCAAAAAACCAAAACTTGTTGCTCCAGTATAGCCAGAATAGGTGTATTCACATGTGATTGTGACACCATGGATGGTCTGTTTAAAATTTGAAAAAGGTTCCTGTTGAATCCGTTTGATGAGATCGATTTCATCGTTTTTAAAAAGACTGTAGTTCTCTTGAGCGCGTACGTAAGCTAAAATGGACAAGACTATTTCATCGCTGTAACTTGGAATCCAAGTGTCACTGTTAACCATTTCCGACGAGAAATAAACACCTGTCATGAATCCATTTTCCACTGTATACTCAAAAGCGGGTGGTTCAATATTTCCACCAAAGTAGATTACATTGCCTTCTTGTTCACGCTTCACCCACTCGCCATCATCATTGAGTACTTTTGAATGATTGAACAAATAGTATTCTTCGAATTTATTGTAGTTTTCACTGAATTCCGCCACGGTGATGTCACCACGATTTTTGGCCATCGTCGATATACCTGCCATTAAGATGATTACGGCGAATAACGCAAGATAACCAGTGACATATGAGGCTATGCGCCATTTTTTTTCGTCTTTCAACCGAATGATCGAATCAACTTCCCAATCCAGCGTTTCACCTGCTGCGCAATCTTTGTAACTTTTCCATTGACGCACAAGACTATAAATAGGAATGCTGAGTCCATAACCTCTCCAAAGGATGGTGAGTATTCTGCTGAGTGCGTCTGAATAGGTTGTTTTTTTACCTGCTTCATCAGTGATGTAAAGCCCCAAAAGCCATTTGCCTGGAGTTGTTCCAAAAGCTGCAAGCAAAAACGGCTCAATCAGAACCATCAAGAAATATATGAAAAAAGTATCCAGAATATTGCCACCAGAAGTTCGCGTTGCAACATTGATATTAAAGACAAATGCTTGGATGACCATCAGAAATATGCCATAAAACGTAAAGTCGAAGCTTCACGCAAAAAACGCCGCCATGGTGAACGTACCTTTGGGGTCAGGTCTTTTGCTTGGGATTGCTCTTCGGTATGTAGTATTTCGTAATCAAATGTAGTCATTATTTAGTCCTCCGTTTATATTGTAACACACAGGAAGTCGCCCCGTGTCCCACATTTTCATAATCAAACAATCATGAAATAAAGCGCTTCTTAAAAATATAATCCCGTCTTTGACACTTGATGAATATAAAAAGCCTGTTAACCCTTGATAACAAAGAGTTTGCAGGCTTTAATGTTTGTCAAAAAAGTGAGTAATGTTTTTTATTTTTTTGTATCTTTGAAAATTTTTCTCATCTTACTTCAGGTGAATTCCTCGTTGAGTCGCTTTTCAAGCAAAAATTCGTTGACATTCACAAAAATATAATGATATCCTGTTATAAATTGGATATTTTACAATAAAACAATATAATTTGAAATACAGATTGAGGTGAATCAATGGATGAATATAAAACTAAAAAGTCAAAATCAATCTTGATAGAATTGATCATTCCTCTGATCATTGCATTTATTATTGCAACAATTATATTAATTTTAGTTTTCGCTGAAAATCAGAGGATTGTTCATAATGTGCTTGAATCATTAAGAAAAGAGATGATTATTCTGGTTCAAAGAGACCTCAGCACTCAATTGGAAAAATCAATTCAGCTCAATAAGATCAATGAAAATGCATATGGCAGTGAAATTCTCGACACCGGAGACCAAAGTAATCGTGAACGTTATTTTGCTGGTATAATCAAGGAATTTGATGATGTAGCCATGACCTACATCGGAATGGCAACAGGTGAATTTTACGGAGCTAGACGCAATCTTGACGGCACTATCAACATTGTACGCAATAATGAAGAAACGCTAGGTCACTCGGAATATTACAGTATTGACGATTATGGAAACAGTATCGAGCGGATCCAAGTTTTTGAGAATTTCGATCCTCGAATAAGACCATGGTATGAAGTTGCCAAAGAAAGCAAAAATATAGCCTTCAGTGGAATATACAGCCATTTTGTATTCAAAGAGCCCACACTTACAGCAAGTCTACCGATTTTTGAAGATGGACTCTTGGTAGGTGTTTTAGGTGTAGACTTTATAATGACATGGCTTAACAAGACCTTAGAGCAACTGCCGATAGGAGAAAACGGTCAGGTTTTCATAATTGACGACAAAGGTCAATTGGTTGCAACCACAACTGGAGAAGACATTTTCAAGCTGGTTAACGGCAGGTCTCAAAACACTTCGGCAACCGATAGTACCAATCCCATAACTCAAGCAGTCATTGTGTTGTCGGATTCACTTTTGGAAGGTGATCTTCCAGAAGTGAAAATCGATGGACAGACTTATATTATTGGAAAAGACACCTTCAAATTTTACGGCATCGATTGGGAAATATACACCGTAATCCTGGAAGATGATTTTTTGGCCAATAAAAATTTGACAACATTTCGAACTGTATTTGGCGGGCTCTTGATCGCGATAGTCTTTATGTCTTTAATTTTATTTGTAATCCGAAATGTCATCAAACCAATTCTTTTACTTAATGAAAGCGCAAAAAAATTGTCTCAAGGCGTTAGTGTACAAGTCCCTCTTGGGAAACAACGCAACGAAATTTATGAGCTTACCCAGAATTTTAACGACATGAGCAAGAAGATCCTAAACCACGTGGAAGAACTGGATACACAAATAAAACTTAGGACCATTGAGCTAGAGGAAAAGAACGAAATGCTCAGTCAACTCTCATATAAGGATGAACTTATGGGCATCGGGAACAGGAGATATTTGGATGTCTTTTTTGAACAAGCCCTGGAATTGGCTTCCAGAAACAACCTTGAAATTGGTGTGATGATGTTGGATATAGATAATTACAAAGAGTTCAACGATTCTTATGGTCATATAGAAGGTGATGAATGTTTAAGGAAAATTGGTAAAGTGCTTAAACGATGTGTGCATAGGAAGTCCGATTTGCTTGCACGTTATGGCGGTGAAGAGATGGTTGTTGTACTTCAAAAAACCACCAAAAATAGCTTGCTACAAGTAGCAGAGAACATTCGACTGGAAATCTACAACATGATGCTTCCAAATGAAAGAGCAAAACTCCGAGTTGTCACCGTCAGTATCGGAGCAGTCCTGTGCAAAGTCAGACCAAGACAAACTGCAGATGAATTATTGCAATTGGCGGATGAAGCTCTATATGAAGCCAAGGCCAACGGAAAGAATAGGATTGAGTTTAAAGAGATGAATTAAAGGAAATCATTATATTTAACGTAAAAAACACTCCTTATGTTAGTCTAAGGAGTGTTTTTATCTTTTATTATTCCCACTCAAT
>JACUUV010000110.1 GCA_014859095.1 Clostridia bacterium | reverse complement strand
TAATAGACAAATGAACCTAAACTCAGCACCACCCGAATAATGATAGGAATTATAAAAGCGGTAGATAGCGGATCCCAGATGGCTTCACCGATGAAAATATAAGTCAGCAAACTCGGTGAAATACCGATCAGTGATCCCAAAATGAAAGTTTTATAGGTGACGTTGGTCGTACTCAGCAAAAGACTGGTGAAATCCAGTGAGGGATTAGGCACAACGCGTAAAATCATGGAAATCAAAAATCCCTCTTCCAGATTCATAAAAAGCAATTTTTGTGTTCTTTTGTTTTTTGATAGATAACTGGATACTTTATCTTGACCAAGTCGCCTACCGATAACAAACGTCAAAGTAAACTCGATGGCAATTAGTATATATGTTAAGACTATCGCTTGAAAAAGCGGTAAAAAAGCGCCTGATGCAATGAATAAAAGTGCTATAGGAATAACAAAAGTAACTGCCTTGAGACTGAACAGTCCAATGAGTATAAATAGCCCTCTATTCGGTGACGCATTGATATAATCGCTGATTTCCCTTGGATCCACTTCCGTGAAATAACGTGCTACAAAAAAAATGAGCAAACCCCAAATAAAGACGATTGGAACCGCATAAAACCACTTGCTGGGGATGCCGTCTTTCATGTGTTCTTGTGCCTCTAGGACACAGACTTCCATCACATGGTCCGGAATAAGTTTGCTTGCGATAAATGTAAGAATAGGTATGATTATGAAGTCATCCATGAATCCGAATACAGGTATTGCATCGGGAATCAGATCTATAGGAGATAGCACATAAATGACAGCAATCGCCGCCAAAATTTTAGCCATAATCGGCGTTTCTTTTTTCTTCATTGCGATGAAAAGTGCTGGAATCACATTTCTAAAAGTCTTCATTTCTTCACCTGTATAAAATCTGATTTTTGATACAAACAAAAGCCTTCAAGATGTGATCTCGAGGCTCATAAAAATTAATCTTCTGCTGGTTTTAACCAAAGACAATCCTCAATGTTACATGGCTTCGCAATCATGAACCCTTGACCTTCATTACAACCGGCATCTTTCACGATCAGCCACTGTTCCTTCGTTTCTATCCCCTCGGCGACTGTATTCATATCGAGCTCTGTCACCATAGCGACAATACTTCGGAGGAGCCTTTCAGAGCGCTCACCACTTTTGATGCCAATAATCAGGCTGCGATCGATCTTTACCGTGTCCACCGGGAGTGAAACCAGACAACTAAGAGATGAGTAACCGGAACCGAAATCGTCAAGTGCAATCGAAAATCCTTTTGCAGACAATGCAAAGAGTTGTGCGTTTGCCTCGGGGTTATTCTCAATAAATATGCGCTCAATGATTTCAATCGTGATGTTTTGGGGCTTAACCCCATACTCGACACAGCAGAGTTCAAGGAATGCAACCAAATTCTGATTCGCAAGCTGATAAGGTGAAATATTGATAGACAGCTTGAAATCCGGCATTACCGTTTTAATAAATGGCGCTATAAGATTCAGTGCTTTTTTAATGAGTTTTTCACTCATCAAAGCCATAACCTCTGTATTTTCAATACGTTCAATAAATTCATACGGGCTGATGACCCTGCCATCTGGTTTGTGCCATCTCGCCAAAAGCTCTACCCCCAACAACTTCTGGGTTTCTATAGACCAAATTGGCTGTAAGTAAGGAACAAACTCATCATTTCTAATGCCCTTGACAATTTCCACAAACTTTTTCTCATCGCTATCACCCAGATCTTTTTCTGTAAAAAGGGTCTGTTGCAACGCAATCAGTTCTCTGTGGAGTTGGCTGTTCATTTGATAAAGTTGATGCATACTTTCAAAATGAGGTGAGTATTCTGTTCGATGTTTATTTGCAATCGCTTTGATCCTGTTATTGGCGGACTTTTGTTGAAAAGCCAAATAAACAAGCAGCAACTCATATGCTCTTTCGATTTCACCTTGTTTTCTATAAAACTCAGCTATAAATTTGATTGAACGCGTGAAATAACCTAAGAATCCCTGTTTTTCACCAATAGCCATCGACTTATCAAAATAGTGCTTTGCCTGATCAGTATCATTGAGCGCAACATAAGCTTTGGCGATATTGAAAAGAGACACGCAATAGTTCAAGTAGCTTTCACACTCATGTAGTGTTTCATAAGTCTTCTCAGCAAAATGAAGTCCATAGAGCGCATCTTGAGGTTTACCCGAATGATCAATCAAAAGTGCATAGTTCATGTAAATATCCGCGATATCTGCTGGATCTTCTATTTTAGAACACATCTCTACGGCGTGTTTGCCGTAATTCATAGCGGATTCACGGTCTTCATTCATGTCGAAAATTGTGCTGATCAACGCTAGACTTCTTGCAATATAACTATCATTATGAAGCTGAAGCGCTATGTCATACGAACGGGACAAATGCATCATCGCTTCATTGTTTCGATGCAGACCTCGATTATACAGCCCATGTGCCTGATGGTAAAAGAAGACATATTCCAAATTTTCAAAGAAAGTATGCGATTCAGCGATTCTCGTGTTCACACGATCGAATATATCGTCATATTCAAATGCATTCGCAGCGAATAACAGACAAAGCAAAGACTCATCATCGTACTCTTGAAACGCTTGATGGTAATGGTCCATCTGCTCAGACACATATGCTTTTGGATTCTTTCTGATTTGATCAATCTTTTGTTTCAGTAACATATGTCCTCCAATGCTCAATATACTTTAGAACCATTATACATTAAATTAGAGTACAAAATCAAAGGAATTGGATGTATAATATAAGCAGGTGATTCTTATGGCTAAGATAAATCCGACTCAAGCTGCTTATCCGGTAAGTAATATTCAGCCAACTCATGAAAAAGTGCACTTTGGTGGACCTTCTATTAGTGATGGTCACAAGATTGGCCTACCTCAACAATCAAACAATAAATTTGTGCATGCTGATCAACAATTGGCTGCCCTTAAAGAAGTCTTTGACGACAAAGCTCTTAAGCAAATGGGAGTTGTTGAGTGTGCATCTTGTGCTACGAGGACTTATCAAGATCAATCCGATGATCCAGGAGTGTCCTTTAAAACTCCCACACAGCTTAACCCGGCACAAGCCGCCACAGCAGTGATTTCCCATGAAATGGAACATGTCGCCAACGAACAAGCGGATGCAAAACAAGAAGGCAAAGAAGTTATTGCCCAAAGTGTGCAGATTTTTCACAGCATCTGTCCAGAATGTGGTAAAAGCTATGTCTCAGGCGGTGTCACCAAAACGACCACAGCTAGCGAAAGCAACCCCTATAAAGATGCAATGACGAATAAGGCAGCCGGGAACCTTGTGGACATGCTTTTATAACGACAATCAAGTAATGACCCCAGTCAGTGTCTATGACTAGGGTCATTTTTAGCTTCGCATTCTAATTCAAATCGAAAAGTGCCTTTTGAACACTCTCACCACTTAAAGCATAGCTTTTGAAGTGGGAGATTCCTGTTTCATAGTCTTG
>JACUUV010000043.1 GCA_014859095.1 Clostridia bacterium | reverse complement strand
AAACAGGAATCTCCCACTTCAAAAGCCATGCTTTAAGTGGTGAGAGTGTTCAATCTGTCACTTCCAGTGAAGTGGATACCATAGACATCCAACAAGTCAATCTGAGATTGCCGGCCTTGGTCGGTGTAAACTCCATAATATTTTCTCCAAGAATGAGGCCTAATCCCAAATTGTATTCTGGAATGGTGATCGTATCGATACATCCATTCAATCGAGTGGCGTTCATGACGATTCTAACCGGAATGTCTTTTTTGACTTTCACGTCTTCAATGTCATAATAACCGTTGATTTCCATATTGACAATCTGAACACCATCAACAACTGTGGCGTAGCTTACCGAATTGGATTCAACAACCGGCGCAGTAATTCCAAGTGCATTTACGCCTTGACCGATTACTGACATCGCCATGATGATTACAAGTATGCCACTAGCCTTCACAAGTTGTCCGTGATACTTTTTCCCGATCAAGCTCCCTACATTTGCAAAGAGAAACATCATGGGCACGGTACCCAGTCCATATGCGAGCATCATAGTAAATCCACCCATGAAACTCATTGTGGACAGCGCTATAACTTGCATGGTCTGTAGAGGTCCACATGGCATGAATCCGTTTAAAACACCTGTAATCACTGAAGAATGTTTACTACCTTTTTTTGATAACCCAACTTTCAAGATTGGAATTCTCAGTTTGATGAGTCCAATGTTTTTAGCACCCATCACCAGCATAAATCCACCTATGGCCAAAAATATCAATCCTCTTGTTTGAAAAGATAGTGAAAGACCTTGGCCTATGGCACCAATCGTACCACCAATCAAAGCATAAGTCATAATTCTGGAGAAATTATAAATCAATGACTTTGTAATGTTCTGCGAAGGCACTTCGGATTGAATCTGCGTTACAGCAATGCCTCCACACATACCCATGCAATGAAAACTGGTGATCAGACCAAAAATAAACGCACCAGTAATGCCTATTTCAGTGGAAAAAGCGCTCAATGAAAACTTGTTGTATAAGATTCCACCGAACGCTAAGATAAGGATCATAATCAAAGTGAACTGAGTCGTTTTCATTAACACTTCTTTTTTTGAGACTAACTTATAAGGGGTCGATAAAAGCCTTTTTTCAATTTCAAGGCTCAAATCCTCATCCGAATTGTAAGTCATTGTTCCTTTAACATGGTCCACATTCAAATTCTTAATTTTATTCAATCCTTTGAGAGCATGCTTGACGCTGTTTTCACAGTGCTCACAAGTCATGCCCTCCACATGATGTTTTATTGACCCCATGAATTACTTGAATTGGACTGTCCGAATCCGTTGCCATGACAAACACCAAAGCCTCTACCGTATCCTCTGCCATTACCTCTGACAAATCCGGCTTCTTCCTGAGCCTTCATTCTATCAATCATCCAGTTAGAATCTTCCTGAGTCAAATATCCCTTTTCAACTTGCTCTTCCATAAAAGCAATTCTCTCTTCAATTGTAGCGGTTCTCATGTCGAAATCAGAATCATTGCCCCACCTCATAAAACCTGGAGCTGCAAACGCAGTCGTCATTGAACCTACAACCAATACCCCTACCACTAACAACAATAAAATTTTTTTCATAAAATTCGCTCCTTTTCCTCATATAGTGTTGATTACATGTTCATTATATGGTGAAATTAAGGCATAAATATGACAAAAGTTTATAAAACATATATTTTTTTCTGTTCTGAATCGAATGAATACGCTTTAAGCCAAGCCTTAAAAGTCTCAAATGAAGTAAATAACGGGATATTTCTTTTGAGTGCATTTTCTCTAATCGAATAACCATATCGTTCAATATTGCTTCCTATTGTCACCGTGTTGATGACTATGTCGAAATGAGTCTGGCTCAAATCCTCACATTTTTCGATCACATTAACCGCTAAAATTCCGAGCTCGTACAAAAGACCTGCTGTTCCTGGTGTCGCAAAGAGATTGAATTGTTCAAGCGAATTGCTTGACAAAAGTTCATGTAGTACAGCTTTTGTGACATCACTTAGTGACATCAGAATATTCGGTTTTACATTTCCTTTGAGCGCATTGACTGAGATAAAGCCTTTGTAGAGCGCTTCTTCAAGTGTGCTTCCTATACCTAGCACTTCACCTGTCGATTTCATCTCTGGTCCGACAGCCCCATCGACACCGGTGAACTTTTGAGTGGAAAATACCGGCATCTTGACTGCGATCCTGCTGCCGAATGGGACCAATCCCGCCTGGATGCCCATACTCCCAAACGATTCTCCCATTGCTGCTCTTGTAGCGTACTCGACGATGGGTACTCCACTGACTTTTGAGATGTATGGTACTGTTCTCGAAGCTCTGGGGTTGACTTCTATGACATCCAGTTCTTCTCCTCTAAGGACGTATTGAATATTGATGACCCCTTTTATTCCGAGTTTGATTGCAATTTTATTGGTTGTCTCAACAACCTTTTCAATAGCAGTCTTGCTTATGGTTTGAGCCGGATAAACAGTTATACTGTCACCAGAATGAACTCCCGTTCTTTCCAGATGCTCCATGATTCCAGGAATCAATACCGACTCGCCATCTGATATGGCGTCCACTTCCACTTCTTGGCCATCCAGAAACTGGTCCATCCAAACAAAACCTGAATAATCGCGTATGAAAATTGCATCGAGTGCCTGGATGAGCATCTCCCGATTATAGCATATTTTCATGCCTTGTCCTCCAAGTACGAAACTGGGTCTGACTATCACTGGAAATCCTATTGAGTCTATAGAGTCAAGCCCTTCCTGTTTGTTGCCGAGAATCACACCTTTGGGTCTGCTGACACCTATCGATTCCAAAAAGACGTCAAATTCATCCCTATTTTCAGTTCTATTGATAATTTCTTCAGTGATCCCAAAGATATGAATGTCATGTTTCGATAGGTGTGCTGAAAGTTTAATGGCTGTTTGGCCGCCAAACTGGAGCATCACTCCGATGGGTTTCTCCTTTTCAATAATATTCATGACATCTTCCTCAGTCAACGGCTCAAAATACAACTTGTCCGATATGTTGAAATCCGTACTGACTGTTTCGGGATTGTTGTTGATCATTATGGTCTCATATCCCATTTTTTTCAAAGTCTTTACAGTATGGACCGATGCATAATCAAATTCTATACCTTGGCCGATTCTGATCGGTCCGGATCCTATGACGATCACCTTTGGCCTGTCTGAGACCTCTACTTCATCATACCTTTCATAGGTGGAATAAAAGTATGTGGAAACGGCGTCAAACTCTCCTCCACAGGTGTCCACCATCTGAAAACTGGGAATGATGGACCATATTTTTCTCATTCTTTTAATTTCGCTTGTATCCACTTTCATGAGACTGGAAATGCCCTCATCGGAGAATCCTTTTTTCTTGTAAGCCCTCAGCAGATTTTCATCGAGATCTTGCAATGTCAATGTCTCTAGTGCTCTTTCCATCTTCACGATCACATGGATCTTATCCATGAACCATCTGTCTACTCCAGTTAGTTCAACCAACTTGTCGATTCTATAATCTCGTCTCAAGAGTTCGGCAAGTACAAATAATCTCTCATCGTCCGCATTTTTCGCGCTTTCTTTAAGGTCTTCCACAGTCACTGATTCAAACTTCTCCATTTTTAAAGTGTGAATCTTTAGTTCCAGCGAACGGATCCCCTTTAGCAGAGCAGACTCGAAATTTGCTCCGATGGACATGGTCTCACCAGTGGCCATCATTTTGGTTCCAAGCACTTTGCTTGCAGTGGTGAATTTGTCGAAAGGCAGTCTTGGCAGTTTGACGACCACATAATCAAGACTTGGTTCAAAGCAGGCCATCGTCACACCGGTGACATCATTTCTGATCTCATCCAATCCATATCCCAAAGCGATTTTTGCAGCAACTTTGGCTATCGGATAACCGGTCGCCTTGGATGCCAGTGCAGAAGACCTGCTCACACGAGGATTGATCTCTATGACCGCATATTCAAAACTGAGTGGATTAAGTGCAAACTGTACATTGCACCCCCCTTCAATTCCGATGGCCTCAATGATATTTAGAGCAGACTGCCTGAGCAACTGATATTCTTTGTCTGAAAGTGTCTGGCTGGGCGCAACAACTATGCTATCGCCAGTATGGATGCCTACCGGGTCGAGATTTTCCATATTGCAAACAGAAATCTTATTGCCTCTGGAGTCCCTCATCACCTCATATTCCACTTCTTTCCATCCCTTGATGCTTCTTTCAAGGAGCACTTGGCTGACCGGACTTGCCTCAAGTCCGGACTCCAAAATGTCAATGAGCATCGATTCATCATCCGCGATACCACCACCGGTGCCACCAAGGGTGTAAGCTGGTCTGATGATTAATGGATAACCGGTGATTTTTGCGAATTCAAGCCCTTCTCCGATACTTTTGACAATAGTGGATTCCACTACAGGTTCGCCTATTGCATTCATGACCATTTTGAATTGTTCCCTGTCTTCACCCTTTATGATGCCTTCAATTGGTGTGCCAAGCACGTTCACACCATATTTGTCGAGGATTCCTTTTTCTTTCAATTCGATTGCCATATTGAGGGCGGTTTGCCCCCCCATACCGACGAGTATGCTATCCGGTTTTTCTTCCTTGAGGATCATCTCGATGAACTCCGCAGTTATCGGTTCTATATAGATCCTATCTGCGACTGACTGGTCCGTCATTATTGTCGCTGGATTGGAATTGATCAATACGACTTCAATATTTTCTTCTTTGAGCGCTTGACAAGCTTGGGTTCCAGAATAATCAAATTCCGCCGCTTGACCTATGACTATCGGTCCAGAACCGATGACCATTACTTTTTTTATGGTTTCATTTAATGGCATAAACTCCTCCTAGTTGGCATAAGCTAAAAAGTGATCGAAAAGATGATGGTTGTCCCACGGTCCTGGTGACGCCTCAGGATGGAACTGGACAGAAAAGATTGGAAGGAGTGTATGTCTCATGCCTTCTACAGTGCCGTCATTCATGCTGATGTGAGTTGCTTCGACGTTTTCAGGTAATTCCGATATATGATAACCATGATTCTGTGAAGTGATGGTGACCGTACCCGAATGAATGGTTTTCACAGGATGATTGCATCCACGGTGTCCAAATTTAAGTCTTTCGGTTCTTCCACCAAGTGCGATGGCGAGCAGTTGATGCCCAAGACAAATCCCCGTTATCGGAACTTCTCCTATCATCTTTTTAATTTCATCCACGATTTCAGTCAAATCCGATGGGTTTCCCGGCCCGTTGGAAAGAAAGACGAGTTCCGGTTTGAATGCCATGACTTCCTCAGCGCTGGCATCCGCTGGAAACACCTTGATGTAACTGCCTCTTTCGACAAATTGGTTCAAGATGCTCCTTTTGACCCCATAGTCCATCACTGCGATGCGTTTTGATCCCCCTGAAAGTTCATAGGCGGCCTTGGTGGTCACTTTATATACCGAATCTGACAAATCCAGATTGTTCATACGATCAAGTGCTTCTTCATTTGTCAACTTAAGTGTTGTGATGATGCCTTTCATCGTGCCGTTTTTTCTTATGACTCTTGTAAGCGCTCTCGTATCCACGCCCTCAATGCCTATGATCTTATGTTGTCTCAGATAATGGTCAAGCTCCATCTCCGCTCTGAAGTTGCTGGATTCATGGCATTTCTCTCTAACGACGAACCCGCTCACTTTGGGTGAGTAAGACTCAAAGTCATCAAAATTGATGCCATAATTTCCTATGAGCGGAAAAGTCATCACAACAATCTGTCCATAGTAGGACGGATCGGATAGAATTTCTTGGTAACCTGTCATTCCAGTGTTGAAAACGACCTCTCCCACCTGTGCGTCCAGATATCCGAATGCCTCACCATCAAATCTCATGCCATTTTCAAGAATCAGTTCTGCTTTCATATTATTGCCTCCTTCAGCATCAGTATTCGATGAATGGACACACAAAAAAGGGAAGCGGCAATGCCCATTTCCGGCATTGCTTCTTCCCTTATATTTTGATTATGACCCAGTGGTCCCTTGTGTTTAAATGTCAAACTCATCTCATACCTCTTTCTGGCCTCACGGGACCAATTTAAAAGTGTATTTTTTGCTTACCAATAATAGATTCTATAGTGGTTTGGATGCTATGTCAAGCTAAAAAACAAAAAAAACGGACGAACAGCAAAGCCGTACGCCCTTAAAAGTGGGAAATCTATAGGATTATAGGAGATGGTCTAATAATGATTTCAGATCTTGATACACTTCGTCACAATTTAATAACTTTCCAATCCCGATTGGATGGAGACCTGCGGATTTAATGCTTTCAATTCCCGCTTCGGCATCTTCCACACCGACGCATTCATGTGGTTCAAGTCCCAGCATTTCACATGCTTTCATAAAAATGTCGGGTGCCGGTTTACCTTTTGAGATGCTCCCCGGATCGACAACCGCATCAAAATAATGGTCGATTTTCATCGCCTTTAGCAGAAATGGCGCGTTGTTGCTCGCTGATGCAAGGGCGATACCAATATGGTTGGACTTTAAAAGTTCAAGCAGTTCAATTGTTCCTTCGGCGAGATTGCTTGGGGAATACGCTTTGATTTTGTCCAGATAAATATTGTTTTTTTTGGTGGCAAGTGCCACCTTTTCATCATATGAGTATTCTATTGGACTGTGCGCATAGCCCAATATGATCTCTAGGGATTCGAGCCTGGAGATGCCTCGAACCTCATCCATGGTTTGCTCTGGAACTTCGATACCCATTTCAACAGCAAGCTCTTGCCATGCTTCAAAATGTGCTTTGCTGGTTTCTGTAAGTACGCCATCCAAATCAAAAACAAAACCTTTATATTTATTGATCATGAGCTCACTTCCTTCTTTTCAAGAGGTTTGATGACAGGTTGGGTGGCAGTAAGTTCATATTGCTCATCAAAGACTGTTATGACGACGGCATCGCCTTTTAAAAGGACAACCTCGAAATTCTCGTTGACACTCACTTTGATGTCCCTGCCTTTATAGATCATTCTAAAGGAATACCCTTCCCACTCACTTGGAACATAGGGTCTGAATCTAAGACCCGAGTCCGTGTTTCTGAAGCCGGCAAATCCGGCGATCACACTTAGTATCGTTCCGCTTATATTGGCTATATGGAGTCCATCTTTTGTGTTGCCATGTGTATCTTTCAAATCCAAAAATACGGCATCACTGAAATAATCATACGCTTTTTTCCTATATCCGCAACGGGAAGCCATGATGCCATAGATGCAGCTGGATAGTGAGGAATCGTGAGTGGTGATCTTTTCATAATAATCAAATCCCCTGCATATGCTTTGCTCATCCGCATAATCTTCAAGTAAAAAATGGGCGAGAATGGTATCTGCTTGTTTAAGGACCTGATGCCTATAAATGGTCAGAGGATGATAATGCAACAACAGTGGTTTTTTGTTCGGATCGAGTCGATCGAAGGGCCAAACCGGTTTACTGAGAAATGTCGCATCCTGGGCAAAAATCCCCAATTTTTCGTCATATGGCATCACCATACGTTCGGACGCATCCATCATCTGATTCAGTTCCGCTGCAGTCAAATTTATACGTTCCATAAGCTTCGAGAATTTTGACCTGATTAACGGGTCTTCATGATCACGCAACTGTTCGTAAATTTTATAGGCCCAGTGCATATGATGTTTTGCCATGGCATTGGTGTAATAATTGTCACTGACAATTGCAGTATACTCATCAGGTCCCGTCACACCGTGCAAATGAAACGCACCGTTATGCAAATGTCCGATTTCAAGCCAGGTTCTCGCTGTTTCAAATATCACCTCCGCGCCCTTATCTACAAGAAAATTCCAGTCATCGGTGAAAAGCTGGTATTGGATGAAAGCATGGGCAATATCCGAATTGATGTGGTATTGGGCTGTCCCTGCAGGGAAATATCCCGAACATTCAATTCCAGAAATCGTCCTCCATGCATACGCCGCACCTTTGCTTTGACCTAACTCTTTAGCGCGTTTTTTTGCATTTTCCAAAATATGATACCGGTACTCAAGAAGGTGTTTTGCCCGTTCAGGTTGATTGATCATCAACACGGGCAGCACATAGATTTCTGTATCCCAAAAGTAATGACCCTCATAACCTTCGCCGGAGAGACCCTTTGCAGAAACATTGGAATAAGCGTCGATCCCCACGGACTGAAGCAGCTGATACTGCATAAACCGGATAGCTCTTTGGTCGGATGGGTTGCCAATGATCTCTATATCCGAATGCTTCCAAAATCTATCCAAATATAATGTCTGTGACTCACGCAACCCGTCGTATGAATGGCCTTCAAACGCACTTTGGATCGAAATGGCTCCACCCAATGCATCTTGCATTCTGATGCTGTCTGTCATAACACATATTTTTTCCAGTGTCAGATGATTTTTACCGGAGATCCTCGTCTCAATCTTCTGATCATTGAGAACATGCCAAAGTTCATACTCAACCGGGCTTGAGACATTGTGCCTTACCATCGTTGCTTGCTTGATTTTAGTGGTTTTGGTCTCCAATAGAAGGCTTGATTCCAGATCATTAAAATCCATTTCCAGCACTTCCATCAATTTGGTGTGCCCCTGACCGGTTCTCGGATCTTCAGGATTGCTGTAATTTTCAATATCGCCATCCAGAACACTTATGAATTCAATTTGTCCATCATAAATCACTTCGATCTTATAGGCGAGTACATGTGGATTGACCATGGAAGCCAATCTGTTGAACTTCAGATGCGCTTTTTTGCCGGATTGGGTTATATAGATATAGCTCCGTTCCGTTTCGCCCCTCTGATAGTCCACATGACGATAATAGGTTTCATATCGGCCTTCATATAATGCCGCACGTTCCCCGTCCAGCCAAATCAAACAAGTCTGGGTGTCTGAGATTCTTGGTTGTTTGTCTTGAACCGTAGGAAAACCATAAGCCATCTCGGCGTGGATCATCGGTACGTGATCAAAAAGACCGTTGATGTATGTGCCACGGACACTCAGCCCCTTCGGGTACTCCTCTTCAAAGCACCCTCTGACACCGATATAACCATTGCCAACCATGAACAAACTCTCTTCAACCAGTTGCCTAGATGGATCATATTCGTTCTTTGTCAATTTCCACATAATTTTCCCTACGTCTTTCCTAAAATTAATAAATGAGTGACTCACCGGTTTCCTTGTCAAATAAATGCAATCTGTCCGGATTGAAAACTACAAAGATCTGATCGCCCATTTTCATCTGATTGGAAGCCTCGGCTTTCATGATATATTGCTTTTCAGCAATTTTAAAGTAAACATTGAGATCGCTGCCCAAAAGTTCAGTCATTTCTACGATGGCTGCGACACCTTCATTTGCATCCCCGCATCTGATGTCCTCGGGACGGATACCTACCACCAAAGATGTATTCTTTTTCGCTTTCTTTTTCACGGCATCGGTCAAGGTTTCAGTCAGTTTGAACGTTTGATTTCCAATAACCAGATCATGATCATCATTCACAACCCCATCAAAAAAGTTCATTTGAGGCGCACCGATGAAGCTTGCTACGAATAGATTGGCCGGAGCATTATATATAGTTCTGGGATCTGCAACCTGTTGGACGATGCCGTCATTCATGACGCAAATACGCGAGCCCATAGTCATTGCTTCCGTTTGGTCATGGGTGACGTAAATGAATGTCGTTTCAAGCTCCTTATGGAGTTTGATGAGTTCGGCTCTCATTTGAATCCTGAGTTTGGCATCCAGATTGGATAGTGGCTCATCCATCAGGAAAACCTCAGGCTTTCTGACGATTGCTCTACCGAGTGCGACACGTTGTCTCTGACCTCCTGAAAGCTGCTTGGGCTTTCTTTTCAAAAGTGGTTCAATGTCCAATATCTTTGCCGCTATTTGAATGCGTTCCTCAATTTCACTTTTTGGTGTTTTGGAAAGCTTCAGACCGAATGCCATATTATCATATACTGACATATGTGGGTAAAGCGCATAATTTTGAAAGACCATTGCGATATTTCTATCTTTCGGCGATACATCATTGACTATTTTATCCCCGATATACATGTCACCACTTGTGATGTCCTCAAGACCTGCAATCATACGAAGTGTAGTTGTCTTGCCACATCCGGATGGCCCTACAAAAACCATGAACTCTTTGTCTTCAATATTCAAATCAACATCTTTAACTGCATGAAATCCGTTGGGATATATCTTGTTGATATTGCTTATTCTTACTTTCGCCATGAGTGTTTCCTCCTTGAACGTATTGGTATCAAACCTTCTCCAGTGCCGTTAGCGCACCATATTCCGTACATACGATGGATGCTATCCTGTTTGCTTTTTCCGCAAATGCAATCATCCTATTCTTATCTTGAACCGCCTGATCGGGAAACTCAGATTTGCTGATCTCATAGAGCAAAGCCCCAATGAATGCGTCTCCTGCGCCCGTTGTATCGACTACCTTCACTTTTGGTGCGGGAACACTTACATCCCATGATCTGTTGAACACTCTGACGCCCTCACTCCCAAGCGTTATGGCAAATACTGCGGAATGGTGCTCCTTGAAATATCGTGAAGCATCGGAAAGGTTATCCGTTTCCGATATCATCAATGCTTCTTCTTCACTCAGCTTCACCAAATCCGATTTCTCAATGAAAAGTGTGGCGGATTCTATGAAGCCTTTGATGTCAGTTGCCCAAAATGCGCTTCTATAATTGGGATCGAATGATATGAAATGATTCGTTCCATAACTCTCTGATAATATTTTGATATAAGTTTTCTTGAATTCGCCCTCTAAAAAACCGGTAGCCGCTCCAAAATGTATAATCTGACATTCCTCCAGCGTTTTGCTGTCAATGTCGGATCGGCTGAAATCCGCATCCGCACCTCTGTTGAAAACAAAATCGCGCTCCCCGTCCTGATCGACGGATACAAAAGCCAGAGTCGTGTGTTCAGCGGACCGTTTGATGGTTTCTGTTCCAACACTGAATCTATTCAAAGTCTCAACCAGGAAATCACCAAAACCATCTTTTCCGACTGCACCGGAGAAGTGACATGTACCATCCAAAGCACCGATCGTGCAAGCGACGTTACCAGGTGCTCCTCCAGCTTTCATCATAAATGAACTCTGTTTGGAAATTGTTTTACCAGCCTCAGCACCGATGAAATCAATGAGCAATTCACCTATGCAAAGAATTGATTTCATATTACCTCCCGTGACTTTTCTCAGTACTTTGTCGTACAATCAACCGATGTGTGAGCGTATGGCTCTTCATCAGTTCCGGATTCACTTCTCCGGTAGGTCTTTCAAGTATTTCTATCAATTGTCTGACCGCGAGCTTGCCTTTCTCTTCAAAAGGTTGCCTGATTGTACTCAATGATGGATTGTACATTCTTGACATCTCGACATCGTCAAATCCAATGAAAGCAATTTCTTCAGGAACACGATAGCCTTGTTCGAGTGCACATTTCATAGCACCTATCGCCAAAAGGTCACACGCACAGAACACTGCGGATGGAGCGTTTTTTTGCTTTAACAACGACGTCATTCCTTTATAACCATCATCAAAGGAATACCAACCTTCCACAATCAGATCCGAATCGAACAATCCTTTGGACTCCATTGTGTTTTTAAATCCCTCATACCTCTCCATACCAGAGTGTGGATCAGTGAGTGGTCCTCTGATCATTGCAATCCTTTGATGTCCCAAATCCAACAGATACTGGGTCGCTTCTGAAGCGGCTCGGTAATTGTCAATTTTCACGACTGGAATGGTTTCAATTGCGCTGTCCGACCCTATCATGACCACAGGTTTCTTGAAGTTCAGGAGTTCCTCATGAAACTCATCATTGCCGTGGTCGGTCACCAGTATCAAACCGTCCACGCCTTTATCCTTTAAAATCCGAATATGTTGGATTTTCATGTCAGCATTGAAATCAGTTGCCGTTATGAGCAGTGAATAATCTTTGTCACGTATATAATTTTCAATCCCCGAAATGATTCTAGAAAAAACGGGGTTCGACAGGTCAGGTAGAATAATACCGATTAAATGCGATTTTTTGAGTGATAAACTTCTGGCTACGGCATTAGGCTTGAAATTGGTCTTTTCTATGACCTTGAGCACTTTGTTTCTCACGTCTTCGCTTACGGGCTTTGAGTTGTTGAGCACTCTTGACACAGTGGCTTTTGAAACCCCAGCTCGGTCCGCGATATCTTTAATTGTGATTTTCACGACTACCTCCCGGTGCATGACCCGACATCATTTGATTGAACCCGATACCATACCTTTAATGATGTGTTTCTGACCAAGTATGAACCCTACTATGATAGGCGCTGCAGCCATGAGAACGGCTGTCATGATCAAATCCCATTTTTTGACGAAAGATCCTGCAAACGCCGCAATGGCAAGCGGAATGGTTTGAATATCCTGTCCGACACCCAAAATGAGCGATGGCAAGAGGAAGTCGTTCCAGATCCATATGGCATTGAGAATGCTGATGGTCACAAAAATAGGTTTCAAAATCGGCATGACGATCAAAAAGAATATTTGTGTCTTTGAACATCCATCTATCAGTGCGGCTTCCTCGAGTTCGAGAGGAATCGACTTGATGAATCCATGAAACATGAATACCGCAAGAGGCGCTCCGAATCCCACATAGGCGAAAATCATACCATGATAGGTCCTAAGCATCTGCAGACCAACGGTTTGATTGATCGTCCTGAAAAGAGCCACGAGTGGAAACATGACCACCTGAAAAGGAATGATCAGTCCGCTGATGAAAAGCAGAAAGATGAATGTCGACATTTTCGTTTTTCTTCTGACCAACACCCAAGCGGCCATTGCGGAAAATACGGAAATTGCGATGAGTGACAATATGGTTATTATGGATGAAGTATAGACACTTGAAGCATACCGAATGCTCGGACTGGTCCAAATCTCCTCAATATTGGAAAACAATTGCGACCACTGTCTTGGTAAAGCAATCGGATCTGTTATGATTTCAAGCGATGATTTTGCTGAATTGATCAATACGATAAAAAACGGAAACAATGTGACCAAAAAAAGAGTGACTGTAATAACAGTTAAAAGTATCCTTGTGATTTTCTTCTTATTTCGCATTACATCTCAACCTCCCTTTTCTTGCTGTAGTACACCTGTCCTATGGATACCACTGAAAGGACGAGGAAGAATACGATTGCCCTGGCTTGACCTTCTGCCATGTTGTTGTATTTGAATGCGACATTATAGATGTGAACCGCCAGGAGCTCTGTTGAGTTCACTGTCTGACCTTGATAAATGGCAGTCGGACCTCCACTTGTAAGCGCTACGATGATATCATATTGCTTGAATGAGTTGACGAGTGTCAAAAAAGATGTGATTGTAAACGCCTGCGCGATCATAGGAACAGTGATGTTCCATAATTTTTGCCAAAAGTTGGCACCGTCTATTTCACTGGCCTCGAGCAATTCCTGTGGAACATTGAGTAATGCGGCGACATAAATCATCATGATATATCCCGCATACTGCCATGTGAAAGCCAAAATCAATCCAAAGAGTGTCAGATTCGGATCGGCCAGCAACAGCAGTTCTTCGAGAAAGTTGATTCCCAAAAGTGACCCGATTGCGGGAACGACACTTTTGAATATGAACTGCCATATGTAACCCAGTACCAAACCACCGATCAGATTGGGAATAAAAAATCCCGCACGATAGAAATTTTTGAATCTGATTTCACGTGTAACTAGGAATGCGAATGTGAGAGCAACAAAATTTATGGATAATACACTTAATAAAGTGAATAGGAAAGTCCTCATAAACGAGTATTTGAATGCAACGCTCGAGAACATGGCCTTATAATTTTCAAGTCCGACCCAATTTGCCTTGAGTCCGGCTACAGCTGTCCAATCTGTCATTGAATAAAACAAACCCATGAAAAATGGAATAATCACCACCACTAAGAAAGAAATCAAAGCCGGTGCCAGAAACAACCAAAACACCAATTTGTCCTTAACATGTCTGTTCATAATATCTCCTTCTTAAAACTATTACTGGTCTTTAAAGAAAAAAGGGGGTGGCTAGACACCCCTTTTTCTAGTGTGATATCACTTGAGTTCTTCAATCTTGATTGCCAGTTGATTGATGAATTCAGCTTTGTCTATATCGCCTTTGGCATAACTCTCGTAAATCGGAGCTATAGTACCCATACCAAACCCATCAGGCATGTCGTTTTGGAGCCAAGTGTATTTGGCATCTTTCGCTAACCATTCAGCGGCATTGGCAGAAAGTGGTGTGTCAGGTTTGAGTTCTACATTTGTGAATGCAGGAACCATTTTAGCTTCATTAACCATGTAATTGTGTCCAGCTTCATTTGTAGCCATGAAATTCAAGAACGCATTTGCTGCTTCTTTATTTTCACTATCTTTGTTGATGACATAGAATGAAGGTGCACCGATGAAAATCGCATTATGTTCACCTTTTACAGAAGCATGAGGTGCGAAGCCCATTGGAAAATCGATACCATTCGATACGAGCCATGGATCGATCCAGTTGCCTTGGTGAATAAATACAGATTGTCCAGTACCAAATTGTCCAACCTGTGCATCATAATTGCCTGTCAATAATACCGATCTATCGGCATACTCAAATAAGAGTTCCACCCAATCCGCATATTCAGTCAATCTTTGCATGTCAGCCTCACCGTTGTTGAGCTTGTCAAGAACCGAAGTGTCTGCATAAGGAAGACCGGCAGACAAATAACCATTGAAATTGTGAAGTCCTGTAACCCATCTCATGTCAGGTCCAGCAGCCATTGCAACAACAGATTTAATACCAAGATCTGCTTTCATCGCGTCGATTTTCTCAAATGCGGCTCTGTATGCTTCTTGAGAAGTCAAAGTCGCAGGGTCGATTCCAGCCTGAGAAAGCAAATCTGCATTGTATGCCATCCCCCAGGCTTCAACAGCCACAGGGAATCCAAATGTCTTACCATCCACTACGAACTCCAGTGTTGTAAGGTCCATCCATTCCTGATCTTCAAATGGTGTCAATTTTGATTCCCAAGTATTATAACCGCCCATACCTTCAATGACATAAATATCAGGCTGACGATCTGATTGGAATTCTGCCTTAAGGTTCTCAGCATAAGGTGAATCTCCACCTGATGTTTTGACAGTCACTTTTACGCCAGTCTCTGCTTCATAGAGTGCGGCAAAAGC
Organism: Clostridia bacterium; assembly: GCA_014859095.1. Taxonomy (GTDB): domain Bacteria; phylum Bacillota; class Clostridia; order Peptostreptococcales; family Acidaminobacteraceae; genus Fusibacter_D. Next base: position 5,543 of record JACUUV010000043.1, on the reverse strand, counting down.
AGAGAGTTGTTCATGAATTTCTACTTTGTTCTGATAGATGACAACAGTTTGATCTTCTTTGGAAGATTGCGCGCAACCTGCCAACATGGCGATCATAAGAACCAAAACCATCAATAACGCTAAAGATCTTTTCATTTTTGTTCCCCCTTAATTGGTTTGAGATAAACAGTTGACATACACGATGTATAAACACCACTATGTAGTCCTTACCCATTTCCACATCAGAATAATCTGATAATTATATTATAGGAAACCGGTTTCACATTTGCAACCCTTTTTTCACAATTTCGTCACAAAAAATTCATAAGGTCCTAATACAATTCTTTTTTTGTCCAAATCAATGGTTTTGCCTTGTATGACCTCGCGCCAAACGCCACCAAATCCATAGCGCTTCAATTCATTGGTATATAGCCATTGTCTATCCTCTGACATGTTGAATATCAAAAGAATTGATTCGTTTTCAACAGTGGTTTGACGAATGACAAACAGCTGATCATTACTTTGTCTCACAATATTTTCATCCAATATGGCAGCATGACCAATATATGTTCTTCTGGTTTCAATCAATTGCTTCACAGACTTGAATACTTTTGAATGAACTGAATCCATTGAATGAATTCCTGCGACTTGTTCCCAGTCAAAAGCCATCCTATGCAGCCATCTTGAATCGTTTTTCTTATGACCGTCGTCAAGATAGCTTAGATTATTGAGCTGTCCTATTTCATCACCACTGTAGAGCATTGGAATGCCTTTCCTGAATAAGAAGAGTGCATGAATCAATCTGATCCTCTTGAGGGCCAGTTCCAACAGATAATCGTCTGAAAGTTTGATCGCCTTTTCAAGACCCGCCAAACTGGCAAGGGTACCTGAGTTTCGGGCATCCATGGTGAGTGGGTTGAATTCGTAAAGCTCACCTGATGAAAAACTGTCTTCTAGCGACCCAAGATAAAAATCAATCAAAAAGGATTTGTGCGCATGGGGATCGAATCCCATCCGCCTTAGCCTTTCTCCATCAAGCCCCCAGCCGATATCGTCATGGCACCTTGCATAATTGATCCAGATACTTGTGGCAGGAATATCATATTCTTTCATCCAGGAGATGTGTCTCGCATCTCTTGTGGCTATCGAATTCCAAATTTCAACCATGTAGGAAGCATTATAAAGCGAGTGACATTCCAATCGTTCATTCTTACCAAAATATTTGACTATGGTGTCCGGTTCTACAATCGCCTCTCCAAGAAGCGTGGTCTGCGGAGCACATATTTCTATGATCTTTCTGAACAACCCTAGGAGCAAATGCACCTCAGGCTGATTTTTACAATCTGTACCCATCGTTTTCCAAATATAGGGTATGGCGTCCAATCTGATCATATCCACACCAATATCAGTCAAGTAGAGCAAATTATCTACCATTTCATAAAAAACGTCCGGATTTCTGAAATTCAAATCCCACTGGAAAGGATAGAAAGTTGTCATTACCCATTTACCCAAGTCTTCCAGGTAGGTAAAATTGCCTGGTGCGACTTTTGGGAACACTTCATGAAGTGATGTTTCGAATTGCTTGGGAATTGTATCATTCTCAAACATAAAGTAGTATTTTTGATATTTTTCATCCCCTGAAAGCGCTTTTATTGCCCAATCATGATCATCCGCAGTATGATTGACAACATAATCAATACAAATACGAATGCCATTTGCATGATAATGTTCCAACATTTTTTTAAAATCCTTCATCGTTCCGATTCTGGAATCTATGGACCTGTAATCCTGAACTGCGTAACCACCGTCATTCTCACCAGTTCTAGGTCTCAAGATGGGCATGAGATGAATGAGTGTGATCCCAAGCTCTTTGAAATAGCCAGAATGCTCGATGAGTTTATTCAAATTGTTTGAAAACAAATCCACATATAGCATAATCCCTATCGTATCTGGCGAATACAGCCAATCAGAACCGGATTTGTCCCTGCTTTTCAGCGCATCACTTCTGCTTGAATGATGTCTCTTCATCAAATTATAAAGTCTTTTCAGGGCGTCATTTCTACCGGGGTAGAGTTCAAAATAATCTTTTTCCAACATATCACTTAGATCGGTCATTTTTTCTTCGAAATCCAAGTCAAGCACCTCACTTTCTTAATACAATTATAGGAAACCGGTTTCATAATTACAAGTTTTTTATTTGATTAATTAGCAATCAATGATAAAATGGTTTTAAATCTGAACAATGTGAATTGAGGAAATCTATGAAAATTTTAGCCATTTCTGATATAGAAAGCAATTACATACATAATCATTTCGACAGGGAGCGTTTTAAAGATATCTCACTGGTACTGGCAGCAGGTGATTTGAAAGCCAGTTACTTGTCTTTTGTGGCAACCATGATCAATGTGCCTGTACTATACGTTCACGGAAATCATGACTCACGCCTGATTGAGTCTCCACCAGAAGGGTGCATATGTATTGATGGTCGAAGCTATGTACACAAAGGTGTCAGAATTTTAGGTTTTGGTGGCTGTATGAAATATAAAGGCGGTCCTTTTCAATACACAGAACGCGAAATGGCTCTGCGTATTGCCAAGAACCGCCTCAAATACATCAAGGGATTTGACATTTTACTCACTCACGCACCTGCCTTTGAACTCGGCGATGGTGGAGATCTTGCTCATACCGGCTTCAAAGCTTTCACAAGACTCATGGACAAATATCAGCCAAAGCTCATGGTTCACGGTCACCAGCATCTCAATTATGGTCTCTTTGAAAGAAAAATCCAGTACAATTCCACAACAATCATCAATTCTTTTGATTACACAATTATAGATTATTGATGATCTCTACGTTGTCTGCATACCAATCCATATTCAGTATGGATTCTGCCGATAGGATCTCATCTTCCTCAACTTGCATTTTACCATCAAAATCCCTTATTGGTCCTGTAAACGGATGATACTGATCTGTGATGATCATTTTTTTCATCAATTTGATCAATTTCAAGGTTTCTGATGGTAACTTGTCTTCCGCCGCATAAAGGTCAATCACACCTGATTCCATTCCCCACCAAAAATTGATGAGTCTTTGTCCAGCAGAATCGCTTGACACCATTCGTTGATAGGAGCCATTTAAGATACTGCTGATAATTCTCTCATAAAAGCCGCCCCATCTCCAAATAGGAGAAGCCAGATAATTCTTGGGTTTTTGCGTGACCGGGTCTATATCACACAGCATGGAATATACCCCATATTTAAGAGTGACATCTCTTGGCACCAAAAGGTTCTTGTTACTGATCAAATCGGCCCCCCTGCGTATCATTTCCTGACTGAGGTCTGTGGTTACCTTTGGGTTGTTCCATTCTCCAGTCCAAGTCACAAGGAGCTTGGAATTCGGATTGGTCATTTTCATTCCCTGGGCAAATGCGTTGATGCATGAAAGCACTTCAGGATTGGGATCGGTGGCTGTATAACCTACAATTCCAGTTTTGGTGAGCGCTCCTGCTATGATTCCAGTCAAAAACCTCGGTTCATAGGTTCTCCCAAAGTAGTTGGTCATATGAACGTAAGGTCTGTTGCCCGAACAATTGAAAAATTTGATTTTCGGCATTTCCATAGCGCATTTCAAAGTTGCCTTTCGATAAACCTCACTTGTGGTGAATACCACATCATATCCTTCCGATGCAAATGATTTGATGGCTTCATAAGCCGATGCATCCTCTGGCACTTCCTCGATATACCCTGTTGTGACTTGATCTCCGAAAACAGTCTCGATATATTGTCTGCCAATCTCATGGGAATAGGTCCACCCTGAATGTTCAATCGTTCTGGCATAGACAAAACCCACTTTGATATTTCTTGGAGCTATAAAAGATGATATAGCATCAAATAATGCGACATGGTCCATGTTCTCAGTAGTGGTCACGATTTCCGGCTCATCCTGTTCGCCATATCGGCTACATTCCTTGATCAAGTTGGGCATTATGGTTTTGACATGTTCCTTGTCCAGAACATCCGAAAGCCCGTACAATCTCGCATAGAGCAAAAAAGCATCTCCTGTTGTGATTGGAAGTTCCTCACCTCCACCATCCAGATAAAGCCTCCGAAACGGCATATAGACCTCTTTGAGGAAAAACTCATATTTTGTGCTCTCATCTTTTGTTTCTGGATTATAGTTCTCCAAATAATTCAAAAGTCTTTTGTAGCGATATGGTTTTGACAACCATATATTGATTATTTTTGTAATTTTAAAAAATCCCATAAAAGCATAATATAGGACAATAATGTCATCTTCAGGATCAAACTTTGGAATCAATCTTGTAATTTCCGCCCTGACATTAACCGCATCATAGTACTTAAGAACACTGACCCTCTTGTTTCCTTCAACAACATAGTAAAAGTTCATATACTCATAAACTTTTATAGGATCTCGGATTCCTTCAGTCAAATGTGCCTTGCACAGCGCAGACCATTTGCTTCCAAATTCGGAGTGCTCTGATTCGAGAGGTAGAAAGCTTTTTGAAAAAGTCATCCGCCTGGAGTTATAATAGGTACCGACCACTTTCTTCAGCGGAATCTCGTATGTTCCAAGATAGGAAGTCCCTACAATTTCAATATCTTTTAATATACCGTCAAGAGAGGACAAATGGCCGGATAAGCCTTTTGATTTCAGACGGTTGTATTCTTTTTTGCCTTTATTTTTTGCATCATGGTAAATTTCATGCACATTGACATCAAACACTTAGATCACCTACCCACTTTCAATTTACTGATTTATACCCTTAACTGCCAATAAAACTCAAAAAGCCTGGCTATGGATACGACAATAGGAACATGTTACAATATAACTATAATCCATTGGAGGTTTTTATGAAATATAAAGTTTTATTGTTTGATGCGGATGAGACACTTTTTGATTTCAAGAAGTCGGAAAGCATCGCACTTGAACAGGCAATTTCTGATTTCGACATTCCCTATGACCCAGATCATCACCTCAAGATCTATGAGGCTATCAATACAGCTATCTGGAAGGAGTTCGAAGAGGGCAAGATCACTCAAAACACATTGAAGGTTGAGAGATTCAAGCGGTTGTCCCAGGAGCTTGACATTGATTTTGATCCACATCGTTTTTCAGAACGATACATGTACCATTTGGCTGAGGCTTCATTTTTGTTGGAAGACACCTTGACTCTCCTGGAAAAACTTCATGGCAAATTCGAACTTGTCATAGTGACAAACGGACTTGCTTATGTCCAGAACAGGAGAATCGGGAAATCGTCCATTGCTGAATATTTCAGCAATATTGTGATTTCAGAGGAAGTTGGAGTTGCAAAACCGAACCCTGAAATATTCGAACATACGTTAAAACTGATTGGCCAGGTGGACAAAAGTGAAGTGCTCATGATTGGAGATAGCCTGACATCTGATATCAAGGGCGGTATTGACTTCGGAGTTGACACATGCTGGTACAATCCGAAGAGGCTGGACAACACTTCTCAGGTAAAACCGACTTATGAGATCAATGATTTGATGTCGCTAATGAAAATAATATAAAAAGAGTGC
>JACUUV010000109.1 GCA_014859095.1 Clostridia bacterium | reverse complement strand
GCCACAGGCTCTGCCATAGGCTCTACCACAGGTTTCGCTTCAGTTTTTGGTGTTTTTTCAGAAACGGTAGTCTTCTCAGGAATTGGTGTCACCACCGGCTCAGTATCCGGAAGTGAAACGGTCTCTGGGAGCGATTCGGGTTCTACGACTGGTTCAGTTTCCGTTTCCGTTTCCGTTTCCGACTCGAACTCAAACTCCGGCTCCGAGACCAGCTCGGATTCATCTGCTGGTTCGATCACCGGTTCCTGGACCATCACTCTCTCCTGTTCAACCGAAAGTGCATTCATGATATTGGCTGTGATGGCCTGTACCAAATAGTTGCCCGAGATGACCAACAAAAGAATGGCGGCAAGCATTATAAAACCCATTCTCATTTTTTTACTTCTGAAGTTACCCAGAATCACACGTGAAGTCAATGCACGTTTGATTCCATGCACATTTGTGAAGCGCTCATCAGGGTTGAACTGCATACACTTCGACACGACATATGCCATCTGGCTTGAAATTTTCGGATTGATCTCTGTAATTGGTCTGTACTTTACAGATTCCACCAAAGGTTCAGAACCCGTGAGTAGAAAATAGAGCGTCGCCCCTAGTGAATAAATGTCCGAACGGATATCGGATTGGCGAAAACCGTATTGTTCAGGTGATGCGTAACCATGGGTGCCCACATAAAACGTGTCCGATCCACGGTTTTTCCCTACCATTCGCATGGTTTCCACATCAATGAGGACGATTTTGCCATCGCTCCCTATTATGATGTTGGCGGGTTTGAGATCCCTGTATATAATCGGTTCACTTTGGGAATGAAAATATTCAAAAACATCTATGATTTGTCTGGCGATGTCCTTGACTACTTTTTCATCAAGAGGACCTTTGAGGTCCACGTATTCTAGAAGCGTCAATCCTTCCACGTAGGGTTTGACCACGTATTTGTAATTGCCGGACTCCCCGAACTCCACGATTTTAGACATACCCTCATGGGACAAATGTGCGATTCTGGAGATATCGTAAACAATGCCTTGCTCATTTTTCAGCGCCTTGAGTGTGAAATTTTTCTGATCACTATATCGAAGCATCTTGTAAACAGCGCTTCGATCCGATTCATAAAGCTGGTCGAGTATCTGGTATCTTTCCATGAGCGATTTGCCATAATCGCACTCAAACAGATCAAACTCAATGCTTTTTTCAAAATCATAATTCATTTAAAACCCCTTTGTCATCACCATTTTTTTAATTTGAAATAAACCAGCATGCCAAAAGTGATCGGCGCCACCGCATTCATCATATAGAGCAGTTCTTTTCTGAAATGATAGATTTCACTCATGTCCGTGGAACCTTACCCCTATGTCACTATAAGGACCTTGATAACTGAGTGTTCCTGGTGGTTCTCCGATTTTAGTACTTTTGAGCGGGACCAGGCTGAACGGTTCCTTCAAATTCATGTGGTACCCCCTACAATTCATATTCAATATATTATAACATATAATGCGGTCCAGATTAACTAGGACCGTACCCCTTGTTTGTTCGGGTTGACTAATGCTTCCACGCGTGGTAAAAGTAATATACAACTACTGAAATTTAGGACTTTTCGGAGGTCCTATATGGATTTTGAAAAAGTACGTGAGTTTGCCGGACCGGTTTCTCTGGAGGATCTGAAATATGTGGATCATTATATCGGCGAACATATGGGTATATTTATACCCAATGGAGGATTGTTCGAGTATGCGCTTGAACCGCACAGGCTTCCGGCGTATCTGTTTGCGTTTATGTACCATGAACACGGTTTTGTAAGCATCGACAACCGCTTAATTACTTTCAAATCCGGAAGCCTGCTTTGCATATCGCCAATGGTTGAGCGCTATGAGGTTCCCACGGATCTACAGTCGCGTTACTGTGCTGTGAACATAAGGAAAGAACACATCGAAGAGCTTTACACCAAGTACACGGCAAAGTGCATACCAGAGTTCCGAGGCGAGTATTACGAACTCACCGATGGATTATCTGAGCGATCTCAGGCTTGAGCGTACCAGAAGAATGTTGCTGCTCGGCAATAAAAGTATTCTCGAAACATCTCAGGAATGCGGCTTTGGAAGCACCTCCTATTTTACGACGCGTTTCAGCAAGAAGTTTGGTGCCGTCCGTATTGATAGAATGGCACTATGTTAATAAATCAACGATTGAAACATTGAGGCTGCTATGGATAAAAGAAAAGGAACCTTCGAGGAAAGTGTAGAATATGATTTATACCAAAGTGATTTTGGCATAGGATTGTTTGAGCGGTATCACATCGTTGAGACGCTTCATCAGTCTGCCCAAAGCTGCGTGTATAAGGTTTCAAGACTGGGTGATGGTGAATTGTTCACACTTAAAGCCTTGCTCAATGAGGACTCCATCCATTTTGACATCGACCACATCGCGTACTTATCACATGAAGGTATGGCTCGGATTGTGGAATATTGGGAATCCAGTCAATACACTTATGTCATCAAGTCCTATGTCGAAGGCGTGACTCTTTTTGAGCACGTCAACAGAAGGGGACCGCTTTCGGAAAAGCGGGTCAAGGACATCGCCATTCAAATTTCAAAGGTACTCGAATACCTACATCTGAGGGATAACCCTTTTGTCTATCGCGACCTCAAGCCCGCCAATATCATTTTGACGGATTCCGGGAAAGTCGTTTTGATTGATGTCGAGACCATGAGAATGGTATCAGCCGCACACGGCACAGATACATTTTATGTCGGCACACACGGTTATGCCTCTCCTGAACAATATGGCTTCACGCAATCCGATACCCGATCGGATCTTTATGGACTCGGTGCTACGCTTTATTTCCTTCTGACCGGCACAGAACCGGTACTGAAAAAGGTGGGCTATAAGAACATTCACGAAATCAATGCCACGGTGTCCAGAAAGGTGATCCAGGTTGTGGAAAAATGCATGAAATTCAATCCGGATGAGCGTTATGGCAACATCCTTGAGTTCCAAAAGGCATTGACTTCAAGGTTCACATACAGATTCAGAAAAATGAGCCGTTTCGCGCTCACCATGAGTACGATTGCCCTATTGGTGATCGCAGGTAACCTGATTGCCTATGGTTATTCTCTGATTGAATCTGAAAAACACGATTCGGTAGTCTCTAAAGGCTACGAATCGCTTGAGGCCATAAATTTAGGGCAGATTTGCAACATAAAGAACGGTGTTCACGTCAAAGCTCACGAATCGAAAGATCAACATCAGATCATCGCTACACGCGAACTGCTTCCAGAGTGTGCACAGGATTTTCAATTTATGAGTGTTTTCATCATCGATGAGACCTTTGAAGACCAGACCATCCAGGAAATCATTTATGGCGTGTCGAAACTCGGTTACGGACTCAATTATTATTTTGATGAATTTGGCCACAAGGTTAAACTCGAAGACTCCAGATATCTCGTGCTGTTTTTTGATGAGAATATCCGGTGTGTCGGTTATCATATTATTGAAAAAGATGCCATCCTATAAAAAAAGGG
>JACUUV010000042.1 GCA_014859095.1 Clostridia bacterium | reverse complement strand
ATTACCTGCCCTCCCTGCCTCCCCGGCCCTTTTGGAGGCTTATATGAAAATATTACTATTTTTGACTAAAGGGGTGGAGCTCATTGAGATGAGCGCATTCGTCGATGTATTCGGATGGAACCGTAGCTTCAACCATTCGGACACACAAATTGTGACGTGTGGATTCAGAGAAGAGATTGTCACGACGTTTGATGTGAAGCTGAAAGTGGATCTGCTCATCGATGATGTGATCCTAGAAGAATACGATGCACTTGCTATTCCGGGCGGATTCGGGAACTATGGGTTTTATGAAGATGCCTACAATGAGCAGTTCCTTGACCTTATCAGGGCATTCAATGCGTCAGGCAAGTACATTGCGACAGTCTGCGTGGCGTCATTGCCTCTTGGGAAAAGCGGGATTTTGGTGGGGAAGAGAGCCACGACTTACCATCTCATGGAAGGCAGACGCCAAAGGCAACTTGAAGCTTTTGGAGCGATCATAGACAAAGACGCCATTGTGACGGATGGCAACATCATCACATCATGGTGCCCATCCACAGCAACTGGCGTCGCATTCAAGTTACTGGAACTTTTGACATCCAGTGCGGAAGCAGACGAAATAAAAAGCATTATGGGCTACTAAAATTTACCGGATTAAAAGGAGGTTGACATGTCGGAAACATTGAAACAGGAATTTTGTGAACCTTGTTCATTGGGCACACCGCCGCTTGCAGGGGAGGCCCTCGACGCCCTCTATAAGGAAATCGGCTCAGAGTGGGAACTTGTCGAGGGGAAAAAAATAACACATAAATATAAATTCAAGAATTTCAAGGAAGCCCTGGAATTCGTGAATAAAGTAGGGGCAATAGCTGAAAATGAGGGACACCATCCGGATATCGAACTCGGATGGGGCCGAGTCGTCGTAAACCTTATGACACACAAAATAGATGGTCTTTCTAGAAATGACTTCATCATGGCTTCCAAAATCGATGACTTGAAATGATATCGTTTACCAAACACCCACAGTAAAATTTGTGAGTGTTTTTTATTGTTTCAAAGTATTTATTGCGCTATAATAAAAAAATTGATAAATTATTTTTTATGGGGTGTAAGTAATCATGATAAAACCGAGTGACCCGTTTGAACTGAGTGTGGAGTACGACCTATTCAACTCGGCCTTTGGAAGTGAAGTGCTGGAGATTTATGAAATTGAATCCTTGATTTATGAATGTGATAAGAGCATCATTTACAAAGTCTACAGAAAAGTGGATTTAAGTGTTTTCATGCTCATGGCTTTTAGAAAACAAATTGATACAGAACTTAATGTTGAAAATTTCACATATCTTTTTCATGATCGGTGTTCTGATGCATTGTACATTGGAGAAACGGATATATTTCAGTATCTCATAAGACCATTCATAGAAGGAAAGGGTAGAATCCAGTAAAACTATATTTCATGTTTTTATTCCCATTGCCGCTTATCAGGTTTATAAATATCTATAAAAAATAATTATCAGAAAATTCAATAAAAATGTGGACATTAAAAAAGAGAGATGATATTATTATCTCAAATGTAACTAGTTTCAAAAACGAATCACCTTTCCTCCGAAACAGCTTCGGAGGAAAAAAACGAAGCAAATTGTAACTAGTTACAAAATGAAAGGGGGATATTATGTCAAAAGAACCTAAAGAAGTAATGGTGCACGATGATTATGCACATGAACCAGTACCTGAAAGTGCGAAACGTGGTTTATTGTCCATGTCTATGGTCATGCTTGGATTCACTTTTTTTGCAGCAAGTATGTGGACCGGAGGAACACTTGGTATGGGGTTCAGAGTTTTTCCGGATTTATTGATTGTTGTTCTTTTCGGTAACTTAATCTTAGGCGTCTATGGTGGTTTTCTCGGTTTTGCCGCAGCTAAAACCAACCTATCCACACACGTCCTCGCACGTTATGCTTTTGGAGTGAACGGATCGAAACTTCCATCATTCATGTTAGCTTTCACCCAAATCGGATGGTTTGGAGTCGGTGTGGCAATGTTTGCATATCCCATCAACAAATTCACTGGCATTTCAGTTTGGCCACTCATCATCATCGGTGGCGCATTGATGACAGCTACAGTGGTTATCGGTTTCAAAGCAATTGAATGGATCAGCAAGATTGCTGTTCCTGCAATTATCATATTAGGAATTATGTCAGTCACAAGAGCCATAACAACAATGGGAGGTGTGAAGCCACTTATGGATGTACAGCCTGCGGAATCCATGACACTCGCTGTCGGGGTCGCACTCGCTGTCGGATCGTTCATCAGTGGAGCCACACTCACGCCCGATTTCGTACGTTTTTCGAAAACCAAAAAAATCGGTGTATCCGCTACGATCATCGGATTCACATTTGGTAACAGTTTGATGTTCATGTTCGGTGCACTAGGTGCCATATCCACTGGCATGTCAGATATTTCAGAAGTGCTTGCGGCACAAGGTCTCCTTGGAGCGGGGATCGCATTATTAGCGCTCAATATCTGGACGACAAACGATAACGCACTTTATGCTTCAGGTCTTGGACTTGCCAATATCACAGGACTGAAACGGAAGCATCTGACCATCGCCGCAGGTGTCATAGGAACAATCTTCGCGATTTTCCTATACAACAACTTCGTCGGATGGCTGAATTTCTTAAGTGTTTCGTTGCCTCCAATCGGTGGTATCATCATTTCTGATTTCTATCTCAGACGCAAGAAAATATATCCGCTTGCTTCTGAGCACAAATTTGTAAGCGTGAACTGGGCATCCATCATAGCCTGGGCACTGGCAATAGGTGTGTCGATTATATCGCCCAAAACAGGCTTCTTTTCCATCGCACCGCTAAACGCCATACTTTCCGCAATCTTCTTCTACTATATTTTAGATATGGCCATGAATGGCAACAAAGTAGCGGTAGAAGCCATTCCGGAACAAACGAACTGATGACAGGAGGACATGAATGCAATTAATCATTAAGAACGCAAAACTTAGAAATCATGAAACTTTGATGTCCATCGGCATTGAAAATGGAATAATTGTCGCTATAGATCATGATATTCCAACAGAAACAGCAAAAGTGATCGATGCAGGGGGTCATTTGGTGTTGCCCCCATTTATAGATCCACATCTACACTTGGATGCAGTACTCAGTGTTGGCGATCCGAGATTCAACGAGTCGGGTACTTTGCTTGAAGGTATACAGATCTGGGGAGAGCGAAAGCCATTCCTGACCAAAGATATCCTTAAGAAAAATGCCATTGAGGCCATCAAATGGGAAGTCGCCAATGGTGCACTTAAAATAAGAACACATGCGGACACAACCGACCCAACACTTCTTACTGTGGAATCATTGCTTGAAGTGAAAGAAGAAATGAAGGATTTGGTTGATCTTCAAATCGTTGCTTTCCCTCAAGACGGCATATTTACCACAAAAGAGGGATTGAATTTGATGAAGCGTTCGCTCGAGATGGGCGTGGACGTAGTGGGAGGCATTCCTCACAATGAGTTCACCAGAGAAGATGGCGTCAAGGATGTTGAAACCGTATTTGAACTCGCTGATAAATTTGATGCGTTAATCGACATACATGTGGATGAAACCGGTGATGATCAGTCCAGATTTGTGGAAGTCATGGCAAAGGAAACCATCAACAGAGGTTGGCAAGGCAGAGTGACAGCGAGTCATACGACAGCAATGCATAATTACAACAATGATTACGCTTTCAAATTAATCGGAATCCTTAAGCGCGCAGAAATGAATATGATTACCAATCCTTTTGACAATTCAGTGCTTCAAAACCGTACTGACGGCTATCCGCGAAGAAGAGGCCACACGCGTGTGGACGAACTGCTCGCTCGAGGCGTCAATATCAGCATAGGTCATGACAGCATCATGGACCCTTGGTATCCGATGGGCAAAGGGAGCATGCTCGGGGCCGCCAATTTACTCCTTCACACAGCGCATATGAGTGGCTATAGCCAAGTATCACAGCTGATTGACATGATTACGGACAATTCAGCCAAAACAATGAATCTTGCTGAGGGGTATGGCATTAAGATAGGCAATCAGGCGGATATGATTATCCTGGATGCCACATCGGAATTCGATGCGATCAGACTTATGAGCGAATGTCTTTATGTCATTCGAAAAGGCAATATTGTCAGTACGGCACAGCCTGCAACCAGAATGCTCAATTTTGGAGGCGAAGTGAGAAATATTGATTTCAAATTATAGTGGCAAATAGTAGTAGGGCGTGAAAGTTTGATTTTCACGCCCTACTATTATTGTGATATAATGTTTTCAGTGGCAATTACTAAAGTGAGGTGAGCTCTTTGAATATAAGAGATGTGGCGCAGCGCGCAGGTGTATCTGTTGCGACGGTCAGCCGGGTTCTTAACCATCCGGACCAAGTGACGCCTAAAACAAGGGAACGGATCCTTGAAATCATGAAGGCAATGGACTACACCCCAAACTGGTTCGCCAGAGGTCTCAACCTTAACCGTACGGGCGTCATCGCGCTCCTGATTCCAAACATAATGAATCCGATTTACACGGAAATCGCCAAAGGTGTGGAGGAAGTTGCCCATAATAAGGGGTACTATACTTTGCTGTGCAATTCTGAGGATTCCAAAGAAAAAGAAGCCGCTTACATAGAGATGTTGCTTCACAGAAAAGTGGACGGTCTGATTTTCATCGCAGGGCACCTCGATCCCGATCTGATGACTCGGATAGAAGAAACCCGATTGCCTGCAGTAATGATTGGCAAGATTGAGGGCAATTGGCAATTCAGTGCAGTATACACAGACTATTTTGAAGGGGCTAGAAAAGCGACTGCCCATTTGATAGAAAATGGCTATAGTGGCATCGCCCATATCACTGGAAATCTTCGTTTTATTGAAAGTGCCGAAAAATTGAATGGCTATAGGGAGGCACTAAAAAATGCGGACATTCAGATCAATCCCAAATGGATCATAGGAGGAGAGGAGACCATCGAAGGGGGCTATTTGGCTGCTAAGCGATTGGTGAGAAACCCCAATCCGCCTGAAGCAATTTTTATAGCAAATGACTGGATGGCATTCGGTGCCATAGATGCCATCAAGACAGAAGGATTCAGGATACCTGAAGACATCGCTGTTGTAGGCTTTGATAACAATAGGATGTCCGGACTCGTGGAGCCAAAGCTAACCACCGTGAACCTTCCGGTCTACAAAATGGGACTCACTGCCAGCAGACTTTTGTTTGATGAGATGGATACGTTGTCTTCAACATCCGAGAGCGACGAAAAAGCAGATCAGAAACAACAGATATTTTTGCCACTTACGATCAAGGTGAGAAACTCATGTGGTCATCAAGATCGAATCAAAGCTATATTTGGTGAATAGGGGGAACATATGCGTCTTAAAATGGATTTTATGGGCTTGTCATTAAAGAACCCGGTAATGGTGGCGGCGGGACCATGGAGTCGTAATCCAGAAACGATCATGCGTTCATTGGATGCTGGCGCTTCAGCAGTGGTGACGGAAACCATCGCAATGGAAGTCAGACAAAATGTGCGGCCATGGATCTATTCAAAGAATGAAGGGTATCAGAACGTACGTCTATACAGTGATCATGCTCTTGAACAATGGCTTATTTTCATCAGACAAATCAAAAAAGAAGGTGGAACGGTCATTGCAAGCATCATGGCCCATTCACCCTCTGAGATGGCATATATTGCGAAGAGTGTGTATAAGGCAGGAGCGGATGCCATTGAACTTGGCCTGTCCATACCTCATGGTGAAGGTGTGGCGGTTATGGGATCGGATCCCGATCATATGTACAATTCTGTGAAAAGGGTGATTCAAAGTGTGGATATACCGGTTATGGTTAAATTCTCACCCCATGTCACCAATATCTCAGAGCTGGCTAAAGTAGTGGAAAAAGCCGGTGCATCGGGCATTAGCGCAATCGATACTGTAAGAAGTATCATCGGAGTCGATCTTGAAACATCAAAACCGCTTTTGGCCACTTACGGGGGCTACTCGGGAGTGCCGATCAAACCGATCGGACTCGCCACCGTGGCATCCATAGCCCAATCAGTCAAGATTCCTGTTTGCGGCATCGGAGGCATCAGCAATTGGAGCGATGGTCTGGAGTACATGATGCTCGGTGCGAGCACTATTCAAATCGGATCGGCCATTATGACACTTGGATCAGAGGTCATAAGCGACGTGATCGAAGGCATGGACAAATGGCTGGAACAAAAGCGGCTGAGAGCTGAAGGCATCGTCGGAAAAGCACTCTCCAATCTAAAATCATTTGATGAAATAGAAATTTTGCCCTATAAGGCAGTTTTGAAGGACGCTTGTCCTGAAAGCAGTTGTGAGACCTGCGTCGTCGGTTGTCTTGTGGGCGCACTGGAAAAGAAAAATGGCAATATCGTTTACCATCAAGAACTCTGCAATGGCTGCGGACTTTGTGTGAGCTTATGCAAAGACCAAAATTTCGAGCTTAAGTGGCGATTATAAAAAAGCATCAGAAAGGAAAACCAAACATGAATAAAATAATCTCAATCGTCATCACAGTCATTATGGTCTTGGCGGGCATCTACCTCTTGGGAACTTTGACTTTCGATTCGGATTTTCAAAGCGAGCTGCAGGGAAAGTGGGTTGGAGAAAGCAAAGCAATTGAGGATGCCTCAGTTGTCATCGAACTGAATATCACCACTGACGGCAATGTATATGGCAATGTGGGAGGAGCGAAATTCGAAAATGGCTTCATACGCAAAAACAGAAATTCCATTGGGGAAAGACTTGGCATCAATTCGGATTACATCATTGTGGACGGAACACTTAAAGGTCAGATTACAGAAGATGGAAAGTCCCTCGACATCATGGTCAACATTCCGTTTGATTTCAACAGCGGCATCATTGATGGTGGCATCAACCTGAAAAAGCCATTCACTTATCCTGATCCAATCGTACGAGATATGGAGCTGCGCTTATGGAATTGATGAGAGCGACAGATCTACTTATAGAAAAAATCAAAAGAGAATACTAGGAAGAAGCTGCGGTCACTGTGGTCATGGGTTCTCATATTCATAACGAGATCCACAGCAGATCCGATCTCGACATGTGTCATCGCTGGTATAGGGTTCAACGCACTGAAGGCAAAAACTCTGCATGTGAGTGATCATAAAAAATTCGCACAAAAATCCAGAAAGTCTTTGACCAGGTTTATAAAAGCTATTTCAAACTGGAAAATGCCTTTGACACAAATGACATCAACACATTTTTGGAAGTGGCAGAAGAACATCAGAAAGCTTTCGTCGCACTGGTGGAAAATTACTTGAACCAATTAGGAAAGGGTGACTAAAATGACCGTATATTTTTATGATACAACAATAGGAAAGATAGGTATCGCCGAGAACAATGGAAAAATCACCAATGTGTTTTTCAAGAAAGATGACATCCCGAAAAATGCCCAAATTTCAGAAACACCACTGCTAAAAGAGGCTGCGGATCAACTCGCCAAATACCTCGCAGGCGAACTCAAAGCATTTGACTTGCCACTGGATGCTGCGGGAACACCATTCATGAAGCAAGTATGGCAATGCCTCACGGAGATTCCATATGGTGAGACATCAAGCTATAGGGACATTGCAGAGAAAATCGACAACGAAAAGGCTTATCGTGCGGTGGGACTTGCCAACAACAAAAATCCGATTCCGATTTTCATCCCGTGCCATAGGGTCATCGGAACAGACGGTGCACTTACAGGTTACCGTGGTGGACTTGCAGTGAAAAAATTGCTGCTCGAGCTTGAAAAGGCGGAATAAATGCACATCTATGAATTTGGCGAAAAGGAAATTGCATATCTCAAAACCAAAGATCATAATCTCGCTGAGGCCATAGACCGATCGGTGGCTTAAACGTTAGCGCGTTTAAAAACCAAATAAAGGCGTGGGACAGATTCAACTCTGTTCCACGCCTTTTTAATATTGAGTCTTCAATCTGTAGTTTTGTAAAGTTCAGTGATGACTTCCTCGATATCCAGAGTGTGTTCCAAACACATCTGCTCCAGGGTCTTGTCGATGTTTTCTCCTTCACCGCCAATTTGGACGCCGTACCTGGAGAAAACATTCATGGTCTCTGGATAACCTCGGGTAATCGTCGAAATGGCAGTGGATCTGGTAATGTTCATAACACCCTCCTTATGAGATCTTAAATTCAACCAGGATAATAAGAATCTTACAATGTATTTTACCCACTTTCAAGATTAGACAATCAAAATAAGCAATTTGGGAATGAGGGGTGCGTTGGATTGTTGACATTCCACACGATATCCTATAGAATTTTATTAAACAGATAGGATTAATATAGAGGTGTGAGATGAAGTTATCAACTAAAGGAAGATACGGCCTTAGGGCAATGGTGGCTCTTGCGATGAATTCAAGTGGTGAACACGTTGCACTGTCACATGTGGCGGAACGTGAGGGACTTTCTCTACAGTATCTGGAGCAGGTTTTTTCAACCCTGAGAAAAGCGGGACTCGTCAAAAGTGTCAAAGGTGCAGGTGGTGGTTATACACTGGCACAAGACTCATCGATGATCACAGCGGGAACGGTCCTCAGGGCAATGGAAGGTGACCTTTCCATCGCAGGAAAACTAAAAGATGACGGCGTTGAAGCTACTGTGATTGAACAGTGTATTCGTGAGTCACTTTGGGACCGAATCGATGAAAGTATTGTCGCCATAATTGATGAAGTCACTTTAAAGGAACTCGCGGACGAGTCCAAGAAAATGAACGCAGAAAAAACACTGATGTTCTACATATGATGAAGCTTTGCTAGGTCAATGACTCATTGACCCAACAGGGCTTTTTTTTATTGTCTAAAATTTCATTTTTCACAAAACACACTATACATATAGGTTTAATTTTATATTTTTCGATATATTTATTGTTTTTCTATTGACAGGCATCACAATGACATCTATAATCGTATTAATCCTATAAGAATAGTAGGATATAAAAAATGGAGGAAAACAATGAATAAAAAAATAATTTTGGGTTTGGTAGCGGTAGCAGTTGTGGTATTGGTAGGATTTGGTCTCTCAATTGGAAAAGACAAAGTAGAAGCATCCACCTCGTCGCTGGAGGTGATCAAAGGTAATGGAGTCATCAGAATCGGTACAGAAGGAACCTATGCACCATTCACATTTTACAATGCACAAAACGAACTGACGGGTTTCGATGTGGAGCTGGCGAGAGAAGTCGCAAAAAGGATTGGTGTAAAAGCAGAATTTGTCGAGACGAAATGGGATGGAATGTTTGCAGGTCTGGATTCCAAACGATTTGATCTCGTAGCGAACCAAGTGACGATCAGACCGGATAGAATCGAAAAATACGATTTTTCATCACCGTACATCAAGACTCGAGCCGTACTGGTGGTTCATGAAGACAATGAAAGCATAAAGGCTTTTGAGGACCTTGAGGGCAAAAAATCCGGTCAGTCGTTGACGAGCAACCTCGCGGAACTTGCCACATCCTATGGAGCTGAAATCGTCCAGATCGACGGATTTAACCAAGCTATTGATCTTCTTTTGTCAAAAAGAATCGATGCGACGATCAATGACAGATTGTCCTATTTGGATTTTAAACTAGAAAGACCGGAAGCTGCAATCAAAGTTGTGGCGGAACAAGCGACAAGCAATGAGGCAGCATTCCTGTTCAACAAAGGCAATGAAGAGTTGGTCGAAGCAGTTAACAAAGCCATGGAAGATATGATGGCTGACGGCACATATCTCGAAATTTCCGAAAGATGGTTCGGAGATGACGTTTCCAAATAGAAATAGAGGAGAAATTTAATGGATGACCCAATATTGAGGCTTGTTGGAATTTTGACAGATTCTTTTATCCCTCTGCTAAAAGCCGGTTTGATGTTCACGGTGCCACTTGCACTGATCTCATTCGCGCTGGGACTTGCGCTTGCGTTCCTGACGGCTCTCGCCAGAATTTCATCGAGTAAAGCACTTCAGTCCATTACAAGATTTTATGTGTGGTTAATTCGCGGTACACCGCTGCTTGTGCAGCTGTTCATCATTTTCTATGGATTGCCCGCAGTTGGAGTGACGCTAAATGCGTTCCCTTCTGCTGTCATAGGGTTTACGCTCAATGTAGGCGCATACAATTCAGAAACCATAAGGGCTGCCATTCAGTCCATCGACAAAGGGCAATGGGAGGCTTCAAAAGCTTTAGGGCTCACAAGAGGGAAGACTCTAAGACATGTGGTGTTGCCACAAGCCCTTAGAGTCGCAATACCACCACTTTCCAACTCGTTCATCGGTCTCGTCAAGGACACATCGCTTGCAGCGGCAATCACAGTAACAGAAATGTTCCAGGTGGCACAGCAAATCACAGCACGCACCTATGAGCCGCTATTGCTTTACACTGAAGCGGCATTCATATACCTGATATTCTGTTCAGTGCTCAACTATTTCCAAGGCAGGCTGGAAATTTATTCGAGTAGACACCTTACGATGTGATGTGAAAGAGAGGAATATAGTGATAACAATCAACAATATCCATAAGAAGTTCGGAAATCTGGAAGTCCTCAAAGGCATTGACCTAAACATCAGTCAGGGAGAAGTGGTCTGCGTCATCGGTTCCAGCGGCTCCGGCAAGAGCACATTGCTCAGATGCCTCAACAGGCTCGAATCCGTGACATCCGGTACGATATATATTGACGGGAAATTGGCGCACGATCAAACGTCAAAGGACATCGGTATGGTGTTTCAAAGGTTCAATCTTTTCCCACACCTGACCGTACTTGAGAACATCATGTTGGCACCGATGGTCGTGAAGGGCCAATCCAAGGACAGACTGAAAGCAACAGCAATACAGTTGCTTCGTAAAGTAGGCCTTGAGGAAAAGGCCGATGCCTATCCGAATCAGCTCTCCGGTGGTCAGCAACAACGCGTTGCCATAGCCAGAGCACTCGCCATGGCTCCGAAAATCATGCTCTTTGACGAACCGACCTCATCCCTTGATCCCGAACTCGTAGGGGAAGTGCTCGAAGTCATGAAAGCCTTGGCTGAAGAGGGCATGACCATGCTGATCGCCACCCATGAAATGACATTTGCGAAAGAAGTATCAGACAGAGTCATATTTTTGGATGGTGGAGTCATCGTAGAAGACAGCACTCCTGAAGAGATTTTTGAAAACCCGAAACATGAGCGCACAAAAGTATTCCTAAACAGAATGAGGAAATCCGGATAACATCTTGTACCTTTTCGATTACGTGGTAAAATAGGAGTAGCAAACAATCGAGGTATAAGACTAATGATGAAAAAAGTACTGAAAAATATACTAAAAGTGTTATTGATCCTATTGATTACAGTAGCAATAGGCACCGCATCCATCAACATCTATATGATCAAAGTCACAGAAAAATTAATAGTCGCACCTGATACCGCCCTTGAGTTCGGACCCGACGCCATCATGGTGCTCGGTGCAAGTGTCAATCCCAACAGGACTCCAAGCGTCATGCTCGCGGATCGGTTACTTCAAGGCATTGAACTTTATGAGATGGGCGTCTCTGACAGAATCCTGATGAGTGGCGACAACGGCACGGATCACTATGACGAAGTCACAGTGATGAAGAATTATGCGATTGGTAAAGGTGTGCCTTCGGCACACATCTTCAAGGATCATGCCGGATTCAACACTTACAATAGTATGTTCAGGGCAAGAGCCATCTTCGAAGTGGAAAAACTGGTAATTGTCACTCAGCAGTATCATCTTTATAGATCGCTATACATTGCTGACAAACTCGGAATCGACGCTGTGGGCGTCGCATCCAATCCTCAGCAATACGGAGGTCAAAGCTCCAGAGACATCAGAGAAGTGCTTGCACGGGTCAAAGACTTCTTCATGGTCATATTCAAACCCGATCCGACATTTCTCGGCAACAAAATCCCCATCACTGGTGATGGCGATGCATTTTATGATTAACTAACAAAACCGCTGTTTGGTTACCCAAACGGCGGTTTTTTGTTGCCGTCATTCATGTAGTTGCCTCATAGTTACCGCCTAATGGGTACCTGGTACCCATTAGGCGGTAACCCAGGTGGTATGAGCATGATGATCCCATACCTGACAGTTTGTGTAATTATCTTTGTTGCAGGAATAATAATGATAATCCGGAGTAAAAACGGGTAAATATGATGAGAAGGGAGAACCACCGGTTGGGTACCAGGTACCCAAACGGCGGTTCATGAAGTAGAAAATCGATATTGGGAGGTACTAATGGATACAGAAAAAAAGAAAAACAAATACAGTCACAAGTATGACATGGCTGAGCTTAAAGAAATGACCATAAAAATGTTGAATCGAAGAGGTGTTGAACTGATAGAGATCGCGAAAATCGTTCAAATTCTTCAGCTTCCTTATTATCCTGATTTGACACTTGATCTTTGTATGGAGAATATACACGCAGTACTGAGCAAAAGGGAAATCATCCATGCGATCATGACAGGAATTGCCATCGATGAGTTGACAGAGAAGAAACTTTTGCCAGAACCCCTTCAAAGCATTGTAGAAGCGGATGAAGGCCTGTATGGCATCGATGAGATCCTACCGCTATCCATCGTCAATGTCTATGGTTCCATTGGCCTGACGAACTTCGGATACCTAGATAAAGAGAAAATTGGAATCATCAAGGAGCTGGATGAGAAAAAAGGCGGAGCATGCCACACATTCCTGGATGATCTCGTAGCAGCGGTAGCTGCTGCGGCAGCTAGTAGGCTTGCCCATTCCAGATAAAAACAAAAACAATTTGGATCATAGCGATTCAAGTTGTTTTTTTTGTTACATTATTGTAAAATTCTTATAAGCTAAAATTCCAATTCAAGTGAGGTGAGAGAATGTGAAACATAAGTATATTGCAAAAAGGTATTGGAATGACAAATCCACTGCCATGGGAAGAGTCGACGAACTGGCTAAAAAATATGATAATGTCATCAACCTAAGCATCGGTGATCCCGATCAAACCACGGATCAGAGTATCATTAATTTCGCATTCGTTGAAGCTCTGAAGGGTCACACCAAGTATACCGACTTCAGGGGGGACCCGGAATTACGACAAGAGATCATCAACTTTTATAAGGAAAGACACAATGAAGATGTTGATGACAGCGAAATCATGGTGACCACAAGTGCATGTCTAGGAATGTATTTGGCGCTGGAAACGATTCTAGATGATGGAGATGAAGTCATCATTCATGCCCCCTATTTTACACCATATTCACAACAGATTGAACTTGCAAGAGGAGTACCTGTTGTAGTCGATACAGTTGAAGAAGAAGGGTTCCAACTGTCAATTGAACGGCTTGAAGCAGCACTTACTGAAAGAACAAAAGCCATCATCATCAATTCGCCCAATAATCCAACCGGAGCAGTTTTTACAGATGAAACCTTGAGGAGAATTGTGAAGATAGTAAAAGATAGAGACTTGATTATAATATCCGATGAAATTTATGGGGTCTATACTTTTATAGGTGAGTTCATCTCCATGATCCATTATCCGGAAATTAGAAACCAATTGATTATCATCAACAGTTTTTCCAAGGATTATACGATGACAGGGTGGCGTATCGGAAACTTGATTGCCCCTAAAGAAATCATACAAACGTGTCAGCAAATCAATGAGAATGTGGTTTTCACAGCCCCATCCATTTCACAAAGAGCAGCGATATTTGCGCTGAGAAATAGGGATCAGATCCAGGCACCTGCCATTGCGCTTTATAAGGAACGTGTCATGTATGCTGCAGAGCGGATCAACAAGATTCCTTGGATGAGTGTGCCGAGCCCCAAAGGAACGTTTTATTTGCTGGTCAACATCAAAAAGACAGGTCTGAGTTCAGAAAAGGCCAGTGAGCTCATCTTGGACCAGGCACAAGTACTGACGATACCGGGCAATGCCTTCGGGGAGTGTGCCGAGGGGTATGTGCGAATCGCTTGTACCGTATCCATTGAAGAGTTGAAAGAAGCCTTTGATCGGATTGAGAAGATTAAAATATGACCAATATTTTGAAAGCCAAAACATTTTGCAGTGTTTGGCTTTTTTTTACGCTTTAGCAATCGATAACAAATTTCAAAAAAAAGCTTTACATACCATACAGGGGTATGGTATATTAAAAAATAAAGAGGTGCTATTATGATTAATCCACAATATACAGAAAAATTCCCAACGGCCAATGCGATCAAAAGTCAAAAATCCGTTTTAGACAGAATAAAAAAGATGATTGAGAATGATACCTACAGTGATGATGTCATCAATCAGATTGAAGCCTCGAGATCTGCACTACATTCTGTACAAATCATATTGCTTGAAAGCCACATCAAAAATTGTGTTGTGGATCAGATACAAAGTGGAGATACAGATGTGATCGATGAAATCTTAAAAACCATCAATAAACTGACGAAATGACAAAGGAGGGATTTATAATGAGCCAAAAAGAAGACACAATCCAAATAGGATTTAAAGTAGAGGGCATGACTTGCAGCAGTTGTTCAAGTATTGTCCAAAAGAAACTGAGTTCCCTTGACGGTATCACTTACGCCAATGTCAACATTGCAACCGAAAAAGGGCAGGTGCAGTATGATTCAAGTAAGATTGACATACAAACCATTGTAAACGCTGTGGACAATTTAGGATATAAGGCCATATTGAATGAAGAGAGAAACACTCAAAAAGTAACATTGAAAGTCAAAGGCATGAGTTGTACCGCATGCTCAGGCCAAATAGAAAAGTCCCTAAACAAAATGGAAGGGATTGCAACTGCAACTGTAAATTTTGCAGCAGAAAAGACCACAATTCAATACGATCCAAAAAAAGTCAGGCTGATTGACATACAAAAAAAAGTATCTGCTCTAGGTTATGAACTGGATTTGGATGAAGACGAAGATGAAGCTGTCGATCAGGACGAACTGAAAATGAATAAAGCCAAAAAGACTATGGTCACATCGAGTCTGCTTACAGGCGCTATCATGGGACTCATGATCATTCATATGTTCGTTGTTCCTATTCCAGGTTATCTACCGATTATTGCGGTACTAGGACTTCCAATAATATTTGGAACTGGCTGGCATGTCCATGTTGGAAGCTGGAAAGCACTAAAAAATAAAAGTCCAAATATGGACGTGCTGGTTACATTAGGCTCTTTGCCTCCATATTTGATAGGCTTGTTGGGATTATTTTTCCCAATTCAAGCATTTATTGAAATGGCGACCACCATCATGACTTTCCATCTGATCGGTAAGTATTTGGAAGCTAGAGCAAAAGGCAGGGCTTCCCAAGCAATTAAGAAATTGCTTCAAATGGGTGCGAAGACAGCCAAAATCATCGTTGATGGTGAAGAAATAGAAATTCCAACCAAGGACTTGCAGGTCGGAGACATCATGGTCATACGTCCCGGAGAAAAGGTGCCTACAGATGGAATAGTAGTTGATGGCAAAGGTCTATTGGATGAGTCCATGGCGACTGGGGAATCAATGCCCGTAAAGCGAACAAAAGGTGATGAAGTGATCGGGGCAACCATCAACAAACAAGGTTTATTCAAAGTTGAAGTCACTAAAATCGGAAAAGACACATTCCTATCTCAAGTGATCAAAATGATGGAAGAATGCCAAGGCTCCAAAGTACCAATTCAAGAATTTGCAGATCGCATCACGGGATTCTTTGTTCCTGCGATCATACTGATTACAATAGGCACATTCATTTCATTTAACATTTTTCCGGAATTTCATTTAGGCATAATTAACTGGGGAGCGACTTTCCTACCTTGGGTCAACCCTGATTTGACACCATTGACCTTGTCCTTTATTACAGCTACAGCAGTGCTGGTCATATCTTGCCCTTGTGCACTGGGACTTGGAACACCGACTGCTTTGATGGTAGGAAGTGGAATGGGAGCAGAAAACGGAATCTTGATCAGAAATGGTGAAGCCATTCAGACATTCAAGGAAGTGAAAGCAATTGCCTTTGACAAAACAGGGACCATAACAAAAGGCAAACCTGAAGTGACAGATTTGGTGATCATAGAGGGCATCACTGAAAATGAGTTCCTTTATTATGCGGGGACAATAGAGAATGGCTCTGAGCACCCACTTGCTCATGCAATCGTGGAAAGAGCTAAAAATGACAAAATCAAACTGGGCGATGTTGTTGATTTCAATGCTATTGTCGGTATGGGCGTCATAGGCCACATTGATGGTGAAAGAATCCTTGTTGGCAACAGAAAACTGATGATAGAAAACAATGTGCCATATGAGGCTTTTGAAGACGAACTGATCAGACTAGAAGAAGAGGCAAAAACAGCCATGCTACTCGCAAAAGGCAATCAACTGCTAGGTATAGTAGCTGTGGCAGACCCTATAAAAGAAGACTCCGCAGAAGCGATAAGAGCACTCGAAGCTATGGGAATCAAAACCGCAATGATCACTGGTGACAACAAAAGAACCGCAGCCGCCATAGGTAAGAAGGTAGGCATCAGCTTAGTGATTGCCGAGGTATTGCCAGATGGCAAGGTAGAAGAAATCATCAAGTTACAAGAGCAGTATGGCACAGTGGCAATGGTGGGAGACGGCATCAATGACGCTCCCGCATTAAAACAATCCAATGTGGGTATCGCTATTGGAACGGGAACAGACATCGCTATAGAAGCGGCTGACGTCACTTTGGTAAGAGGCGAATTAAGTGGGATCATATCTGCCATTAAATTGTCTAGAGCCATCTTTAGAAAAATCAAACAGAATTATTTTTGGGCATGGTTCTATAATGCGCTTTTCATTCCAATAGCCATGTTCGGATTACTGCATCCAATGCTGGGTGCGGCTGCAATGGCTGTAAGTTCATTGAATGTAGTATATAACTCATTAAGACTTAAGAAAGTGGATATCAGTCCGAAATATTCATAATAATTAAGATAAACCCGAAGCCAACTGTGTTTCGGGTTTTTACGTTTTTGAATTATTTTAGTGGTGCAATTTGCGATATTGAAGCGGACTTTTTTACTTTTGATATTACAAACACATTGCAAGAATATTACAATTATAATTATATTTATAATATGAAATATATTTTTAATAAAAATTATAATTATTATTATGATTATTGTTTACATTTGGCGAGAATAGGTCTATACTTATATGTAACATGTGAGAAGTAATTAAAGCATGTGTTTGATAAATTGTGAGCATCCTAATAAAAGGAAAACGAAGAAGGAAGAGGTAATACTAATATGAAGAAGTCATATAGATTTTTATCATTAACACTGGTTTTGTTATTGATGATTACCATGATTGGTCCAACGGTCAGCATGGCGGCAGAAACAACTCTTAATTTTGGAACAGCAGAGAGCTTTGCAATACTTGCCGGTTCGACAATTACGAATACAGGAACCACTACCATCACAGGAGACGTTGGTCTTCACCCGGGTACCATATTTAGTGGACAGGATACAGCGACCGTAATAGGAGAAATTCACATCGCAGATGCTGTGGCATTACAAGCTAAAAACGATCTTACAACTGCATTCAATGATGCTGCGGGTAGAGCGATCAATACTACATTGGCTGAACTTGGTGGTAAAACTTTAACGCCTGGCGTCTACAGTTCAGCTACATCGTTCCAAATCACAGGCACTCTTACACTTGATGGTCAAAACAACTCTGATTCAGTATTTATATTCCAAACTGGAACTACACTCACAACGGCCTCAGCAAGTAAGATCAAGCTTATAAACGGTGCCAATTACAACAACATATTTTGGCAAGTAGGAAGTTCCGCAACACTCGGAACAAATTCTGATTTCAAAGGTACTATACTTGCAGCACAGTCCATAACAGCAACCACCGGTGCAAATATCACAGGAAAACTACTTGCAATGGGAGGCGCAGTCACACTGGACAACAACAACATCATCAATGAAATGACAACCTCAATCACCGTTAAGAAAATCGTTACAGGAGATACTGCTGGAATCGCTATACCAGTATTTACAATTTCAGTCACTGGTCCAGATAATTTCTCCGAATCAAAAGAATTCGTTCACAATGAGTCTTTTACATGGGAAAACATAGTCCCTGGAACATATACAGTCACAGAAAGCAGAACCACACTAAATGATGACTGGACCGTAAGCGGCGAAGGCGCAATAGAAGTGATAGCCGATCAAGTGAACTTGGCGACCATCACCAATGCATACGCTGTTGATGTAAATCCAACACCAACAGAACCAACACCAGTTGTTCCAACACCAGTTGTTCCAACACCGGTTTCTCCGCTGAATGGATCATTGACTGTTGGTAAAATTGTTACTGGTAATATTACTGGCATGACATTACCAACATATGAATTCACTGTCACAGGTCCTGAGGACTTCATTGTAACCAGAGCTATTGCAAACAATTCATCGTATACTTGGGTCAATTTAATTCCTGGAACATACACTGTTACTGAAAGCCGTACTGGCCTAAACAGCGATTGGACCGTAAATGGTGAAGGCGCAGTTGAAGTGGTTTCAGAACAAATAGCAGTTAAAGTAATCACAAATCACTATGTTGGTACAACAACTGTGCCAACAACACCTACAGCGCCGACAGAAACAATAACACCAGTTCCTACGACACCAGTTCCTACGACACCAGTACCATCAATTCCACAAACTGGTCAAAGCACAGATTATGGTATGGCAACAGTTTTAGGAATCACTGCACTATTGTTAGCTGGCGCAGGTGTTATTTCTGCAACTAGAAGGAAGCGGTTTGATGCATAAATTTCTATCATTTTTTTCACAATTTCATAGGGTAGCTTTTCTGGTCAGTGGAATCCTTTTGGTCATAGCGGCAAGCAGCGCTTATCAGGCGTATACTGAAGGCGATAGCGCCCAAATGAATGCCGAGGAGACACTCGTTGTATTTGAGCAGCTTGTTCTGAAAACGGATGAAACTGAGCCGAGAAGTATTTCCGAACCTTTGATCTCCGTTGAGAAAATCGATGAGGAACCAATTGCTGAAGTCAAAAAACCGACATACAACCCTATAGCAAAGGTTCATATTGACAAAATCGGACTCAATGTATCGGTACTATCCGAATGGAGTTATGAACTGCTGGATATTTCCGTCAACAAATTCAGTGGTCCAGAGCCCAATGAGCCGGGAAACTTTATTGTCATCGGTCACAATTACATCAATAAAGCTCACTTTGGAAGTTTGCATTTAGTCGATATCGGCGATTCAATCGACCTAACCGATTTATCAGGTCGAACAGTAACCTATGAAGTTTTTGAAGTCTTGATCATAAAACCTGATGAAGTGGAGAAACTGCAGTCAGACAACCCTCTTGCTTTAACGCTAGTCACTTGTGATACCAACAATGAGTATAGACTGGTCGTCAAAAGCAAGGCATCGGAATCACAATAATAATAGTTGGTTAACTTTAGTAATCTATGATAGAATTCAAGGAACAAATACCGTAACGAGAGGTGATGCTAAAATGATAATTTCAACAAAAACAATAGTTTCAAATTCTGAAATGATCAAAAATTATAAATCGTGTAGAGATAAAGCAGGTGACTATGGTAAATTATTCATTTTAAAGAATAACCAACCTGACGCGGTTCTACTACCTATTGATGAGTATGAGAGATTTTCGGAGGTTATCGAGTATTTCGATAGCCTGAATGAAGAAGAAGCTGTGATATTCGTTGAATCTTTACCTAAAAGGTGTAAGTGGAGGAATGAATAATGAAGATGAAAATGAACAAGAACCTCGGTATGATGCTGCTGGCCATCTGGTTAATCACTACTGGATTACTTCAAGTCGTTGACATACCAATCCCATCTATTGACATAATACTGGCAATACTTGCAATTGCTGCCGGCGTTTTGATTATTACCAAACACTGATTTTTGGACAAACAAAACTGGAGGTTATGAAATGCTTAGATATTCAATAATATTCCTTGTTGTAGCGATTATCGCTGGAATTTTAGGATTCGGCGGTATAGCAGGTGCAGCAACAGGAATCGCAAAGATTTTGTTTTTCGTTTTCGTGGTGATCTTTGTTATCTCACTGATTACAGGACGAAAAGCTTAGTACATTAAAAAGTTAGGTGATTGATCCCGATCACCTACATTTTTTTTGACATAAATGGAGAATGATCATGATGAAACGCTATAAGAAAATATATGTGGAGATTACCAACGTTTGTAATTTGAAGTGCGACTTTTGTCCACTAACCAAGAGACCACTTGAGTTCATGAAAGAAGAGTCATTTGAGTACATCATATCCAACATCAAACATTTGACAGATCAAATCTACTTCCATGTCATGGGCGAACCCTTGCTGCACCCAAAGCTTACAGACCTTCTAAAAATCTGTGATCGTCACGGACTAAAAGTCAATATCACCACAAACGCGGTCCTGATCCATGAAGCAGAAGACATCCTACTGACTTCACCAGCAGTCAAGCAAGTCAACTTTTCACTCGGCAGCTTCGAAGCCAACAGTGAAACCCTTACGCTTGAAAGCTATATTGGTAATATCACTTCATTCATCTTGAAAGCGCAGGCTACAACAAACATTGTCAGTTCCCTGAGATTATGGAATCTGGACAGCGACTTCACAAAAGGGGCCAATTCGTGGAATGACAAAATCATGGCTCTCCTAGAAGATCAACTCAGCCTGGGTTTCAGCATCAAAGAAAACTGCATGACCTACAGGGCTGGCAAACTCAGCAACAATGTCTACGTCAACATCGCTCAAAAATTCGAATGGCCGGATATCAACCAGACTTTCACAACCGATCGAGTATTTTGCTATGGTCTAAGGGATAAAATCGCCATCCTGGTCGACGGAACAGTTGTCCCATGCTGCCATGACAGCGACGGCAACATCGCCCTTGGCAACATATTCGAGACCTCCATTGACGCCATCATTGATTCTCCGCGCGCCAAAGCCATGTACAAAGGCTTTACCGATCGCAAAGTGGAGGAAGAGTTGTGCAG
>JACUUV010000001.1 GCA_014859095.1 Clostridia bacterium | reverse complement strand
GGACAGCCGACACTTTCACAGTTCATCACCACAGCAGATAAGAAAACCGCCACTTTGGAACGTGAATTTTACGTTGACAACCTTGCACCAATGACCAAAATCTATACGGACATCGAATACGATTTTCCTGAATCGGATATTGTGATTCTTAATGACCAAGCCATTACAAGAGATCTGAACAACACCATCGTTTCAGAGCGTGTGAACTGGATCAATTCACTTAGGCAATCGGGAATCTCAACAAACATGGAAATTTGGGATCTACACACGTATGTCTATTCTCAAAGTGCATCCACCTCACGGAACACAGGGGGGAGTTATCCGCCATCCACACGTTCCTATTCTTCTGATGGGTATTCTGGAACGCTATCACTGTATAATGTGGTGAACAATGAATACAGGCAAGACGATGGACGTTATGTGACTACTACGGATTCTAAAAGTGTATCAACGTCTAAATCTCAAAGCGGAACTGCACCACCTACCACAGCAAGCAACATACCATCAACTGTCTCTTATAGTAGCGGAGGGTATACAGGTACAATGTATCAAGATTCTTACAATTACAGTACCTCGCCTGTTTATGAAGCCGATGGATCCATATCCACTTGGAAATACAAGTGGAGCAGATATGCAACGTACTCAGGCACAGCCACTAAGACAAGCACTGTTTGGCAATCTGATTACAACTGGTATGACGATTATACAGGGTATTACAGTGGAACCATCTACAAGAACGTGAAACAGACCTTTACACCGACCTTTAGAAATGGCTCTGACAAGTATATTGTCTATTTTGCAGACACTACCATCAACAACAAGACAGACCTTCAGTCAGTGCTTAATAAAGGGGACGCAAAAGTCATACTGGTTTCAAAATCAACAGCAAAATCTCAAGTGTCGCACAGTTATTGGGTGGATAACACTCAATCGCTTGAAAACATAATGAAAGCAGTGAATAAAATCGTTAAAGAAAATAATCCAGTAGACAATCGAAAACTTCTGCTTATCGGACAGACTTTTGTGACGAATGTAGCCAATTACGACATGGAAAATGATCCTCTCACCACAATCGGTTTTCAATATGTGCATGATGCGAACTACTATGACAACAGCATGGGTGCAGAGAGTGGCACTAGAACGAGCTATCTGGAAACCGGATTCTCAAGTGCAGTCAAAAACAGTTTCTCAAAAGTGGGCAAGTACACAATCCATCGCAAAATTAAGGATGCGCCGATTGGCAAACCCAAATTTGCAAAAGAATCCAACATACCTGCCCTGGACATCTATGTTCATAGAAAACCTATAGCGGATTTCACACTCGATTGGGATTATAATTCGAGTCTACAAAAGTATAAGACGAATTGGCTGGATTTGTCCTACGACCTTGACCATCAATTTTCAGATGCAAAAAAAGGAATAAGAGACAGACAAATCATGTACCGAAAGCTGGATGGTGACAGTCAGTGGATCTACGCGATTCCGGACAACCTCGAACCAGGAACCTATGAAGTGAGATATGTCGTAAAGGATATCGAAGGGGTTTGGAGCGACTGGAAGGCAAAAATATTTACGCTCGATGCAATACCAACACTGATTATAGACGCTAAACTTAATCCACAATTGCTTCCAGCATCGGAATACATCACCATTAAGGAAATTTTCACACAGTACCATGAAGCGCATGATGTCAAAGTGGAATGGCTCACTCAAAGTGGACAGCTCAAAGGCACAATTGCGTTATTGTTATATTCTAATATGTTAAATTATTACAAAATAGACAGTAAGCACCATTGGTTGGAACAAAGTTTTAGAGTTCCTTCTGTCACCCAGGATGGGGATTACATGATTCGCGTCAGTTCAAGGGATGCCTCCGTGAACTTACCATTCAGAGTAAGCACACCGATTGATGTGACCGGAAGCATGGATGAGATGGTCGCAGGAGAAAGAACGGACTTTTACGCCGAAGCGGGGAAATATGCCGATCGAGTTTCCGTCAGGCTCTATATGGGAACAGAGCATGAAGTGGTCAGGTCCATGACTTATATCGGTAAAAACTCAAGTGGTAGAACCTTATGGAGATTCTCAGAGATCATTCCTGAAAATATCCAGGAAGGTTTTCATCAGTTTGAGTTCACTGCGTCTACACCTTCAGGCAATCAAGCCACCCACATAGTGACTTCCATCATTGAAGTTTTGAGGATTTTAGAGGTTGAAGTGGAAGGGTATTGGAACCATTGGCGTGGTCAGGTCAATACGTTTGGAGATCGAATGACAAATGAACCCCATAGATTTCTAGCGCATGAAAAAGTGAAGGTTAGAGTGAGAACCGTAGGCAATCCGGAATTTGCAAATTTGAGATGGTCGCCTGGTCTTGAGCAAATGGTCTATACCGATGCGATGGGGCATGTGCACTCCTATGAAGATACCTTTGGCTACACTGTGAATTTCCCGCTTCTATTGAATCAGGTGTCAACCGACCTGTGGGAGATCGAGTATATACTGCCTCTGGCGAACCACACGCTCAATTGGGACAATTCGAGGACTGCACCGCCATATTACTTGGAAGTTGAGGTCAAAAAAGGGACTGTAGTCAAAAAAGAACGTTTAGAGGACATTGACATTACTGGCAACATCTACGATCTTTTATATCTACAGCCCCGTTACGGTCAGTGACTATACAATCTTGTAACCAACACCCCAAACCGTTTCAATGAGATGGGTATTGGACGCTACAGTTTCAATCTTTTCGCGGATTCGCTTCACATGAACAGTCACAGTGAAAGCGTCACCGAGAGAGTCGTATTTCCACACACGTTCGTAAATTTCTTCTTTCGAAAAAACACGTCCTCTGTTTTTTGCCAGGAGAAGAATGATTTCAAATTCCTTGGGCGTCAAATCCAAAGCGATGTCACCCACAGTGAAAGTCTTAGTCATTTCGTTGATCACCATGTTTCGGATGGTGACATTGGAATCGTCAAACGTGCCGGAGGGTGAGGACTTCATTTTGCTATAACGTCTCAATTGAGCCTTGACTCGAGCAATAAATTCATTAGTGCTGAAAGGTTTAGTCATATAATCATCCGCTCCGACCCCCAATCCCAAAACGATGTCCATGTCCTGGTTTTTCGCTGAAACAATCATGACAGGGATGTCCATGAGGGATTGGATTTTTTTGCAGATATCGATGCCGTTTCCGCTTGGAAGCATCAGATCCAGCACAACAAGTGAGACCCCTTCCAATAAAGGAATGATTTTAGTGATATCACCGGTATTTTCCATGACAACATCATAGCCATTGATTTCAAGATAATCCTTTTGTAATCTGGCGATGCTTTGGTCATCTTCTATGATCAGAATTTTTTCCATATTTTTCTCTCCATGACTTGTTTTTTTTGTGTCCCACAGGAACGTTTTCAATATCCTCATAGGCTTTCAAACGGATGGAAATGGTCAAACCATTGATGTCATTGCCTGTTGCGGAGATCTTCCCGCCATGAGCTTCAATAATCTCCTTGCAGATGCTGAGACCGATACCATTGCCACCAACGTCCAGGTTCCTTGATTTGTCAGATCTGAAGAAACGGTCGAAGATTCGGTCCAAATCGGCCTCTGGCACTCCAATTCCATTGTCGGAGATGTTGATGAAAACACCGTCGTCGTCCCTGTTGGCCAGGATGACGATTTCAATAGGCTTTTCACTGCGATATTTGACGGCATTTTCAATGAGATTGATGAAAACCCGCATTAATTTTTCGGGATCCACATCAATCATGGTGTCTTTGATGATGTAATGCAGGTACAGTTCACCACCAAACTTGGTGACGTCGCTTTCAAGTTCATCCACACAGTCGAAAAGGAAGCTTCTCAAATCGATGACTTGTTTGTTGAGTTTGATGGAATTCGTATCATAACCGGTGAATTCGGAAAGATCATTAACGAGACTTTCAATCATATAGGTCTTGGATTCAATGATATCCAAATATTCTTTTTGGGTGGTTGCAGTTCTGGCCACACCGTCTTTCAGTCCCTGAACATAACCTCTGATGGAAGTAATCGGTGTTCTGAGATCGTGTGAGATGTTGGCGATCAATTCCTTTTTCTCACTTTCGAGCAATTTCTGCTTCTCAACCGATCGTTTCAGGGATTGTCGCATACTCTCTATACTCAAGGCAAGTTCCTCAAAATCATCATTTTCGTTATAGGATAATTCAGCGTTCAGATTGCCTTTACGAATCTCGTTGGTGGTAAATGTGAGTTTCTGGATGCTATGCTTGATTGGATTGGAAATCCAAGCAATCAGAAAAGCGAGCAGTATAAGGTTGAATGCACCATAGAGTAAAAAGAAAACCCTTTCAAATGCTTGGTAGGCGAGCTCAAGCCTGGTGCTGTCAATTTTGAGCCTGACGTCGATGGAGCTGCCATTCAAGCGCTCCAAATGATGATGTTTCAATGAATAATGCTCATTGGGGAGATTCGGTGCAAGTTGTCTGTAAAACCAATTTTCAATGAAAGTGGCATCCGATAGATCTTCAGAATATGTGGTGAACAGTACATTGCCATTTTCAGCGACTTCAACAATCAAAAATGAGGAGCTGAATTGTTCCTTGGCGTCGCGTCTGAAAGTATCTGAAAGAAAATACTCCGGTGTTTCGGAATATGGAGCCACATAGTTTTCAAATTCAGTGGATATTTTTGAAAAGTTGTTGAAAATGTCGAAATAGGTGTCAAAAAAATGTATGAAATTGAGGTTCTCGCTCAAAAAATTACTGGTCACAGAAACAGTGAAAGTAGCAGGGAGCAAGACCAATAAAATGAGCGCAAATATAAATTTGGTTTTGATTTTCATGAATCGCCTCGTTGTTCATTTAGTAGTATTAATTATATTATAGCATCCTATCCTTTTTCTAAATGAAAAATAACGAAATTATGAACAATTATATTAAAAATCTTTTACATTGGGAATTTATAGTATTTCATATGTTAAGATTAATAATATCACTTCATTTTTCAAGGAGGCTTAAGATGTTAGATTTATTACTCAAGATGAACCCAATCGGGCAAATCATAATCATTCTGATCTTGCTCGTTCTAGCACTGACTGTTATCGCGCTTTTCAAAATCAAGACCAAATACATGTCCCTTGTATACGATCTCATGGATGACTCGAATCGAAAAAGCAAGATATTCAAATACGAGATCAACAATGTGATCACAGATGATTTCAAGTCCGCTATGGATTTTAGGATTTCAGAAGTGAATACTCCAGCTATAATAGACAAGAACATACAGACCTACATGTCGAAAACATTGGTGGGTGAACGCTTTATAGGTAGAGCTTCGGGACTGATGATCATACTCGGACTTGTAGGAACTTTTTTTGGATTGACGCTGTCCATTTCGGAATTGGTGCAACTTTTATCTTCCACAAGTGAAGCGTTGATCGGCGATGTGAATCTGATCACCGGTGGCTTGCTCAGTTCGATCAACGGGATGTCAGTCGCTTTTGCCACTTCACTATTTGGAATCAGCGCATCCATCATAGTCAATGTGTTGACAGTGATCATCGGTACTGCAGAATCTAGAGGACATTACATCGCAGTGGCAGAAGAATACCTGGACAATGTCCTTGGACATAGATCCACCGATCTGACTGTAATCGATGAAGAGGGTAGAACTCCACTGGAAGTGGCATTTGAAGAACTTGCAGGTCGTCTGTCCAGAGATATTCAATCAGTATCTGAAGCGATGAGTTATCGTTTGACAGTGGCTTCAAACAGCATGAAGGATACCGCGGATACCATTGAGAACAGTCTCAAGGGATTTGACAATTCCATTCAGACTTTTTCTTCCAATACCCGTGATTTTTCAGAGTTCAACCACCATTTGAAATCCAATATCGAAAGAATGTCTTTGGCATTTGAAGACTTTACAGAAGGCATGATAGAAAACGGTAAAAAACAATAAGGGAGGAGCGTCATGAAAACCCGAAAAAGAAGAGACATACACTCTGAACCTGAAAATTTTTGGCCGTCTTTTACCGATATGATTTCGACCATTGCCATCATCCTTTTCTTTCTGATGTTTCTCATGTACATCAACAACATCATCGCAGGGAAAAATCTCGAATTCCTGAGAAAGGAATTGGATGACAGCCAGAAACAACTTGAAGCCAGCAAGCTTGAGATCAGTCAAGCGGAAAACAATCTCAGATTGCTCAAAATCGAACTGGATCAAACAATGGCAGAAGTCGAAGCCGGACAAATCGCACTCACACTTTCAAGTGAAGAGATAGATCGCCAAAGAGAAATCATTGCCAGCAGCAACCAGGAACTGGGTGATTTAAGGCAAAAATTACAAGGCATCGCCATCCTTAGACTTGATGTGTTGACTGCCGTAAAGGATTCCATCGAGGATGTGCTGGGCAAAACAAACCAGGCAGGTGAAGCCCTGGTGTCCATCAGCGACAATGGCAACATAGTCATTAACGAATCGCTCTTGTTTGATCGATATTCATACGCTGTAAAAAGCGAAGGTCGGTCATTACTGGATCAACTTGCTGAAGCGTTTGAAATCGTGCTCGCAAATCCGGAAATCCGGGAGAGCATCGACGCCATCAACATACAAGGTCACACGGACGACCGCGGGACGGGAAACAGCAACAGGGAACTTGGAACCAGACGAGCCACAGCTGTCGTGA
Source organism: Clostridia bacterium (assembly GCA_014859095.1). Classification (GTDB taxonomy): domain Bacteria; phylum Bacillota; class Clostridia; order Peptostreptococcales; family Acidaminobacteraceae; genus Fusibacter_D. Next base: position 202,376 of record JACUUV010000001.1, on the reverse strand, counting down.
ATTATCTGATGTCTTCCAACCCAAGTCTAGAAACCGATTATGCGGATTACTTCCTGGCAAGCTCCTATTCGGAGTTCAGACCAGTGGTTACCGGAACAAGTGAAGAGGCATATGCACAAAATAGAAGAATAGAGATCAGCATTATTCTCAGGGATACACATGTACAAGATGTCATCAACGAATATTTGTTGGATTCCATAAAGTCATTTGATTAAACAAAGATCCCGGTTGCTCCCATCAGAACCGGGATTTCACTTGTCATAATCTTTTAATCCTATTATTATTTGCCAGCAATAAACGTTGTGTATAATAGGGCTATACTGAAAACGAGGTGGGACTAATGAAAAATGGCATGAAGAAACTTATTGCTTCAACAGTATTGGCAGGACTTTTGATGTTATCTTCGACATCATTTGCCGCATACGACCCGATTTACAGGCAGGAATCCGTAATCTCAAAATATGCAGATGGCGTAACGCATCAAAACATCAGAACTTTTACAAATGAAGGTTGGATCAATCTCAATGTGATGCGCATTGACCTGACCCAAAATGTAAGCTTGACCGCTATTACAGATCAGTATCTGACCAGCCGTGACACTTTGACGAACATCGTCAAAAAAAATGATGTGAACAGTACGATTGTAGCAGCAATCAACACCGATTTCTTTGGCGCCACATCACTTGGAAACATCGCCAACAAAGGTAAATTGATCTCTACAAGTGTCGGCATTGACGAATTTGCATCATTCAATGTATCAACATCGGGTATGCCGTTTATCGCATACATCAATTCACCCAACAACGCCATCACCAATGGCACATCGACATTCACTTTAGACTACATCAATAAACCTTATGTGACAGAGAACCGTCTGATTCTGTTCGACCACAATTGGTCCAAACAATCTTATGGTGGAGCCATTGAGGCAGATATCGTGGAAATGTATGTCAAAGATGGTTACATTCATGAAATCAGAACAAATGGAGCACCATTTGAACTCAGTGAGAATGCATATGTAATCGCCGCGGTAGGAACACGAAGAGCTGAGATCACTCAAAAGCTTCACGTGGGAGACGCTATTACAGTCAATTATGACGTCAATTTCAGATTTATGGATCTCAGTGTCGGCGGAGGTGCTCAATTGGTGTCAGCGGGAAAAGTTGTAACCGATTTTTCCCAAAACATCAATGGAAAACATCCCCGTACAGGTCTTGGAATAACGCAAGATAGAAAAGAAGTCATTCTAGTCACTGTAGATGGAAGAACAAATTCATACAGAGGTGTGACTCAAACGGAACTGGCCGAGATTCTTATAAGTCTTGGTGCATATGAAGGCATCAATTTTGACGGTGGCGGATCGACTCAAATGGTTGCGAAATCACCATGGACGACCCAACTAAATACACTCAATTTCCCTTCGGAGCAGTCTGAAAGAAGAATTTTCACTGCACTTGGAGTTGAGAAAATCTTAGTGGAATCACCTGTATTGAATCAGATTCAAATCGAGTTGAAACAGGCACATGTTTATCAAAATTCACCCGTTCCAGTTTCGATAACAGCTATTGACACGAACTACACTGCACTGAACGTTGATCAAAGTGTAGTGAATTGGAGTGTTTCCGGCATAGAAGGTGTCTTTGAAAACGGAAACTTGTATCCTAAGAGTTCAGGAAAGGGCAAAATCACAGCTGAATATTTGGGTAAGACAACGACCAAAGACATTGTAGTAAGCAAAGACGCAGTCAGATTGATGGTCTCTCCGGCACAAATCAAAATGGCAGGCAATCAAACCCAAACAGTTAAGTTTTCATTACAAACCCAAACGGGTGACGTGATTCAGATTGATCCAAGGTTGGTGTCTGCGAAAATTCCAGAAGCGATCGGCACTTATGATTCGACTTCGGGAACGTTGACAACAGGTGCGGGTGTCCATCAGGGAATCCTGGAATTTTCATTTGATGGATTGACCACTTATGTTCCCGCAGGTGTCGGAACGACCAAAGTGCTTTTACATGATTTTGAGACACCGACAGCCACATTTTCAAGTTTTCCACTTCTGATGTCTGGCAATTACCAAGAGATAGCAGGTGGGGGAAAAACAGGTTCGGGCGGATTATTAAGTTATGATTTTTCCAACCATGATGTGACAAGAGCCGCTTACATGAATATCACTACTCCAAAGCAGCTTCAATCGGGCACACAAGCCATCGGTTTATGGGCATTTGGAGATTATGGAAACGCTCATTGGTTAAGAGGACGTATAACGGATGCAAATGGCACTTCCGTCAACTTGACATTTGCGAAGAATGTCAACTGGACAGGTTGGAAATATTTGACCGCTGAAGTCCCTAACAATTTAGTTGCACCATTTGCACTGGACAGAATCTATCTCGCTGAAGTGGATCCGCTTCTTAAGGATTCCGGTTATATCATCATTGATGACGTAGAAGCAGTGGTTTCACATAATCTTTCTATTAATATTCCAGCAAACATCACTCGTGTGAAAGGCATCACTGAGTTCAGGTTGCCGGATGCGATACGCAATATCAGTAACAAACAGGTCCGTGTGAACTACTTGCCATTTGACTCAAAAGTAAAAGTTGAGACGAAATATTCAAAGCAGTTCATCGGAGGAATCCATTATCTGACCATGGTCAACAAGGATGGATCCATCAGAAAAAGTAGTGTGGAGCAGTGGAAGAATCTTATTGCATTCACCAAAGAAAACCCTATGAGTCCAGTCGTGATTTCCATGAGCGACAGTTACCAATTCAAGGATCGTCTAGAAGGGGATTTGCTGTTTGAACTGCTGGGCAATCTAGTGGATCGTGGAACAGATGTCACTGTCGTATTTCCATCGTCCGCTCAGTCAGCGACATTGATTTACAGAAATGGCGTAAAAGTCGTCCAACTTCCTAGAGGTGTTGGAACAATGGCCTTCGGTATCGCTCAAAACAAACTCCATTATGAATGGATGAAATAAAAGAAGAGATCAGCTTGCGCTGATCTCTTCTTTTATTTCATATCTATTTTCAAGTGAATATCCTCTTTTTCAAAGCCTTCAACAGCAATTGAGATTTGAGCGTCACCCGCGTCTCCATTTGATTTGATCCAAAAGGCACGTGAACCACCAATCAGGGCAAATGTCTTCGGACCGATGATTTCAACCGGTCCTGTTGCATCAATTGTTACTGCGGGCATCTGGTAAGGAAGAGCGTTCCCGTACTGGTCATTGATGGAAATAACGACTCTGGTGACGTCATAGGTATCTTCCTCAATCAAATGATACGAATCTGGTGTTATTTTAAGTGTAGGAGAGGCATCGGCGGATTTGATGATCGTCGTCAGGTGCTCTCCATTTTTATACCCTTCGAATTTGAACTCGGTGGAAGCCTGTCCCCAATTTCCGATGTACCTGGTATAAAGCTCAGCTGCATCCTGAAAACTCATTTTGTATTTAATCAGGATTTTTCCCATGGAGAGTCGATCTTTCAAGGACAGTTTCGGACCCTGGCTGGCGACAGTGAGCAGTATTCTCTTGACAGTCTTTGCATCATCCCTCGAGAATGCTTCGCCCAGCTCAAGCAAATCACCGATCAAATCGTCGATTATGACTGGAGGATGAGGGAGATGTTTCAGTAAATCAGTCGATGGATAAAAGGTTCCGAGCAGATGGTTGTTTTTGTAGACTTTGACAAAATCGGCGTTGGTGAAAACCATCACATTCCCAAGTTCGGAAGCTTCAAAATCGCCGATTTGCATACTGGAAAGCACTTCCATATACGGTTTGAGGTCAGATTGTGATGCGTATACCGCAGCGGCGTATTTTGGAATCCTGAACATATCCATCACACCGTGATAACAAATTTTATCCCCGGATCCAAAATCCTTATGGGTGTTGTAATCGAACATGCACCAGCCTATGGCACCACTGATTTCAGGGGTCTCATACATAGTGTCGAGTACATTGGCATGACGCATGGCCTGATCGATTCGTCTTTGCTCCACATCAAACTTTTTGACGGGGAACATGTGCCCATTGTGTTCTGTGACGAGATAGGGCATTTTTCGTTTGGCGATCTTAATAGGCGGTTCAAGGGAGCTATTGTTGCCTCGGTGGACAAAGTCGTTGTAGGTGTAGACGTCTTCAAATACTTTGCTTCCAGCGAAGTTCCTGACGCCACCGGTTTGTCTTGTATGATCCAGCCTGTGGGCGAGAGCGTTGGTTTTTGAATAAAAATCGTCACTATCTTTGGATTCGTTGATTCTCACACCCCATATGATGATGCTCGGATGATTCCAGTCACGTCTGATCATTTCTTCTATACTTTTCAGAGCATTTTCCTGCCACACCTCATCACCAATGTGTTGCCATCCCGGAAGTTCTTCAAAGACAAGCAATCCTATGGCATCACAATGATCTAAAAAATGTTTGGATTGTGGGTAATGGGAACAACGCACACAGTTCAGACCCAGTTCGTACTTCAACAGATCAGCGTCTTTGATTTGAGCGTTTTTTGGCATGGCATAACCGACGTAGGGAAAGGACTGATGTCGATTGAGGCCTCGTAGCTTTACCGGCTCTCCGTTGAGGTAGAAACCATCGTTTCTAAACTCTGCTGTCCTGAATCCAAACCTAGTGTTGAATTCATCCAAGATCTCATTCTTTCGGATCAATTGAACTTTCAATTGGTATAAAGCAGGATTGTCCGGAGTCCACAGTTTGGTGTTGTGAAACTCATCTTTCACATTGAAATGAGTGGTTTCACGACATGGTAATGTGTGAGTGTAAACGAGCTCATTTCCCAAAAGTATTTCAGCTTTGATCAAATATGAAGGATCCAGTGGGGCAGAAGTGAAAATATCAATTTCATATCTGGAACGATGGGTTGAGACTTCAGGAGTGGTTATTTTGACATTTTCTATAATGACAAGCGATCTGTATTCCAAATAGACTTCTCGATAGATGCCGCCATAAGTCAGGTAATCCACCACAAATCCGAAGGGTGGTGTGTCATTTCTTTCCGATGAATCCACGACGATTGTGATGATGTTTTCTTCAGTTGAGTCTATATACGGAGTCGCATTCACCTCAAAGGGTGTGTAACCGCCAAAGTGCTCCATGACAAAGTGTCCATTGATGAGGACTTTTGCATGATTCATGACCCCTTCAAAAATAAAAACGATATTTTCGCAGCATAAATCTTGGTGGATATGAAACGTTTTTTTGTAGCAACTTATAAACTGATAGGACTTTTCATCAAAGCCGTTGTAAGGCAGTTCAATATTGGTATGTGGGATCCTCACAGACTCGAAACCCTCATTTGATATCAGATCTTTTTCAGTGAAGTGGGGCTTGTAGAGCCAATTGCTGTTCATTGGCTGTCTATTGCGCATATTGGCCTCCTATTTTATTTCAAGATCTCTCGATTGTAGTATTTCTGAAACGATTTGGTTATAAAAAGCGGCATCAATCTTATAGCGTTTCATATAGATGATGAGTGATGCGACAAGTCCGAATATCGGAACCATGAACATGAGCAATCTGAGTCCCGTCAAAGTTGCGGTGGATTGCACGGCATCGGGAACGAAGCCGATGACCTGAAGTCCTATTCCCACAATAAAAGCGCTTACCGCAGAGGAGACTTTGACAATGAAAGTCTGTATTGAAAACACTATACTCTCACTTCGAATGCCTAGTTTCCATTCTCCATACTCGACAGTGTCCGCAAGCATGGCTGTGGTGAGTATGTTCATATAGCCAAGTCCCGCAAAAATAAGGAATCCACTGAAGAAAAGAATTGGCAGCGAGAAAATTCCAATTTGACTTGCTCCGAACAGACCCAAATAGCCAAATATGGATACTCCGACACCTAAACTGAAAATGTTTTTCCTGGTGAAGCGATTGCTGAGCATCGGAAACGACAGCATGGCCAGAATTTGAGCAATTCCCGCAACGCCGGCAAATATGCTGTAAAGCACTTCGTTGCCCACATCGTATTTAAAGAAGTAGATGCCTAATGTTGTTGTGATGTATGTGGAAATATTAAACATGATGACTGTTGCCATGACGACAAACAGTTGATCATTGCTTTTAAGAATCTCATACATTTTTTTGAGAGAGACCTTATCTTGGTGCGCAACGACGTGTTCTTTGACATTGCTGACCATAATTGAGATAAAAAGTATAAAAAGTAGTGCAACTCCAATTGAAATCATTGAAAATCCTAAACGGTCGTTGCCTCCACCAATCCATTTGACCAAGGGGATAGTTCCCACAGTGACCACTGTGAAACCTATTGCAGCAAATACCCTTGCGACCACCGCTATGTTCTCGCGGTCTTTCTGAACGATGGAAAGTGCCGGAATTAAAGACCAATAAGGAATGTCCATCAAAGTGTAAGTGATGCCCCATAAGATATACAAAACGCTGACATAAATGAGCAGTGAATTCCCACTTAGTGACGGCACCGTGAACAAAGCCACAAGTATTACGGCGTTTGTCAGTGTACCTATAAGTATCCAAGGTCTGAATTTTCCAAAACGCGAACGGGTGTTGTCCACAATCATGCCCATGATAGGATCGTTGATGGCATCAAACGCACGTGCCACAAGAAAAAGTGAGCCTAGAAACAAAGCACTTATTCCTACAATGTCATTCAAATAAAAAAGTATGTAACCCGCCACAAAACCGTAAACCAAATCCTTTCCAAGTGCTCCTAGTCCATAACTAAAGCTTTCTTTTCGATTCATAATGGAACCTCCGAATTATTATTGATCAGTCCGTAAAATATATGATGAATGCATTCGCGCATCAACATCCGTGGTGTATCATGCTCAGTCAGAAGCAACTGTTTGTAGAGGCCCAACAAAAGAATTTTAAAAGTTTCACTTTCTATGGGCCGGATCAGACCCAGTTCAATGTTGAGGTTCAAAAGCTCAAAAGTCTCATCCCAATTGTTTTCAAGGTATAGATCGACCCTTTGATAGAGCTGAGGATAAGTTTCTTTTATGGACAAGATATGATGATAGTTTACTGCCTCATAATCAGGATAGACACAAAGGATTTCAATCAATTTTTCAAGTGGTGTAAGTGATTTTTCGGTGTAAATTTCGTGTTCTTTTGCCTTGATGACTCTGAAGAGCTCGTCGATGATGTCGCTTAGGATGGCTTCTTTGTTTTCATAGTGTTTGTAAAGCGTTTTCTTACTGATTTTAAGTTCTTTTGAAATGGTGTCGAGATGAAAATGGACGCCATCCAGATTGAAATGATTCAATGCGCATTTTCTGATTTTTTCTTTTACTGGATCCATGTGATCTCCTTTGGAAACTTAAATTCTATTCTCAGTTTCCATAATATCAGAATATTCTAAAAGTGTAAATAAAACATTTGTTTAATTGGAAATTTTGTTCAAAAAGGTGTACACTTATAACATTATTTGATAAAAGGGGTAATGAAATGTTAAAAACATCTTATGAGATTGTACAGACTGAAAAAAAATACTTGGACGACTTGATTGAGCTTTTTATAGGAAATTATAAGAAAATTCGAGAGAATAATCCGCTATTGCCAATCAAATACGGTATATATGAGGGAATCAAACCATCCATATCCTGGATGCTCAACAATTGCAACGGTGTTGTGGCATTAAAGGATGGCAAAGTTGTAGGCTATATGTCAGCACTTATTCTCAATCAGTTCAAAAGCAGCAACAGAGGTGCGTATACGCCTGAGTTCGCTCATTCAAGTACTGAAGTGGACAAAGTCAGAATCTACAACATGATGAGGACTGAACTTTGGAAATTGTTGGCATCACTTGAGTGTACGGTTCACAGCATAACGCTGCTCGACGACGAAGCTCTTAAAACCGACTTTTTCATGGCGAGCTACGGCTTGCTGGTGATGGACGCGATGAATACAGTGGATCAATTGATCGCGACAACTGCTGATCACCTTTCAGACAAATATTCTGCGAGAATAGCAAAAGCAGATGAGATCGAGGGGATCAAACCTCTTGTTCTATCTTACAGAGATTACATGTCCGGGCCTCCGATTTTCAACAATCTTGGAGCTGAGGATATTGACGTCATGTTGGAAAGATGGTTCATGGAAGAAAAACGCAGTGTTTGGGTGGTGGAATCGCAAACTGGAACCCATCCAGAAATCATAGGTTTCGCAAATCTGATCACAGATCCTGATAATGCCAGTTATGTAGTGAGAGACAAATCGGTTTTAGGCATTTCGGGAACATTCATATTGAGCGAGCATCGCAACAGAGGAGCCGGAAGCGTGCTTTACAATACAGCAAGTAACTGGGCTAAGCAGAACGGATACGATAAAATATCAGTGGACTTTGAAAGTGCAAATCCACTTGCTTTGAAATTCTGGCTGAATCACTTTGAACCGGTCACTTATTCATTGATCAGACATATAGACGATCGATTGATTGGGAAGGTATGAACACTGAAGTAAGAATTGGGTTAGAATGGCATTAGAAAATATTAAATCAATACTAAACAAACTCGGGTGGATGACATCCGAGTTTTTTTATATACTGAGTTCAAAGAGAGTGATGAAAAGAGGTGATTATTTTGTTCAGCTTCAAATCGAGACAATTGACGGAAGATGAGCGCATCAAAAGATTGAAATGGATCATGTCGCAGTGTGAAATAGATGATTATAAAACAAAGAAGTTCAAGGGACTTTTGTTTGATACGATACCGAGTGAAACCGGACTCAAGACAAGGCTTGAAATCATGGGCACGGGTGGTTATATGGAACAGCTCATAAAGCTCAGCAACCGCGATACGGATTATGGATCGAAAGTCGAGAAGCTTGCAATGGAATTTTCCAAAACTTATGGATTTGTTCCAGAAGAGAGTTTCAGGACTTTCTCTCTGTGTTCAAGGGCACTGGGCATCAAGCATAGAAGCGAGCTTGCATTCAACCCTGAAATCGGTCAAGCCATCCAAAAAGCGCAGGGCAATTTTTCCAAGAAGCATTTGAACGAACCGGAAGGAAAGGAAGAAATCAGAAAGCCGATCGAACAAAAAACGACTTATAAAAAGAAGCTGATCAGAAGCAAGGCAAATTTGATCAAAGTATTGATGTTCGTCATCGGAATGGTCGCAGGTGCGTTTTATATCGGTTATACATTTAAACTGGACTGGTTCAGTTATTCATTCATGGCTGTTGAGGAAGGGCTTCCCATCTACACCAACCCATGGATTGTGGGTACTGTGATTGCGACAATCGTTCTTTGGTTGGTTCCATATGTGTCTTATAAAAAATTTGACAAGAATATCGTGGCGCTCTATCCACTGATGATGCTTTTAATCCAGTTTGGTGCTTCCTCGCTATTTGTCGGACTTCCATTACTCTATGAAAAAATTCAAGTGATCTTGTGGCTGACGATGCTGGGATCATTCGTATTATTGACCGTCTTCTCAGTCAGGCTTCCTAGAGGCGCAAAGGATTTTATCTCATATAAGTCCATAACGCCATATTATTTGTCGGCAATCACATTCTTCATTACGCAGTATGCTGTGCGTTTGATGCTATAAAAAAGGAGGATAACATGTCTGATCTATTGAAACCCGGTGATTACGTCTCATCAGGGGAGAAGAAGTACAGAGTGCTTAAGGAAATTGGAGATGGAGGTCAAGGCAATGTGTACTGTGTCTCAGAAGGGGAGCGTCTGTATGCCCTCAAATGGTACAACACATCTGCGTCTACACCAGAACAATATGAATCCATTGAAATGCTCATAGAAAAAGGGGCGCCGAGTGAGGAATTCATTTGGCCTATAGAGCTTGTTGAAGGCGCTTCAACAGATAATTTCGGCTACGTCATGCCGCTCATCAACACCAAAAAATTCACCAAACTCTCCTATTATTTCAGTGGTGATGTCGAGGTCAAAAGGTTTGAGACCATTATCGACGCGGGTATAAAAATGGCGCACGCCTTTTATGCGCTCCACATCAACGGTCTTTGCTACAGGGATATATCGTTCGGAAATTTGTTTGTGGATTTTGAAACCGGCGATGTCATGATCTGCGACAACGACAATGTGACATTTGACAATTTGACGTCATTGGAAAATAATTGGGGAACCAATGGATTTATGGCTCCCGAAGTCGTAAGGGGAGAATTGCCTCCAAGTTCCCAGACTGATTTGTTCTCGCTTTCGGTTGTTCTTTTCAGGATGCTCCACAAACAGCATCCGCTTCAAGGTCAACGGGAATACGATGTTCTGATCTCAGATTATGAATCCGACCTGGCACTTTATGGAACCAATCCGATTTTCATATATGACCCGATTGATGCGACCAACAGACCGGTTGCGGGGAAAAAGGATATCGCAGAAGCCTACTGGCCATATTATCCAACTTTTATAAAGGAAAGATTCATCGAGGCATTTACTCTAGGGCTCCACGATCCGCATGCCAGAATCCGTGAAAGCATTTGGATCAAGGATTTGTCTGCACTCAAATCGCAACTGTATTATTGTTACAACTGCGAAGGACAGGTATTCTATGACAAAACTCTTCTTACAGAGCATGTGATTTGCCCGGCTTGTAAAAGCAAAATCAAAGTACTGCCACCAAGGCTCAAGATTGGTGATTCCGTCATCATGTTGAATCATGATACAGTGCTTTACGCCAATCAAATCGATGACAGCAAGGTGATGGATTACGACACCGAAATCGGTAAAGTGGAGATCCACCCCAAGTATCCGAATGTCTGGGGAATCAGAAACCTTTCAGACCAGGTTTGGAGATACGTCACAAAAGAAGGCACTGTAAAAGAAGTGAGCAAGAATGAAGTGATTCCTATCATTCACAATTTGGAAATCCAGTTGGGAACGCAAACAGGCACTTTGCGACTGATGTCGCAAATCAAATCATAAGGGAGGTCAGATTATGACAGTAGATAGATTAGGCAATATGGGCGCTAGAGATTTACATTTGTTTTTCTTGATAGATGCATCCGACTCGATGAGTTACGGCGGCAAGGCAGAGACTCTCAACAACGCGATCAGGGAAGCGATCCCACACATTAGGGAAGTCGCAAAAGAAGCTGAAGGGTCCATCAAGGTACATGCACTTTCATTTTCAACCGGTGCGAGATGGATCGTAAATAATGTGGATATCAACAATTTCACATGGGAAAATGTAACGACTAAAGGTGTTACTGACATGGGAAGAGGATTTGAGTTGCTTTCGGAGAAACTCTCCAGCGATTTTCAGGGAGAAAGAGGCTACCAACCGATTATGATCCTTCTATCAGATGGTCTTCCCACAGATAAGTACGAAGAAGGATTGAATCAGCTCAAAAAAACCTATTGGGGCGGCAAAGCCATAAGAATTGCCATAGCCATCGGTTCGGAAACCGATATGGACGTTCTTCAGGACTTCATTGGAGACAGCTTCAGAGGAGAACTCAAGCCACTCAAGGCTAAAAATGCCGCTGAGCTCAAAAATTATATAAGGTGGGCATCCACTACAGTATCCCACGCATCGATCAATCCGGTCAGGGGGATGTTGCCACCTCCACCGACACTGGATGATTCAATTGATGTAGAGAATCTGGACTGGTGATGTCTTATGTGGAAAGCATTCGGGGCCTCAGTGACGGGGCCTTCCCACATCTCAAAAGAAATGCCCAATCAGGATGCGTTCATTTGTTTTAATGAGAACCCCAAAATGATCGCTATTGCAGATGGACATGGTGACATCAAACATAAATTCAGTGACATTGGTGCACAAATGGCTGTGAAAGCGGCTCATGAGGTCATTCAACAGTACTTATATGACGGTGTGAACGCTTCGAATCCAGCTAAAATCAAGTATCTTTTGGAAAATGATATCGCATTCGAGATCAAAAATCGGTGGAAAACTGCTGTTGTTGATGATGAAAAATTATTCGGGTGCACTTTGTTGGTTGGTTTTGAGTTTTCAGGCCACCTGTATTTCATGCAACTGGGTGATGGTAAAATTGTGGTTGTCTATGAAAATGGGGATGTCTATTATCCGATTCCAGAAGACGAGCGGTATGTGAACAATATGACTTCATCGCTGTCAGATGCCTTGGCATGGATGGAATTCAAGGTGGAGATTCTTCCTGTCACTGATTCCATCAAATGGATCGGACTGTTTTCAGATGGTGTTGAGAATGCATATCCACACAACAGATTCGATGATGTTTTTTTCTATCTCGATCTGGCACGGGCAAAAGTGAATGAGGATTACAGCATTTATCTCAGCACTCGATTGGAACTTGCCGCGTCGTATTCAAAAGACGATACGACTGGCGTCGTCTGGACGAGAGCGTTCAACGGAGACAACGATGGTACCGATTGGGATATTGATAATCCCACAATACTTTTCACCAGCAATCCCTACGGATGGAAACCATTGACGCAGGTGATCAGTGGCTCTAAAAAGTACAAACGGATAGAATACGCCCATAGAATGATCAATTGTTATGACTCAAATCAAATTGGTCATGGAAATTTGAATCCTGTTTCCATCAAACAAATTTTTATCGATGAAGACAGCAGTAAGATCGTATGCATTGACACTATAGGTGATTTCAAAAATTTGATCAAGATCGTCGCCACAATAGTTGAAGGGACACCAATGACCAGTTCACATTCGGATTACAAAAGCATGGACTCCATTAAAAAGGTGAGAGAAAAGCTTGTTGAATTACAAAGGATGATCAGATTATGTTATTCATGTGGAGTGGAGTATACGGACGCATGTCCACTGTGTGGGTCGAAGACGGAGAATGGACCCTATTTGGAAGGAGCAAACGGAAGATTCGAACTGATTTATGACCAATCTATTTTTCTCCATCACATCATGCCGATTATCGGAGGCTATGACCCTGTGATTGGAGAAGTTGTTCAACATCCAAAACATCCTTCTGTCTGGGGCATAAAAAACACCTCAGGACATTTGTGGTATGTGAACGGGGTGAAAACCGGTCCGATTGAAACCGGAAAAGTGATTGCCCTGACAGGAGACCAGATTCGAACGATCATTTTCGAATTGCAAGTAAGCATTCAAATAAAGTAGCTTCAGCTCATGTTGAAGCTGCTTTTCTATTTTTTGAAAAAAAAAGTGACAAAAAACAAAAATAAATGATTATTATTATTGGATAAAGGATATTATGGTATATATATAAGAAAATACCGTGGAAGGAGTGAGAAAAAAATGAGAGAAGATTATATTCAAGAGATCATGTCAAATGTTTTATTGCTTATGCCTATGCTGAATAAACGCTTTTTGAGAGAAGATGAACTGTTCAAGTCAGAAAATTTATATCCGTCACATATACAGATTCTACTTTTGCTGTCACATAACAAACAATTGACCATGTCTGAAATCAGCAGGGAGATTCATGTGATCAATTCCAATTTGACACCTCTCGTGGACAAGCTGATCAAACTCGGTTATTTGAAAAGACAGCCATCCAAAAAGGATCGCAGGGTAGTGCACATTTCTCTGACGGCGAGCGGCAAAAGACAAGTTGAGAAGCATAAAATATACGTCGTGGAATTATTGCAGGAGAGACTGGAACAACTGACAGATGAAAAAGTGGAACAATTGATGGAGCACGTCAAGGGACTATCAGACATCATCTCAGAATGCATAGAACCGTAAAAAAATATTTGTATGACAAACTGAATTTATGATAGGATAAGTTAAGATAGCAATGTCTTAGCTTTTTTTTAGTCAAGATAGGGCAGTCCACCGGAATGTCGGTTATAACGAGGGGGATCACATGAAATCAGAAAAATTAAGAAAGTACGCGGAACTGTTGGTCAAAACAGGCATCAATCTTAAGAAAAACCAAATATTGGTAGTTAGAATACCTGTGGAATGTGCGGATTTTGCACGACTCATATCTGAAGTAGCATTCAAAGAAGGCGCTAGAGACGTCGTTTTGAACTGGTCTGATGAAGTCGCATCAAAAATAAGATATTTGTATGGGCCTGATGACCTTTTCAACTATTTTCCAAGTTGGCAAAAAGAGTTCTATCTTTCCTATGTTCGCCAAGACGCGGCATTTCTATCCATTTCCGCCTCTGATCCCGATGTCATGAAAGATGTGGATCCAGAGAGAATACAAAGGTATTCGCGTGTCGTCAGTGCGGAAATCGAAGAATATAGAACCCGAATGATGAACAATGAGAACGTATGGTGCGTAGCATCCGTACCGGCTCCTTCATGGGCTAAAAAAGTATTTCCGGAACTGAGTGAGGAAATGGCTGTTGAGAAGCTCTGGGATGCGATCTTCGATGCTGTTAGGGTCAACGATGAAGATCCGGTGATGGCATGGGATGTCCATAAGGCCAATTTGAAAAAACAGATGGATCTGTTGAATGACCATCGTTTCAAGTCCATTCATTTCACCAATGATCTTGGAACAGATCTGCATGTCGAATTGCCTGAAGGACACTTGTGGCTCGGCGGATCCGATCTTACACCTGATGGACACGAATTCATTGCCAACATGCCCACGGAAGAGGTTTTCACAGCTCCGAAGCGCGATGGTGTCAATGGGAAAGTGGTCAGTGCGATGCCTCTGAATTTCAACGGCAGCCTCATTGAGGATTTTGAAATTGAATTTAAAGAGGGCGCTGTTGTTGATTTCAAGGCAAAGACAGGGTATGAGAATCTGAGACGGTTGATTGAAACGGATGAAGGTTCCAAGTATCTTGGTGAAGTCGCCCTTGTACCATTTGATTCACCGATTTCAAATACGGGTATTTTATTTTACAATACTCTGTTTGATGAGAACGCCGCGTGTCATCTGGCCCTTGGAAAAGCCTATCCTGTCTGTATCGAAGGTGGCGAAAAGCTGAATTCTGACGAGTTGATCAAAAGGGGCATCAACGACTCCATAACACATGAAGATTTCATGATTGGTACCAAAGATATGAAAATCTCAGGAATTAACAAGGATGGCGTTGAAGTATTGATATTTGAACATGGTAATTTTGTGTTGTAGAAAAATGAAGTCAATGAAAAAGCTTTGAGAGAAGCCTATGACAATTTCTATTCCGCCGAGTCGGGCATTGTCGTGTCCGTCCTTAAAGAAGGCATCTTTATAGGTGGTTGGGTGTTTCTTTGGGAAGTGTTCACCCTGATTTTCATCACACTGGGAGAAGAACGTAAAGTCAGCAAGATCATCAAAAGACTTCTCGACACTGAAATATGTTTCATCTATTCAGACGAGTCAAGAAATTAAGATGAAATCCATGACGTATTTATTGCGTCTTGGATTTTTTTGGTTAAATAAACGTAAAGATTGATATTTTAATCGGATCTTTGGTATATATAAATATCAAATTACTTTCAATTATTCTGATAAAGGTGGTTATATGAAAAAAACTATTATTATAGCAGGTGCCGCAGGCGAGGGAATCAATACTGTAGAACTTTATGTGGAAAAACTGCTGAAACAAGAAGGTTATGAAATATATGCCTATAAGAATTATATGTCCCGTGTCAGAGGTGGTTACAACTACTCGACGATCACAATTGGTCAGGAAAGGGTTTATTCCACCGAAGCACATGCGGACATCTTTATTGCCCTAAATGCCGAAGCCATCGAAAATGTTGGTGCGCAAATCAAAACGGATGGAATGTTGATCGCTCTTGATGGCCTGAAATCGAAAAATAATTTTGATGGAAAATCGATTTGGGTGGATGAGGAGGGTCTGAAAAACATCACAAAAAACAAAAATGCATTTGGTATGGTTGCAGTGGGAATGGTCATCAAATGGTTTGGTGGTGATGCATCCGTTTTGGATAAAATTAACAACAAAAAATGGTCCGAGGCGATCAATTCAACAAATATCAGTTGTGCAAAATGGGGATTCGAACAGATGAAAAGTGTTCATATGCCCATTCGGACAGATGATGAGCGCATCATCTTGAACGGTAATCAAGCAGTTGCCCTAGGAGCACTGAGCGCCGGTCTCGGATTTTATTGTGCTTATCCTATGGCGCCATCGACGGGAATCATGAACTATCTGGCGACGCATGAGAAGAAAATGAACATAGTCGTTGAGCAGGCAGAGGACGAGATTGCTGCTGCAATGGCAGCGATTGGTGCGGCATCAAACGGGGTGCGATCGATGACGGGTACGTCCGGTGGTGGATTTTCGCTTATGGTCGAGTCCATTGGTTTTGCGGCTGTCAGTGAAGTCCCGATAGTCATCTGCAACGTTCAAAGACCTGGGCCGGCCACAGGACTTCCAACCAGAACGGAACAAGGGGATCTCGCTTTCGTTGTGACCGCTTCTCAAGGTGAGTTCGCCAGAATCGTGATGGCTCCCCGAACCGTTTCGGACGCCTATTATTCCACGTTCAGAGCATTCAATTTGGCCGAAAAATATCAAGTCCCGGTCATCATACTCACAGACCAATTGCTTGCGGATTCTGTTCAGAGCATGGAACGTTTCGATACAGCTTCACTGAAGATCCAACGACATCTCAAAGAGGATTTCGATCCCAAATACAAACGCTATGATTTTGAAAATGTTTCAGGCAATAGAAAATATCCCGGTTTGGACAATCAAACGCTCATCATGACGGATTCACACGTACACGACGAATATGGAAAAGTGACCGAGTCGGAAGAGATGACCATCGCTCTAAAAAACAAGTTCTTAAATAGGATGGAGGCCATCAAAAAAGAGCTGGATGCTCCTGAATTTTACGGTTCCGAGAATTATGACACGCTTTTCATATCTTGGGGATCCACTTATGGCGCTCTTAGGGAAGCGATAGATGAGCTCAATTTAACTGGTAATGAAGTGGCCATGATAGCGTTCACAGATGTTTTCCCCATCAGGGAAAATGTGCTTGAACCATTCATAAAACCTGAAATGAGAGTGGTAAATGTGGAAGGCAATGCCATGAACCAATTTGGCAAAATATTAAGAATGGAGACAGGTGTGAAGTTCAGTCACAGCATCAACAGATATGACGGAAGACCATTCACGTCCTCATTCATTAAAGAAGCTTATGAGGTGATTAAAAATGATTGATCAAATAGATGCACTTAAAACTGTGGACAATCCATTTGTAACGAACAACCCTACAAGTTGGTGTCCGGGATGTGGTAATTTTAGTATACTCGATACGCTCAATAAAACACTTTTCGACGCGGGACTGAAACCCCAGGACGTCCTATTGGTGTCAGGTATCGGTCAAGCGGCAAAACTGCCACACTATATCCATGCACATGGCCTCAACACTCTCCATGGAAGAGCACTTCCTTCAGCACTTGGTGCTCACGTGGCCAACAATACCCTCAAAATCATTTTGAATTCCGGCGACGGTGACACTTATGGTGAAGGTGGCAATCATCTTATGCACAATATCAGAAGAAATATAGACATTGTGCATATCGTCCATAACAATCAGGTTTATGGCCTCACAAAAGGACAAGGATCTCCCACCACTCCACTTGGGCAAATCACCAGGTTACAGTTTGATGGCATGAGGTCTGAAGCGATTCGTCCGCTTGCACTGGCGATCAGTCTAGGTTGTGGATTCGTAGCGCGAAGTTTTTCCGGAGACTCGGAACATCTTGGGGAAATGATAAAAGCCGCAATGGACTATACGGGATATGCCCTTATAGACGTCATGCAGCCTTGTGTTTCATTCAATAAGATCAATACATTCAAATGGTATAAGGATAGAGCGTTCAAACTCTCTGACGATTACGATCCGACGGACAAGATCAAAGCCTTTGAAGTGGCACAGATGTTTGGTGATGAAGGGATTCCAATGGGCATCCTTTACAAAGAGAACAAATCCGATTTTATGGCGCGAATTCCTCATATCACAAAACCTTTGGTGCTTTACGATAGAAAGCCCGACGACATCGAAAAGTTGCTGGATGGAATGATTTAACCGAATATTTGATACAAAAGGGGTACCAGTACAACTGTTATAAGGCCGGCAAGGCCTATGGCAGCGCTACTGAGTGCTCCTTCTTTTTCGCCGATTTCAAGCGCTTTGGCTGTACCGACAGCATGTGAGGCTGTTCCTATGCCGACACCAACCGCAATAGGGTTGACACCGCGCAACAGTTTTAAAACCCAAGGCGCCATAAAAGCACCACCGATGCCTGTCAGTATCACCATTATTACTGTAAGTGAACCTGTTCCGCCGAGTATTTCGCTCAGTGACAGAGCCATAGGCGTTGTTATGGATTTTGGCAGCAAGGAAATCAAAAATGCTTCAGGCAATTTCAATAACTTGCTGAGTAATAATATACTGAAAAAAGATGCCAGCACACCAGAAGTGATGCCAATCATCAGACTCAGGAAATAGGTTCTGATGGTTTCTCGTTGACGGTATAACATCAGTCCCAAGGCGACGGTAAGTGGGCTCAGCATAAAATGAATGCCATCGCCACCGAGTTTGTAATTCTCATAAGGTATATCAAAGACTTTCAAAAATCCAATAATCAGAACAAGGGCAATCAACAAGGGGTTGGCAAAATCGGACTCGGTCTTTTTCTTGATGAAAGCCCCCATTTGATAAGCCAGTATGGTGACCAGGATTCCAAAAGCAGGTGAAAAAGTCAATTCACGAATCATTTTTTCGCCTCCTTGCCCTTAGTGAGAATATGAGTTACCAGCATTGTGACAACCATGGTGACAAATGTCGATACAAGCGCAACTATGACCAGTGGAGTCACATGTTCTCCACTGATGCTGTCAAGTGCTAGAATCGCCACACTTGCAGGAACAAAGAAGAAGGCGATATTGGTCAGCAGGAAGTCCCCGATATCCTTGATTTGCTTTTCTTTCAACACACCTGAAGTCAAAGCGATGAATAGGAGCACCATGCCGAGAATGGATCCGGGTATGGCTATGATGGATTCCAGGATCGAGCTGAGCACTTCTCCCGACAACCAGAATCCGATCAATAGGCCAAACTGCAGGATCAGCTTCATCAGATCAATCGCAACAATAGATCATTGCTGCGTTTTATAAACTTTGTCATCGCCTCGGGCGACAAATGTGTGTGGCTGAGCATCGCCAAATCATAGAGTTGTTCACAAATCATAAAACGAATTTCTTCGGATGCCTCCTCATTCTCTATCAAATGCTGAACCAGAGGGTGTTTGATGTTGAGCAACAACGTTGTTTCGGTTTTGAACAGATCGGGATTCATGCCTGAAACACTGTACATTTTCATCATGTCCTGCATTCTTCTCGATTCTTCGGAAAGAATGATCATGCTGGACAGGCCTTCATTTTTCATTTTTTCGAGTTGAATTTTGATTTTATCGAGGTGAAGGGCTTTTTTAAATTGTGCTTCCAGTTTTTCGAGTATGACGGCCTTCTCATCTTCGCTCCAGTCATGGGTTTCCTTGAAGTGTTCATTGAGGTCCGCATCAACTCTTGCAAACGATATGCCTTCACGCTTTGATTCAAGAAGTGAAATGAAAGGCTGATCGATATGGTGATCCAAAATCACAGCTTCGAGTTCTTGTTCTTTGAACATTCTGACGTATTGTGCCTGTTGAATAGGATCGGAGACATAGAAAATAGTGTTTTCGTGCTTTCCGATGGCATCTGCAAGGTATTCGTCGAGTGTCACGAAACGATTGTCTGTAGTGTTGAACATGAGGATTTTTTCCACACCCTCATAAAATTTTTCGTCTTTGAGTGTCCCGAATTTTATGAAAGGACTAATATCGTTCCAAAATGCTTCAAATGAATTCCTCTCCGTCTTGAAAAGACCACCCAGTTTATCAGCTACTTTTTTGCTGATATAGGTTGAAATTTTTCTGACGAATCCGTCATTTTGTAGAAAACTCCTGGAAACGTTGAGTGGAAGATCAGGGCAATCGATGACGCCTTTAAGCAGCAGCAAGAATTCCGGAATGACTTCCTTGATATTGTCGGCTACAAAGACTTGTGAGTTGTAAAGTTTGATTTGACCTTCAATGGTATCAAATTCCGTATTCAATTTTGGGAAATATAAAATTCCCTTCAAATTGAAAGGGTAATCCATGTTGAGGTGGATCCAGAACAAGGGTTCCTTGTAGTCGTTGAAAGTTTTTTGATAAAAGTCTTTGTATTCTTCGTCGGTGCAATCCGAAGGTGCTTTGGCATAGAGGGGAAGAGTGGTGTTGATTGGCTTGATTTCATCTTCCACAGTTTTGCCTTCCACTGTGAGGTAGATTTCATAAGGCATGAAGGAACAGTATTTTTCTATGATGTTTTTGAGTTTGTATTCATTCAAAAATTCTTTGCCATCTTCACTGATATTCAAAATGATGTCCGTTCCTCGGGTTGTTTTGGTGCCTTTTTCCATTTCGAAAGTCGTACCGCCGTCGCAGCGCCAGATTACCGGTTCCGAATCTTTCTGATAGGACAAACTGTGGATCTCGACATTTTCGGCAACCATGAAAGCCGAATAGAATCCAAGTCCAAAGTGACCTATGATCTGGTCTTTGTCTGATTTGTCCTTATACTTGTTCAGAAAATCTTCCGCACCTGAAAATGCGATCTGATTGATGTATTTCTTGATTTCCTCATCGGTCATGCCTATTCCGTTATCTGAAAAGGTAAGTGTCTTTTCAGTTTCGTTCAGATGAATGCCAATCTTGAATTGCTCATCCGGGTCCAAGTCGATTTCTTGCATTGTGGTTAGTTTTTTGATTTTGGTTATGGCGTCACTTGCATTGGAAACCAATTCTCTCACAAAAATATCATGGTCGGAATACAACCATTTCTTGATGATCGGGAAAATATTTTCACTATGAATGGACAGATTGCCTTTTTGGGTTTTCATTGTATTGTTCACTCCTTTAATAATTTCTATAAAAATATGATATAGCCACGATATCAAAAAGTCAAGATGGAATTAGCACTCAAAGTTAAAGAGTGCTAACGGCAAAATTAAATTATTGAACTATTTGTTGTGATATCATTATTTTGGGATATACATACTACGAATGGCAAAAAAAAAAAACAAGCACAATTGAAAGGGGTAATATTATGAAAATTAGAGCAATTATGGTCTCAGCGAACGAACTAACGGTTTTAAAACCGAACGACACGGCGAAAGATGCCATTGAACTCATTGAGAAGAATGGTTTTTTATCTTTGCCGGTGGCAGAAAACAAGAAATTTATAGGATTTTTATCAAAGCAATATATTTATGACACATTTTTCAGCGAAGATCATCCCGATATTCAAGAATTTTTATCCAGACCGGTGAGTTCATTCATCCATAACCGCATTGATCCAGTCAAACCCGATTTGTTCGTTGAAGAGGCTGCTGAAATCTTTTTCAAGAACAAAGTAAGATTTATACCAGTTGTCAATGAACGGGATGAATTTTTAGGTATCGTCACGCAAAATGCTTTGTTTGGTGTGCTCACTAAAATTTACGGTATCAACAATTCCAAAATTTCCATATACACCGATGATTTCAAGGGCGTACTCAGCAAAATCGCAGAAATCATCTCAAAAAACAACGGCAACATTTCGAACATCGCTCTGATTGATACTGAAGTCATGGGCATTCAAGAAATATCGATTCGTGTGAAAAGTGATGACCCTGATAGGATTGTCAAGAAACTTGAAGAAAAAGGTTTTAAAGTCAGAGAATATATCAAGAACTGACGATAGGAGGAGCAAATGGGACTATCCAGACCCAAAATATTATGCAGTGCATGTCTCGAGCATTGCAATTGTAGATATGACGGAAGTGTTATCAAAAACGAGACCATCGAAAAATTGAAGGAGTATGTCGATTTTGTGACGGTATGTCCTGAAATGGCCATTGGACTACCGTCACCAAGAGAAGCAATACGGATTATCAAGACCGACAGCGGATTCAAACTCGTGGATTCCTATAAAGGCACCGATCGGACTCCGGACATGGAAAAATTCATGGATAACTTTTTCAAGGAAAACAATCAAACTGAATTTGACGGTGTGATCTTGAAATGCAAGTCACCGACGTGCGGACTGAAGGACGCCAAATATTACCACTCAGCGGGTAAAGTCCCGAGTATAGACAAGACCAACGGATTTTTCGGTGGTGCCATCAAATCGCATTTTCCGAATCTTCCAACGGAGGACGATGGAAGACTGATGCACTTCAACATCAGAGAGCATTTTTTGATGTCATTATTTTTACATTTTGAGTTCAGAAATGTGGTAAGCGAAGTCAATGCCATCAAGAAAACAAGTCCATTGGTCGCTTTCCATACCAAAAACAAATATCTGTTCATGGCTTATCATCAAAAGGCTTTGTCGCAAATGGGCAAAATCGTCGCCAACCATGAACACCATCAACCAGATGAAGTGCTGAAACTATATGAGCAAGCGATGCTTCCCATTTACTCGACATATCCAAATAGCGGCAAGAACACCAATATGTTGCTTCATTTGTTTGGTTACTTCAAAAATGAGCTTTCCAAAGATGAAAAATCTTTTTTCTTTGACCAGCTCGAACAATATCAGAACAAGAAAATTCCGTTTTCAAGCGTATTGATGATCATCCGATCATGGGTGATCCGATTTGATGAACCTTATCTTAAGAATCAGACCATTTTCAATATGTTTCCTACGGATTTGATAGAGGTTACTGATTCTGGGAAAGGATTATAAAACAAAAAAACGAACTTCACAAGTGAAGTTCGTTTTTTTGTTTTACTCGTAGGCCCAATATTTCCGCAAAGCGGAAATATTGGGCGACATAGTGTTTGCCTGCTAACACAGGAGCTTATGTGACTATGTTCGTAATAGTATTAAAGCATATTGATACCAACTTAGTAATTCAAAACCTATTATGCTCAATTACATCTTCAAATATCGACTGAGACGCTAGGTAAGTTTCCTTCGGAAACTTACCTACGCGATGAATAAGAAATCTTTTGCAAAGCAAATGATTTCTTATTCATTATCAAATTTTTTAATCAAAAGTTTTAGTAGGAGATATATCATGAACAACAGAATATGCGCGAACACAGCAGTCAAAAGCCAGGTGCGTGTGAATCCGATAAAGAATTCAAGAGGCATGAGTTGAATCAGACGATCGGTACGTGGATCGAGGAGCCAGAGATCGTTTGAGAAAAAGATCTCATGAAAACGATAGAAAGCCCAATTGAAATCCACAAAATAGAGTGAACCAAGAAATGTGATAAATGCGAGTGCCGACCAGAGTGCTCCTTTAAGTGGCTTAAGAAAGTACCGAATGTCTCCTTTTGCAGAATAGAACAATGTGAGCAATGCAAGTACCATCAAAACTTGAAGCACAAAAACAAACATTCTGGCATTTTTTGCGAGAATATAGATGTCATCCAAATGAATACGCTCTTTGACATTATAAAAGACCACGTTTGTCCCATTCACGACAGCGGTGGTCATTAGATTCCCACTACCATCGTCAATATATGAAACCAATGCCTCTGTAACGCTGACCAAATCATTTTCAGAAATTCCTACTGTCTCATCTACGCCAAGAGCCAAAAAATTCTCTATATAATAATTGGAATTAAAAGCATAATGCTCAAATACCAATAAGAATATGTTCAGAGATAGGGCAACACTCAAAAACAAGATTAACAACCTGTGTGATAACTTCATAAATCCTCCTTAGTTGTGATGGATAAATTATACACTTATTTCATGAAAAAATAAATATGGGAATACAACCTTTCTGCATTGTCCATTAGGCATATTCCTTGATAGGCCTATTGAAAAATGGTAAAATATATCAACTCGCCGGTTAAAACTTGGAGGCATTATGATACGTTTATTCATGGGACAGGCAAAAAGTGGCAAAACATACACCGTTTATGAAGAAATGAAGAGACACATCGAAAATGGGAAAAATAATGAGACCATTTTGATTGTTCCCGAGCAATTCACTCTTGAGGCTGAGAAGCAGTTCGTTTCCCATTCCGGAATGAACGGAATACTGGGTGTAGAAATCATCAGTTTCAAAAGACTTATGCATAGAATTTTTGAGGAGGTCGGTAACATCAATCAGCCCATTATCACTGAAATGGGAAAGTTGATGTTGTTGAGAAAAGTGTTTATATCAAGTGAGGATGTCTTGCATCTTTATAAGAATGCTTATGATAAACCCGGGTTTTTACTAAAGTTCCATGAATTAATTCAAGAACTCAAGCAAAATATGATTGTTCCGGAGGATTTGGAGCGCATTTATGAGGGCATCGAAGTTGAAAGCCTGCTCAAATTCAAAATCAAAGATCTGAAAACCATTTTTGAGGGATATGAAAATGAAAAGGGAGAACTCTTTTTTGATGATGAGGATTATTACAACCTGCTCCTTGAAGTCATGCCCACAACTGAATTGCTGAATCACTCCGACGTCTGGGTGGATGGTTTTGACAGTTTCACTGTGCAGGAGTATGAAATATTGAGTCGGATCGCTCAGAGCTCCAGAAATCTGACCATCACGGTTTCATGGGATTTGAAACAAAACAGAGGAACATTCAACCATACAGATAAAATGGTGCGAAAGATTCTCGAGATAGGAGAAACCGTAAAAATCGAAGTGAAAAAGATGGTTTTTGACCGACCCTTTGGCAATGAGAGAATTGAACATTTTGCTGAAAATTTGATGATTTATCCTTATAAAGCCAGTTCGTTCAATAATGACAACATAAGAATTATAGCATCGAACAACAGGCTCAGTGAAATCGAGACTTGTGCGATTGAAATTGTAAAATGCGTCAGGGAAGACGGGTACGAATGGCGTGATATCGCAGTGGTGACCAACGCACTTCCTGAATATGAGATGGCAATAAAAAGAATATTCAACGCATATGATTTGCCATACTTTCTTGACATCAAAGCGAGTGTGTTATCCAATCCGTTGATCCGTTTCATATTGTCGCTTTTTAAGGCGGTCAATGAACCTAAAAAAACGGAACATATGATTCAATTGCTTAAAACTGGTTATTATCAGTTGCCTCATCACGTCATATCGGCATTTGAACTCTATATCAAGCAGTATGGAATCAAAACATATCATTTGAAGACACCCTTTACCCGTCCGGCGCTTGAGGGTTTGGATCTGGACAGCATAGATCTGGTCAGAGCAAGACTTTATAGGACCATCCAACCATTGAATCAACTCAAATCCAAAAGCACACGTGAGGTCATTTCAGTCCTTTACAACATGTTGGTGGAAATGAGGATACTGGAAGATATAGACAGATCGGTTAAAAAATTCACTGAGACCCATCATTATGATGAAGCACAACGTTTTACCCAGGTTTGGAACAAGACAATGGAACTTTTTGATCAATTGGTTGCAATCATGGGAGATGAAATAGTATCGCTTGACGTGGTTACCGGCTTACTTGAGACAGGATTCGAACATATGGAAGTCGGACTTTTACCACTCAATGAGCATCAAATTCTTATCGGATCATTGGATCGTTCCAGAGCGCATCCCATAAAAGTGTTGTTCATCCTTGGAATCAATGATGGCATTTTACCTGAAGTGGGAAGTGATCAACAGTTGATTTCAGAGACTGAAAAAGAGAAACTTCACGAAAAAGGTGGCCGTTTCTTGTCGGATAGTAAAATGTTTGTGGACAAGGAAACATTCAACATATATAGCGCAGTGACGAGACCAAGCGAAAGGTTATATCTGAGCTATGCCAAATCGGATGCGGAAGGTGCCGCTTTAAGGGCGTCCTATCTGATTTCCAAAGCAAGAAAGGTGGATCTGTCGCTTAAGATAGAACACGAACGCATCTACGAGGAAGAGGATCTTTCCACTCATCATCATATTTCTACAAGCAAATCGACATTGAGACATCTCGCAATTGAAATGCGACGTGCCATGGATGGCAATCCAATCCGAAAAGATTGGGTGGATGTGTTCAAATGGTATTGCAAGAACGAACCGATTGAGATTTCCCATCTCATGGATGCTTTAAGATACGACAACATGGTGGATAGGATCAACGGGGACATTGTGCGCTCTTTGTATGACCTGCCGATCAAGACGAGTGTCTCTAGACTTGAGGAATATATTCAATGTCCATTCAAATACTTTGTTTCAACAGGATTGAAACCACGACCTGTCAAAAACTTTTCCCTGGAATATCCCGACGTTGGTATTTTGTTTCACAAGACTTTGGAATTGTTTGGGAAACAGATTTATGAACTGGGTCTGAACTGGTCTGAACTGACAGATGAAGTTTGTGATGAGATGATCGGTGCAATCGTCGACTCGATGGTCGATACGGAACTGTTCCGTTCAAAATTTCAATATCAATACATGATCAGAAAATTAAAGAGAGTCTCCAGACGTGCCGCAAAGACACTTACAGAGCATTTGAGACTTGGAAAATTCGTTCCGGCCGCTTTTGAAATGGTATTTTCTGATGGAATGAACAGTGTTCCCCCAATAGTTCTTACTTTGTCGAATGGTGAGAAGATTTTACTGAGAGGCGTGATCGATCGAATTGATGTGCTCGAAACCAATGGGAAAAGTTATGTGAAAATAATTGATTATAAATCGGGATCGAAGCAATTGTCGCTCTCAGACATCTACAACGGACTCCAAATGCAATTGATGGTATATCTGGATGCCTGTCTTGGTCATCCCGAGTATTTCAAATCTGCTGAGCTGTTACCAGCCGGAGCATTTTATTTCAAGATTGACGACCCGATGATAGAGACTGCTGAACAAGTCAAGGAAATGGTTGAAAAGCAGATTGCGGGTGAACTGAAGCTTGATGGTCTGGTGGTGGATGATATCAACGTTCTCAAGAATCTGGACGAATCCCTCTATGAAAACAGTCAATCACAAGTTG
Source organism: Clostridia bacterium (assembly GCA_014859095.1). GTDB lineage: Bacteria > Bacillota > Clostridia > Peptostreptococcales > Acidaminobacteraceae > Fusibacter_D. The sequence continues at coordinate 175,510 of JACUUV010000001.1, read as the reverse complement.
TACAAATCAAAATAAAAAATGACGGTTCTTTCACAAAGGATTCGAAGACAATTCCCCTTGAGAGTTTTTATGATATGATCCATTGGGTCAAAAAGACCATTGTGGAAGTTGGGGATGAGCTCGTTGATGGCAAGATAGACATCAAGCCTTGTCAATCAGGGACTTTCAAGAGTTGTGACTATTGCGATTACAAGGCTTTGTGTCAGTTTGACACTCATTTTGAAAGCAACCGTTTCAGAGTTTTAAAGAGCTATACCAACGAAGAAGTATTATTGAAGGTAAGTGATGGAGGCAAAAATGGCTAATTGGACACTTGAACAGCGTGCGGCCATAGATTTGAGAAATACGAATATTCTTGTGTCAGCAGCTGCCGGTTCGGGAAAAACGGCCGTACTTGTGGAGCGCATCACCCAATTGATCCTGAGTAAAGAGACTCAAGTGGACAGAATGCTCGTGGTGACCTATACAAATGCCGCAGCAGGAGAAATGCGCAGCCGAATTGAAGAGGCCCTTGCCGAGGCAATTGAGACCCATGAAGCTGATGGGAGCGCCTTGCATGAACAGATCAAGCTGCTAAACAGGGCAAATATCAAAACTTTTCATGCTTTTTGTCTGGACATCATACGCAATCATTTTCAAAGTGTGGATATAGATCCAAATTTCAGGCTGATCAGAGACACCGACAGACTTATTTTGATTGAACAGGCTTTGGATGAAGTTCTTGAAGCTTCTTATGAAGGTCCCACCGAGGAATTTGAAAATCTTGTTGAAGCTTTTTCAGGAAATCGTAATGATGAAAAACTGAGACTGATGATCAAGCAACTTTATGGTTTCATCCTAAGTCAACCTTATCCTGTCAAATGGTTGGAATACCAAATGGACGCTTACTCGAAACCAGACCATCCATTAAGAATGCTGTGGGAGAAAATTTTGCTGGATCAGATATCGGACAAAATCGAAGGAGCTATCCAACTCCTTCAAAAGGCATCTGAACTATGTAACGAACCAGGCGGTCCAGAACCCTATATTCCTACTTTCAGCTCGGATATCCAAATGTTCGAAAGACTTGCGGAGAGCGCTGAGATTGGTCTGAAAGCTCTTGGGATGACCATGGCAGGATCGAAATTTGATCGAATAGCTTCCATCAAGAAAAATGAAAGAGAGTTTTATGATGAGGCGTTGATCATAGAAGTCAAAGATGTCATAAGAGACAAAATGGTAAAAAAACAGATTTTTGAGAGCATGAAAAAATTCTTTGACTATAAGGAAGTGGACCGATACGAAGCTGAAATGCCTGCACTTTCAGAAATGTTGAAAGAATTATGTCGGTTGACATTGGCGTTTGAGGAAAGATTCAGCCAATTGAAACGGTCAAAAAATCTAATGGACTTCAACGACCTTGAGCATTTTGCAATCAAGATCCTCGAGGACTCGCGCATCTGTGAGGTCTACAGGGACAAAATGGATTATATATTCGTGGATGAATACCAGGATTCCAGTGCCATACAGGAAACCATCATTAATAGGATCAAACGCAAGAACAATCTTTTCATGGTCGGTGATGTGAAACAGAGCATATACAAGTTCCGTCTCGCAGATCCAGAACTTTTTATAGAAAAGTATAAAACGTATACACACTTTGATGAGTTGATTGAAGACATCGAAGATTCCAACTTGGCTATCGAAACGCTCAATTTGAAATTGGCTCAAAAGGCATCCGAACAGTTCGTTCGAATAGATTTGAAAAACAATTTCAGAACGAGGACGGATATTCTCGACCAGGTCAACACGGTGTTTGAGCAAATCATGTCCGAAAAACTGGGGGATGTGACGTACGACCACACCGCAAAATTATATGGTAAAATGCATTTCGAGGAAACCGGCGGACCCTATGTCGAAGTCAATATCCTATCCAAAAAACGATTGGATGAAGAACCTGAGGATGATGTGGAGACCGAACTAAGAACTGACGAACTCGAAGCTAGGGCTATTGCGGGTAGAATCAAAACCTTGATAGGAACAAACTTATATTTTCCAAAAGAAAAGGTGTTAAGGGGCTGTCGGTACAAAGACATCGTAGTGCTTCTCAGAAGTTCAAAATCATGGACACCAACTTTTGAACATGTTTTCATGGAAGAGGGCGTACCCCTTTACGCAGACAGTCAGACCGGTTATTTTGACGCACTGGAAATCAAAATGCTGGTAGAGCTTTTAAAAATCATAGACAACCCTTTGCAAGACCTTCCATTGTTGACCGTCTTAAGATCACCGGTGGTCGGACTTGACGTTGAGGAAATCGCAAATCTAAAAATTTTGACAGTAGATACTCATTTCTACTACTACAAATGCAAAAAAATAGTGGAAGAATCAAGCATTGAGTTCAAATCCAAAAAAAGACTTGAAACATTTTTAAAGCAATTGGAGGATTGGCGTGAGAAAACACGTTATCTTCCGTTGGATGAGATGATATGGGATGTGATGCAAACTTCGGGTTATTACAACTATGTCATAGCAATGCCAGGTGGAGTGGCCAGACAAGCCAATTTGAAATTGCTTGTGGATCGGGCGACGGATCTTAAAAACTCAAGATTGTTCACGCTATCCCATTTCATAACTTTCATCGATCAAATGACATCGACCAGTGGCGATATGGGTGTCGCAAGCAGTATAGGCGAGGAAGAGGATGTCGTAAGGCTTATGAGCATCCATAAATCCAAAGGTCTTGAATTTCCAGTCGTCATCATAAGTGGATTGGGGAGAAAATTCAATATGATGGACACCTATGGTGATCTTATTTTGCATAAGAATCTGGGAGTGGGGCTTTCACATGTGGATTTGGATCTAAGAGTCAAGTCCAAATCATTGCCTCAGTTTGTTTTGAAAGAAGAAATGAAAAGAGAGACGTTGTCAGAGGAAATGCGCGTGCTCTATGTTGGACTGACGAGAGCCGTTGACCGAATGATTCTATTTGCAACGGTGAACGATCTCAATGCCAAATCCAGCGCTTGGGAGAGGGACATCAACTACTATGGTCTTTATTCATCAGGTGGATTTGTGGATTGGCTCATGCCCGCTTTTGGAACCGGCGGTGCGGTGTCGATCAATAAGACATCTGAATCCAACCTTGTGCAAACGGAGAGAAAAGTCGAGCAGGACCAATTAAAGCGATATGAGTTCTGGGAAAAGATCAAGAAAACCAATCCCGGAAAACTTGAGGTGGATGAGGCGATAGAAAGGAGGCTGTCATATGAACTGCCTCAGATCGATAAAAATTTCAAACCGCTCAAAGTCTCTGTTTCCGAGAAAAAAAGATCCATGGATGATTCCGTCTATAACGTACCCGCTTTATCGGCCGTTCCGGAGTTTCTGAAATCAGAGCAACCCCTAACTCCGATGGAGAAAGGCACAGCAACGCACAAGGTGCTTGAACGCATCGATCTCAGAGCGGAACATAGTCTTGAAAGTATTGCAATTGAAATAGAAAATCTAAGAGAATCGAATGCATTGTCTGAAAAAGAATGTGAACATTTGGAGCCACAAAAAATTCTTTCTTTTCTTAATACCGAAATGGGTATAAGATTAAGGCAAAGTATCAACATCCACAAAGAGAGACCTTTTGTTTTGCTGGATGACGAGCAACTTGTACAAGGGGTCATAGATTTGTATTTTGAGGAAGATGACGGATATGTGCTCGTCGATTATAAAACCGATCACGTCGGTAAAAAATCGTTATCTGATTTGTCCGCCAAGTATGGAATACAACTTCAGTATTATAAAAAAGCAATTGAAACACTTTCAAGTAAACCTGTCAAAGAAATGCATCTGTATTATTTTGACGTGGACCAATTCTTCACATTCCAGAAATAGAGGTCGGTATGATGTTTGAAAATGAACTGCAGTGTGCAATGAATGCCGCATATGCGGCAGGCGAGAAAATTATGGAAATCTACAACAAGGACTTTGTCGTTGCCTATAAGGAAGATACTTCTCCGGTCACTGAAGCCGACTTTGCATCAAACACAATCATTCTAGAGCGTTTGGCAAGTATGTTTCCTGAGGATGGAATGCTTTCAGAAGAAGTGATCGATGATGAAAGCCGTTTTGACAAAAAGCGTTTTTGGGTAATCGATCCTTTGGACGGAACAAAAGAATTCATCAAGAAAAATGGTGAGTTTGCCGTCAACATCGGTCTGATTGTGGAGGGAAAGGTTGTTCTTGGAGTTGTATATCTTCCTGTCAAGAAGATAATCTACTATGCTGTGAGTGGTGAAGGCGCATATAAAAAAGCGCTTTCTGATGAAAAAGTCACTGAATTGCATGTTTCAAAACGTGAAAAACCTTATCACTTGTTGATCAGCCGCTCGCATCCTTCAAAAAGAACGCAGAAATTTCTCAGCCACAATGCGGATGTCATACTCAGTGTCACTGAAATGGGGAGTTCAATCAAAGGCTGTCTGATTGCGGAAGGGTCTTATGATGTCTATTATAATTTTGGATTGTCCATGAAATGGGACACCTGTGCCATGGAATGCATCGTCAAGGAGGCTGGAGGCCTCCTGAGGCGATTGGATGACCGTGATATCGATTATTTGGAGCATGACAAACTCAACAAAGGATTTTATATTCTGAACAATTGGAACAATAAAATGGATTTAAGCAAGATTTGACGTTAAGCCTGGAGGAAATGATGAGATTACAAAAAATTTCCAAAGAAATGCAAAAGAAAACAATGTGGGCTTCAGGTGAAAGTTCTGAGATTTATCTTTATCCTGAATATGCGGACTTTGACAAACGCGAGTTCACATGGCGTGTGAGTACAGCTACGGTCACAGAGGACACATCGAATTTCACAGCTTTGAGTGGAGTGAAACGATGGATCATGCCTCTGGATTCACAGATGAAATTAAAACATTCCAACAATTTGAGGTCCATATTTGAGATCACACTTAAACCATTTCAATCACATGGTTTTAGAGGCGATTGGGATACAATCTGTTTAGGAAAGGCTACTGATTTCAACTTGATGTTCAAAGAGGGTGTACACGGTTTGATCAAACATTCCAAGTTGATGCGATATGAACCCAAGAAATTATCTCAGATCTTCAATGAAGCTTTTGACAGCAGACTGTCCAGGCAACATTCAAGAGTCACCATTGGAATCTATTCCTATGACGGTACCTGTATTTTGGATAATGAATCCATAAATTCGTCTGAAATGATGTTGATTCATATGAATACCAAAGAGATTGAGGATGCTATGGATTTGGTATTGATCAATGAAGATTCGGATAGCGTGAACATAATTTTAACAGTTGTTTCATATAATAACTAAAATGAACATTAGAGAAAGGAACGGCTATGAAAAATGTGTTGATCATCGGGGGAACTTCAGCAGGTCCAAGAGAAGAAATGAATATAGAAGCTTTGCTTCTCAGAAAGATGGGCTATAATGTCACTGTTCATTTCACTGCTCCTGATATGGATGAAATTGAAAAACTTAGAACTTGGTTGAATGATAATAGAATCGTATCCTATGGTGAGATTTCTGAACAGATCGACTGGGTAAGACTTGGGAAAGAATTGAAGATCCATCAAAACATCATTGTCAAAACCAATGCTTCCATTTTGCCTGCACTGGATTTCGCAAAAGTTTATGGGAGAGATGTCTGGTGTGCCATTGATTCAGAATCAGATTCAAATTTTGCTGACCAATGTGACTATACCTTTAGGATTGGCATGTCACGTGACTTCGATGAAAGTGCGAGCAAAATGTGTGTGACTCTCAAACCTGACGGATTGATTCATTATTATGAGCGAGGAATTGATGCCCTTGATTATAAACTTGAAGTCGGAAATCTGGATTGGAATTCCTATGATCTTGGAATTTTCATGTGTGGTTTTATCTATGCTTTTGATAAAGGCGAGTATACCGACCAATGTTTAAAATTTGGTCTTGCGGTTCATGATCAAATAAAAAAAGGCACCCCTTTTGATATAGAGACAATTTCCACTATATCTGAGGTGCCTCTTCAGGCTTTGGAATAAGAAGTGTGAATTTGGTACCTTCATTGAGCGCGCTATCCACTTGGATGCGTCCGCGATGCTGCTCAATGATTATTTTTGCTATGGATAGACCTAAACCAGTGCCTCCGTGCTGGTTTTCTTTCATTTTTGTTCTTGATTTGTCTGCACGATAAAAACGGTCGAAAATGTGTGGCAAATCTTCTTTGGAAATACCTATGCCATTGTCAGATATGATAATGATGTTATGTTTTTCTGATGTTCTGAGCACTATACTGATTTCACCGTCATCTGGCGTATATTTGATGCTGTTGTCAACAAATATCCTCAGAGCTTGCTTCAATTTGTCCATTGAACCATAAAATGGGACGTTTTCTTCAATAGCCTCAATGATCTTATGTTGCGTATCAATCATTTTAGTTTCTTTGACGATTTCACAAATGAGTTCGGAGAGATTGAAGTGATCCATATCCATTTTAAGAGTGCCTTTGTCATTTCGCGCGATGAACAACAGACTTTCGACCAAACTGTGCATATTGTCGGTTTCACCTAAAATAGCCTGAATGCTTTCATTGAGAATTTCAGGATCGTCTTTGCCCCATCGGTTAAGCATACCAGCATAACCTTTTATGACTGCAATAGGTGTTCTGAGTTCGTGCGAAGCGTCAGAAACAAATTGTTTTTCACGCTCATAACTCTTCTGGATGTCATCCAACATTTTATTGAACGTATGGGACAGATCCTTGAGTTCATCTTTGGTGCCGCTGACGTTGAGGCGTGTGCTCAAATTGTTAGCCGACATATCCTTCACTTGTTCCGTCATGGTGTGGATCGGTTTCAGATGTTTGTTGGCCATTTTGGAAGCTGAAGCTATAGAGGATATAATCAGCACAAAACAGAGCACAAAACCTATTGGAAAAGTGGATTCAATGATGTTTTGCAGGGGTTCCATCTTTTTCTGGATTGAGAAATACACGGGTTCGGTTTGAATGTCGATATAGGTTCCAAAGCGAATCAAATCAGGAAACCTTGGAAAATCCCTGAAATCGTACTCATAGAATTGGATGGATTCTTCATAAGTGAGAGGCGTGTCTGAGTTGTAAAAAACAAGATCCTTGTTCTGGTTGTAAACATAAAATTCCAAAGCTTCTGAATTCAAATATCTCTCAAGACCCTCATTCTCGTAAGTTCCCGTTTCGGTCAATGTGCTATTTACCAAAGCGTAACTGGAATCCATTTCATTTTGTGCGGTGAAATATAGATAAAATGAAAACGAACCATACACCACCACAAACAGGAACACAATCAAAAAAATAAGACGCAGTGTGTAACCGAGCGTTAGTTTGAACGTGATGTTGAAGCGCAACAAAGAAACGAACTTTTCTATCATTGTCTCGAAATAGGTGGGTTCGCTGTTTTCAATCTTTTTTTCAGAAGTGACGGGAGCCACTTTTTTATTTTTGATTTGTTCCCGGCGACGTTTTTCCTTTTCCAGATGAGCCTTGCGTTGTTCTGTCTTACTGGAAGTGGAAGGTTTTACAACAGAACGTCCCGATGTGTCACCATCCCCGGTTTTTCTTTTGCGTGGGGGAGGTGTTTTTACAGCTTGTTGCATTTCTTCCGTGTCTTTACTTATGATCTTCATCTTTGAATAAGTAACCTACCCCTCTGACGGTGTGAATGAATTTGGTGCTGAAACAATCGTCGATCTTACTTCTCAAATATCTTATGTAGACATCTACAATTTTGGTTTCACCGAAGTAATCATATCCCCAGACCTTATCCAGAATCTGTTCTCTGGAAAGAGCGATATTTCTGTTTTCGGCGAGATAATGGAGCAAATCGAACTCAGTCTTTGTGAGCTCCACCGACTTGCCATCATAAGATGCCGTGTATTGATTGTAGTCGATCTTGAGTCTTCCCGAGATGAAAATATTGGTCGGTGTTTGAGGCTGTGAAGCATTTTTCCTGAATATTCGGCGAATCCTTGCGAGCAATTCCTCAATGGCGAAGGGTTTGGTCATATAATCATCCGCACCGAAATCCAGTCCCATGACTTTGTCCATTGTGTCATCTTTAGCTGTAAGCATGATGACTGGAATATCCGAGTTCAATCTTAGACGTCTACAGACTTCCATACCATTGAGCCCGGGTAGCATAATGTCAAGAATGACCAGATCAAATTCACCTTCAAGTGCCTTGTCGAGTCCGACCCTGCCATCGTGGGCGGAATCGACAGAAAATCCTTCATGCTTGAGTTCAAGTTCAATAAAACGTGCGATTTTGACATCATCCTCGACAATCAAGATTTTTTGCATTTGGAACCTCCATTTGTAATCGATATCATATATATTTTAATATAGCATTTTGTGTGTGTGAATGCAAAGCAAACCCAGACGTTTGAATGTCATATCTCAGACGTCTGGGTTTTTGGGAGTGAAGGATTTCTTATCTCATTCGATCTTCTTCTTTTTCTTCTTTTGGCGCATTGCCAAAATCAAAAGCGTCTTCAACCTTCATCTTCTTGCCGTCCGGATCCAATATGAGGATTTTATATCCGAATAGGTATGGGAGAATCAAGAGGAACAGGGAGACCGGCATTGTGAAAAGTACAATCAGACCTGCAATGGTTAAAGGAATATCGAGAACTCGATGTCCTTTTTTTCCGATGATGAAGCTTGTCTTATGCATTTTTTCGAAAAACTTTTTGACATCTTCAAAGAAATCTGTGTCTGATTTGTGTGGGGTGCCTTTTCTGGATTGCACATGTACATTAACTGATTTGGATTGAAGTTTTGCTTTTCCTGTCTTGTTGGATGCTTCGAGTTCTATAAGTGCCTCAACCATATCTCCATCATTTCGCTCAAGGGCCTCTTTAGCTTCTTTGTAACTTATGTTAGCCCTTTCCATGAGCATATCGATTTTTTCCAAACTTACTGACATATGAATGCCTCCTTTAATTTTTATTATAGTTCGATTATAAAATATTAACCTTAATGCACAACCAAAGAATGGTTAAAATTTGGATAGAAATTATTCTGTCTTCTTTTTGATCCAGCTTGCGATGTCGGTTTCATGACCACTTTCACGCTTGAACATCATTTTAATACCGAAGAAGAATGGAAGGACAATAGCAATCAATGAAAATGGCATCATCCAGAAGGTGATGATCAAAACGACCAACAAGGGAAGTTCAAAAAGGAACTGATCTTGTTTTTTCCATACGATTTTGATCAGTAGTGATTTTTGGATCAGCTTTCCGAATTGCTTCAGTGCCCATTTGAATTTTCCTTTCCATTCATTGACGGTCTCTTTTTTGATCGCATGCTCTTTTTCTACAGGAGCCTCATTTTTATTCTCGATTTCGATGATGGCTTCCAGTACGTCACCTCCATGTTTTTCAAGCATTTCTTTTGCTTCTTTGTAACTCACTTTTGTTCGATCCATGATTTGATCGATTTGTTCTATAGTGATTGACATGTGGACCTCCTTATAAGATGTTTTATACTATAGGTCAATTATAAGTCTACAATATTAACGCCTCACCAATAAAGGGTTAGAAAACAGAAAGAATTTGAACAATATATCCAATTTTTCAGACGAATTACCAATCCTTAACGGATATTAATGAATGTTAACAGTATATCTATTGAAGTTTAAAGGCTACAAAATTGAATTGCAACAAGGGTTACATTTATCCCCCTTTTATAATTTTGACAGGCGTAAATAGATTCTTAGTAGAAAAACCACCATTTGATCAAATGGTGGTTTTTAGAGTTCAGATTTTAAAAACTTCCTTTACATAGTAAGCGAGTTCCTTGTATAGTACATGGTCTGAAATAGGAGACAATGCCCTTAGAACGGAGCTGTAATACCATTTTTGATCATCATATCCAGCATTGAATTTTTCCCAAATCGTTTCGTCTTGGTTTCTGTAGATGCTTTTGATGTTACTGATTTTGTCAGCACATATAATGAAGAGCACTTCACTTGAAGCACTTTCCATGTGTTCAAGATATGCGAGTTTTCTTTCTAGCCAAGGCAAATTTTTATTTTGTTCCGTACAGGCATCGACATAATCTGCAACGATTTCCCCGAACTGATCTCTTACAGACTTCAGTTCCAACAATGTATCCTCAATGGTATCATGAAGAATTCCAGCTACGATCATTTCATCACTGAAACCGTTTTTTGCGAGGAGCATCCCGACTTCCAGTGGATGAGTGACATAAATGTCGTTGTCGATCTTTCTTTTTTGCTGATCATGCGCCTGAATCGCTATATGTATGGCGTTATAAATATTCATACCGACCTCCGCTAACTTACTGATATTTTATCATATCGAGTTTGATATGATGATATTTTTTTCGAAACAATTCAAAAAAGACGAAAAAACATCTAGATATTGTGTATAATAAAGTTGTTAATACATTATATTGTTAGGGGGACGGAAAAAGTGTATCCATTAATTGAGAAGAGAAATGGCGAACTTAAGATATTTGATTCAAAAAAAATTGAAGTTGCCGTGTTTAAAGCGCTTGTGGCTTCAAAACCGTCAAGGTTAAGAAAAGAATTGATCAAACTATCAGAAGTCATCACCGATTATGTCATACTATACCTGAATGAGAAAATGACGGATTCCTATCCAAAAGTTGAAACTGTACAGGATGCTGTCGAAGATGTATTGATGCGTATGGGTGAGTATGACACGGCGAAAGCTTATATCAAATATCGGTATGAACATAAAATAAAAAGAGTTAATCAACAGACGGCGATGGATATTCTGTCATTATTTGGTGATTATATAGGAAAAAACGATTGGTTGGTCAGGGAAAATTCCAATATGAGCTATTCGTTACAAGGGCTTAATAATCACATTATCTCCAAAGCTTCAAAAACATTTTGGCTTCATAATGTCTACTCTGAAATCGTCAGGACCTCTCACGAAGAAGGCGACCTACACATACATGATCTAGGACTGTTGTCGACCTATTGCTGCGGTTGGAGCTTGGAAGATCTTCTTCTCAAAGGCTTCGGGGGTGTCGCAAACAAGATTGAATCATCCCCTGCAAGTCACTTTGACACCGCACTGATGCAACTGGTCAACTTCATTTATACCGTTCAGGGTGAAGCGGCAGGCGCTCAAGCGGTGTCGAATTTTGACACATTGTTGGCGCCATTCATAGCCCATGATGAATTGACTTACTCGGAAGTCAGGCGTTCCATGGAAACATTCGTTTTCAACATGAATATAGCCACCAGAGTAGGCTTTCAAACGCCTTTCTTCAACATCACCATGGATAAGGAAGTCCCGGTGACGCACCTTGACATGCCAATCATCATCGGAGGAAAGCGGATCTACGACAAGACATATCGAACCTATCAAAAAGAAATGGACATGATCAACCTTGCCTTTTGTGAAGTGATGATGGCAGGGGATGCAAAGGGACGAGTATTCACATTTCCGATTCCAACTTACAACATCACGGATTCTTGGGATTGGAATAATGAAGTTTCAGATAAAATAATGGAAATGACGGCCAAATATGGTACTCCGTATTTCAGCAATTTCGTCAATTCCGACCTTAATCCTGAAGATGTCCGCAGTATGTGCTGCAGGCTCAGACTAGACAACAAGGCTTTGATCAAAAGGGGCGGTGGATTGTTCGGAGCCAACCCTAAAACAGGATCCATAGGGGTCGTCACAATCAATATGGCGCGGATCGGCTATCTGTCGAAATCCTACGAGGAGTTGACCAACAGGCTGGAGCGTTTGATGGAAATCGCAAAGGATTCTTTGGAAGCCAAAAGATTGATTTTGGAACAAAACATGCACAAGGGACTATACCCTTATTCAAAGTTCTATTTGCAAGAAATCTTCGAGAGCAACAATGAATATTGGCACAATCACTTCGCGACCATAGGGCCGAACGGAATGAATGAATGCATCATCAACTTCACCAACGGTGAAGAAAACATAGCAACAGACAAAGGTCGCGAGTTTGCTGAAGACTTACTAGACTTTATGAATGCGATTTTGATCAGATTTCAGCAGGAGACTGACCACCTTTACAATCTTGAGGCGAGTCCAGCAGAAGGTGCGGCTTACCGCTTCGCAAAAATGGACAAGGAAAGATATCCGTCGATAACAACTTCGGGTGAGGCTATCCCATATTATACGAATTCCACTCAACTTCCAGTAGGGTATTCAAATGATATATTTGAAGCTCTGGACCACCAGGACGTACTTCAGACCAAATATACAGGTGGAACGGTATTCCATGGATTTATCCCGGAAAAGACAAACGACAAGGACGTGGTCAGAAAGTTGCTTCAAAAGGTGACTCAACATTACAGGTTGCCATACTTCACAATCACGCCCACTTTCAGCATTTGCGAAGATCACAAATATATAGCCGGAGAAGTGCATATCTGTCCGGATTGCGGTAAACCCACTGAAGTTTGGTCCAGGGTTGTAGGCTACTATCGTCCCATCAAAACATGGAATGACGGTAAGCAGGAAGAATTCAGGGATCGACAGACTTTCAACCAATTCTGATGAGGCAAAATTATGATTTATGATTTCATTAAAACATCGTTTGTGGATTTTCCAAAGTTGATCAGTGCTGTGATTTTCACTTCGGGATGCAATTTGAGATGTCCTTACTGCCATAATGGGTCGTTGATCGATCACCACATCGGAGAACTTTCAGTGACCAATCGATTTTTTGACCATATAGAAAAACGGAAAAATGTACTTGAAGGTGTAGTGATTACAGGTGGTGAACCGACGATGCACAGTGGTTTGCCCAAACTTGTGGAAAGCCTAAAGGATTTTGGAATGAAAGTCAAACTCGATACCAATGGCACAAATCCAGAAATGCTGAGAAGAGCAATTGAAGCTGGTGTCGACTATGTGGCGATGGACCTGAAGAGTGATTTTGAAAATTACGCGCTAACTACCGGATTGGATGTCTCACCGGTGGAAAACATCCGTCAATCCATGCGGTTGCTTAGAGCTTCAACAGTTGAATACGAATTCAGGACTACAATCATGAAGGAGTTTCATTCCAGTCAAGTTTTGGATCGGATCAAGACAATGATTCTACCCGGTGAATTGTGGGTCATCCAAAATTACCGTTTTTCTGATGAACAATTGGAAGAAACTCATTTCACCGCGTTCTCACCGCTTGAGCTGATGGAGATTAAAGACAGATTTGGGAATGAAACTCGAATCGAGCTGAGATAAAGAGAATATTTACAGATTTGCTTTGAAAGCATATAATTATATTGTTATTCAATGAAAATGATCGGATGTGGATTTGTGATATATGGAAATGGTGTCGACTTGCTGGAAATTGATAGAATCAAGGCATTGTTGAATAAGAACCCAAGATTTCTGGAGCGGTTTTTTACAGAAGATGAATGCATGTTTTTCGAAAAAAAAATGATGAATATTGAAACCATTGCTGCAAATTTTGCGGCTAAAGAAGCTGTATCCAAATCCTTAGGAACAGGCATAAGGGGGTTTAACCTCATCGACATCGAAATACTGCGTGATGAGATGGGCAAACCCATAGTGAACCTATACAATGGTGCGCAGATTTTGGCTGAATCCTTGGAGATCGATCACATCATACTGACCATCTCACATACTGCAAAATATGCTGTAGCATTTGCAATAGCAATGAAAAAATTATAAAATCGGGAGAATTAGAATATGAATAGAATGCAGTCCACTCGACCTGTCTGGGCGGAAATCAATTTGGATCATCTGGCACACAACATAAACGAAGTCAAGAGAAGCGTCAAAGAAAGCACACTGGTCACGGCTGTAATCAAGGCAGACGGTTATGGTCATGGAGCGGTACATATTGGCAGGACACTTCTGGAAAACGGTGCGGACAGATTTGCTGTGGCCACTTTGTCGGAAGCGTTACAACTCAGAAATGCTTATCCGGAGACAGAAATAATGATTTTGGGCTACACGCCAAGCCAACTTGCCTCAGACGTCATCGAAAACCGATTGATTCAAACGATTTTTCATGAATCTCAAGCCAATCGATTTTCTGACAAAGCTCTCGAACTCAATAAGAATCTGAAAATCCATATCAAATTGGACACGGGAATGAGACGTGTCGGGATGGCCATCACAAGTGAAACGATCGATTCTATAATCCGGATCTCAAAACTACCCAATATCGAAGTGGAGGGCATATTCACCCATTTCGCCGCAGCGGATGAAACGGACAAATCCTTTACGCATGAGCAAGTAAAGCGGTTCTTGTGGGTGACTGATGCGCTTGAGGCGAAAGGGCTTCACATTCCAATCAAGCATGTTTCCAACAGTGCGGCGATCATCGACTGCCCTGAGTATAATTTTGATATGGTGCGTGCGGGAATCATGCTGTATGGGCTATATCCTTCTCCTGAAGTCGATCACGAACATATTGTGCTGAAGGAAGTGATGTCCCTCAAAGCCCAGGTCGCCCAAGTGAAAATGGTTGAAGAAGGCGAAGGTGTGAGCTATGGTCTTAAATACATCGCACCAAAAAGAACTCAGATCGCTACACTTCCCATTGGTTATGCGGATGGTTTTTCCAGAGGGCTGACTCATAAGGCAAAAGGGATCATACATGGTGAGATCAAGCCGATTGTCGGTAGGATTTGCATGGATCAGTGCATGATGGAAGTGGATGGCATTAGTGTGAAAGTGGACGAGGTTGTCACATTGTTCGGCAGTGCGGATGACAAATTCATATCCATAGATGACTACGCTGAAATGCTCGGTACGATCAATTATGAAACCGTATGTCTGATTGGCAAGAGAGTGCCCAGGAAATATACCCTTAAGGGTGAAACCCTTCATTTCGAGGATGCCAATTTAAGTCTGAATTTGAGTTCACTATGGTAGCCAAGTTGAATTTATGATATGATAATTGCAAAATATATATAAAATTAATGGGGGTAAGGTACTGGTTTCACTTTTGTCGGTTAATGCATGGGGGTACTTATGAAAAATCGGACGCAGTACTTAAATAGAACATTGACGGCTTATTCGAATACGATTGGGGAATTGGCTGTCACTTTACGTGTCAAGGAATCATTGAGGCAATATCATGCTGATGAGGCCATGCGCAATGGTTATGAGGTCATGGCGCAAATCAATTTGGATTTTTGTGAGTTCGGTCTTGTGGATTGTCTTTCATCCATAAGCATATTTGAAGAAAACTTGAATGGAGATGATAATTAAAGTGAATATTAAAAGAGGCGATGTCTATTTTGCGGATTTATCACCTGTTCGAGGTTCCGAGCAGGGTGGACAAAGACCCGTTTTGATCGTACAGAACAATATCGGGAACAAATACAGTCCAACAGTCATCGTTGCAGCAATCACAGCTAAAATCGCAAAGGCCAAACTGCCTACTCACGTGGAAATCGAGGCATCGAAAGTCGGTCTGGTCAGGGATTCTGTTGTGTTGCTTGAACAGGTGAGAACTATAGATAAAACAAGATTGATTCAAAAGTTGGGACAGCTTGAGAGCGAAGACATGTCTTTGGTTGACAAGGCGCTTGTGATCAGTTTGGGGCTTTTTGAGGAAGAAATATGATGCCTGTATATCTGGATATGCAGGTATTTTAATGGGGGTATTTCCATGAAATACAAGAAAATCGTTTATTTGATGGTGGTTGTTCTCAGCTTGATCGCGACAGGATATGAGTTTATTGTCACGTTGGATGTCTTTGCAACGGAATCTGTTCGTTTGTTTGAACTTTTCAATATGAGCGGATTGGGTTTGATAGTACTTGCGCTCATCGTACTGAAAATAGCGTTTGATATCTCCTTTGTTTTTGAGATGGTTTTGCTCACAGCCAGCGTTGTTGGGATTACTGCTCTGAATTTGACAGGTTCCGAATATGGTGGGGCAATCAACGGCATATTGATTCAAACAGTGTTTCCGGTTCTTGGGGCATTGTTCATCATAGAATACGTCAAGGATTTGTTGCTCAGTGACAAGGTGTTCACTTCACGGGGCATCATGGTCAAAAGTCTACTGTATGCGGTGATTGTTTTTATCATCGTACAAATTGGAAGTATTTATAGTACGGTTTCAGGATACATAGGTGCAGAAAATATAAGTTCGGCAGTTGTCCTTTTTTTCATGGCTATGATCTATATTGTCAAAATGGGTTATAAGAGGGAAATCCGCGAACTGGTGGAGCATAGCTATTTCATAGAAGATTTGAAGCGGCTGCTTAAGGACACTATGAAAGTATATGAACTTATTTTGGTTGTATTTCATTTAAGCGCAATCTATCTGTTTTACAATGGTCTGTTACCTTTTCGTTTCTCATTCGCGTTCATGGTCGGAGGCATTTTTTTTGCTGCAAGAGGCTACAGGCAGTGGATGTTTCCCTTCGTACTATTGGGCACATTGAGTCTTAAAATGGCAGTTATGGATTTGCACAGTATCTCATCTTTGGAATATGCCAAAGCAACGGTTTATGGCCTCGTTTTGGTTTTGATTTTTGTTTTGGTCAGCCGAATCGTTATAGCCACATCTAATCGAAATATCGAATCATGATCGGGAGGGTACATGGAAAGTAACAAAAGTAATAGTTCAGTCAAGATTTTTGGTGTCAAATTTGACAAATTATCCTCTGAAGGGGCTTATAATAAGTTTTTGACGTTCATGTCAAGCGACAAGGATCGCACTCATATGGTCTTCACCCCCAATGCTGAGATCGTCATGAAAGCTCAGGAAGATCCTGAATTCATGAGCATTCTTGTGGAAGGCGATCTGGTGATTCCGGATGGCATAGGGGTGATCATAGCTTCCAAAGTCCATCATTTGGGGCTTGAGGAGCGAATCCCGGGAATTGAAATGATGACCCGCATACTTGAGTACTGCAATTTATCGGGAAAGTCCATATATCTTTTCGGTGGTAAACCGGGTGTGTCCGAAAAGGCTGCTATCAATATTCAACACCGATATCCTAATCTTACGGTAAAGGGACAACGTGACGGCTTTTTTGAGGATAAGGATTCCCCTGGAATCTTGGATGAGATCAACGGGCTAAAACCAGATGTTCTCTTCGTGGCACTTGGCGCACCTAAACAGGAGAAGTGGATCTATAAGAATCGAAAACTTCTTCACACCAAGGTTGCAATGGGAGTTGGAGGATCGCTCGATGTTTTTGCGGGGACCGCCAAACGAGCACCGGTGTTGTTTCAAAAAATGGGTATCGAATGGCTTTACAGATTGCTGTTGCAACCCTCAAGAATTGGAAGAATGATGGTTTTGCCAAAATTCCTCATCAAGGTATTTTTGGCCGGACCAACTGAAAAATCATAAAAACAGGAGGCTATCATGTCAGATCATATGTCAATGGGAGATTGGCTCGACAAGTTTGATACAACAGAAAGACTATCCAAAGGCGATGTAGTGGAAGGTACCGTTATTTCATCCAATGCAGAGGAAGTGATGGTGAACATCAATTTCATGGCAGATGGCGTAGTACCCAAAAATGAAATGCCGGATGAGAATCCACTCGATTATGCACCTGGACAAAAGGTTTCAGTATATGTGATCAAAGTGGATGATGGGGATGGCAATGTACTTTTGTCACTCAACCGGGCAGAGGCGTTATTGGTTTGGGACATGCTAGGTGAAATGTACACGGATCAGAAGTCTTTCGAACTCAAAATCAAGGAAGCCGTAAAAGGTGGCGTTGTGGGTGTCTACAAAACGGCAAGGATTTTTATCCCTGCGTCACAATTGTCATTGAGTTTCGTGGAAAATCTGGATGCTTACGTGGGCACCAAATTGATGGTACAATTGATTGAGTTCCAATTGGATACGAAAAAAGCGGTCGCATCCCATAAATCCATCTTAAAACGTGAAGCGGAATCCAACAGATCAGACAGACTTTCCAGGATTTCCATTGGGGACAAGCTTAGCGGTACGGTAGTAAGATTGGCTGATTATGGCGCGTTTGTGGATTTGGGTGGAATAGATGGTTTGATCCATGTTTCTCAGATGTCTTGGAAACGTGTGAAGCATCCTTCCGAGGTACTCAAAGAAGGTGACGTTGTGGATGTTGTCATCATGAATGTCGATCGTGAAAAAGAGAAAATCAGCTTAAAACTTGCTGATGTCCAAGAAAATCCATGGGAAAATATCTATGTGACACACCATGTCAATGACATCGTCACAGGCAAAGTGACAAGATTGACACCATTTGGCGCATTTGTTGAGCTCACGGAAGGCATAGAAGGTTTGATCCATATTTCAGAGCTATCGGACCAACATGTCAACCAGGCTTCTGAAATTGTCAAAGTCGGAGACACTGTTGAAGTAATGGTGCTCGATATCGATGCGGAGCAACATCGAATGGCCTTAAGTCTCAAGGCTGTGGATACTCTTGATGAAGTAGACTATTTGGAAATGACTCAGGAAGAGCCCGAACAAACCACAACACTCAGTGATCTGTTCGGAGATAAACTTAAGAATTTGAAATTAAAATGATTGCTTTGGATTGTGGCTTATGGCCACAATCTTTTTTTGTTGTTAATGCATGAAATCGGGGTAGAAACAAAATAACAGAAATGTTATAACAGAATAGGTAATGATAGAACGGAGGTCCTATGGAAATTTTGAAACTTAAACCGGAGCAATTATACAACAAATGTGATGAATCCGTATTTGACTTCAGCACAACGGAAGAACTTGTACCCATCAGAGGAATCATAGGTCAGGAGCGGGCAAAAAAAGCACTGCAATTCGGGCTGGATGTCACCAAGAAGGGATACAACATCTACGTGTCGGGACCTTGGGGAACAGGAAGAAACAGTTTTGTGAATATGTTGGCTGAAGAACAGGCCATCAAAAGACCCGCTCCAAGTGACTGGGTCTATGTCAATAATTTCAAAGATCCATATCACCCGATCGCCATCAAAATCGAGAATGGGCAAGCCAAAAATTTCATCAATAGAGTCAATCGCGCCATCCGTTTCCTTAGGAGAGGCATCATAGAGATATTTTCGAGCAGGGATTATGAGAATGCGAGACAAAAGTTGGTTGAGGAATACAATATCAAGTCGAACAATATCGTCGAAAATCTCAATGATCTTGGGGAAAAATATGGTTTTGTGTTTTCTCTCACAGAAAAGGGCATAGTGAGCATTCCACTAAAAGAGGGCAAGCCCATGAGCGAGGAAGCGTATAACTCAATCACCCAAAAAGAGTATGAGACATTGCTTGAAAGCTCGCAAAAATTGAGTCTGGAAACTATTGACCTGTTCAACAAGCTTAGGATTGAAGAAGAAAACCTAAGATTGAGATTGAAAAGCCTGGACGAGCAAATGGGCAGGCACTTGGTCAAATTTCATCTGGACAGCATCAAGGAAAAACATAAAGAAAATGATGAGATCAAGAGATACATTGAACTATTGGAAGATGACATTGTTGAAAATCTCGAACATTTTAAAGAAAAGGATTCTGAAGTTGATGAAAGCAATCCTCTTGCAATCTTGGCGATGACTCAGGAAAACAATGAAACATTTTTTGAACGCTATAGAATCAATCTATTTGTGGACAATAGTGAAGTCAAAAGGGCACCTGTCGTTTTCGAATCCAATCCGACATATTATAATCTCGCGGGCAGCATAGAATACGTCAATGAGATGGGCGTCATGAAAACAGACTTCACGATGATCAAACCTGGTGCGCTACATCGAGCGAATGGCGGGTACCTTATTTTGCTGGCAAAAGATATCCTAACCAATGCATTTGCATGGAAGAGCCTAAAGAGAAGCCTTCTGGACGAGTCGGTTTCCATTGATTCCCGTGCGGCTTTTTCTGGTGCTTTGGTGTCTCAGACCATCAAACCCGGTCCGATTCCAATTGATGTGAAAGTCATTATCATCGGAGATTATTATACTTATTTGATTTTAAACGAATACGATGAGGAGTTTCAAAAGTTGTTCAAGGTAATGGCGGATTTTGATGTGGATATGGATCGAGATCATGAGAGTATTCAGAAGTTCGCGAGATTCGTCACCACCAAATGTCAAATGGAGAGTCTCAATCATTTCACCCCTGGAGCTGTGGCGCTTTTAGTGGAACATGCCACAAGACTGGCGGACAATCAAGGGAAATTGACCGCTCATCTCAAGACATTGGGAGATCTGATCATCGAGTCGGATGCGTGGGCAAATTATTATAAGGAAAATACCGTGGGCAGAGCACATGTGCAGAAAGCACTTGAGGAAAAATGGCTCAGGGCAAACAAATACGAAGAAAATATGCTCGAAATGTTTGACGAAGGCATATACCTGATTGATGTTGATGGATTTAAAGTAGGTGAAATCAATGGATTGGCGGTTATTGGTGTCGGTCAGTACAGTTTTGGGAAACCATCTAAAATCACCGTATCCACATATCAAGGCAGACAAGGCATCATCAATATCGAACGCGAAGCGCGAACAAGTGGGAAAATCCATGATAAGGGAGTAATGATCCTGACTGGATTTTTGGGACGTATGTTCGCTCAGGACAAACCTCTGGCTTTGACGGCAAGTATCGTATTTGAACAACTCTATTCCGGAATCGACGGAGATAGCGCATCCAGTACGGAACTCTATGCATTGTTGTCGGACCTTTCAGGAGTCCCAATCAATCAATCGATTGCGGTTACAGGGTCAGTCAATCAAAGGGGCTTCATTCAACCCATAGGTGGCGTGAATGAAAAAATCGAAGGCTATTATAAGGTTTGCAAACATAAAGGGTTCAACGGTGACCAAGGTGTGATCATTCCAATTCAAAACGTCAAGAATCTAATGCTTGACGATGAAGTTGTTCAGGCTGTCAAGAAGGGAAAATTTCACATCTGGGCAATTTCTCATGTGGATGAGGGCATAGAAATATTGACGGACCGAAAGCCCGGAAAGCGACTAAAGTCAGGAGAATTTCAGGCGGGCACCATTTACGCTCTTGTGGATCAACGGTTGAAAACATTGGCAAAAGATGCCAAAGCCTCTTCAAAATCCTCAAGTAAAAGTACAACAAGTAAAGAGCATTGAAAAATAAAAAGAGATGGTGGGATCTAATCGGGTCTCACCATCTCTTATTGTTGACAGAAATCCAAATCTCAAAATTTTTTCACACCATATTCAGTGACCAAATGGGTAATGCGCATATCGAAAGGCTCAAGTGGCAAATCTGTTACACATTGCAGATCGAAAGCCAGTCCGATTTTAGGAATTTCTATCCCTAAACCCGCAAAAAGATGATCATAAAAACCACCCCCATAGCCCAACCGATAACCGTTCGGGTCGAAGGCTATACCCGGAGTAATGAACAGTTCAATCCGGTGTGGGTCAATAATTTCATGGATAGAAGGATTCGGTTCCATTATACCGTAGTTGCTTCGCACCAATTCGTTCAGATCCATGATTTTGTAAAAAGTCATAGTTCGACTTTTCATGTCAATCAGCGGCAAAAAAAGCGATTTTCCACTTGAGAGAATCCATCTGTTGATGGCGTCTGTC
The DNA here is from genome assembly GCA_014859095.1 of Clostridia bacterium. Classification (GTDB taxonomy): domain Bacteria; phylum Bacillota; class Clostridia; order Peptostreptococcales; family Acidaminobacteraceae; genus Fusibacter_D. Next base: position 153,936 of record JACUUV010000001.1, on the reverse strand, counting down.
GAAACCTCATTTCTGAAATCTACAAAAGAAGCGATATTTTTCGCTTGGTTTACTATATCCAGTTTGAGTAGTTCATTTGCAATGCTTTCGCTCTTTGATTTCCATTCGTATTCGCTTAAATGCGTCCGTTTGGTGAGCACCTCTTTACGCAGAGCTTTTTTTAGTTCCATCGTATGGCCTCCTGTAATATTTATTTAATAATTATACTATTAAAAATGCTTAAAAGTACAGGTATAATAAGTATTAGGGTTTACGGTTTACTGTGAATTGTTTATAATGAATAATAACGAACTTTGGATTAGGAGAGTACTATGATTGAATTTAGCAACGTCTCTAAAAGATATGACAACGGTGTAATGGCGCTAAACAACGTCAATGTGAGAATAGACAAGGGTGAATTCGTTTTTTTGGTGGGACCGAGCGGTGCCGGCAAATCAACTTTTATCAAAGCAATTTTAAAAGAAGTCAATGTGACCACTGGAAAAGTTACCGTGGATGATCTGCTGATCAATAAGATGCATCGTAGAAAGGTGCCTTTTTTGAGACGTAAAGTCGGTGTCGTCTTCCAGGATTTCAGATTGTTGCCAAATAAAACAGTTTATGAAAACATAGCTTTTGCCATGGAAATACTTGGCACACCACAAAGAAACATCAGAAAACAAGTACCGATGATTTTGGCACTGGTAGGACTTTCCGGTAAGGGCAACTTTTATCCCAACCAATTGTCTGGTGGAGAGCAACAAAGAGTTTCCATTGCAAGGTCCATGATCAATAATCCACCCATTTTGATCGCTGATGAACCTACGGGTAACTTGGATCCGGATACCTCATGGGAAATCATGAAAGTACTACGTACCATCAACCGTAGAGGTACCACAATTCTTATGGCGACTCACGACCGAGAAATTGTAGACATTATGAAGAAAAGGGTAATAGCACTGGAAAACGGTGAGGTTGCCAGAGATGACAAAGTGGGAGTGTATGGCTATGACGATTAGACCATTATTTACATTGAAAGAAGCTATAAAAAGTCTTTGGCGCAACAGGCTGATGAGTATAGCTTCTGTGACTTCCGTGGCAGCGACATTGATTATATTGGGGATTATTTTCGCCATCATAATCAATATCAACTCCATCGCACAATCCGCCAAAGATCAATTCGACTCTATACAGGCCTATATGGCTGAAACGGCAACAGCAGAAGACATTCAGGAATTGAAAAGCACGATAGAAGGCTTCGAAGGCGTGGCCGAGGTCGTATATGAAAGTAAAAGCGATGCACTGCTCAACATGAAATCCTCATGGAAAGACAATGCGTATCTTCTTGAAGGTTTGGAGGAAAACCCTCTTCCGAGTTCTTTGGTCGTCTATTTGAAGGATATTTACTATTCCGAGAGCGTCCTTAAGCAAATGCAGGTCCTTCAAGGGATAGAGGAAATCAAATCCTATCAGGATATCGTTGAAAAATTGCTCGCCGCCACAGAAGTGATCAGAAAAACAGGTATGATTGTCATCTTTGTTTTGATTGGCATTTCCACTTTCATCATTCACAACACCATAAAACTCGCAGTCAACGCGAGACAACGTGAAATCAATATCATGAAATATGTTGGAGCGACAAACTGGTTCATCAGATGGCCTTTCCTGACGGAAGGAACCCTGTTGGGTTTGATGGGCGCGGGTATAGCAGCCGGCATGATCAGGCTTGGATATGATTATATATACGAAGTGCTCGGTTCAGATTTTTATGCCATCATTTCAGTATACGTCATTAGACCGGAAGCGCTCATGAGTGATATTGTCTTTCTATTTGTGGTCATTGGCGCAGGTATTGGTGCACTTGGCAGTATTTGGTCAATGCGCAAGTACTTGAATGTTTAGGGGGGTGATGAATATGAGACAGATCCGAAGCGGATTGATCCTACTTTTGATTTTCACCATCACTTTTACAGGTATCGTTTCTGCAAATGATGAAATCAAAAGAAGAGAACGTGAACTCGAAGAACTCAGAATACAAATGGAAGAACTCGATGCATCGATTGACAACAACCAAAGCCTTCAATCGGAAACCAATCAAAAAATCAGAAATGTCACGACTCAAGTCAAAACACTTGAAAAAGAAATCATAGATCTCGATGGAGAAATCAAGGCGACTGAAAGTGCAATCATTGTAAAGACAGATGAACTGGCAGAGGCTGAAATCAAGATCGCCGATAAAAATGAACTTTTGAACCAAAGACTCCGGGTCATGTACAAGACTGGATCTGTTGGGTATTTGGAGGTCCTTTTCGGAGCTGAGGATTTCACGGATTTGCTGTCCAGAATCGATATGCTCCAGAAAATTCTCGTGCACGACCAAAATCTGATTCAATCCTTAAAAGAACAAAGGGATATCATCGAGCAGAAAAAAGTGGAGTTGGAAATTATAAAAGATGATTTGCTGGCACTTTTCAAAAATAAGATCACAAAACAGAACGAGCTCAATGTAGCGCTCAATAATTTGATCGCCTATAAAAAAGAGTTGATCAATGACGAAGTCGCGTTGGTCGAGATGGAAGACGCATTGCTTGATGAAGCCAACAAATTGACTGAAATCATCAAGAATCTGGAATTGGCCGCAACATATGTCGGTGGCGAAATGATGTGGCCTGTACCGGGTCATTACATGATCACATCTCCGTTCGGCAATCGACTGCATCCGATTTCCAAACAGTACAAGATGCATACGGGAATCGATATTGCAGGACCGAGGGGCACACCTATTGTTGCCGCACAAACGGGAACCGTCGTCTATGCCAACTGGTTCGGTAGCTACGGCAAAGCGATCATAATTGACCATGGAGGCGGATATACCACGCTTTACGCACATAATGATTCCATAAATGTTTCAGTTGGTTCAGTAGTGAAAAAAGGGGATAATATCGCATTATTGGGAAGTACCGGTTATTCAACCGGACCACATTTGCATTTTGAGGTACGTATGAACGGGGAATATGTAGAACCATTAACTTATGTAAAAGGAAATTGAGGTGTATGAATTGAAAAAATCGTTTGTGATCGTACTAAGTGTATTCCTTGTTCTCATAACTGCCACTACCACATTTTTTGTGACTTCATTCATTCAAATAAACGTCGGTGACAAATTGGTCATCAACCAAAAAGATATGGATGATTATAGAACATTTTATGAAAAATACGGTGAAGTTGAAGACTTGAAAAACTATATTTTGAAAAATTATTATCTCGATATCAATGATGATATTTTGATTGAGGGCATGAAAAAAGGATTGTTTGAGATTTTAAATGATCCATATTCAGTCTATATGAATTCAGATGAGTTCAAAAGCTACATGGAATCGTCGACAGGTGAATATCCTGGAATCGGAATCTATCTGACTCCAAATGACAAAAATCAGATTGAAATCGTCTCACCTATAGAAGACACACCTGCCGATAAAGTGGGCTTGGTTGCGAAAGATATCATAACCGCTGTAAATGGAGACCCTTTTAATGCGGATACTATGGATGGGGCAATCAAAATCATCAAGGGAGAACCTGGCACACCTGTTACTCTAACAATATACAGACCTTCCAAAGATACCACATTTGATGTCGAAATCATACGTGCGTGGATAGACATAAAGGTCGTTAAGTCAAGAATGTTGGATGATCAAATGGGTTATTTAAGGCTCTCGATGTTTGATGACAATTCAGCAAGTGAATTTGATCAACATACCAAAGATCTTATCGGTGCCGGTGCAAAGGGTATTGTTCTTGACTTGAGACAAAATCCAGGTGGCTATTTGAGTCAATGTGTCAAAATTGCGGATTTGATGCTTGGGAAAAAGATGATTGTCTACACAGAGGGTAGGAATGGCGACAATGAGGAATTTTATTCAGATGCCAAAAAATATGATGTCGAGTGGGTCGTCCTGACAGATGGCGGATCGGCAAGTGCATCCGAGATTCTGACAGGAGCACTCAAAGATCATGGAGCAGCTACCATCATAGGCACCACGACTTTTGGGAAAGGGGTCGTCCAAATCGTCAAACCCTATGACCTGAATACCGGTTTTAAATTGACGACATCACAATATTTCACTCCGAACGGGATGAACATTCACGGTATCGGAATAGAACCGGACATATTCATTGAAATGGACGAATCTTATTTTGAACTCGAGTCTCCAACGGATGAAGATGACAATCAATTACAAAGGGCAATCGAGGTCTTGAGTGAAAAATTGAACTGATACTTTTGATCAAGGAGTGAATATGAATACTCAAAAAATCAGAATGGAAGTGGACACGATCAAGGAAATGGTTGAAGGATTGACTAAAACGGAAATTTATAAAGGTGAAGACCAATCATCGATTCATGACAGTAAAAAGATTGTTGTGACAGTAGCACTTAGCATTACAGTCATAGTGATCGGTTTAATTGCTTATTTGACATGGTGGGGGGTACAATAAGAAAGTACTGAAATGGGGGCATTATGTATGATTCATACATATGCCCTTTTTTCTGCATTGACTATGGAAATGGAAACCGATATAATAAAAATACGAACAAACGTTTGGAGGAGTGATTGTGGATCGATTCAAAGTAGTTTCCAAATATAAGCCTACAGGTGACCAACCCCTTGCCATAGAACAAATTGCTGATGATATCATGGACGACAAGAAACACAATATACTTCTGGGAGTCACTGGCTCCGGAAAAACGTTCACTGTGGCAAATATCATCGAAAAAGTTCAAAAACCGACATTGGTCATCGCACACAATAAGATTTTAGCCGCTCAGCTGGCTTCAGAATTTAAAGAGTATTTCCCTGACAACGCCGTGGAATTCTTTGTGAGTTATTATGATTACTACCAACCAGAGGCTTATGTCGCGCGCTCGGATACATATATTGAAAAAGATGCCTCCATCAATGAAGAGATTGACAAATTAAGACACTCAGCCACATCGGCTTTATTTGAGAGGAAAGACGTCATCATCGTCGCATCCGTTTCCTGTATCTATGGACTGGGTGACCCGATCGATTACTCCAGCATGACACTTACTGTCAGACCGGGAGTGCAAAAATCGAGAGAAGAAATACTGCATAGGCTCATAGACATTCAATATATGAGAAATGACATCAACTTCACCAGAAACACATTCAGAGTCAGGGGAGATGTGATTGAAGTCATGCCTGCGTATGAGTTTGAGCGTGCTTATCGTATCGAACTTTATGGTGATGAGGTGGATCGGATTGCCGAAGTCAATGCGCTCACAGGAGAAATTCTGGGATACAGAACACATTTGACGATTTATCCCGCTTCACATTATGTGACACCCAAAGATAAACTTGAAGCGGCGATCGAGGTCATTGAAGAGGAACTCGAGCATCAAGTCAAGTTCTTCAAGGACAACAACAAGTTGATTGAGGCACAGCGCATTGAACAAAGAACCAAATACGATCTTGAGATGTTAAAAGAGATGGGCTTCTGTCAAGGCATTGAAAATTACTCGAGAGTGTTGTCAGGGCGGCCTTCAGGCAGTAGACCCTATACACTGCTGGATTATTTTCCCGATGATTTTTTGATCGTGGTGGACGAGTCGCATGTGAGCATACCGCAGATCAGAGCAATGTTCGGCGGTGACAGGACCAGAAAACAGTCTCTTGTGGATTATGGTTTTCGCTTGCCTTCGGCAATGGACAATCGACCTCTCAACTTTGAGGAATTCGAATCGTTGGCCCATCAGCTTTTATATGTGAGCGCCACACCAGGCCCGTATGAATATGAGAAGAGCGAAAAAATAGTTGAACAGATCATAAGGCCTACTGGATTGGTGGATCCTGAAATAGAAGTAAGACCGACAACAAATCAGATTGACGACCTATATGGCGAAATCATGAAGCGTGTTGCAATCAACGAACGCGTTCTTGTGACCACCTTGACTAAAAAAATGGCTGAAGACTTGACAGACTATTTCAAAAAAATAGATGTGAAAGTCAGATACATGCACTCGGAGATCAAGACAATGGAGCGCATGACCATCATCAGAGACTTCAGAAAAGGTGTCTTTGACGTTTTGGTGGGAATCAACCTGTTGCGAGAAGGTTTGGATTTGCCGGAAGTCTCCTTGGTTGCAATTTTGGATGCGGACAAGGAAGGTTTTTTGAGATCGGAGACTTCCCTTGTTCAAACCATTGGCCGTGCCGCTAGAAATATCAACGGAAGAGTCATCATGTACGCCAATGTGATCACCAAGTCCATGAAGTTCGCAATCGATGAAACCAATAGAAGAAGAGCAATTCAAGAAGCATACAACATTGAGCACAACATTACGCCTCAAGGCATCATAAAAGCGATCAGGGAAGTCATCGAAGCAACCATTGTCGCCGATGACGATGCAATCTATGAGGTGGACCGAATCAAGAAAATGACGAAAAAAGAACGCAGAGAATATGTCGAGAGTCTTGAGTTCGAGATGTACGAGGCATCCAAACATCTCCAGTTCGAACGTGCCGCCGAACTCCGAGATATGATAGTGGAAATAAAAACGATGAAATGATTCGAGGATAAGATAATGAGTAGAGATAAAATATTTGTCAAGGGTGCCAAAGAGCACAATCTAAAAAACATCGATGTGACGATTCCAAGGGATAAATTCGTGGTAATAACTGGTCTTAGTGGATCGGGCAAGTCATCTCTTGCTTTTGATACGATCTACGCGGAAGGTCAGAGAAGATATGTGGAGAGTTTATCCTCGTATGCCAGACAATTTTTGGGACAAATGGAGAAACCGGATGTTGAATATATAGAGGGATTGTCACCTGCAATCTCCATCGATCAAAAAACGACCAGTAAGAATCCGCGTTCCACAGTGGGAACTGTGACTGAAATATATGATTATCTCAGATTGTTGTACGCAAGGGCAGGTACCCCGCATTGTCCTGTATGCGGCATTGAAATTGCACCACAAACCATCGACCAGATAGTGGATCAGATCATGAAACTGGAAGAGGGACTTAAAATACAAGTGTTGGCACCCCTAGTAACAGGAAAAAAAGGACTCCATCAGAAAATATTGGATAATTTAAAAAAAGAAGGTTTTGTCAGAGCCAGAGTCAATGGTGAGACTATTGACCTCTCAGATGAGCTTATCCTCGATAAAAACAAAAAACATACGATAGAAGTGGTAGTGGACAGATTGGTCATAAAAGAGAGCATGCAGCAAAGGCTCACCGATTCACTGGAAACAGTGCTCCGATTATCTGAGGGTCTGATCATCATCAATGTGATTGACGGAGAGGATCTGGTATTCAACACCCAATTCTCATGTCCGATCCATGGTCAGGGCATATCTGAAATGGAGCCGAGAATGTTCTCGTTCAACGCACCATATGGCGCATGCCCGGATTGTAACGGATTGGGATTCACAAAAAAGGTGGATCCGGAGCTTCTCGTACCTGATGTCAAGCTTTCCATAGCAGAAGGGGCACTCTTACCGATTGCCAACAGTGCGGAGGGAACTTTCTATGTCAATATGATCAATGCATTGCTTGAAGAGGCTGGAGTGACACAAGATGTGCCTTTCAGAGAATTGCCTGATAGTCTGAAAAAAGAAATATTCTATGGGACCGGTGATCGAAAGATCACGTTCAATTATGACAGCAAGTATGTCGGTTATGCAGAGTTCAACCGTGCATTTGAAGGTTTGGTTGTCAACTATGAAAGACGTTATGCAGCAACCAATTCGGAATATATGAAAGCAAAAATAGACGAGTTCATGAGCATGATCGAATGTAGCACCTGTCACGGAAAAAGGCTTAAAGATGAAGTTCTTGCAGTCACAGTTGGCGGGAAAAACATTTGGGAAGTGACAGAGTTGTCAGTGAAAGATGCGATTGAATTTTTCAGTGATCTGGAGTTGAACCTCACCCAAACACATATAGCAGAACAAATATTGAAAGAAATAAACGCCAGACTCAATTTTCTTAAAAATGTCGGCCTGGAATATTTGACGTTATCAAGAGCCGCAGGTACACTTTCCGGAGGGGAGTCCCAGAGAATTCGTCTTGCGACACAAATTGGTTCGGGTCTGGTCGGGGTTTTGTATATATTGGATGAACCGAGTATCGGCCTGCATCAAAAGGACAACCAAAAGTTGTTAAAAACTTTACGCAATCTCACAGATTTAGGCAATACACTTTTGGTCGTGGAGCATGATGAGGAAACCATCATGGAAGCGGATTATATTTTGGATCTTGGACCAGGAGCCGGGGAACACGGAGGTTATATAATAGCTGAAGGGACCATCGACGACATTTTGGCGTCGGATGCGTCCATAACCGGTCAGTATTTGTCCGGACGCAAGAAAGTGGAAGTGCCTGAATCGAGAAGAACATCAAATGGCAATATGATATCGATTATCGGCGCCACTGAAAACAACCTCAAAAATATTAATGTTGACATTCCACTTGGTGTCCTGTGTGTGATTACAGGAGTTTCAGGTTCAGGAAAAAGCACATTGATCAATGAGATATTATTCAAATCCTGTGCCATCAAAATCAACCACAGCAGAATGAAGTCGGGCAAACATGATGACATTAGAGGACTTGAACATATTGACAAAGTCATAGAAATCGATCAATCGCCTATCGGAAGAACACCCCGCTCCAATCCCGCCACCTATACTGGTGTTTTTGACTTCATCAGGGATTTGTTCGCGCAGACTCCAGAAGCCAAAATCAGGGGATATCAGAAGGGTCGATTCAGTTTCAATGTCAGCGGTGGAAGATGTGAACATTGTAAAGGTGACGGCATCATTAAAATAGAAATGCATTTTTTGCCTGATGTGTATGTTCAATGTGATGTGTGCAAAGGAAAGCGATACAACAGGGAAACGCTTGAAGTCAAATACAAGAATAAGTCCATATCGGAAGTTTTGGATATGACTGTTGAAGAAGCTCTTGAATTTTTTACAAACATTCCTAGAATCAAACGCAAGCTAAAGACCTTGCATGATGTTGGTTTGGATTATATCAGGCTAGGTCAACCTTCAACCCAATTGTCCGGAGGTGAGGCACAGAGAATCAAACTGGCGACCGAACTCAGCAAGATGAGCACAGGAAAGACGCTCTATATTCTCGATGAACCCACTACCGGTCTTCACACTGCCGATGTCCATAACCTGATAGAGGTGCTTCAAAAGCTGGTGGATGCGGGAAATACCATGGTGGTGATCGAGCATAACCTGGACGTCATAAAATCTGCGGACCACATCATCGATTTAGGACCGGACGGTGGTGACAAGGGTGGTACAGTGATTGCAACCGGAACGCCTGAAGAGGTTTCAAAGGTTAAGCGATCCTATACAGGCGCATATTTGAAAAAAATGCTTAAGAATTAATGAGGTAAGCGAATGCCTAATGATACTTTTGAGGTCAAGGAAAACATCAAAGAACAATTAAAAAGCGTGCCTCAGCTTCCTGGTGTCTATGTAATGAAGGATGCTACTGGTGAAATCATTTATGTGGGCAAATCAAAATTCCTTAAAAACAGGTTGAGTTCTTATTTTAGAGGTTTTAGCAAGCATCTTCCCAAAACCCAGACCATGGTGGTGAATATTGCTTCATTTGAATACATCATTACAGATAGTGAGATGGAAGCGCTCATATTGGAAGCCAACCTGATCAAGAAACATTTGCCCAGGTTCAACATCCTCCTTAAGGATGATAAGAACTATCCTTATATAGTCATCACTTTAGGAGAGGATTTTCCAAGGGTTTTCATGACGAGAAATTATCAAAAGGGCGCTTACAAATATTTCGGTCCATACACCGGGGCTGAGCAAGTACGCATCACACTCGAAGTGATTCAGACCATATTTCCAATAAGAGAATGCAGCCGAAAAATCACTGAAAAAGTTGATCGTCCTTGTTTGAATTACTATATTGGTAGATGTGCCGGCGTTTGCAATCATATGATCACAAAGGAAGCATACGGGGAATACATCCAAGCGATCATTCGCTTCTTGAACGGGGACAAAGAATGGTTGCTCAAAGACCTTCAAGAAAAAATGACCAAAGCGGCCTCTGAATTGAAATATGAGGATGCAGCCGCATACCGCGACCAGATCGTGGCGCTCAAAGCTCTCAATGAAAAGCAAAAAGCACTTCAGACCAATGACAAAAACCAAGACTATGTTGCGTATTACAGCTATGAGGAAAAAACTTGTGTCATGTTGTTTCAAGTCAGAAACGGGAAAATCGTAGGCCGTGAATCCTTCAATGTTGCCAATGCCGATCATGTCGCCGCATCGGATTTGTTGAGTTCGTTCATCACCCAATACTATTTGGGATCCAACGACATACCTAGAGAAATCTATTTGTCGGATGCAATGGACGGTATGGAACTTTATAGCACTTGGCTCAGCAAATTGAGCGGTCATAAAGTCATCATCTCTGTACCTTTGAAAGGTGAAAAAAAGAAAACCATCGAACTGGTCGAAAAAAATGCGAAAGAATACATCATGAAGTTTCAAACCCGTATCGAAAAAGAGTTGTCATTCAGAAACAAAGCTGAAAATGAATTGAGAACCATGCTCGAACTTCCTGATAATATTCCATTAAAACGACTTGAGGCCTATGATATTTCCAATACTTCTGGTGTTCATTCGGTCGGAAGTATGGTTGTGTACGATGGTGGCGTTAAAAAACGCAGCGACTATAGGCGATATAGGGTTAAAACCATTGAAGGATCAAATGACTACGGTTCCATGCAGGAAGTTCTGTACAGACGTTTCAAAAGAGGACTTGAAGAACAGAAAATGGCTGACGAGACAGGAAAATCCTTTTCCATTTTCCCCGATTTGATTCTGATTGACGGTGGCAAAGGGCACGTGAATGCTGTCAATGAAATACTCAATGCCTTGGAGATCCATATTCCGATTGCAGGTATGGTGAAAGATGACTATCACAAAACGGATGATCTTTACTTTAATGGGACTCTCAGAAAATTGAAGGAACACAATAGCGCTTTCAGACTGATCAGCGAAATTCAGGACGAAGTTCACCGATTTGCAATAGAATACCATAAATCACTCAGATCCAAAGAAATGGTTCATTCGATTCTGGATGAAATCGAAGGGATCGGTGAGAAACGTCGGATAGCGCTCATGAAACATTTCAAATCGATCGAAGCCATACAAAAAGCCAGTTTGGATGAGCTGCTGAGTGTACAGGGACTCAATCGGAAAGTGGCACAGAAAATATATGAATTCTTCAAGTAAAGGCAGTGGAAACTGTCTTTTTTTTGCTTTGATTATTGCAAAAAATTATGCAATAGAAAAGATTGTTAAAGACTATACAAACAAAAGTGACTATGTTATAATCGTAGTTGATGAGTTAATTTCTTAACAAATAAGTTATGACCTAGTAACCAACTAGGAATTCGATAAAGCCCGGCGAGCTTTATCATTAACTTAAGGATGTATAAAGGAGGAACAATTAATGACCAAGAACTATCTAACTGAAGAAAATTTTGCAAAACTTCATGAAGTCATTGAATCACACAAAGACATGCAAGGCCCTTTGATGCCAATTCTTCATGAAGCGCAGCATATTTTCGGAGCGATTCCACTTGAAGTGCAAAAAACAATTTCTGAAAAAATGAAAGTACCTTTGGCAGAGATTTATGGTGTGGTGACTTTTTACTCACAGTTTACTCTTGAGCCTAAAGGCGATTATCTGATCAGCTTATGTCTAGGAACGGCATGCTATGTAAGAGGCGCGCAACAACTTATCGACAAAGTCGTTGAATTGACTGGAGTTGGAGTTGGAAAAACTTCTTTGGACGGTAAATATTCGCTTGAAGCTACCCGTTGTATCGGAGCTTGCGGACTCGCACCTGTATTGACAGTGAACGAAGATGTATATGGCAGACTTGTTGTCGCGGATATTCCTGGAATTATCCAAAAGTATAACGGTTAGATATTAGGAGGCATTAAATGAAATCATTAGCGGAACTTTCAAAATTAAGAGATGAAGCAATTAAAAAAGTGGATATCAGAAAAGAACGTGTCGGTACGAGAATCGTAGTAGGCATGGCAACTTGCGGAATCGCGGCGGGAGCCAGACCAGTCTTGACTGCTCTTATGGATGAAGCCCAAAAAAGAGGACTTAGTGATGTGACAATAACTCAAACCGGATGTATCGGCGTATGCAGATTGGAACCATTGATCGAAGTATACAAAGAAGGCGAAGAGAAAGTGACTTATGTTGAGTTGACTGAAGAGAAAGCAAGAAGAATCATTGCTGAACACATCGTTAACGGAAACATAGTCAAAGAATTTACTATCGGTGCAGTCGAATAGTCGTTGAAACTTATTAGGAGGTAATCAAATGGATTTTTATAGAGCGCATGTGCTTGTTTGTGGCGGTACAGGCTGTGTTTCTTCAGGATCGTTGACCATAGAAGAAATGTTCAATCAAGCATTGAAGGAAAGAAGCCTGGACAAAGAAGTCAAGGTAGTAAGAACGGGTTGTTTCGGACTTTGTGAAGCGGGTCCAATTTGTATCGTTTACCCTGAGGGAACGTTTTATTCAAGAATTGAGCAAAAAGATGTCGAGAGAATTGTAGATGAGCATCTTTTAAAAGGTAGAATTGTAAAAGATTTGCTGTTTGTTGATAAATCAGCTGATGTGACTGATATTCTAACATCTATCAACGATGTTACTTTCTATAAAAAACAAAGACGTGTCGTTCTTCAAAACTGTGGTGTGATCAATCCTGAAGTCATCGATGATTATATCGCTTTTGACGGTTATCAGGCACTTGGTAAAGCACTAACTCAAATGAAACCGGAAGATGTCATCAATGAAATCAAAAAATCCGGACTCAGAGGTAGAGGCGGCGGTGGTTTCCCGACTGGACTCAAATGGGAATTTACCAGGAAATCAAAAGGCGACATCAAATATGTGGCATGTAATGCTGACGAGGGTGACCCGGGAGCATTTATGGACCGTTCGGTCCTAGAAGGAGATCCACACTCAATAATAGAAGCCATGGCAATTGCTGCATATGCCATCGGAGCTGAAAAAGGATATGTATATATCCGTGCGGAGTATCCTATAGCGGTTAAAAGACTCGGTATAGCGATTGCACAAGCTAAAGAAATGGGACTTTTGGGTGAGAGGATTTTCGATACGGACTTCAATTTCGACATGGAAATCCGATTAGGCGCTGGAGCGTTCGTATGTGGTGAAGAAACGGCATTGATCGCATCAATAGAGGGCGAACGAGGAATGCCTAGACCAAAGCCACCATTCCCGGCAGAAAAAGGTATTTTCGGAAAGCCAACTGTAATCAATAACGTTGAAACATATGCATCAGTAGCACAAATTATTTTAAAAGGTGCAGATTGGTTCACATCATTTGGTACTGAAAAATCTCCTGGCACAAAAGTTTTCGCATTAGGTGGAAAGATCAACAATACAGGACTTGTGGAAATTCCGATGGGTACAACACTCAGAGAAGTTATCTATGATATCGGTGGTGGTATTCCAAACGGCAGAGCCTTCAAAGCGGTTCAAACCGGTGGTCCATCAGGTGGTTGTTTGACAGTGGATCATCTCGATACTCCAATAGACTTTGATACGCTTACAGCACTTGGCTCCATGATGGGATCCGGTGGTATGATTGTCGTTGATGACACAAACTGTATGGTGGACTTCGCAAGATTTTTCCTTGATTTCACAGTGGATGAATCATGTGGTAAATGTGTTCCATGTAGAGAAGGTACCAAAAGAATGCTCGAGATTCTGGAAAGAATCACTTCAGGAGCCGGCACCATGGCAGACCTTGAGCAATTGGAAGAATTGGCATACACAATCAAAGATTCGTCACTTTGCGGATTGGGTCAAACTGCTCCAAATCCAGTATTGTCGACACTTAAGTATTTCAAGGATGAGTATCTTGCTCACGTTGTAGACAAAAAATGTCCTGCAGGCATGTGTCAAGACTTATTGTCAATCGTCATTTTAGACGAGGGATGTATCGGTTGTACAGCTTGTAAGAGAGTTTGTCCTGTTGATGCAATCAGCGGTGAAGTCAAGCAACAACACGTGATTGATCAGGCAATCTGTATCAAATGTGGCGCTTGTATCCCTAAATGTCCGAAGAAAGTTATTGTTAAACAGTAGTTCAGTAACTTAACAAGATTATAAGAAAGAGGTGTACGAATCGTGAGTAACGTATCTTTATCCATAAACGGTACCCAGTATGAAGTACCAAAAGAGTTGACGGTTTTAGAAGCTGCCAGAACTGTAGGTATTGATATCCCAACACTTTGTTTCCTAAAAGATATCAATGAAGTAGGCGCTTGCCGAGTTTGTGTGGTTGAAGTTGAAGGAGCAAGAGCGCTTCAGGCATCATGTGTTCTTCCAGTAAGAGAAGGCATGGTCATCAACACAAACAGCAATAGAGTCAGAAAAGCGAGAAAGAGTACAGTTGAACTTTTGCTTGCAAACCATAATAGAGAATGTACAACATGCGTCAGAAGCAAGAACTGTGAACTTCAAAGTGTATCTGAAGAACTTGGGATTCGTGAAATCAGATATTCAGGAGCAAAAAGAGAAGTAAGCTATGACGATCTTTCACCATCAATCATCAGAGACTCAAGCAAGTGTATCCTTTGTGGACGTTGCGTGAGCGCATGTAAAAATGTACAGGGAATCGGTATCCTCGATTTCACCAACCGTGGATTTGAGACCACTGTTGGCCCAGCATTTGACATGAGCATGAGAGATGTACCATGTATCTATTGTGGACAATGTATGGTAGTTTGTCCTGTAGGTGCATTGTCTGAAAAGCCGAGCACACAATTGGTGTGGGATGTCCTCGAAGACAAGACCAAGCATGTCATTGTTCAATCGGCTCCGGCTGTAAGAGCGGCACTTGGTGAGGAATTCGGATTCCCAATAGGAACTAACGTAACTGGAAAACTCGCTACAGCGCTTAGAAAATTAGGCTTTGATAAAGTGTTTGACACGAACTGGGCAGCTGATGTAACCATAATGGAAGAAGGCACAGAATTGCTCGGCCGAATTCAAAATGGTGGCGTATTGCCAATGATCACATCTTGTTCTCCAGGTTGGGTCAGATACATCGAATTCCAATATCCTGAATTATTACCGCATCTGTCTTCTTGTAAATCGCCTCAAAATATGTTTGGTGCGCTTGCCAAGAGTTACTATGCTGAAAAACATGGTATCGATTCTAAAGATATCGTAGTTGTTTCTGTAATGCCTTGTACATCTAAAAAATCGGAGATTGTAAGACCTGAACTCGAAGTCAACGGTATTAGAGATGTTGATATTTCTATTACAACCAGAGAACTTGCACTCATGATCAAAGAAGCCAGACTCGAGTTTGATAAACTTGAAGAAGGCGCTTTCGATGCATTCATGGGCGATTACACGGGTGCTGGCGTAATTTTCGGAGCTACTGGTGGTGTTATGGAAGCAGCTCTTCGAACAGTTGCAGATGTCCTTTCAGGTGAAGACCTTGAGAATGTGGATTATGTTGCAGTAAGAGGGCTCGAAGGCATCAAAGAAGCTACTGTGAATATTGGCGGATTGGATGTCAAAATAGCTGTTGCGCATAATACTACCAATGCAGGTGTTTTGCTTGAAAAAATCAAATCAGGCGAAGCGGATTATCATTTCATTGAAGTGATGGCTTGCCCAGGAGGATGTGTCAACGGTGGCGGTCAGCCGATTCAACCTGCAAATGTAAGAAATGTTATTGATATTCGTGCAGAAAGAGCAAAGGCACTTTATTCTGAAGATGCATCGAAATCTGTGAGAAAATCACACAAGAATCCAGAAATCAAAAAACTTTACGATGAGTATCTTGGCAAACCAAACAGTCATAAAGCTCATGAACTCTTGCATACACACTATGTATCGAGAGCAAAGTTTCCATTATAACTGTGAATTTAGAAGCCGTCCTTAATTGGACGGTTTTCTTTTGTTTCAAAATGTGCACAAATAGTTTAAAATGAGGATAAGGTCAATTTAGGAGGTCATAAAAGAATGTCCAAAACCGTAGTAATATCACTTGAAGGCGGAGAAGGTGCCGGAAAAACATCTGTAATAGAAAAAATCAAGACTCATCTTGAATCCAAGGGTATATCACATATGATCACCAGAGAGCCGGGTGGGGTTCCAATTTCAGAAAAGATAAGAGAAATCATCTTGGACAAGACGCATGATGAAATGGATCACAGGACAGAGGCTTTGCTTTTCGCCGCGGCGAGACGTCAACATCTGATTGAGAAAGTGATTCCTGCAATCCGTTCCGGCATCGAAGTGGTCGTATTTGATCGATTTGTGGATTCATCTATGGTTTATCAAGGTTATGTCAGAGGGATAGGAGTAGACGAAGTATATCAAATGAATCTTTTTGCAACAGAAGGGTTCTTACCGGATTTAACACTTTATCTGGATGTGGATCCTGAGATCGGTCTGGCGAGAATCAACTCAAATCCGGATAGGGAAATCAATAAGCTGGATATGGAAACCCTTGAATTTCACAAGTTGGTGAGAGAAGGTTATCTGGAATTGGCGAGTAAGTTTCCCGAGCGAATCCGAATAATCAATGCAGAAAACAGTATTGAGGAAGTCTGTGAAGAATCCGTAAAAGAAATTGAAGTATTCCTTTAAAGATGCTATAATGTAAGAAATTATTGTTAAAATATTAACTTAATTTCACAGTATTTTACGCTATTACGCACAAGGAGGCAAATATGCAGATAAAATACATAGCAGACGTTGTAAACGCCGAGATTCTCGCTTTCAAGCAAGGTATTGAACACGAAGTAGTCACTGCCTTTGGATCGGATTTGATGAGTGATGTGCTTGCTTATGTAGAAGAAGATACATTATTGATTACAGGACTCATCAATCAACAAGTCATACGAACAGCAGAAATGCTGGATTTGAAAGTTATCTTGTTTGTTCGTGGAAAGACTCCATGCAATGAGGTCATTGCTCTGGCAGAAGAAAAGCAAATACTTTTGATGATGACGAGAGAATCGTTATTTACGGTTTCAGGGATATTGTTTCAACATGGACTTAGAGGCATAAAAATTTAAGGGGACTCTATGAACACGTATGAAAAAAATGAAAAAAATGTAGCTCTAAAGTTGCATTATGATGTAGCAAACGACGATTTCTCCAGAGCGGGCGAGGCTTCGAGCAAGATCAAGAAAATGCTCAAACAACTAGCCATAGATGCCAATATCGTCAGACGTGTCGCCATTGCGACATATGAAGCAGAGATCAACCTCGTGATCCATTCCAATGGAGGCAATATTGAGGTGTTTATTAAATCGGATTGTATAGAAATCTATGTGGAAGACTGCGGACCCGGTATTGAAAATGTTGATCTTGCTATGACACAAGGCTTCTCCACAGCGACTAATGTTGCAAGAGAAATGGGATTCGGAGCTGGTATGGGATTACCCAACATGAAAAAAATGAGTGATGTTTTCATTATTGAATCAGAAATGGGGACAGGAACCAACATAAAAATGATTGTTAAGTACGAAAATTGAAAAAGGGTAAATTTGAGTATTGGAGGAATTGATGGAAAAGACTTATTGGCATTCAGTAGTTCTTGAAAAAGATTATTGCAATGGATGCACACATTGTTTGGACCGATGTCCAACTCAAGCCATCCGAATTGTGGATCATAAGGCGAAAATAATCGAATCTCGTTGCATTGATTGCGGCGAGTGTTTAAAGGTATGCCCATATCATGCTAAAGGCGCGCTGGTTAGTAATCTGGAAGTAATTAAAAAGTTCAAGTATACGGTGGCGCTACCTGCAATCTCATTTTATGGTCAATTTCCAATTGAATATGACATGAACACAGTGTATAACGCTTTATTGGATTTGGGATTTGATGAAGTCTACGATTTGGCACATGCTGCTGAACTGTTGTCTGTCTATGAAAATAGTATTTTGGACAAAGCTCATTTGAGCAAGCCTATGATTTCAACGTACTGTCCTGTCATCACGAGGCTTATTCAAATCAGATTTCCGGCTTTGATCGATCATATCATCAAGCTGGAAGCACCTATGGAAATAGCTGCAAGAGCAATCAAAAAGCGTTTGCTCAGTGAAGGTCATGAATACGATGAAATAGGAATCATATACATTACGCCATGTCCTGCCAAAGTGACCTGTATCAAGAATCCGATAGGTTTATCCAAATCTTTCATTGATGAAGCCATATCCACTGAGGAAGTTTACTATAAGATCATGAAAATTATCGATAGGGTCGAACCTAAAAAGCAGTTTCAGAAATCCACTGGAAAGGGAATCGGTTGGGCTCGTGTCGGCGGGCAGAGTTATGCCATGGAAATTGAAGATTACATTGCAGTCGACGGTATTGAGGAAGTCATCAGGGTGCTTGAATCAATGGAACTGGGAAAACTGGAATCCTTGGATTTCTTTGAAGGTTATGCTTGTATAAACGGGTGTGTCGGAGGACCACTTAATGTTGAGAACACATTCATCGGTAAGAATCGAGTAAGAAAACTCACCAATCTATACGGAATGAATGAACCGATCAATATTGATATTGACCTCACTCCAGAAAATATGGAATGGGATTTGCCCATCAAACCGATGCCTGTATTCAAGCTTGACAAAGATTTCAAGAAAGCGCTTGAGAAAATGTCGCAAATAGAGGAATTGACTCAAAAATTACCCGGTGTGAATTGTGGCGCCTGTGGTGCTCCCACTTGTAGAGTGCTGGCTGAAGACATTGTTAATGGATTCGCAAAATTTGAAGATTGTATATTTACAAATAAAATATAAAGGTGGTCAAGGAAATGTTGGTTAGGGATTTAATTGAAAAACATGGTTTTGTTAAGATTTCTGGATCTAATCAGGAAAGAGAGATTTTGAATGTCTACTCATGTGATTTGTTGAGTTGGGTCATGGCCAAAGGCAAACACGATACAGCTTGGATTACAGTTCAGACACATAGCAATATTCTCGCTGTGGCATCTCTGCTTGATTTTTCTTGCATCATCATTCCAGAAGGAATTTCTGTGGAGAAAGAGACCATAGAAAAAGCCGATGAGCAAGATGTTGTTTTACTGACGACACCACTTGAGGCTTATGAGATCTTTAAAATTTTATATGAAGAAGGCGTGAAATAGTGAAATTGTTTTATGATCTGCATATCCATTCTTGCCTGTCCCCATGCGGCAGTGATGAAATGACACCTAACAATATCGCCAATATGGCCTATTTGAAAGGTTTGGACATCATTTCCATTACGGATCACAATACCGGTAAAAACAATGATGTGATCAGGGGTCTTGCGCAGCAATTGGGTATTCTAGTGGTTCCCGGGATGGAAGTACAGACAAAGGAAGAAGTTCATATTCTTTGCTATTTTCCTGATATGGAAGCTTTGAATACATTTGAAAACGAGTTGGATGCACATAGGGTTCAATTGCCCAATCGTCCGGAGCGTTTTGGCAATCAATGGGTCATGGATGAGGAAGACAGCATAATTGAAGAGTATCCTTGGGCGCTTATATTATCATTGAATCTGAGCTTGGATCAATTGAATGCGCTTGTCGACAAATTCGGCGGAGTCATTGTTCCTGCTCATATCAATAAGAGCTCCAATAGCATGCTGTCCAATTTGGGCTTCATTCCAGAAGATTTGAATCTGAAATTTATCGAGGTTTTCATGAATGCATCTGTCCCTCAAGACATATTGGGTCATTATGGAGTTCTCATCAATTCCGATGCACACTCATTGGGACAGATCAGTGAACCAATCCAGAGTCTGGAACTAACAGAAAAAACAACATATGCATTGATCAATCATCTGAAGAGGAGGGTGAAGTTGTGAAAGAATTATCTTTACACATACTGGACATAGCTCAAAACTCAATCAAAGCTGAAGCTGATGTATTAAGAATCGCAATTATTGAAAACATAATCGATGATCAACTGACTATAAAGATCAAAGATGATGGTGTCGGGATGGATTCAGACACAGTAATGAAAGTGGTCGATCCATTTTATACAACCAGGACAACCAGAAAAGTTGGCCTCGGCATACCTCTTTTCAAATCTTCAGCTGAACAATGCGAAGGTTATTTCAATATCAACTCACAACTCGGAATGGGCACCGAAATCGTAGCTGTTTTCAAGCATAGCCACATCGATCGAGTGCCACTCGGTAACATGCCCGAGACAATCGTCACCATCTTGAACGGTTGTGATGAAATGGATTTGATTTATACACACGATTACAACGGATATACTTTTACACTAAACTCAAAGGAAATTAAGAAATTGCTTGATGGAGTGCCGATCAGCAACAATGATGTGATCAGATGGATAAGAGACTATGTCGCTGAAGGTCTAGCTGAGATTTATTCTGAAGGGAGCGAAAGGAGTTTGAAGTGAGAAAGTTCGGGATCAAACTTATTCTAATCACAATTGCTTTTCTTATACTTTCAGGCTACGTGATGGCTATGGATTCTTATGTTAAAACGGCTCTAGGCGTATTTCTGATTGGTTCAGGGGTTGTCTTGATTATTCTAGGTGGTGTCACACATTTTAAAGACTCGTAATGTTTACGGGTTTTTTTATGCTTGTAATGGGGTATATATTTCAAAAGAATAAAACGATTGAATGAAAGTGAAGGCGTTATATGAAAAAAAGGATTTCAACTTTATTGATCATACTAGGTATTCTTGTTGCGGCTTACCCATTGGCAAGCCGAACCTATATATGGTACTGGGAGAATAAGCTTTTGGAGGGATTTGAGTCGGAATTGGAACTGCAGATAGAGTCTGAAACGCTTTCCGAAGCTGATTATCTGGCATTGCAGATTCTCTTTGAACAGGAGAGTGAACTTGCCGACCGAGATGAAAGTGGTTTATTGCAACCCGATCCGGATATTGAAATCATACCTGCGGAAGATTATTTGGATCCAGTTGTGCGGCCACAGGCCAGTGAATCAGATCCTGAGACGGTTCCTACCCCGATCCAGACTTCAAACTCTGGAGCTCTCGGGAAAATAATCATTCCTAAAATCGATTTGACCATGCCGATATTGAACGGCGCTACAGAGTATAATCTTAATCGTGGTGCAGCAACAATAGCCGGAACCTCCAACTTTGGTGAAATTGGAAATGTGGGGATCGCAGGTCACAGAGGGCGATCGTATGGTATCATGTTCAACAGACTCGATGAAATGACCATCGGGGATACAATTGAAGTTGTGACCACGTCAAAAACGTACAAATATAAGGTTTATAAGACTCATATAGTAGAACCAACCGATATAACGGTTCTTTACAGAAACAGAAAGGACCAAATCATAACACTAGTCACTTGCGATCCAGTCAGAAACCCGACTCACAGATTGATAGTGCACGCTATTTTGGTGCCGTAATGATTTGTTCATAAAATTGAAATCATTCCTCTATATGGATTGTGGGGTTTATGTGTTATGATGAATGTAACTTAATAACTTAAGGTGCAATGTATACGTACTTCACCGATAAAGGCAAACCATTGGAAACGATGGGACGCAAAGCCATAGGGCCTTTCAGAAATGAATGGCAGCCGTGCTACCGAAGGGAGTTTTTTCTATGAAAAAAATACTGTCGATGTTTTTTTTGTCGTTGGTCATTACCGTTACATCCATGTCTTCATTTGCTGTTTCAGCAGGTGCCAATATCGGAACTGAAGCCATTCAATCTGGAATGGTGAGTCTCAGTATCAATCAAGTCTATGAATCCAAGCTGCTTTTTTTAGTGGAAAAGGATGGCAATAGATACATGTATCCAGTCAACGATGATGGTTCACTCAATTACTTCCCGCTTCAAATGGGTAGAGGTGATTATCTCGTAAGGCTTATGCAAAATGTCGAAGGCAACAAATATAAGGAAGTTGTCAGAAAAACAGTCAACCTCGGTGCAACATCAGGACAAGAAATATTCTTGCAATCAGTAATAGAGGTCAATTGGTCCGACGAATCACCTGCAGTCCAGAAAGCCAAATCATTGACTAAAGGTATGACATCCGATTCTGCAAAGGTCAAAGTCATTTATGATTATATCACAAGTAATTATAAATATGATTACGATAAGATCTCAACACTAAGTTCTGGTTATATTCCAAATATCAATCAAGTTTTTTATGACAAGAAAGGCATTTGTTATGATTATTCTGTGTTGTTTGCTTCAATGTTAAGAAGTGTTGGAGTGCCCACAAAATTGGTCAAAGGTTATTCAGATCTGATCCCAGATCAATACCATGCATGGAATGAAGTCTATGTGAACGGCAAATGGCAAACAGTGGATACCACTTATGATGCGGCTTATCTTCAAGCAAATAAGACTGTTTCCATGTACAAATCATCAATTTTATTTGATGCTACAAAAATATACTAAAAATGACGCTTGTGTGTTTTGAACGCACAAGCGTTTTCTGAGTCTTGGTGAAGTGTTAATTTTTAGACATCAGAAAAATAAATGTATATTTTTACCTGGATTTGTTATAAAATAATATAGTTGTTTAATGCAAAATATTGAATGGAGTTTAGTATGAATGTAAAAGGCATAATGAATGTTGCCGTAATAGCGCACGTCGATGCGGGTAAATCGACATTAGTGGATGCTTTCTTAAGTCAAAATGGAGTTTTTCGTGCCAATGAAGTTGTTCCTGATTGTGTCATGGACAGCAATGACTTGGAACGTGAAAGAGGCATTACCATATATTCCAAAAATTGCTCAATCATTTACAATGACTATAAAATAAATATCGTGGACACACCAGGCCATGCTGATTTCTCATCTGAGGTGGAACGGATCATGCAAACTGTCGATACCGTAATCCTTTTGGTGGATTCCAGTGAAGGTCCGATGCCACAAACCCGTTTTGTTCTTAAAAAGTCACTTGAAGCAGGATTGAGACCTATCCTGTTTATTAATAAGATTGATAAAAAAGACCAACGTGCAGAAGAAGTTGTCGATCTGACATTCGACCTGTTCGTTGAACTTGGAGCGACAGACGAACAACTTGAGTTTCCTATAGTCTATGGTATTGCCAGAGAGGGAATTGCCAAACACAATATGGAAGATGAAAGTTCGGATCTATCACCACTTTTTGAAACGATTCTCAGTCACATCAAGCCTTATGCGGTGAGTTCCGATGAACCATTAAAAATTCAGATTTCATCTCTGGACTATGATGATTATGTGGGAAGACTCGGAATAGGAAGAGTTTACAGAGGCACAATACGTCCAAACGATAATATTGTCATATCCAAACGCGATAACACTTCCAAACGCGGCAAAATCGGAAGATTATACGTTTATGAAGGTATGGCGAGAAAAGAAGTTGACGTAGCATATGCCGGAGATATGATTATAGTTTCAGGCATCAACGACATATCCATTGGAGAAACAATCTGCGATCCTGATTGTGTTGAGCCTATGCCAATAGTGGAAATTGAAGAACCAACCCTGTCAATGAACTTTTTGATCAATGACTCACCATTTTGTGGCAAGAGTGGAAAGTTCGTTACGAGCCGACATCTCAAAGGCAGATTGGAAAAGGAACTTGAGGTAAATGTTGGACTTAGAGTGGAACCGCTTGACTCTGTTCAAGACGGATTCAAAGTTTCTGGTAGAGGTGAATTGCACCTTTCCATATTGCTTGAGAACATGAGAAGAGAAGGGTATGAAATTGCCGTCTCGAAACCTCAGGTTTTGCTTAAGTTTGTTGAAGGCTCAAAACATGAGCCAATAGAAAAAGTCATAGCCATAGTACCTGATGCATATGTCGGCACGGTCATTTCTGAACTCAATATCCGAAAAGGCACTATGGAAACCATGCACGCTGAAGATGGTTTCACAAGAGTTGAATTCCTTGTTCCAACAAGAGGTTTGCTGGGTTACAGAAGTGAGTTCATCAATGTTACCCGCGGAGAAGGCGTTTTATTGAGATCATTCGATTCATATGAACCTTACAGAGGTGAGATTCCGTCTCGTAACAATGGAGTTTTGGTATCTCAACAGGGTGGTACTGCAATGGCGTTTTCATTGTATAACCTTTCAGAGCGCGCGGTAATGATGATTGCAGCCGGAACTGATGTCTATGAAGGAATGGTCATTGGAATCAACTCCAGAAAAGAAGATATGACTGTCAATCCGACTAAAAACAAGAAATTGACCAACACACGTGCGTCTGGATCCGATGATGCGATCAAACTGTTGCCTCCAAAGATTTTTTCAATGGAAGAGGCACTGACATTCATTGAAGAAGATGAATTGCTTGAAATCACACCGGATGCACTTCGAATCAGAAAAAGAATTTTGAATGAGACCGATCGTATGCGTTCGAGAAGCAAGGTCAGTAAAGCTTCAGAATAATAAATCAATAAGCTTTGAGCCATAATGGGGAATTTCCCCATTATTTTTTTATCAGATATTGACATTTAATTACAAAAATAGTACATTATTTACATGTCAAATAATGGAAGTGATAATTTGTGTTTACGACAGAGATAACTATGATAATTCCCATTGTGCTGATTATGATCCTTTGTATAATGGTGATGGCTTTTTTTATAGCGGAATTGAATTTGACAGTACTTTCAACAGAAAGAGCATTTTTGATGCAAGTTTGTGATCAAATGGTTTTAAACGGAGTCGGCGCAATGAAAAGTGATGATTTTAAAGTTTCCAATCGTGGTGTTTGGACAAAATATACCATCCATTATGGAAGGCGCTTCGGGAATCCTTTTCAGGAGCTCATGAAGAAAGAGACTTTTGAAATTGATTCGTCTTATAATCTGATGCGTTTGAACAGACCGGTACTCAAGTTGATTCTGCTTGGAGGTGAAAAAATCTTTGAAATCGAATAGAGGCAGCATATCCATTTTCATGCTATTGATTGTTCCGATCATAGCCATCGGTATTTTTATCCTTTATGACCATTTGAGGACATATCAATTGGATAACCAAGTCATGAAAAACACCCGAAATGTCAGTGAAATGCAGCTTTCAAACAATAATGCGCATTTATTCGACTATTATGGAATCTTGGCATACTTGGATCAGGATGTCATTCAAAATCAAATCTTGGCTCTCAACGATCATGTTGTTGTGACAAATATTGAAGTAGACCATTATAAAATGGACAATCCCAACAACTTTGTCGAGTCAACGACAATGGCGTCAAGAAATCTCATCGCACTTGAAGCTGTCAATCAACTTCGAACATTGATCCATCCCTATCTTCAAACCTCACAATCCAGCACATTTCTTCAACAGATCAAAAAGTTTGAGAAGATGGTGGAAAAATTCTTTGACTTTCATAGCGCGGTTAAAAGCATTGAAAAGCTGAGAACATCCAGTAGCGTTGAAAGCATCTTGAAGAGCATTGAAAATGATATACACGCCAAATTGAATGAAGTGGTCGACTCTTATGAAGCTCTTCTTCAGAGTGAATCAGAGACCGTGCAAAAACAAATTCAAAAATATGAAGTCCTCCTGATCGAGTCGGTTCGCATAAGTGGAGAATGGGGAGATCGTATATCGGAGTTGAGGCATATCAATAATGAGATTGTGCGTCTCCGTCAGGGGTTGGCTGATTTTCAAACAGAAATTGATCTGAAGACCATGGAACTTGAAGCGGTTTCGGAGATAGAAGATGTGCTATTGGAGGAGTTGACTGGCCTAAGAACACAAAAAACAGTTTGTGCTTATGAGCTCTCCATAATGGAAGAAAAGTGGAATGCTTTGATAGACAGTATCATTGAAGATCATTGTGACTCAAAACCGCTACTGTTGAATAGAATCACACAATTGTTGGGTACAATCGATGAACTTTTGTTCAATCTCGAACCGGTTGAAAATTTGGTGTTGACACTTGAAGGTTTGGATCTGGATGGAGCGATGAACATAGAACGCTCTGAGATGAATATGTTGGATCAAATAATCTATGCCGAATATTGGATGGGAGTGCTTAACAGTTTTGACAAAGGCAGCGTCAGAAACTTCAATCCACTGGGAACGAAAACAGAAAGAAAAACGGTTATCAAAGGGGAAGTAGAGTATTTGTTGGCAGGAAAGCAATCCGATCCACAGAACATTCAGACCATTAAAATGCGAATCTTTTCAATAAGGACAGTCGCCAATATGATGCATATCGCTTCAGATGCTTCAAAAACCTCTCAAGTCGGACGCACGATAGCGGTCTTGCCCGCGCCATGGAACGCGATCGCATACGGCGCAATGGTGACTCTATGGAGCAGTGCGGAGGGATATCTGGATATGATAGCGCTTTACAAGGGAGAAGGGCATCATTTCATAAAAAAAGAGGAAGAATGGGTGTTGGGCCTCGATGATCTGTTGCAAGGCAGTTTGTCGACCTTGATGGAAAGCAATGGAACAAAGAAACCTCAACCACAAAGCGGGAAATTGTACTATCAGGACTATTTGAGGCTCATGTTATATGCTCAACCGGTGGAAGTCACCGCCGAGCGCGGGATGTTGCTGCTGGATGCCAATATCAGGAAAGTTTCCGAGAACCGATTCAATCTGATCCGATTTTCAATTGGACATAAGATTGAGGTTGACTATGTTGTGAAAGGATTTGATGAAAAGCTTAATGTGATGGCAATGGTCAACAAGTATTGAACGGGAAGGTGGATGTGTGAAACGTTCAGAGAAAGGTAGTGTGACAATTGAGGCTACCATAGTGATCAGTTTGGTTTTACTGCTTTTATTTGGATGTGTAGGAACGCTGTTGACCGTCTATGTGGATGCTCAGATGGAGTGGGTGGTCCAAGGCGCCTCAGATGAAATGAACATCATCGGAATGCCATTTTCAGATCGGACAGACCTGTTGAAAGGTCTGATGTGGGCGAAGGTAAAAAAGCAATCGGAAAATCGATTCGTAGATCATTTTGTCGAAATAAGTGAAATCACACTTGAGTCTGTAAATGGTCATGACATCGATTTGTGGATAATCTCTTATGATTACACGTTCCTATCATTTTCAAGCACTGAAAAAATTCAAATCCCCTTCAAAAGGGGCAACGATAATGATGGCCTGAAATTCGAGTCTTCAACAGTCTACATAACAACTTATGGGGAAAAATATCATTTGGAGCACTGCTTTCATCTTAGAAAAAGTAAATTTCCAATAGATATTGATGAAGCGGCAGCCAAAGGATATGAACCCTGCAAAAATTGTCATAAAAATATTGAATCGAGGTAGATTTGCAATGAAGTGGCTTTCACAATACAACTTGATGAGATGTGGGTGCAAACAGGAGCTCTATGTTTCGGAAAAAACCGGGCATAAAGTAATCTTGAAAAAGACTGAGATCCAATCCGGAGTCATAGAAGTAGGGGTCTTACAAAAATTGGATGGAAATGCATTTCCCAAATTGCTCGATTACAACATCTGTGGCGATGAGATGCACATAGCGCTTCAATTCATAGAAGGCAACACTTTCAATCTGTTAAGAGAGGCCAAGCTATGCTCGTTTACGGCCAATCAATTGTTGTTGAATGCTCTTGTGTCCTTGGATGAGTTGCATAATAGTGGCTTCATACATTGTGACATCAAACCTGAGAACATGATTTTTGACAGTCAGTTTCATGTATATATCATTGATTTTGGAACGGCCCAGTCCGTTCAGTATCGAAGGGTGAGGGACGAATGGAGGGGATCCACACTTTTTATGCCTCCTGAAGCATTGTACACCCCTGAGACTGTCGATTATAGAAGTGATTATTATTCGCTTGGAAAGTGCATTGAAATGAGCATCGGCCATGAGTTGGAACTATTACCATATAACGTCATCACTTGCCTGGAAAACCTTGGAGCAATCATTCCAAATGAAAGACCATCAGATCTTTCTGAATGGATAAAAATATTAAAGACATAGCGAAAATGACGGAATAAACATCAAAAAAATCATTTTAATAGCTTATTTTGAATAATATTGTTGCATTTTGCATAATTCCCATGTACAATATTCACAAGAGGATAATTGTATACAATAATACCAAAACGTATAGGGAGGCGAGTTTATGAAAGATGCGATCAGAGGTAATCAATTTGAAGTGAAATTTTGCAAACGATGTGGTGATGAGAAAAAAGTGAATAAATATAGTCTTTGTAAAACTTGTCAATCTGAAGTCGACCACGAATATTCGATGATGTATGAGACCAAAACTAGGGAACATTAATAAAATAAGAATAGTGCGCGAAAGCGCACTATTCTTATTTTACGCGTAGGTAAGTTTCCGAAGGAAACTTATTAGCGTCTCAGTTGACATTTAAAGATGTTACTGAAGAAAACTTATTCTATTTCAGTCACCATTAGTGCGCGAAAGCGCACTATTCTTATTTTACGCGTAGGTAAGTTTCCGAAGGAAACTTATTAGCGTCTCAGTTGACATTTAAAGATGTTACTGAAGAAAACTTATTCTATTTCAGTCACCATTAGTGCGCGAAAGCGCACTATTCTTATTTTACGCGTAGGTAAGTTTCCTTTTTGTACTATTTAGAACATAAAGACATAGGCTAGTATAGTTTCGCTTCGCGAGAACCATACCTACGCCCAATGTTTCGTTTCACAAAACATTGAAAAAAAAAGCGCACTATTCTTATTTTTTTTGTGATATAATTATACTGATGGTACCGAAAGGACCATACATTCCGATTGATCCATGTTTTGAATCCATTACGGCTCTGAGCAAACTTGCCCGAGACTGAAATAAAGGTTATGTGATATAACTCTTTTTGTCTTGTGCAGAAAGAGTTTTTTTGTTGCAAAAAAAGGAAGTGACACACTATGATGATTGGTATTATAGGCGCAGGCGCTGTCGGCAAGTCTCTTGGGATGTATTTCAATGGGGTGGACCAGTCCGTATCCGGTTATTACAGCAAGACGATGGCCCATACAATCTACGCCGCTGAAAAAATCAATGCGATAGCATATGACTCTCTGAAGGATTTGATTTTAAACAGTGATTTGATTATTATAGCTGTAAATGATGATGCCATTGAAGTCGTTGTAAGGGATTTGTCCAATGCTTCAGAATCTTTATCACGTAAGTACATACTACACACGAGTGGTGTCCACACCTCTGAGGTATTGGCGCCATTACGGTCAAAAGGAGCGAAAATATTGAGTGTTCATCCACTTCAATCTTTCGCAGATCCCGATGAGGCACAAAAGTCGATTCCAAGCACCTATTTCAGTATCGAAGGTGATTTGGACGAAAAAATGATGAATTGGCTTAACAATCATAAAATCAAATATTTCAAAATCGACAAAGAGAACAAGGTCAAATACCATTTGGCTGCGGTCGCGGTATCCAACTATCTGGTGGCAACACTTGATTTTGGAACCAAGCAATTTGAATCCCTTGGATATACGAAAGAATTTGCGCTAAAAGCGCTATGGCCATTGGTTGAAGGCACGATAAACAACGTCAGGCAATTTGGTACGGTCAAAGCAATGACCGGTCCCATTGTAAGAGGCGATTTAAAGACCATTGACAACCATCTGTCGGTCCTATCGGGATTGGAACGGGAACTTTACTCGAAATTAGGGGAATATACGGTTGAAATCGCCCTTGAAAAAGGATTGGACAAGGAAATCGCAAAGGGTATCTCAACGCGTTTGAAGGAGGAAAACCATGGCTAAGACCACTGTTGCAAGTTTTCAAGAAATGAAAGTGAAAAAAGAAAAAATAACTGTTTTAACCGCATATGATTATTCGATGGCCAAGACACTTGATCGCGCCGGTGTGGACTGTCTTTTGGTGGGTGATTCACTTGGAATGACCATGCTTGGCTATGAGGATACTCTTGCAGTGACCATGGAGGACATGATTCATCATGCCAAAGCAGTGAAGCGTGGTACAGAGAATGCGCTTGTGGTTTGTGACATGCCGTTCATGTCCTATCATGTCAGTGTGGAGGATGCGGTTAGAAACGCAGGTAGAATCATAAAGGAAACAGGATCGCACGCCGTCAAATTGGAGGGTGGCAGTGAAATCTCGAAACAGATTGAGGCCATAATCGCAGCAAAAATTCCTGTTATGGGTCACCTGGGATTGACGCCTCAATCTGTCAATATGATGGGTGGATTCAAAGTTCAGGGAAAATCTGAGAATCAAGCCAAGAAATTGATTGAAGAAGCAAAAGTACTCGAAGCATTGGGATGTTTTTCCATAGTTTTGGAATGTATTCCTGAAAAACTCGCAACCATCATTTCCGAACAATTGGATATTCCGACCATTGGCATTGGCGCCGGTGCGGGGTGTGATGGCCAAGTGTTGGTCATTCAGGATATGCTTGGCATGTATAATGATTTCAGACCGAAATTCGTTAAAGCTTATGCTGAACTCAACATCGCCATAGCAGACGCCGTGAAATTGTATTGTGAAGAGGTCAAATCCGGAGAGTTTCCTGAAATAAAGCATACGTTCAAAATCAGTGAAGATATTTTAAATCGATTATATTAAATGACAAGAGGTGTCGGATGCAAGTATTCAATGAGATCAATGCACTCAAACATGCACTTTCCATAGAGAGGAAAGATGGGAAAAAAATAGGATTTGTTCCAACGATGGGGTTCTTCCACGACGGACATATGTCTCTCATGAAAGAAGCGATAAATGAAACGGATTGTGTGGTGGTAAGTATATTCGTCAATCCGACTCAATTTGGCCCCGGCGAGGATTTTGAATCCTACCCTAGAAATATGGAAAGAGATTTGAAACTATGTGAGGAACTTGGTGTGCATTATGTGTTCACTCCCGAAGTAAGCGAGATGTACCCGGCAGGATATTCCACTTTTGTGGAGTGTGAGGGTGGAATCACTCATACGCTATGTGGGGCAAGCAGACCAGGACATTTCAAAGGGGTCACATCGGTTGTCAATAAATTATTCAATATCGTCGAACCCGATCTTGCATTTTTCGGACAAAAAGACGCACAACAAGTAGCCGTACTTGACAAAATGGTCAGAGATTTGAATATGAACCTCAAAATCATACCATGTCCGATCATGAGAGAAAATGATGGTTTGGCAATGAGTTCAAGAAATGTATACCTGAATGCTATTGAGCGAAAAGAAGCTCTGGTGCTGAGTGAGTCACTGAAAATCGCTTCGAGTCTCATCCAAGATGGCGAGAGAAATTCAAATAAAATCATTGAGCAAATGAAGGCCCATATTATGACAGCTTCCAGTGCAGTGATTGATTATGTTCAAATTGTAGAAAATGATAATTTGTCGGATATTGATACCGTTGTCGGTGATGTGCTGTTTGCTGTGGCTGTTAGAATTGGAAAGACCAGATTGATCGACAATATGAGAATGACTATCTGAAAGGATATACAGGAGGAAAATATGTTGTTGCATATGTATAAAAGTAAAATTCATAGGGCTACAGTTACTGAGGCCAATCTAAACTACGTCGGAAGCATCACCATTGATCAGGATTTGCTCGATGCGGCTGGAATATTGCCGGGAGAAAAAGTGCAAATTGTGAACAATAACAATGGCGCCAGGCTCGAAACCTACACCATATGCGGCGAGCGAGGAAGTGGAATCGTCTGCTTAAACGGCGCAGCTGCGCGTTTGGTTCAACCGGGAGATGTAGTCATCATCATCGCTTATTGTATTTTGAATAGAGAAGAAGCAAAAACATTTGAACCTGATGTCGTCTTTTTGGATTCCAACAACAAGATTGTTGAAATCACCCATGAAGAAAAACATGGGGAAATCAAATAAATGAAAGTTGTCACTACAAAGGTTTTGTGTTAGAATGTTTTAGGGTTTTACACAAGACATTTGATTGGAGTAAATAATGGTATTGGAATCTTTAAGAAAAATATATAGAGAACATCAGATTTTGTTGAATGAACCGATGGCGAAGCACACCTCGTTTAGGATTGGCGGTCCAGCAAAGATCCTCGTTTTACCGGAAAATTCCGATCAGATTGTCAATACAATCAGATTGTGTAAAGCTATGGACCAGCCGTATTTGATCATGGGTAACGGATCCAACATCTTGGTCGAAGATAAAGGAATAGATGCTTTGATCATAAAAATTTCCGAACAGATGAGTTCTGTTGAGTTTGATGGAGATACCGTTATAGCAGAAGCGGGTGTATTGCTCTCCAAACTGTCTAAAATGATTCAAAGGGCTTCTTTGAAGGGATTTGAATTCGCATCGGGAATTCCAGGAACACTGGGCGGAGCCATTTTCATGAACGCAGGTGCATATGATGGTGAAATCAAAGATGTCATCGAGTGGGTGGAAGTCATAACCCCTGAAGATGAGATCGTTAGATTTGATTCCAAAGCACTTGCCTTTGATTATCGGACAAGTGTTGTGAGGGACAAGGGGTACATTGTTTTGCGATGTGCCATAAAACTTGAAAAAGGTGATCCGATGATCATTCAAGAGATCATAAATGAGCTCACTTACAAAAGAGTCTCAAGGCAACCACTTGAATATCCAAGTGCGGGAAGCACTTTCAAAAGACCTCCGGGATTTTATGCGGGTCAGCTTATTGAAGATGCAGGCTTGAGAGGTTTGCGTCATGGCGATGCACAAGTTTCTGAAAAACACTGCGGTTTCGTGATCAATGTGGGGAATGCCACATGCAATGAAGTCATGGATTTGATTCGAGTGATCCAAAAGGTTGTAAAAGACACTTTTGATGTTGATCTTGAAAGAGAAGTCCGTATATTTGGAAAAGAATAGTATCTTTGAGCGCTCATTATTGAGCGCTTTTTTATTGAATGAATGATTTTATTGAGCAAAAAATTGGTATAATAGAATATAATAATAAATGAAAGTAGGTGATGTGCATGAGAATCAGAGGTGATTATCATATGCATTCGAGATACAGCGGAGACAGCAACAACGATCTTGAAGCCATTGTTCAAAGGGCCATTGAAATCGGTCTAGAGGAAATTGCGATAACAGATCATGGTCCAAGCCACAACGGATATGGAATAAAAAGAATTGAATACGGTGTTCTTAGAAGAGAAATTGATCATTTGAACGAAAAATATCCCCAAATCAAAGTTCTTTTAGGCCTTGAAGCGAATATTCTCGGTGTCGATGGAAGAATAGACCTCGATGAGGAGATGCGCGGGATGAATGATTGGGTGAATGCAGGATACCATTTTGGAAGCAATTTGAAAATGGATTACAAAATTCATTTGGACAACATTTTCAGCAAATTTTCAAAGAAAATCCATAATCGTGCTTTAAAAACAAATACTGAGGCCATGATCTCAGCTATGAGAAATAATAAGATCAATATGATCACTCATCCCGGCGCAAAAGGACCGATTGATATCGCCGCTGTCGCCAAGGCAGCAGCTGAAACAGGTACCATGCTTGAAATCAATAACAGCCATGGTCATTTGACCACTGATGAGATTGTTATCGCTATGCAGTTTCCTGTAAAATTCGTGCTCAACAGTGATGCCCATAAGATTGAGGATATCGGCAAAGTCGAGGATTCCATTTCAAGAGTGATAGAAGCGGGACTGGATCCCAAAAGAGTATATAACATCATAGAAGAATAGTCGGAGGAGGCATCATGAATTTCATTATAATATCTGGTCAATCAGGTGCAGGGAAGAGTCAGGCAAAAAAAGTGTTTGAAGATCTCGGATTTTATTGTGTGGATAATCTTCCACCGTCTTTGATTCCAAGTTTCATTGAACTTTTGGAGCAAAGCTCAGAAAACATTTCCAATATCGCACTCGTCATCGATATCAGAGGCGGTAAATTTTTTAAAGATCTGGAAAATAATCTGGAACTGTTGAAAAGCAAAGAGTATCCATATAAGATATTCTATTTTGAGGCCAATGACGATGTGATCTTAAAGAGATTCAAAGAGACTCGAAGAACGCATCCACTCGATCCCAGCGGTAGAATCGAGGATGCCATCATCGCTGAGAAGGATCTGCTGGAGACGCTGAAAAACAAAGCCGATTATGTCATAAACACAAGCACCACCAATCAAGCCGAATTGAAGAATGAGATTTCCAGACACCTCGAGATCGATGAGACAAAAAAAACGGTTTCTTTGACGCTCATCTCATTTGGTTTCAAAAAAGGCATCCCACTCGATTCTGATTTTTTGTTTGATGTCAGATTTCTGCCCAATCCGTTCTATATTGAAACATTGAGGGGAATGACCGGAAATGATCAGGCGGTCAGTGATTTTGTGATGGGATTTGAAGAGAGCAAAAAAATGCTGGAGCATATCAAGAACTTGCTGGACTACTCGCTTTCCTGTTTCAAAAAAGATGGGAGAATGCAATTGGTGGTTTCCTTAGGATGTACGGGTGGGCAGCATCGTTCTGTGACATTTATCAACGAACTTGCAAAACATTTCGACAATCACGGTTACAACATCAAAATAGTGCATCGTGACATCAAAAGGGAAGTGTAACGGAGTATGGTAAATGTTGTGGCCCTTGGAGGAGGAACAGGATTATCCATAATTTTGCGTGGACTCAAAGAAATATCCAGCAATATCACTGCGGTGGTCACTGTGGCAGACGATGGCGGCGGATCAGGAGTTTTGCGTGAGGATCTTGGCATGTTGCCACCTGGAGACGTCAGAAACTGTATCTTGGCACTGGCCAACAAAGAACCGATTCTGCAGGATCTTTTCCAATACAGATTTAATGAAGGTCGTCTCAAAGGACAGAATTTTGGAAACTTGATGATTGCTGCCATGGTTGGAATCTCGGATAATTTTGAGATGGCCATTCGCAAAATATCAGATATATTTGCAATAACCGGTGAAGTTTTTCCGGTTTCTGAGGAAGATTTGACCTTATTTGCGGAACTTGCAGGTGGTACCATTGTCGCAGGTGAATCCAACATACCGTATGAAGTGATCAAACGTAAGTCCAAAATCGAACGGATTTGGATTGAACCCACAGATGCCAGGACCAGCAGGCAAGTAGTTGATCGAATCAAGAAGGCGGATATGATTGTACTTGGTCCTGGCAGCCTATATACCAGCATCATTCCCAATTTGTTGATCCATCAGGTGGTAGATGCGATCAATGAAAGTAGTGCATCAATATTTTATATATCCAATATCATGACTCAACCTGGAGAAACAGACGGACTTAGTGCAGGAGAACATCTTAAGTTGATTTTCAAACATACGAGACTCAATCGTGTTGATTATCTGGTGGCCAACAAAGGCATCGCCAGTGATGATATCGTCTCAAGATATGTCAATGAATCTGCTGAGATGGTCAAAACAACTGCTGATGATAAGCGTTACCTCATTGAAAACGAGATTGGTTTGATTGAAGGAGATTTCATAGATGTCAAGAAAGGCTATGTGCGTCACAACGCATCTGTAATCAGTAAAGAACTGCTTGCTTACATTGAAAAAGTTTATGACCGTGGATAAAATGAATAAAAAAAATTATATGGCCGCTTGGAAAATATTTATCCTTTGCGGCTTTCTTTTGTTGTATAATGGAAATAGCTAAAAAATTTTAAGCCATAAAATTTTTTAGTGTTGACTGAGTAGCATTGACAGTGTGATTTGCAAAGGTAATGCTCTTATCTTTTAAAAAATTCACCTTCAAAAAAAACTGAGGAGGCGTTTTTTATGGCAAAAAGAGTACCGGAACCATTTAAAATTAAAATGGTCGAAAGGATCAGCATCATTCCCAAAGAGGAAAGAGAAAAAAGATTGGTTGAAGCAGGTTACAACCCATTTTCACTAAGAGCTGAAGATATATATATCGATTTGCTCACAGATAGTGGAACTGGAGCGATGAGTGACCGTCAATGGGCGGCCATTATGATTGGAGACGAATCCTATGCGGGCAGCAGATCTTTCTATGCGCTTGAAGAGGTCGTTCAAAAAATCACTGGTTACAAATATATCATACCAACACATCAAGGTCGTGGAGCGGAGCAAGTTGTTTTGCCGAATTTGGTGAAGCATAAAGGACAATATGTCCTCAACAACATGCATTTTGATACAACTATGGGACACGTGCTTTTGGCGGGTGGCAAACCGATCAACCTAATAGATGACAAAGCATTTGACACAGATAAATATGATGATTTTAAAGGTGATTTCGATCTCGGCCAATTGGAAGCTTTTATAAGTGAACATGGAGCAGAGAACATTTCCGCTTTGATTATCACAGTGACTTGCAATTCATCCGGTGGACAGCCAATTTCTATGGAAAACATCAAGGGCGCGAGCGAAATCGCCCATCGTCACGGTTTATCCGTATGGATTGACGCAGCAAGATATGCAGAGAATGCATACTTCATCAAAACAAGAGAAAAAGGTTATGAAGACAAATCGGTTCTTGAAATTGCTCAAGAAATGTTCAGTTATGCCGACGGTATGATGATGAGTGCTAAAAAAGACGGTATCGTCAATATGGGTGGTTTGATTGCCATCAAAGAGGATGAAGACTTTTACAACATATGCCGTTCAACAGTAGTACCAATGGAAGGTTTCCCGACTTATGGCGGATTGGCTGGACGTGATATGCAGGCACTTGCGGTTGGTCTTGAAGAAGGATTGGATTACAGTTATTTGGATTATAGAATCTCACAAGTCAAATACTTGGGCGATCGACTCAGAGAAGCTGGCGTGCCGATCCAATACCCAACGGGTGGTCATGCGGTATTTGTGGATTGCAAAAAATTATGTCCTCAAATTCCTTACTATGAGTTCCCTGCCCAAGCTGTCTGTAACGCCGTCTATATCGAAAGTGGAGTGAGACCTGTTGAAATCGGATCTTTCTTGCTTGGAAGAGATGATGAGACAGGAGAACCATTAGAATCGCCACTTGAATTGATGAGACTTACAATTCCAAGACGTGTCTACACGAACGACCACATGGATTACGTCGCTGATGCGGTGATCAAAGTCGCAGAATATGCCAAGACTTTAAAAGGTTTTGAGTTTGACTACGAGCCAAAAGTATTAAGACATTTCACAGCAAAATTGAAGCCCGTAAAATAAGACGATAGTTATCAAAAGACGCATTAAAAAACACCCTAATAATGAGGGCTCGTTTGGTAATGCGTCTTTTTTTATGGTATACTATTAAAATAATTAATGTGCTAAGCAGGTGATGTCTTGAAAAGAGTTTACAGTGCTGGAGGCGTTGTTTTTATAGGAAATAGCGTACTTATGCTACAGAAGATAAATGGAGATTGGGTACTTCCCAAAGGGAAAATCGAAAAGAATGAGACTTCCGAACTTACATCAGTTCGAGAGGTTAGAGAGGAAGCTGGCATCAAGGCCAGAATCGTCAGCCCGATCGGAGAAACGTCCTATCGGTTTAAAAACTATTGGTCCAATAATCACGTCATTGAGAAAAGCGTGGTCTGGTATCTTATGAGAGCTGTAACTACGAATACCCATCCTCAAAGAGAGGAAGGTTTTGTGGATGCCAAGTTCATACATGTCGGAAGTGTTGTTCAGCTCGCAAAATATGACGATGAACGCGATATTTTAGTGAAAGCGCTTGAAATTATTCAATCGATAGAGGGTGAGTAAATGTCATTTTCATCAAAAGCAAAAAATGAGCTCGCTATGATCAGGACTGAGGGCAAATGTTGCAATAGAGCTGAACTGTCGGGCATTGTCAGAGTCAGTGGGGTTCTTGAGTTCGGTGGAAGAAATCGAATGGACCTCAGAATCACCACTGAGAATCCGGCTGTTGCCAGATTGGTTTTCATACTGTTCAAAAAAATTTACAAACAACATAGTGAATTGATCATGAAAGAAAACAGAAACCTCAACAAGCATCATTCCTATGAAATCTATATTGAGAATGCCAATGCCATTTTGACGGATCTCGACATACTGCGTTTGACTGAGGACGGGTATGAACTCAATGATGATTTGCCTGAAAGCCTCTTAAAAAAACAGTGCTGTAAAAAAGCCTATTTAAGGGGCATTTACTTGGGAGGAGGCTCCTTGAGCGCTCCGGAAAAAAGTTATCATCTTGAACTGATTACTCACAATCCACAATTCGCTGAGCAACTTGTGGTATTCATGAATTCCAATTATGATTTGGGTTCCAAATCCACCATCAGAAAAAAGAACTACATCGTTTATATTAAAGAAAGTGAGAAAATTGTTGATTTTCTCAATGTGATTGGTGCGCATCAGACCTTGCTGGAATATGAGAACGTAAGGATCATCAAACAAATGAGAAACAACGTCAATCGTGTTGTCAATTGCGAAACGGCAAATCTCACAAAGACAATAGATGCCTCTTACGTTCAAATCAATGCCATAAAATCTATTGACGATTATGAGGGGTTGGAGTCGTTGCCTGAAAGACTTCAGGATATTGCATATCTCAGACTGGAAAACCCTGATGCATCCCTCAGGGAACTTGGTGAAATGGCCAGTCCTCCTATTGGGAAATCTGGCGTCAACCATCGATTGAAGAAAATTATGGAAATTGCTGAAAATATCCAAAGAAGAAGAGGAAGCCTATGAAAAAAATGATTTTATTATACATTGCTATTGTTATGATATCCACTTCTTGTAGTCTTGGACCAGATCTGTTCAAGAGCAATGATCCTGAAGTCAAAAATTGGGAACTTATCAAGTCCAGTGCCAAGAACAGCACTGTGACAATGGCTTTGCAACATTCCAATCCGATGGCTGTGGAATGGTTCAAGAAAAATTATGCGACCTACCTTGAATCCGAATATGGCATGAAGCTTATTGTCGTCGAGCAAACACTGGCAAAAACGATGGAAGTACTGGAAGACGATCTAAGGAATGAACTGGAAATCGGACGCTATGATCTGATTGTATTTGAGGTTGGGGGATTTAAGCGAGCAGCGGAAAGAGGGCTTTTATACATGCCATTCACAGACAAGATACCGAATATGAGGGCATACGTCGATTCTGGAAATGTTGAATTTAAATATAAAGATGGTATCGAAGTGAAAGACAGTTTGGCGCCTTATGGGCGTAAACAGTTGTATTTTGCATACGATCAGGACATTTTTTATGAAACCCCGGCAACGTACGATGAACTATTGGAATACGTCAAAGAATATAAAAATGCATTTGTCTATCCGGACCCGCGAACCTCGATAGAAGGGGAACTTTTTGTTGTAGGAGTGGCTACCAGAGCAGCGGACATGGATCGTTTGATGACTGTTGAACCCAATAAGGAAGCTGTATATGCGATCATCGGAAATGGACTTGATTTTCTAAACGAACTCGAACCTCATATGTATCTTAAAGGAGCTTATTACCCGACCTCCACTGAGGAAATGGATGAATTGTTCGCTCAAGGCGAGCTGGTCTTTTCAATGAATTTGGATTTTGAGTATGTGACCAACAAGTTGAAGGACTACGAGTATCCGGAGGGTGCATCCGCATTTATCATTCAAGAAGGGACTATGGGACTCAATGAGTGGATTGGCATTCCTTACAACGCTCCCAACAAATCGGGTGCCATGGCAGCAGTCAATGCGCTATTGTCCCCTGAGATGCAAGGCTCAAAGTATGAACCGAGAAACTGGGGCAATCTGCCTGTATATGATCCCGGATATGCCGATTCCGAGGCATATGATGTCATAAAAAGTGTTAAAATGAAATCGACATCACTTAAGCATGATGCTTTACTTGGATCAAGGAGGCCTGAAGTGCCTGAAGCCGTCAGAGAGATTATCGTCGAGCTTTGGAGCGAACACGTTTTAAATCCACCAATCGGAGATTGAAATAAGAGGAGCTGCTATGTCAACAATCCCATTTGTCCATTTGCATTTGCATACAGAATTCAGTTTGCTGGATGGATTCACTAGAATCGATAAACTTTTTGAGAAAGCCAAAATGCTTGGAATGGAAGCGGTTGCGATTACAGACCATGGTGTTATGTTTGGTGTGGTTGATTTTTATAAAGCGGCAAAAAAGCATGGCATCAAACCGATTATAGGATGTGAAGTATATGTCGCTCCGAGAAGCAGATTTGACAAGGAACCCGGTGTGGATAAAAACGCTGGTCATTTGGTTTTGCTGGTGAAGAATGAGACTGGATATAAAAATTTGATCAAGATGGTTTCAGCAGGCTATACAGAGGGATTCTACCATAAGCCTAGAATCGATTATGAACTGCTTGGAAACCACAGCGAAGGCCTGATTGCACTAAGTGCCTGTCTCGCAGGGGATGTCCAAAGGTTATTGTTTGATGGAAATATGGATGGGGCTGAAAAATTGGCTTTAAGTCTGAAAGACATGTTTGATCCCGGTGATTTCTATCTGGAATTACAAGACCACGGTATCAAAGAGCAGCAAATAGTCAACAGACGGCTTATTGAACTTTCAAAAAAAACAGGCATTGAACTCGTGGCTACCAATGATGTGCATTATCTTGACAAAGAGGATGCGGATACACATGATATCCTGCTTTGCATCCAAACGGGAAAGACCTTGTCTGATCGTGAACGCATGAAATTTCCAGGGAAAGAGTTTTATCTGAAATCCCCTTCCGAGATGGCTGAGCTATTTGGATCAAGAGAAGATGCATTGTTCAACACAGTTAAAATAGCGGAAAAATGTCAATTCGACTTTGATTTCAACACCACACATTTGCCTGAGTACAACGGCATTTCAGAGCCTCCTGATGTTTATCTCAGAAAGCTTTGCATGGAGGGCATCTCAAAAAAATACGATGTGAAGCAGTTGCATCTGGATCGCCTGGAATATGAACTTGAAACGATTCATACGATGGGGTATGATGATTATTTTCTTATAGTCTGGGATTTCATCAAATTTGCCAAGGAACAAGGCATTTATGTCGGACCTGGACGAGGGAGCTGCGGAGGCAGTATTGTTGCCTATGTCCTGGATATAACGGAAGTGGATCCGATCAAATACGATTTGATTTTTGAACGATTTTTAAATCCGGAAAGAATAACCATGCCGGATATAGATATTGATTTTGAGGACGACAGGCGTTCGGAAGTCATTGATTATGTGGTGCGAAAGTACGGCAAAGATAGAGTCGCACAAATCATCACCTTTGGAACAATGGCGGCCAGAGCCGCTATTCGTGATGTCGGACGCGTCATGGATCTGCCTTATCAGGAAGTTGATCGAATGGCCAAAGAAATTCCAATGGAAATCGGTATGACGCTTGAAAAAGCATTGACTGTCAATCCAAAACTGGTGGAACTCGTGCAAAGTTCCGAAGAGAACAAGATGTTGATGTCTTCGGCGATCAAACTCCAGGGTGTACCAAGGCATGCTTCCACACATGCGGCCGGAATTGTCATCTCAAAAAAGACTATAGATGAATATGTTCCGCTTTATTTGCAAGAGGGCAATATTTCAACCCAGTTCAATATGAATTTGCTTGAGGAACTCGGTTTGTTAAAAATGGATTTTTTAGGCTTAAGGACATTGACAGTTATCAAAAATGCTTTACAATTAATTGAGAAGACAGAAAACATAAAGATTAATCTTTTAAAAATTCCATATGATGATTCTGAAGTGTATGACATGATAGCTCAAGGTGATACACTGGGGCTCTTCCAACTTGAATCGGCTGGATTCAGGCGCTTTATGCGCGAATTGAAACCAACCGTGTTTGAAGATATCATAGCCGGGATATCTTTGTACCGGCCGGGACCAATGGATTCCATCCCAGTTTATATCAGAAACAAGAACGACCGATCGTTGGTTGTCTTTAAGGATCCGAGACTAAAATCCATTCTCGAAGTCACCTATGGGTGTCTGGTTTATCAGGAACAAGTCATGCGCATCGTACGTGAACTCGCAGGATATAGCTATGGAAGAAGCGATATCGTCAGACGCGCGATGAGCAAAAAGAAAATGGATGTCATGGAAAGGGAACGCAACTTTTTTATCAACGGCAAATTGAATGATCAAGGTGAAGTGGAGCTGGAGGGGTGTTTGAGAAACGGAGTCAGTGAAACGGCAGCCAACGCCATTTTTGATGAGATGATCGATTTTGCCAAATATGCTTTCAACAAATCACACGCAGCGGGGTATGCCATCATAGCATATCAGACCGCATTCTTGAAAAAGAGATATCCAGTTGCGTTTTTGGCTGCGTTGATGACCAGTGTCATGGGAAATCATTCAAAACTCGGTGTGTATATTCAGGATGCCAAAGATCATGGCATTTCAATATTGCCGCCAAGCGTCAATCATAGTATCGGCAGTTTCAGTGTTGAAAGTGCAAGTATCCGCTATGGACTCAATGCGATCAAAAATGTGGGTAAAGGAAATATCGATGCAATTGTGAATGCTCGTGAAACTGGTGCATTTTTAGGTTTCTTTGATTTTTGTGAACGGGTGGATGCTTCCGAACTGAACAAAAAAGCTGTGGAAAGTCTGATCAAGGCAGGTGCTTTTGATAGCCTAGGTCACAAAAGATCTCAACTGCTCGCTGTTTTTGAACGAACGATTGACGGAATGCATTCCATGAAAAGAAGAGGTGCTGAAGGACAGTTTTCAATTTTCAATCTTGAGAACGCCAGCATATCCACCGAGGATGTCGGAAACACATTACCGATGATTCCAGAGCTAAGACCATCGACATTGCTGCAATTCGAGAAGGAAATGTTGGGGATTTATCTCAGTGGACATCCGCTGGATCAATACAAAGATGCACTGGCTGGATTGACAGCAGCGAACTTGAGTGAAATCAAAGAATCGGTCAACGATGATGAAACGCCACTGGTAAAAGACGGGGAAAATATTTCAGTCGGTGGAATGATTCTGAACATCACGACAAAGATCACAAGAAACAATCAACACATGGCATTTATAACAGTTGAAGATCTTTTTGAACAAATAGAAATCATCATTTTTCCAAGGATTTATGAGCAATACAAGACGCTTTTGATCAAGGATCAAGTTGTTTTAGTCAAAGGAAGGATCACCATCAAGGAAGATGAAGATCCTAAAATCATAGCCGATCAAATCATCAGTATCGATGAAGGGATCAAAAACAACAAGTCCAGAAAATTGTATATCAGGTTTGATGAAAAAAATCCTG
Source organism: Clostridia bacterium (assembly GCA_014859095.1). GTDB lineage: Bacteria > Bacillota > Clostridia > Peptostreptococcales > Acidaminobacteraceae > Fusibacter_D. The sequence continues at coordinate 110,760 of JACUUV010000001.1, read as the reverse complement.
TTCTGCTCAATAAGATCGATTTGACACTAAAAACTAAGGCTAAGGATCCTGTGAGAAGTGCTCAAATGATGGAAGTGATTATTTATATAGAGTCCACCAAAGAAAAGTACAAGGTTGAGGGTCTGGTTGCAGTCACACATGATTTGTTGGACAGCCTTGGAAAAATAGTTGGAAAAGACAATATCAAGATCCGATAGTCAAGAATAGGAGTGAAAGATTTGAAAAAAATTGGAGTATTAACCAGTGGAGGGGATTCACCAGGGATGAATGCCGCTATTCGATCGGTAGTGAGAACAGCCATTTATCATGGTCTTGATGTCGCTGGAATCTATCAGGGGTATCAAGGACTGATTCAAGGCGATATTGAAGATTTGAAAATCACCTCGGTCGGCGACATCATTCACCGTGGCGGCACGATGCTCAGAACCGCAAGATGTGAACCGTTCAAATCCGAGGAGGGATTCAATAAAGGTCTCGATATGTTACGTATGTTCAAATTGGATGGTTTAGTGGTGATTGGTGGCGATGGTTCGTTTAATGGTGCAAAGCGTTTGGCTGATGCAGGTTTTCCAACAGTTGGAATACCTGGTACCATAGACAATGATTTGGCTTATACGGATTTCACATTGGGATTTGATACAGCCCTTACGACGGTTGTGAGTGCGATTGGCAATATCAGAGATACATCATCTTCTCATGGAACAGTAAATATAATTGAAGTCATGGGAAGGGATTGCGGAGATATCGCACTATATGCAGGACTTGCAGGCGGTGCGGAAGCTGTTATAATACCAGAGATTCCAAACGATGTCGACGCTCTATGCAGAACAATCATTCACGGAAAAAAGCGAGGAAAACTTCACAGCATCATTTTGCTGGCAGAAGGTGTCGGAAAACCCTATGAGTTGGCTGAGGAAATCAAAAGAAAAACCGATTCAGATGTCAAAGTCAGTGTCATCGGTTACCTTCAAAGGGGTGGTACTCCGAGCCCAAGCGATCGAATTTTAGGGAGCAGAATGGGTGCTTATGCTGTGGATCTTCTCTTACAAGGACGGTTCGGCAGAGCAGTGGGCATCAAAGGCAATCAAATGATAGACATCAGTTTTGACGAAGCACTGGACATGAAGAAGGATTATAATCGAAATATTTATGAATTGGCACGAATCTTGGCCATATGACATAAACCAATATTATTATTTAATCTTAGGAGGATTATATGTTAAGAAAAACGAAAATCGTATGTACCATTGGCCCAGCCAGTGAAGGGAAAGAAATTTTTAAGGAGTTGGTCAAGAATGGATTGAATGTCGCCCGATTGAATTTTTCTCATGGTGACCATCAAGAGCATCTGGCAAGAATCGACATGATCAAAGAAGTTCGTGAAGAGCTTGGTATGCCGGTCGCGATCCTTTTGGATACAAAAGGACCTGAAATTAGAACTGGAAAGTTTCTAGAGCCAGTTCACACATTGGTTGAAGGACAAGAATTTTTACTGACAATCGAAGACATGGTAGGGGACCAAAACGGTTGCCAAATTTCATACATGGGTTTGCCAAAAGATGTTGTTGCGGGAAACAAAATTTTGATCGATGACGGTTTGATTGAGCTTGAAGTTCTAGATAAAACTGAAACGACAATTCGAACGAAAGTACTTAACGGTGGCGATGTCAAAAATAACAAAGGTGTCAATGTTCCTGGTGTGAGCATCAATTTACCTGCCATCACTCAAAAGGATATCAATGATATAATTTTTGGTATCGAGAATGGCATCGATTTCATTGCGGCGTCATTTATCAGAAAAGCTGCAGATGTTTTCGAAATCAGAAGAGTGCTCGAAGAGAACAAGGCGCATGAGATTCATATCATATCCAAAATTGAGAATCAGGAAGGCGTGGATAATCTTGAGGAAATTTTGGAAGTATCTGATGGTCTTATGGTTGCAAGGGGTGACTTGGGCGTTGAAATACCTACAGAGATGGTTCCAATTGTACAAAAACATATGATTGAGCTTTGTAATCGCGAAGGTAAACCTGTCATTACAGCCACTCAAATGTTAGATTCCATGATGAGAAACCCGAGACCTACCAGAGCTGAAGCGACAGACGTTGCCAACGCGATTTTCGATGGTACGGATGCAGTCATGCTTTCAGGAGAAACTGCTGCGGGCAAGTACCCAATAGAGTCGGTCGTCACAATGGCAAAAATAGCCCATGAAGCCGAAAAGGCGTTGAATTACAGAGAAATGCTTCAAAAAAGAATCTTATATTCCAAAGATTATGGAGTCACATATGCGGTCAGTCATGCTACCGCAACCTCGGCTCTAGAACTGGATGCGGCAGCGATCATCACTGCGACTTCATCAGGATATACAGCAAAGAAAGTTTCCATGCTCAAACCAAAATCTCCAATAATCGCATGTACCATTTCAGATGCGGTCTGTAGAAAATTATCATTGGTTTGGGGTGTATTCCCACTTGTTATTGGTGATGCGACGTCTACGGACAAAATTTTCGAGATTTCCGTTGAAAAAGCAAAGCAAAACGGATTTATCACCGATGGCGATCTTGTTGTCATAACAGCAGGCGTGCCAGTTGGCGTATCGGGTGCTACAAACATCATGAAAATTCATTTGGTCGGTGAAGTATTGATCAAAGGTACAGGACTTGTGAAAGATTATATCAGAGGAACAGTATGTCTGGGAAACACTGCGGAAGATTTGGAAGGCAAGTTCAAAGATGGTGACATCATTGTCGCTTCATATACTGACAAGGATTTGGTGCCTTATATTGAGCGCTCATCAGGATTTATTGTAGAAGAGGGTGGTTATACTTCCCATGGAGCAATCGTCTCACTCAGCCTCAAGAAACCTTGTGTGGTCGGTGCCAACAATGCGACAGAACTTCTTAAAGATGGTATGGAGATTACACTGGATTCAACAAAAGGTATTGTCTACGCAGGCAAAGCACGTATGCTTTAAGATAAGGGAGAGGTCAATGGTCAGCAGAAAACTTGGAAATACAGGTCTTGATGTCAAAGCTGTCGGCTTCGGGGGAATACCGATTCAGAGAGTTGAGCAAGATGCAGTCAATGCAATTATTGAGGCCATGATTAAGTCCGGCATCAATTTTATCGATACCGCGAGGGGATACACGGTGAGTGAAGCGTTGATCGGCAACGCCCTTGGGGCTGGCAAACGCAGTAATTTCATAATTGCAACAAAATCACCTGCCAAAGATTATGAGCAAATGAATGCTGACATAAATACAAGTTTGAGCAACCTTAAGACAGACTATATCGATTTGTATCAATGCCATCTGGTCAAGGAAATGGACCAATACAGACAAATCCTGTCGGAAAACGGTGCCTACAAAGCACTCGTTGAAGCCAAGGCAGCTGGGAAAATTGGACACATCGGTATCACTTCACATAGTGTGGATCTGCTGAATGAGATCATTGAGGATATGCCTTTTGAAACGATTCAATTTCCTTACAATATCATAGAGCGTCAAGCTGAAGAACTCTTTCAGAAGGCTTCGCAAAGGGGGATTGGAGTGATTGTGATGAAGCCTCTTGCTGGTGGAGCTCTTGAAAACGGAGAACTCAGCTTGAAATTCATACTCAACAATCCAAATGTCTCAGTGGTGATCCCAGGGATGGATAAAGTTTCTCAAGTTTATGAGAACTCAAATGTGGGTAAGATGGATTTGGCGTTATCCGATTCCGAGATAGAAGAAATAGAAAGCATAAGAGCATCACTCGGTGATACATTTTGTAGAAGATGTGGTTATTGTCTTCCTTGTGTACAAGGGATTGACATTCCCACCCAATTTCTTCTGGAAGGCTATCTGACACGATACAATCTCAAAACATGGGCAATAGAGCGATATTTTGCTATGGATATCAAGTCAGACGATTGCATCGAATGCGGAGAATGCGAACCGAAGTGTCCTTATGATCTGCCGATCAGAAAGATGTTGAGGAATGTGACGGAGCAGTTTGAAACATATAAAAATGTATAGACCAAAAATCCACAGTGCATCCAAAATGGACACTGTGGATTTTTTTAATTGGAATTTCAGTTTTTACCGGAAGATTGTATAAACAATCCCAAAAGAACAACAACCATACCGAGTATGGTTTTGAGATCAAGATTTCCAAACAGCAAGTAATCCAGAAAAAAGCCCATAGTCATCTGACCTAAAAAAGGGAGTATGGCGATATGAATCGCCTTGATTCTAACGGTGTAATAATTCATCATAACTATTATGGAAAGCCCAAGTATTCCACCCATGAAATATTTTAAGGAAATGTCATCAAATTCAATGCCTGTAACCATGGGAGAGAGCAGTATCATCAAAATCATCCCTGTAACCGATGCAAAAAAATAATGATAGAAGGAAGTTTTGATCGTTCCTAAAACGAGGCTGTTTCTGCCATTCATAATTGGCGTGACAGTGACTAGAAAACCGATGAAAATCGCTAAAAAATAAATAAGTACCATAGTTGTCTCCTTAAAATAACATGATCCAAAGGCCCATGGACATAACTCCAACTCCTATCCATTGTTTGTAATGTATTTTCGAGACGGATTTTCCCAATAGACCAAAACGGTCAATGGTCAGAGAGGTCACGACCTGACCAAGCATTGTGAGTGCAATCATGAGAGTGACTCCAATTTCAGCCATGACAAAATTGTTGATGATGATTGTTAATGAACCCATGACTCCAGGCAATATGTAGTGCCATTTGAACGGGGTTGAACTCTTGTTCCTGCCAAATACGAACAATGTGATTCCAAAAAACAAAACTCCAATGCCGTGATAGACGACATTACTGATATATGTTGTTGTGACCAAGCTCAGTTGTCCATTGAAATAAATCATCAAGGACAAGATCAGACCTGTAAAATATGCTAACCATTTTGACATTTTTTTCTCCTATGCAATCTATAGGATTATTATAAAGAACGCTCTCTAATAAAAATATGACATATGTCATGTTATTATGGTTTTTTTACAGTTTTATGTTAAAATCATAATTGAAGAGGTGTGATATGCAACTAATCGAAAATAGACAATTGCTACTCGATCATGTAACGAAATATAATCTTGATGAAATATTGCCAGATGCATTGATTGAGGTCGCTGAACTGTGTTTATACGAGCAAGGCGAATCCATATTGACAGCCAATGAGGTAATGAATTACTTTTATTTCTTCATTAGTGGCAAACTTAAAATTTTTCAGGTACATGAGAACGGAAGATCACTTTTGATACAATTTTATTCTGGGTTCGATTCACTCGGTGAAGTGGAATTCATGAATGATGTGTTGACCACGTGCTCGGTGGTAGCGGTCAAGGATTCAGAACTCATAAGAATCCCATTTGATTCGATGCGATTATATGCGAAGGATCACCCGCCATTTTTAAGGTATGTGATTCAATCACTATCCAACAAACTGATCATAGCGGACCAACATCATTCCTACAACCTGTTGAATCCTGTGAAAAATAGATTGTCCAGTTATCTCAAAGCACATTTGGGCGAGGGGAACTGTCTTGAACTCTTGGATTCTTTTCAAGAAATCTCGGAATTCATAGGCACGACATACCGACAACTGCATCGTGCTTTTCAACAACTTGAAGATGAAGGGATAATCGTCAAGACATACAGAACGATCAAGGTGTCCGACCCTAAAGCTTTAAATAAGCTCGCGGGGCATATTTATAACCTACTATAGGCACAGAAAAAACGCCATCAATAGGCGTTTTTATTGTTTAAGGTTCCAGGTTGATATATGGAGCAGGTGCCAGATCGGTTGATAACTCAGCATTGGATGGGATATCGCCTTCCACGGTTATTTTAATGCGATTGACTTCAGGTATGGAAGTGAAAGAATATACAAGACTGTCAATCAGCAATTTGTATTCAACGGACTCGGTACTGGTGAATGTCTCGAGAGCATCGTTGAAATTCAAAGTGAGCAACTCGCCTTCAATACTATAATCAATAATTTCAATATAGGGTGGAACAAGTTGGATCCAATCCTCACCATAAGTGATTTTGGTATCGGAGAACTTTAGTACGTTCCAAAGCTTTTCAATCTGATCGTCCATTGGAATTTCTGGTCCAATATCAATAGTGAGAGGCATTAAAAATGCAAATTCTGAATCCGAGTTATAACCGACATATCCGGTCAAGGTATTGTCATAGGTATAGGATTTAGCCAAATCTACATCGCCGAAAGTGCCGGTGTTGTTGTCATTGACAAGAAAGTTGACATCAGTGATGAAGCCCATGGACAACATTGATTTCGCAATTGCTTCCGTGATGATGGAAAATTTGTCTTCAAAACCAGTAAGACTTTGACTGTAAAGATATACATTCGCTATGCCGTTTGAGATTCTTATGTTCGGAGAATGCGGGATAATCTGTGTGCCTTCAATTAACCCCAGACCAGGTTTGGGTCCGTTTGCCAACTGCGTGTACAAACTTCTCCATCTGTTGTCAGGTGTGGGCACGAATCTTGTGACGGGCACCAACATATCATAATCAGGAGTCGGGAAGTATAGCGTCATGCCCATGAGTCTGGCAGGTACAGAATGCGAAGCTCCATTATAATTGAATCCGAAATCGTAAGTGGAGGTCAAGAACTCCAGGTCTTCACTATTTTGTGTCGGAGCGTATTCCATGTCGGAAACAATTTTAACCTGAAAATAGTCTTCAGGCAGTAAATCGAGGATTGAACCGAGGTCCACAGTATATTCACGAACAGAAGTGACAGTTTGAGGTTGCATTTGGGTGAGCCGATCCAATGGATGACTGGAACCTTGGCTTTTACTACCGATCAGATTCAAAGTGTAATGACTCAGTATATTTTCTGGAAACTGGTCAGTTGAATTTGTTAGTGAAAATGAAAATTTTCCGTCAGTGATCAAATAGTCACTGATGGGTTCGATGATTATGTTCGAAATGACTTCCACTGAGGTCTCATCTGGATTTTCGATTATGGGTTGTGACAAATTGAGTGTTAAAATATCAGTACTCAAAGGCAATGATGTTGCAAGAACGAAAATTATGAGTATAAACATGATATTTGTTGCAAATTTGAGCATTTTAACGCCTCCTATTCTAAATGAATCATCTATATTATATGATATTTTTCAGTTTATTGCTATAATCCGTAATCATTTTCGCCGCCATGGATGCAATAAATCCCGATGTACCCATTTTTCCACCTATGCCAACGAATATAGGGCTGGAGTTAAAGAAGATAAAACCACTGAGAGCCCCAGCCAACAAGAATACCGACTCTGGATGTAGTCTTTTTTTTGTGCTCATACCAGCGAAAGTTGCGCAATATATTGCACCTGACAACAGACCCGCATTTTGGACCATGAGGAAATGTAGCGTCAACTCAGCGAAAATGGCTACCAAACTTGAACTCAAAACGATATTTTTAAGCCATCGATCGGAGAGGTAATAGGTCAGATAAGCTCCGACCGCACTCAGTGTTATCAATAAGACGACAAATCCAGTCGAATAATCCAAATGTGTGACATCTATACCATTGTTGATGAAGTCAAAAGTGGACGGGTAACGGACCATGAGGACTGGTAAAGCACCGAAGAACGCTGTTGTTCCAAGTTTCCCTCCAATGCCGGGAAAAGCTTCTTTGCCGAATGAAAACAAAAGTCCAGCGATGATTGCAGCGATGAGCAAATCCAAATCTGTAAATATGTGAATTGAGGTCATACCGACAAAAGAACCGGTAAAGATGGCCAAAGCGGATTTTTTCATGAACAAGCTGCCTGCAACGCCTACCAGTGCAGAGGCAAGAACGGCTGAAAGCCCGACTTTGACCAAAATGAATGTCAAAAGTGCGCCTGCGACGAGCATGTAAAAGTCTTCAAAGATCCGATCGGTCATCTTGACACAATCCGATTTCAAGTCCAAGTGGATAAACAGTGAGGTTTGAATCAAGGTTGTTAGTGTAAGAAGCAAAAGAATAAAAACAACGATAATATGGGAAAAATATATATGTGATGCGAACATGACTGTTATCAGAAATAATGATGTCATGGTGTAGATTACAGTGGATACCGTTCTAGGGCACATCGAACACCTCACTTGAAAGTTTTTAGCATGTTCTAGTATTATAACACAATTGTTTTTGAGATTTTATGGTTTCATATGAAAAAATCTGATAAAATTAATAATCGGTATCTTCAGACTGAAATGCAGGAGGTAGGCATGACGAAAAGCGTTAAAATATTTTTGGTTGTTATGATATCAGTTGTGATTTTGGGTGGCTTTGGATACACATCCGAAACCGACAATCAGCCTATGGATGAGGCAAAAGAAAAATTGGAAGCCATAAGTGAGACAGAGAAGGAAACGGTTGAAGCGCTTTTCATTATATCATCTGAAATCGAATTGTTGAACACTGAAATGGCCAAACTTCAGTTGGATATCGAACAATTGAATCTGGACAGTCTCCATAAGTCTGACATGATTGAGATTGAGAATAAAAATTTCAAAATCATCCAAGAAAGTCTGATAAAAATCCTTAAACACCAACAGAAATCGGGTGTAGGTTCTTATCTGCAAATGATTTTGGGGTCAGAAAACATCAGCGACTTCCTCAATCGTCTGAATCTGATCCGTGACCTATCTAAAAACACAGTCAGATTGATGGACGAAATCGATGTGAGCAAGAACATACTGGAAAGAGAAAAAATGGAGCTGGAAGCTCTGATCGGTGAAATGGAAAACGCACAGAAAACACTTGAAGAGACTTTGTCATCAAAAGAAAAAGCCGCTGATGCCCTCGAGGCGTATTTGGATAGTCTGGAAGCGGATAAAGCATATTATCAGGAGTATCTGAACTCAATCGAAGACGTTTGGAAAAGTTTGAAACCGATGTTTTCTGAAACGGTTAAGGCATTCAATACAATTATTGAAAAAGGTGATTTGCCAGAAGACACTATTGAGGTGAGACTCTCTCTGCTCTCGGCGATTGGAACTATCCACCAGGATAAATTCAACACAATACTTTCCTCCCGAAAAGATTTGCCTGAACTGAAATTCATTTTTAAAGAAAACAGGGTCGATCTTGAATTCCCCAGTTACAAGCTGGAGCTTCAAGGCCAATTTGAGCTGATTGATCCTCAAACAGTGGAATTTTTGGTGTTATCAGGATCATTCTACGGTCTGCCACTCAGTGGAAGCGCCATTAAAGATTTGTTCAGCGAAGGCGAACTGAGCTTTAGGCTTCAGTCGATTCTAGGTAAGAATACCATCAGGAACATCACTATGAAAGACAAAATACTGGAATTGTTGATCAATATAAAACTATTTTGAGGTGAATTATGATTGTAGCAAATAATGTGGGATTGTTTTATCCCGATGGCACCGAAGCCCTGAAGACATTTGATTTTCATATAGAAAAGGGGGAACTTGTGTTCATAACGGGCCCTAGTGGTTCGGGGAAGACGAGTCTGCTGAAGTTGATCACGGGTATGGAGTTTCCGACTCAGGGTATGTTCAGAGTGCTTGGGGAAAACATAGAGCCCGATAACAGTGATAAAATTCAAAGAATCAGAAGGATGATGGGGCCGGTTTTTCAAGAATTCAGATTGCTCGAGGGCAGAACGGTCCTGGAAAATGTAATGCTCGGCATGAGGTTTCTGGATTTGCCTCTTCATGTCATAAAAAACAACGCCATGGAAAGCATCGAAAGAGTCGGACTCGGCCATAAATTGAAACACACGGTGGATAGACTCTCATGGGGCGAATGCCAAAGGGTCAGCATTGCTAGAGCAGTAGCGAGAAAACCGGTGTTGATCATTGCGGATGAGCCAACTGGAAATTTGGACAAAGAAAACGCCATTAATATTTTGGATCTGTTGACATCATTTACTGATACAGACACAACAGTGATTATAACCACACACGCCACTCATTTGATTGAAGATAAGCAAAGTGGAGTCTTTATAAAAATGAATGCGGGTGAAATGTTGATCGAAAGGCGGATTTAAATGTCGAAATTCATAAAAAACAGTGGTTATTTTTTAAGAGAAATCAAAACCATTTTCATGTTGAACAAAGTTTCTTCAATGCTTTCTTTGGTGAGTTTGACCATGATATTCTTCATATTGATGTTGACTGTCTCAGGTTGGTGGATGAGCACCAGGTGGATGGAGTTGATCAAGGATGAGGCCGAGATCAGTGTTTATTATGTCAGTGGATTGAATCCGTACGCACTCGATGAACTCAGAGACACACTAGGAAAAATCGAAGGAGTCAATGCCATGAGGCTCGTTGATGCTGAAGAAGCCTATAATGATATGGAGAAAATACTGGGCAGTGATGCGAAAGTTCTTGAATCCTTCACAGAAAATCCGTTTGACCCTTATTTTGAACTCAGTTTTGATTTCGAAAATCGTTTAAATGTTGTCTCTAAACTGAATGGCGTCAAAAATGTGAGTTTTGTCAGGGACAATCAGGATGTTCTTAATCAACTGGAGAACATTATTGATTTTATTGAAATCATAGGCATTGTGGTGGGAATCTCTGTGACTATAACCACTTTTATTATCACATCTCACATCATCAGAGAAGGCATTCACAGCAATCGAGAGCACATTAGGACACTGAGGTTGCTTGGAGCTCCATCGTGGTTCATCAACTTTCCCTTTGTAGTCGAAGGCGTTTTGATTGCGGGTTTTTCAGCTTTTATAGCCGGACTTTCATTCAATGTCTTTTCAGGGAGTCTGAGTAATGCTTTCGGAGGTACTGTTCAATTTTTACCAGTGCTCGACGTGACATCGATGACGTTGATGTTGTGGGCATCCATGACTCTTTTGGCGGTAGCCCTGGGTGTGATAGCCAGTGCTTTTGGACTCAAGTTGGTCAGTGTAAAAAAATAAACGTATGACCTGTGCATTAAAGCATGGGTCATACGTTTTCTTATTTTCTGATGGAGATTTCGTGAAGAGTGATATTTTTATTTCGATCTTCGACTTGCTTGATGGACCACTCGTTCTGGAAAATCAGAACAGGATTTTCATCGTGGTCTTCAACGAGCATAGTATCCATTGTTATGGAGAACTTTTTAGGGTCGAACTGATCGGATTTGATCCATCTGACATGTCGATAAGGCTGATTTTCGATGATGACATCAACGCCATATTCGTTCTTCAATCTGTATTCGAGCACCTCAAACTGAAGAATGCCTACAACACCGATGATCAGTTCCTCAACTCCGATATTTGGACGTCTGAAGACTTGGATACTACCTTCTTCAGCCAATTGAGCAATTCCTTTTATAAACTGTTTGCGTTTCATTGCGTTCTTTGTGAACACTTTTGCAAAATGCTCAGGTGCGAATACTGGAATGCCGTCATAGGCAATTTTTGAGTTGTCTTCACAAAGCGTATCACCGATTTTAAAAATTCCAGGATCATGGATTCCGATGATGTCCCCGGGGAATGCGGTTTCCACCACAACGCGATCTTGTGCCATGAACTGCTGTGGTTGAGCGAGTCGAACCTTTTTATTCTCTTGAACATGATTGACTTGCATGCCCTTTTCAAATTTTCCTGAACATATTCTTAAAAAAGCGATACGGTCCCTGTGTGTCGGATTCATGTTGGCTTGAATTTTGAATATGAATCCGGTGAAATTTTCTGTGACAGGGTCGATATACCCTTGGTCACTTGATCTTGGGGTAGGCGGCGGAGTCAACTCTATAAAGGACTTCAAGAATGTTTCGACACCGAAATTGGTAAGTGCACTACCGAAAAACACCGGGGTAAGTTCACCGGCGACGATTTTCTCCAAATCATAAGGATCACCGGCGTGCTCCAAAAGCTCAAGGTCGTTGATCAACTTCTGATGCAGGTCAGAACTGAGAAGTGACTTGAATTTGGGGTCATTGATATCTCCGGTGACTGTGCTGAGTTTGGATTGCCCATGGTTGCCCTCGGTGAAGAGTTCGATTTGATCTAATGACCGGTCGTAAACACCTTTGAAGTGTTTTCCCATACCGATTGGCCAGTTCATTGGATACGAACGGATTCCAAGGTTGTTTTCAATATCTTCAAGAAGTTCGTATGGATCTTGACCCTCTCGATCAAGCTTGTTGATGAATGTAAAAATTGGAATGCCTCGCATTTTACACACTTTGAACAATTTTTTCGTTTGAGCCTCAACACCTTTCGAACTGTCAACGACCATGACCGCACTGTCGGCTGCCATCAATGTACGATAGGTGTCCTCACTGAAATCCTGGTGTCCAGGTGTATCCAAAATATTGATGCAATAGCCGCTATAATTAAATTGAAGCACACTGGAGGTCACTGAAATACCTCTTTGTTTTTCGATTTCCATCCAGTCTGATACAGCATGTTTTTGTGATTTTCTGGATTTGACTGTGCCGGCTTCACGAATGGCACCTCCATAAAGCAGCAATTTCTCAGTGAGCGTGGTCTTGCCTGCATCCGGGTGAGAAATAATTGCAAAAGTTCTTCGCTTCTGCACTTCGCTTGCAATGATTTTTTTCATTTCTGACATTTGATTCATCCTTCTATATTAATCCGATCATATGAGTTGTAAAGATACAACGACAACCCTAAAATTATACCTTTATTTCACACTAAAGTCAATAAATCCGGAAAATCTTAAAATAAATGATATAATATATAATTATAATTTATAGGTGAGGGCAAAATGGAAAAAACAAACCAAAACAAAGACGCATGGAACAAAGAAAGTTATAATGCATGGGTTTCCAGATTTGGAACTCCGGAAACATATGCAATAAAAATCAAGAAGGACCCCGGGCATTTGATCAGAGGACTTATAGACAACCCAACGGATTTTTCGGATATAAAAATCATGAATCTGATGGGGTCAAACGGCAACAAAGCAGTCGCATTGGCGATGCTCGGTGCAAACGTCACCGTTGTCGACTATTCGGAGGGCAACGAAAGATATGCGCTTGAACTTGCGGAGGCTTGCGATGTGAGTATAAGATACATTGTCTCGGATGTTTTGAGGCTAGAGGTCGACGAATTTCGGGAACAGTTTGAGTTGGTATTCGCCGAGATGGGAATTCTGCATTACTTTTCAGATTTGATGCCATTCTTCAAATTGATTTATGACCTTATGACTCGTGGAGGGACGGCAATCATAAAAGACTTTCATCCAATCAGCACCAAATTGATCTCTTCAAGGGGATCTACAGCCAAAGTGAGAAAACACAAAGTGGATGGAGACTATTTCAGCGAGGAACTGATCGAACATGATGTGGCATATGGCAAATTTATCGAAGGTAATGAAGTTGAAAAAGTCTTTTTAAGAAGATGGACTTTAGGTGAAATCGTGACCGCTGCGGCAGAATCCGGTCTTGTCATCACAAAACTTGAAGAACTTCCGAACCAGTCCTCAGAAGTTTTTGATCAAGGCATACCAAAGACATTTTTGTTAAAGGTAACCAAAGCGTGAGCTTTTCCGGATTTGACGCTTGCGCCCAAAAATGTTATAATATGGTCAGTAGTTAACCAGTGGAGCATTTCAACAATTGTTGAGATGCTTTTGTTTTAGAAAGGAGCAAGATTTGAGAAGAAGCGGAAAAACGCCTTTATTCAGGGCGAGAAAATTAGAGCAATTATTTGATGTGGGTGAAATTTACATAAAGCTCGAGGGCGCCAATCCACAAGGTCATATATTGGACCGTGTATCGGAAATGATTGTCATGGAAGCTGAAAGTCAGGGCGCAAAAGAAGTCCTCATCATGGGGTCACAAAATTTTACAGCTATCTTGAAGTATTATGTCGAATTGGCGGAATTGAAACCTATTATTCCAATTTTCAAGAACGAGAAGTGGAAAATTCCAAAGTTAGGTAAAGAAAATTATTTGGATTTCAGAGAAGAATATACAGTGCCACCCTATGAATTGCTCAGGAGAATTTCTGAAGAGTCAAAAGCTTATTTGGCTTATGAGGGTATGACCACTGGAATTTTCGCTGAAATCACAACCGATGAAATTATGACTGAAATTCTGCAAAGATTGCATAGCAAAGTGGACAACATTTATATTCAAGGTGGCTCAGGTTTCAATGTGGAAACGGCCAGATGGAGCATATACAAGCATTGGATCGAGGGGAAAATTCCATTTCCACCTGCTCTATTCACTGCGCAATCCGTCAAAGGAAATCATCAGTATGAAGCCGATACTGAAATCAATGTGGGCGAGGAATGTTTGAAAGAAGCGACCAGATTGTTGCGCAGCCAAGTGCATCTCAAACTTAAATCAACGGAATCACTTGCTTTTGGTGCGTTTTATCAAAGTGCTAAAAACGGTCTTGTCGAGAAAGGTGTTCACGTCATCATTTTAAAAGATGCAAAAACCGAAGTCAAAATAGATAACTTGAATGATTTTGATGATGTGTCCAAGAAGCAACTTGTCGCATATACCAGAGAGTGGTTGGCACAATATGCGGACTCATTCGGAGAGACTGAGGATGCCATTGATAACGCCAACGATCGCGGATTTATATTACTTGCTTCGAGAAACGGGGAGTATGAGGGCGTTTGTATCGTCGTCAATCTGGGATTTGAAAGATTCATTCCGACATATCATCTGGCTTATATAGGAACAAGATCCACGAGCAAGGGCAGAGGACTTGGAACCGAACTTATGCAAAAGGCGATTGAGCTCACTGATGGAAATCTATCACTGCATGTGGACCTGGACAACAAAGGCGCTAAAAAGTTATACGAAAAACTTGGATTTGTCCATACCTACAACAGGATGCTGTATAAAGGTTAAAGCAGATATGATAAAATGATATCAACTAATGCAAGTGGGAGGCAATCACTATGAACACTTTTTTTCAAAACAATCGCAATAAACTTGGTGCCCGCATGGATGTAGGCGATTTGGCGATTTTATTTTCTGGAAAGGCACCCAAAAGCACAGCGGATGCCCATTATTCGTTTATGCCAAACAAGAATTTTTTCTATTTCACAGGATGTACCAGTGAACATTTCATATGGACCCTATTAAAGACTGAAAAGGGTTTGGAAACCACATTGTTCATAGAAAAACCCGATTATGATATAGAAAAATGGATCGGTAGAAAAATGACAAAAGAGGTGGCAAAAGAAATCTCTGGGATTGAGGAAATCCAATACATCGATACTTTTCACAGTTCATTGAACAAATGGATCCAGTTGGGTAGAATCAGTAATTTGAATCTTGATCTTGAACGACTGGATTGGGATGAGAAATATAGTGTCACAGACGAGTTTTCCTCTGATTTCAAAAATCGATATCCACAGATAGGTATAAAGACGTTGCACCAGATTGAAGTTGACCTGAGAATGATCAAAGATGATTACGAAATTCAACAGATCAAACATGCGGTCGAGTTGACACAAGTAGGCCTGGATGCCATTCTGGCGGTGCTCAAACCGGGGATGTTCGAATATCAACTTGAGGCGACGTTTTCACATGCCATCAGAATGAATGGAGCGGACGGCAACTCATTTCCAACCATTGCGGCATCAGGAAAGGACGCTGTCATTTTGCACTATGTCGAGAATGACAAAGTCTTGAACGACGGGGATTTGGTCTTGCTTGATCTCGGAGCGCAGTATAACGAATATGCGGCGGACATCACGAGAACATATCCTGTCAGCGGAAAATTTTCTGAGCGTCAAAAGACGTTATATAACATCGTACTCAAAGCTCAAGAAGCTGTAATTGAAGCAATCAAACCTGGAATGCATTTTGAGGAATTAAACACTATATGTAAAAAAACATTGACTGAAGAACTCATCACTATTGGATTGATTGCCGATGAGAGTGAACTTACAAAGTATTACTACCATGGTGTCAGCCATCATCTTGGACTGGATGTGCACGATTTGGGTCTCAGGAATACAGAACTTAAGCCTGGAATGGTGCTTACTGTTGAACCTGGTCTTTATATTGAGGATGAAAGCATTGGCATCAGAATTGAAGAAGATGTTTTGGTCACTGAAAATGGAAATGAAGTCTTATCCCTTGGCATACCAAAAACAGTCGAGGCTATTGAAACAATAATGAAAAGGGGAACAAATGCATGAAAAAATGAGGCTGTCAAAAAATCAGATAGAACAAGCCAAGCAAATACTCAAAATGAACAAGGTCACACTATTAAGCCAATCTTTGCTCAGACCTTATTATGAGGTGTTTGATAGTGAAATTTCCGATACATCGCTCACCAATGTGCTCCTATGGACAAACAAGTACAACTTTTACTTTTTTATCATGGACTCTTATGTTTTCATTGTGAATATCGAACCTGACCGCATGTATTTCAGTAGTCCCGTTGGCGCTTATGATGATGGCGGTCGAGTGTGTGAAGTGTTAAAATCTTTGAAAAAAACTTTAGAAACATGTGGAATCCCACTGGTGATCAAAAAGTCGAGTGAAGCCTTCGTAAAGCTTTTGGAGCAAACAAGTGATTTTGAAATCGAAGTGATCTCAAGCAGGGATGAATCTGATTATATTTACGATTATGAGCCTATGAGAACACTTGCGGGCAACAAATACCACAAGAAAAAAAATCAAGTGAACAAGTTTATTAAAACTGTTGAAAACTATTATTTCAGACCTTATGAATCCAACGATTTCGAACTGGTCAAGCAATTGATGGAAAAATGGTGTGTGGAACGGGATTGCGATAACGACAGCAACTTGCAGTACGAATTTGACGGTGTTATGCAATATTTGGAAAAATCTTCAGTGGACCATCTATTGATGGGACTTTTGTTTATCGAGGAAGAGCTTCAAGGGTTCATACTCGGCGAAATCGTATCTGGAAATATGTTGCTGATTCATGTCGAGAAGGCAAACGCTGATTTTCCTGGTATTTATCAAATGCTTGGTTACGAATTTTATAGTATGGCCTATAACGATGCGCTTCTGTGGATCAACAGAGAGCAAGACCTTGGAATTGAAGGACTCAGGAAATCCAAAATGTCCTATCATCCGGCTAGGTTTGTGGAAAAATTTGAAATAATTTTCAAATAGGGCTTGACAGACGTCCAAATGACGTCTATAATCGAGAACAATAACAAAAGACGATGAAGAGAAGAGTAATCTGGTACAAAGTTACAGCGAGCCAATGACGGTGGAAGATTGGTACAGAGTTAAAGATGAAAAACATCTCCGAGTTGCTAACCGAAGCGAAAGTGAGTAGGATTAGACGTGTCTGGCACGTTACAGCCAGTAGATATCGACAATTTCATTGTCCGTATCGATTCAAAGTGGATCTTAGGATCAAACTGGGTGGTACCGCGGAACATAAGCTTTCGTCCCTATTATATATAGGGATGAGAGCTTTTTTTATTGCCATAAAAGGGGAGGCGTTAGAATGAAACGAACACATTATTGTGGTCTGTTGACCAAAGATGAATTAGAGAAGGAAGTCGTCATCATGGGTTGGGTTCAAAGAAGACGAGATTTGGGAGGTGTTATTTTCATTGATCTTCGTGATCGTGAAGGCATCTGTCAAGTGGTGATCGACGCTTCAAAATTGAGCGCGCATGATTTCATACTCGCTGAGAAATTTAGAAATGAATACGTCATCGCAGTCAAAGGGATTGTCGAAAAGAGAAGTCCTGATACAATCAACCTCAGCATTCCGACCGGAGATATCGATGTGAGAGCAAGTTCGCTCGTGATTTACTCAGAATCCAAAAATACACCATTCGGAATTGAAGAATCCATGAACGTCAGAGAAGATCTCAGGCTAAAATATAGATATTTGGACATGCGTAACCCTAAAGTCCTTGAAAACCTAAAGATGAGACAAAAGGTCACCCAAGCCATCAGGACCAGTCTTTTAAATAAAGGCTTCCTTGAAATGGAAACTCCCATACTTACCAAAAGCACTCCGGAAGGCGCAAGGGATTTTCTGGTTCCAAGTCGAATCAAAAAGGAAAAATTCTATGCATTGCCACAATCCCCTCAAATTTACAAACAACTTTTGATGGTAGGCGGGATTGACAAATATTTTCAAGTCGCAAAATGTTTCCGGGATGAGGACCTCAGGGCGGATCGGCAGCCTGAATTCACACAAGTTGACATGGAACTCTCTTTTGTTGACGATGAGGATGTCATTAGCCTTCTTGAGCAGCTCTTTAAAGATTTGCTCAAAGAATCACACCAGATCATAATCGATCAACCATTCAAGAGATTGACCTATAAAGAAGCCATGACTCTCTATGGAACGGACAAGCCCGACCTTAGATTTGAGATGCCAATTGTCGATTTGACAAAAATCGTGGCACAAAGCGAGTTTGGAATCTTCACAAAAGCCATAGCAAATGGAGCTGTAGTGAAAGCCCTCACAATAAAGGGTGGAGATGAGATCACCCGTTCACAGATCGATTATCTGACCAAGAGAGCATTTGAACATGGTGGAAGTGGTATGGCTTGGATCGCTATTGGAACTGACGGACAACTCAAATCGGTTTTGACCAAATATTTTACTGATGAACAAATGGAGGAGTTGATCAAGACTGCAGATGCACAAAATGGGGATCTCATAGTATTTTGTGCTGAACCCGCTCAAAAAGCGCAATCTGTACTTGGCAACTTGAGGCTTGATGTCGGCGACATGCTCGATCTGAGACCCAAAGACAAATTTGCCTTTGTGGTGGTCACTGAGTTCCCGTTGTTTGAATACGACACCACTTCCAAACGATTGGTTGCCATGCATCATCCATTTACAATGCCAGTGGAGGAAGATATTGACAAGTTCACAGACGCACCTCTCGAGATGAGGGCAAAGGCATATGATATAGTACTGAACGGTGTGGAACTCGGCAGTGGAAGCATAAGAATACACAACCCCAAAATTCAACAAAAGATGTTTGAAGCTCTAGGAATGACTCAGGTCATCATCGATGCGCGATTTGGATTTCTGATGGATGCATTCGAATATGGCGTACCCCCTCATGGCGGTTTCGCTTTTGGCCTCGATCGACTTTTGATGTTGCTCTCCGGATCAGCCAGTATTCGAGAGGTCATACCTTTTCCAAAAATGCGTGACGGTTCCTGTGCGATGACAGACTCACCATCAGAGGTAGACCCTGAGCAACTTGAAGAGCTTTCCATCGGATTGATGACTCAAACACAGGAATCGCCGAAGGTTGAAAAAGAGTCTTTGGAACGTATTGATTATGTGGCGAACCTGGCACGGATTGAACTTACAGAAAAAGAACGCAAATCCTTTTCGAGGGATTTAGCGGACATCATAGCGTTCGCCGACCAATTGAACGGTTTGGACCTTAGCGGTTATGAACCGCTGACACATGTGGTGACCGGGACCCACTCCAGAAGAAAAGACAAGTGGGTCAAGTCTACGGATGTCGAGTCTCTGCTGAAGAACGCACCATCTAAAATAGAAAATTATATTCATGTGCCAAGAACAGTGGAAAAGGAAGGTGAAAAGTCATGAAAGCATTGATTTATGAGTCCATAGGTGAATTATCAAAAAAACTCTGTGCCAGTGAGATTTCCAGTGAGGAATTGACGAGAGCCTTTGTTGACCAAATAGAGAAGCTAGATGACAGCATCGGAGCCTATTTGCATTTTGACCCGGTATTGGCGATAGAAAGAGCGATTGCAATTGATTTGAAAAGACAAAAAAAACAAATCTTGTCACCCATTTCGGGAATCCCTATGGCTATCAAGGACAACATTTGCACCTCAGATATGCCGACGACATGCGCTTCAAAAATGCTTGAAGGCTATATGTCGCCATTTGATGCGCACGTCGTAAAAAAATTGAGAGCAAACGATGCCATCATTCTGGGCAAACTGAATATGGATGAATTCGCCATGGGCGCTTCAACCGAGACATCTTACTTCAAAAAAACCAGAAACCCAGTGGATATGGGCAGAGTTCCGGGTGGAAGTTCGGGAGGTCCTGCGGCTGCTGTAGCAGCTTTTGAGGCGGCATACACACTCGGATCGGATACAGGTGGATCGATAAGACAACCCGCTGCTTTTTGTGGGGTATCTGGATTGAAACCCACATATGGCACGATATCAAGGAGCGGTTTGATCGCATTTGCCTCATCGCTTGATCAAATTGGACCTATTGCGAAAAATGTCGAAGACCTCGCCTTTGTCTATACCGCTTTGGCTGGGCATGATCCGATGGACAGCACCAGTTCTGAAAGGATGGTTGAGAATAAAGATGCCCTCATTGGTGAAAACATTGAAAAGCTAAGAGTTGCATTGCCGATGAACTATTTAAGGGAAGGCATTCAAAAAGAGGTGAAAGATGCTGTTTTAGAGGCTGCAAAAACCTTTGAGTCCATAGGGGTCACAGTTGAACCTGTGGAAATTGAAAACATGGAATATGCTTTGCCGGCCTATTATCTCCTCTCATCAGCTGAAGCATCATCCAATCTGGCGAAATTTGATGGCATCCAGTATGGCTATCGTCACAGTGGATTTGACAGCATAGGAAGTTTATATAACCAATCAAGGGGATTCGGATTCGGAACCGAAGTCAAACGTCGTATTCTACTCGGTACCTATGCTTTGAGCTCAGGCTATTATGACGCGTATTATCTGAATGCTTTAAGAGCAAGACAAATGGTCAAGGAAACGTTTGACAAATTGTTCGAAAGCTTTGATGTGATTTTGACTCCAGTTGCACCGACAACAGCATACAAGTTCGGTGAGCACTCCAAAAATCCAGTCGAGATGTACCTTGGAGACATCTATACAGTGCCGGTCAACATTGCCGGTTTACCCGCACTCAGCACAAACTGCGGATTCGATGATGATGAGATGCCCATAGGAATGCAACTCATAGGTAAGGCGTTTTCAGAGAAAGTGATTTTGTCGCTTGGGCTGGCATTCGAAAAGGAATTTGCTAAAAAGGAGGTCGTGTTATGAAGAAAATCAGCATTTATGATGAGTATGAATCTGTGATAGGCGTTGAAGTCCATGTAGAACTGAGCACAGCTTCCAAAATATTCTGTGGCTGCAGTACTGCATTTGGTGGTGAACCCAACACGGATTGTTGCCCGGTGTGCATGGGACTTCCGGGAACTTTGCCGGTCCTGAATGACAGCGTAGTGGAATATGCCATAAAAGCTGGACTGGCCACAAACTGCGAAATCAATCTTTACAGCCAGATGGACAGGAAAAACTATTTTTATCCCGATTCGCCCAAAGCTTTTCAAATTTCACAAAACAGTGATCCAATTGCGATCAATGGCCATTTGGACGTATTAAGTGGCGAAGGTTTAAAACGAATCGGAATCACGAGAATTCATATGGAAGAAGATGCGGGAAAGTTGATTCATGACGACACAAAAGGCACCTTGATTGACTATAACAGATGTGGAGTGCCTCTGATTGAGATTGTATCGGAACCTGATATGAGGTCGGCGGATGAAGTAAAATCCTTTCTACAAAAATTGCGGGCGATTGTCATTTATCTTGGAATCACGACCGGAAAGATGAATGAAGGTGCTTTTAGGTGCGACGTCAATCTTTCGGTCAGAAAAAAAGGCGTTCAGACACTTGGAACCAGGACAGAGATGAAAAATCTGAACTCATTCGCCTTTGTCACCAAAGCAATTGAAGTAGAGATGAAGAGACAAATCGATGTGCTGGAAAAAGGTGGAACGATCACTCAAGAAACAAGAAGGTGGGACCCCGCCAAGAAAGCCTCATTTGCTATGAGGTCCAAGGAAGATGCACATGATTACAGATATTTTCCTGATCCGGACTTGATGCCTGTGATTCTTGATCAACATGAAGTTGACCGTATCAACGACGATATGCCAATGCTTCCCGATGAGTACTTGAACATTTTGACAAAAAAATTCGGTCTAAAATACTCATTGGCCGAACAAATCATCTCAAACAAAAATGTTGCAGATTTCACTATGGAGACCATTGGTAAGGTGTCAAATGCCGAACTCTTCGGCAATTTGATCACCAATGTCGTCATCGATGATTCAAGCCTTGAAATCAACGTGGAACAAATGATTGAATTGATCCATCTTCTCGATTCCGGAAAAATCAACTCGGGGATTGCGAAGAAAGTCTTTGAATTTATGATGAAATCTGGTGAAATGCCGACTCAAATCATAGAAATTCACGATTTGTGGCCGATTACTTCAGTGGATGCACTCACAAAAATGGCAATTCAATTACTGGATTCGAATCCCAAAATTGTGGAGGACTATAAATCGGGTAAGATCAAAGCCAAAAGTGCCTACCTAGGTTTGATGATGAAAGAGACAAGTGGCAAAGCAGACCCCAATATTTCTGAAGAAATCTTTGATGATTTGCTCAAAAAAATGTGATATCATTAAGGGACTCGAAATAGTTTGGAGGTAACAAAATGCAAATGAGAATTGATGAAAACTGGAAAATGAGCGAAGTGGATGGAGCAATAATCGGCATAAGTCAAAGCTTTGATTTAAACCTTGTTCCTGAACGACTGAGAGAAGTGCTCAAGCAATTGAAGGAAAAAGAACTTTTTCAAGGAAAAATCGATGAGAGTTATTCAATGACATGGATGAATGATACTGAATGGATAGAACTGATATTTATCGGATTGGGTGATTCTGAGCGTTTTACCAGAAACAAGTTCAGAGCTGAAATCGGAGATGCTTTCAGAGCACTTAAGAAGAAGAAAATCAAAACACTTGGACTAGACATGGAATCTCTTAAAGAAATTTATGATGAACCAAATTTTGTTTCCAGACTTTTGTCTGAAACGCTTGTGATGAGTGATTATGCGTTTGATGACTATAAGTCGGACAAAAAAAATCATGAACTCAAAACGGTGTTGCTCAAGGGTTTGCCATATGATCAAGATGCACTTGATGAGGGGGAAATCCTTGGAAAGTCAAATGTGTTTGCGAGAAGTCTCACAAATATGCCAGCCAATGCTTTGACGCCAACAAAACTTGCAAACATGACGTTGGAGTACGGAAAGACATGCGGATTCGATGTTGAGATCAAAAACCTCAATGAAATAACTGCACTGAATATGGAGGCATTCCTATCAGTCGCCAAAGGTTCGACTGAGCCCCCAAAACTGATTGTGATGCGATATAATGGCAATGAAAAGTCAGATGAAAGATTGGGACTCGTCGGAAAAGGGCTCACTTACGACTCTGGTGGACTATCCATTAAACCAACGGCTGGAATGGTGAACATGAAAGACGATATGGGAGGCGCAAGCGCAGTAATCGGCGCCATGGGAGCAATTGCTAAAATGGGAATTAAAACCAACGTGACGGCGGTTGTGGCCGCGTGTGAGAATATGATCTCAGGCCACAGTTACAAGCCAGGTGACATCATATCATCCATGGGTGGAAAGAGCATATTCATAGGTAACACTGATGCTGAAGGTCGATTGACTCTTGTGGATGCGGTAACTTATATTCAAAACCATGAAAATGTCGATATGATCCTCGATATAGCCACTCTTACCGGTGCAGCAATTCACTGTCTTGGAGTGGATGCCAGCCCTATTTTATCCAATGACGACACATTCTACTCCATTGTTGAAAATGCCTTTAAAAAGGCGGATGAGAATCAATGGAGAATGCCAATATTTGACGAATACAAGGCATTGATCAAACATGAGCAAGCAGATTTGACGAATTCAGCAGGTTCACCCGGAACAATTACCGCAGGAATGTTTATTGAAGCGTTTGTAAAGGATATTCCCTGGGTACATATCGATATAGCGGGAACAGCCTTTAGAGAAAAGCAAGAAGGAATCTATTCCAAAGGTGGAACTGGAGCCGGTGTAAGACCGCTCTATTTCCTCGCTAAAAAATTGAGTAAATAACGGGGTGAAAACATGATTACAAAAGACATTGAGATTTTCAAACAGGCAATACTGAACGAAGTTGAAGGCTATGAATTCTACAAGATGGCCGCACACAATACCGATGAAGAGGAAGCAAAAAACGCATTCCTTAATTTGGCAAATGAAGAATTGAAACACA
The DNA here is from genome assembly GCA_014859095.1 of Clostridia bacterium. Lineage (GTDB taxonomy): Bacteria > Bacillota > Clostridia > Peptostreptococcales > Acidaminobacteraceae > Fusibacter_D. Next base: position 86,700 of record JACUUV010000001.1, on the reverse strand, counting down.
TTGAGTGGCTGAGAGACGCATTTAAGAAATTAAGTGGCGACCCTGAAGATCAATCGACACTTGCGGACCTTCAAAATCCACCAAGTCCAGAAATATTCAGATGGGAAAAGCTTCAAATCAAAAACGCGAATCTTGCAGTATCAGTATTTGGCATTGGAATTGAAATGGAACGCGCATCAGTGAAATTTTACGATGAAGCCAGTGAAAGCACTCCTTATGCAGCGGCCAAACAGCTCTTCAAGGTCCTTTCAAAATGGGAAAAGGTACATCTTGACCAATTTTCAGCAGCATATGACGCTGTCATGAAAGACTGGTGGTCAGATCAGGAATTCGCACCATTTTAATAATGAACCTCGCCTTGCAGCGAGGTTTTTACTGCAAAAGGAGGTGTCTTTACGGATCGGTATTCTACTGAACGATTGACAGTCATAGCACTGGATGTCGAAGAACTGAGATTGTATCTGGATGATTTTGATGGATTCAAATTAATAATGAATCTTACATCCCAAAGAGAGTCCATAGATAAGGAATTTCGTTATTTGTTTAATATCGCACTAAAAAAAATAATCAAAAATCCGGAATTAAGATTTTGGCTGACCCCTTGGATCATTATCCTTAAGACGGATCGTACAATTGTCGGGAACCTGTGTTTCAAAGGGGCCCCCGATTTTAACAGAACTGTCGAGATAGGTTATGATGTGGATGAGCTTTATTGGAACAAAGGAATAGCTACAGAAGCATTGATGGGAATGATCGAATATACGCCAGAACTCGGTCTGGTCAAATACATCAAAGCAGAAACAGAATGGGACAACCTATCTTCACAAGCTGTACTAAGAAAATGTGGCATGGCAAGATATAAATATGGTCAGGGAAGCATTTGGTGGAGAATAAAGGTGATTCAGAACTTTAAATTGACTAAGCGGACAACTGAATTTAATGATAGAAAACGGATGTAGGAGGTCAACCTATGAATAGAGATTACAAGTTTGATTTGAATTTTGCAAAAAACATGGACGACAAAGATGTTCTGGGAGCTTACAAATCAAGGTTCGACATCAAAGAAAATCAGATTTACATGGATGGCAACTCATTAGGACTTTCATCTATAGATGCAAAAGTCGCATTGGATGAAGCGTATGAGACTTGGAAAGATGAAGGCATCCAAATCTGGGGAACTGAGAATGGAAAGTACTTTAAATACTCTAAAACGATAGCAGCGCAAATTGCCCCATTGATCAATGCGGATGTGGACGAGATTGCAGTTATGGGAAGCATAACAACCAACATCCATCAAGCTTTGGCAACTTTTTATAAACCCGATGCATCGAGGTATAAGATTATAGTGGATGAGCTCAATTTCCCTACAGATATTTATGCTGTAAAGAGTATAATTGCCTTAAAGGGAATGCATGAAGAGGATGTGCTGGTGGAAATCAAGAGTGAAGATGGTAGAACCATTTCAGAAGAGGCTGTAATAGAAGCCATGGGCGATGATGTCGCTTTGATTCTTCTACCGAGTGTGCTTTATAGAAGCTCACAACTTTTTGATATGAAACGGATCACTAAAGCCGCTCATGAAAAAGGTATTTTGATCGGGTGGGATTTGGCACATTCCATTGGGGCTGTTCCACATGATTTCAAGAGCATACAGCCTGATTTCGCAGTTTGGTGTTCCTATAAATATTTGAATGGTGGCCCTGGTGCAACTGCGGGAATGTATATCAATAAAAAGCATTTCGGAATCAGCACGGGACTTAAAGGTTGGTTTGGCAACAAGGATTCATCACAATTTGCAATGGACCATATTTTTGATCAAGACTTGACTGCTGAAGGACTGCTTCAGGGCACTCCAAATATCTTTTCCATGGCTCCGCTGCTTGGATCTCTTAAGCATTTTAATGAAGCGGGTATTCAGGCACTTAGAAAAAAATCACTTGAACTTACTAATTACATGATGTTTCTGATTGATGAAAGACTTTCTGGATATGGATTCTCAGTCGGAAATCCGCGAGAGGACGATAAACGGGGCGGCCATGTCGCACTTGAGCATGATGAAGCCTATAGAATCAGTTTGGCACTGAGAGATCTTGGTGTTATTCCGGATTACCGTGAACCTAATGTCATCCGTTTGGCACCTGTGCCACTTTATATCGGTTTCGAGGAGACTTATAGGGTGATTGAAATCATTGAAAAGATTATGCACGATAAAATATATGAAGCCTATTCACTTGACCGAGTGACTGTATTGTAATACTGGAGACATAATGATCCGCAATGGATTTATTATGTCTTTTTTCGTGGACAGAAGCTCTGAAATCTAATAGAATTAAAGTACTAAACAGTATGAGGTGGGTAATGCACAGCATTAAAGAGACAGACCTATATAAACCCGTTAAAATATGGTTGGAATCAAATGGCTGCACAGTCAAGGCGGAAATTCATGATCTGGATGTAGTGGGGATGATGGATTGTGGCAGTATAATTGCTGTGGAACTCAAGAAAAAACTGAACCTCGAAGTCATCAATCAGGCTGTTTTAAGGCAAAAAATCGCAGATTTCACTTACATTGCTGTGGAACATGATTTTAAAACATATGATTCCAAAAGGTTTCAAGATACGTTAAACACTCTCCGAAGACTGGAAATCGGACTTTTGACAATCAATTTCAGAGCGATTGAACCAGAAATATATGTAATACTTGAAGCGGCACCTTTTGATAGAAGCAAAAGCATAAATAGTGCGAAGAAAGCTAAAGGAAGGTTGATCAAGGAGTTTCATAGAAGGTCTGGTGATTATAACAACGGCGGATCCACGAAGACCAAGATAATGACTGGTTACAGGGAAGAGTGTCTTAAAATCACATGGTTGTTGAAACAAAATGGAATACTCACCACCAAGGAAATCAGAAACCTATTCCCTAGTTGCACGAAAACCACAAGTCTGTTGAATCAGAACTTTTTCAAATGGTATAAGCGAGTTTCAAGAGGAACTTATCAGATCACAGAGCAAGGCGAGAAAGCACTTGAAGAATATGCAGGTATTGTGAGCTTTTTTGAAAGATCGGAGAACTGATGGAACGAATTAAGTATAATATGAATGGAATGCAGGAACGTAAAATGATTCTGATTGCATTTGTGGATGCCATCTTGGCGGGATTTTATCTGAAAATATTTCCATTTGATTACACCATCAATTTGGCTGTGGTGATCTTACCGATCTATTATTTCATGGACAGACGTTTGCATCCTGTCATCACAGGGGTCCATATAGCGATCATTGGGCTCGCATTCAGGACAATTACAGGCTATTATTATTATGGCAGTTTTCAGAATGCTTTCAGTGCGGATTTGAATTTTCTTTATTTCGACTTGATTTATGGCACAATCTTTTATTTTTTGTTCTATAAAAATGACAAACAGACACTCTATGTCTTGTTTTTTGCCGCTATGGCAGGAGATTTTTTTGGAAATGCCGCAGAATTTATTTCCCGATTTGGAATTGAGGAGTATTTTTCGAACAGTGTTATGGCGACATTGCTTGCAGTCGCTGTCATCAGAGCTACTGTGGCTGTTTTCCTGATCAGCGCGCTCAATTATTACAATTCTTTTCTCAGGAAAGAAGAACACGATGAACGTTATCGAATGCAAATGGATTTGATCTCCGAATTGCGGGGGGAGATTTATTTTCTCAAAAACAACATGGATTATGTTGAGCAAGTCATGGACGAATCATTCAGTCTATATAGGGAATACGACATTCTCGAACCGAATGAAAAGAGAAACAAAGCGCTCAGCATCGCCAAGAATGTGCATGAAATCAAGAAGAACTATTTCAGAGCGGTTGAAGGCATCGACGACATCATCAACAAGGAGAAGCCCTTTGATCACGTTTCTCTTTCCGATATATCAAAAATGATCTATTTGTCCACACAAAGAAATCTCGTCAAGAACCAAATGCCGATTGAACTTCATTTTGAAGTGGAGGATGCTTCGATGGTTCATGAGCACAGCATGCTGATGTCGGTGCTTAGAAACCTGATTGTCAATGCCATTGAGTCCATTGAATATGACGGACAAGTTCATTTTATGCACATTTCGGATTCCGAACATCACTTTTTTCATGTAAAAGATTCCGGTAGAGGGATATCTAAAGAAAAATTAAATTATATATTCAATCCTGGATATTCGACAAAATACGACGAAATCACAGGCAATTCAAATAGAGGCATAGGACTTACACTGGTAAAGGATATCGTTGAAAATTACTTCGGTGGAAGCATCGAAGTCAAATCCGAAACCGGTACCGGTACTGAATTTATCGTCATGATACCAAAAAACAGTTTATGAGGTGATTTTTATGAAACTCTATTTAGTGGATGATGATTCGACAGTCATCAAAATGATAGAAGAAATAATTCTGGACAACACTTTGGGAGAAATTGTCGGAATGAGTTCGAATAGTCTCAATGCTCTTGAAGAGGTTTGTTTATTGAAACCCGATTTGGTTCTGGTGGATTTGCTTATGCCGGATCTCGATGGCATAACTTTTGTGGAGAGGCTTTTGATTAGAAGCCCAGGTACAAAAAGTATAATGATTTCTCAAGTATCGTCAAAGAAGATTGTTGGAGATGCCTATGAAAAGGGAATCACATTTTTCATCAGCAAACCCGTCAACAAGAAAGAGTTGACTCAAGTGATCCGAAATATCGGCAATCAGATTAAAATGGAAAACAGTCTGAATAGAATAAAAAAAGTGTTTCTGACGGATGATGGACTTCTTTCTATTAAGCAAGAAATAAGGTTTCACGAGCATTCTGAAGACGACAAGAAGTACAAGATGATCTTTTCCAAACTGGGTATACTTGGTGAATCCGGTTGCGATGAAATCATCAAAATTTGCAATTACATGAAAAATAATGGCTCATCCAACAATCATCTTAGGTTGATGGACCTTACTAGTGAACTTTCAGATAATCCAAAGGCGATGGAACAGAGAATTAGGAGGACAATCAACAAAGGGCTTTCAAACGTCGCAAATCTGGGTATTGAGGATTATTTGAATGAAACGTTCGTCAATTACTCGAACACACTATTCGATTTTGACCAGGTCAGACTGGAGATGGAATGTGTTAGAGGCAAGAAAACAAGCGGTGGCAAGATCAATATCAAAAAGTTTTTGGACAATTTGCTGCTGATTGCAGAAGAAATGTAATAAAAAAATAACTTTATGGAAATATATTTGTATTATTTTGATTTATTAAGAATTTTTCTGTAGTCATTACCTATAATTAACACATCGAACGTTTAAAAAAAGAGGCGTTCAAAAAATTTATAGGGGGGCACAAATTTATGGAAACAAGAAAAGTTTCACCATGGATTGCACTCATTCCAGTATTATTCTTGATAACTACTTTAGCGGTCTCATTGAGATTCTTAGGTGCGGATCCGCATATTCCATTATTTACTTCAGCGATATTCGCTGCGTTGATTGGAATGTTCGTTTTGAAAATGACCTGGGCGGAAATTGAAGAAGGTATCGTAGATACTATCAAAATGTCAATGGGAGCAATCATTATCTTGATGATCATCGGTATGGTTATTGGTACTTGGATGTTGTCTGGTATCGTTCCGACCATGATTTACTACGGATTGCAAATTCTATCACCTAAGATATTTTTAGCGGCTACACTCTTAATGTGTTCTATCGTCTCATTGGCGACTGGTTCTTCATGGACAACAGCTGGAACGGTTGGTATCGCACTTATGGGTGTCGGTATGGGTCTTGGAATTCCTTCTCCGATGATTGGTGGTGCCATCATTTCTGGAGCTTATTTTGGTGATAAGATGTCACCGCTTTCCGATACGACGAACCTCGCACCAGCTATGGCGGGCGCAACTTTGTTCGAGCATATCAAACACATGATTTTCACTACAGGTCCTTCGTACATTATCTCGATTATTTTCTTCCTTTTCCTAGGAATGAGATACTCAGGAAACGTACTGGATTTGACATTGATCAATGAAATGAATGGTGCCCTTGAAGCGACATTCACTCTCAGCCCATTACTTTTACTCGTTCCAGTAATCGTAATCGGAATTGTTGTTATGAAAGTTCCAGCTATTCCTGGATTGTTCGGTGGAGCAATCTTAGGTGGTATCGCTGCTATGATGGTTCAAGGTTCAGCTATTGGCGATGTTGTAGATGCACTTCACTATGGTTTTGCTGCTGACACAGGTGTTGGCAGTGTTGACGATCTTCTTTCAAGAGGCGGACTTGACAGTATGATGTGGACTATTTCTTTGATTCTTTGCGCTATGATTTTCGGTGGTGTAATGGAAAAAACAGGTATGCTTCATGCACTTGCTTCCGAAATCCTTAAAATTGCTAAAACTACAGGATTATTGGTTGTCGCAACAATTCTTACTGCATTCGGTATGAACATCATTGCCGGTGACCAGTATCTTGCTATCGTTATTCCTGGCAGAATGTTCAAAGATGCGTATGCTGAAAGAAATCTGCATCCTAAAAACCTCTCGAGGGTTCTTGAAGATTCAGGTACTCTTACGTCGCCACTTATTCCATGGAATACTTGCGGTGCGTTCATGATCGCCACATTAGGTTTGGCACCATGGACTTATATCCCATACAGCATTTTAAATCTTACCAATCCACTTGTTTCCATATTCTATGGTTTCACTGGAATCACAATGGAAAAATTGGACAAAACAAAAGCATAATGTGAACAAACTTTTAAGATTGCCTTCAGAGAATTTGAATTCTTTGAAGGCAATCTTTTTTTCGTGTATAATAATAGTATCATATGAAACAGAGGTAACTCAAAATGATTACTCGGATAGAAAGCAATGTCATTTCAATACTTGAATCTACACCTATGTTTAAAAATATAGAGCACCATGAACTCCAAAAAATGTTGCATTGTCTGAATCCCAGAATATTGAAATATTCCAAATCAGAGACAATTGTGAACAGTCATGACCCGTTTCAAGGCATAGGAATTGTCGTTGAAGGTGAAGTGCTGATCGCCAAAGAAAGTATGGCCGGAGATCGAACTGTCATGACGGTGCTTAAAAAAGGAGATATGTTTGGCGAAATGGTCAGTTTTTCGGAAAAGAAAGTATGGCCGGCTACTGTTTCAGCACAAGCCGATTGCACGGTCATTTTTGTTTCACCGGAAAAAGTGATTTCCATGTGCAACAAGATGTGCGACAGTCATAGGCAACTCATAGAGAATTTACTGAAGATCATGTCCAAAAAAGCATTGATGCTGAACCGGAAAGTGGAGTATTTGTCTATAAGAAGTCTCAGAGGAAAGCTCTGTGCCTTTTTCCTTGAGCAGCATAAAATTACTGAAAAAAACATTTTCACACTGACCATGAACCGTGACGAACTGGCGGATTTTTTCAATGTTGCCAGACCTTCCGTATCAAGGGAGCTTAGCAAAATGAAGGAAGAGGGACTGATTGATTTTCATAAATCATCCTTTAAAATACTGGATTATGAAAAAATGAAAGATTCATTATAGCTTTATGCAGTGTCTAAAATAATACTTGACACTGACGCGCCGAATTGATAATATATTAACAAACAGTGATCTTTACCACCTAACAAAAAAGAGCGATCTGATTTGAAAGGAAGTAAGCAAATCATTCGTAAACAATGGATGTTTATGATTTTATTATGCTGCCTTCTCATAGAGAAGGCTTTTTTTATGGAGGTAATCATGGATAAGAAAATTGCTGTTATAAGTGCGATTCTCGAAGAACCGCAATTGGTGCAAAGTCAGTTTAATCAAATCATCTCTGAGTTCAAGGGAATTGTAAAAGGCCGCACAGGCATACCGTTCGATCAATATGGTGTATCGGTCATAACAATAATTGTGATTGGAACGATGGATCAAATCAATGGATTGACGGGTAAACTCGGTAATTTGCAAAGCGTTTTGGTGAAGACATCTGTATCAAAAAAGACAATAAACGAATAAAAATTAATGGAGGATTTTATGCCAAAGTATGGAGATCACAACTATAAGGAAGCTAATTTTATCGATCATGATTTAATTGGGGAAATATTAACAAAAACTAAGGTGGTTACTGAAACTCAAATTGCAACGGTGATAGAGAAAGCAAAACTCAGAAATGGGCTTTCTTATGAGGATATAGCAATCATGCTTCAGGCTACAAGCCAGGATCAACTGAAAATGATTTATAATTTGGCGGCTGAAATCAAGCAATCCATCTATGGCAATAGAGTCGTATTATTCGCACCGCTTTATGTCAGCAATTTTTGTGTGAACAATTGCGTCTATTGCGGATACAAACGTGACAATACATTTGCCAGAAGAAAGCTTACTGAGCCTGAAATTCGCGAAGAAGTGAGAATCCTTGAAAGTATGGGACATAAACGCATCGCACTTGAAGCTGGAGAAGATCCGGTGAACTGTGATATCGATTATATCGTCGACACACTTCGAATCATCTACGATGAAGTATCTGAAAACAGCAATATCAGACGAGTAAATGTCAATATAGCTTCAACAACCATTGAGAATTATGCGAAATTGAAAGCCGCTGATATTGGTACTTATATATTGTTCCAAGAAACCTATCATAAACCGACCTATGAGATCATGCATCCAAAATCGCTAAAAGGCGATTATGAGTACCACCTCACAGCTTTTGACAGAGCGATGCAAGCCGGCGTTGATGATGTGGGCGCGGGGGTGCTTTTCGGATTATCCGATTATCGTTTCGAAGTGTTGGCATTAATGATGCACAATGCCCATTTGGAATCGAATCATGGCGTCGGTTTCCATACAATTTCAGTACCTCGCTTAAAAAAAGCGGAAGGCATGGAACTTAAAGACTATGATTACTTGATCGATGATGATACATTCAAAAAAATTGTGGCTATTCTTAGAATTGCGGTCCCTTTTACAGGCATTATATTGTCCACACGTGAAACGAAGGAAATCCGTAATGAGTTACTGCACCATGGAGTCTCACAACTCAGCGCGGGTTCATGTACAGGTGTAGGCGGGTACAAAGAGAAAGATATGGAAGAAGAAATCAAGCAATTTACCATATCGGATGAGCGTTCTCCACTTGAAGTGATCAAAGGACTGATCAATGATGGATTCATTCCAAGCCATTGCACCTCCTGCTATCGAATGGGCCGTACCGGAGATCGATTTATGAGTCTCGCAAAAACTGGAGCGATTCAGCATGTTTGTCAACCCAATGCCTTGATGACACTTAAGGAATACGCACTGGATTATGGGGATGATGAATTGAGGGCAACGGTGGATGGATTTATCGATAGCCAAATTGAGAAAATTCAAAGAGATGACATCAAATTGAAAGTCATCCAAGGATTATCGGATTTGACTGACGGAAAAAGAGACATTTACCTATAGGAGAACGATATGAATAAAACTCCAAATTCAAACAGGGTCCACATCGGTATTTATGGCAATAGAAATGCAGGAAAATCCTCGCTGTTCAATGCAATTATCGGACAAGAGATTTCAATTGTATCAGATACGAGCGGAACGACGACAGATCCGGTTTTAAAAGCAATGGAATTGATTCCTTTTGGTCCAGTCGTATGGCTGGATACCGCAGGACTTGATGATATTGGTTCACTGGGTTCACTACGAATCGAGAAGACAAAACAGATGATGGATCGAACAGATTTCGCTATTTACCTTGTGGATGGAACCTCGCCAGATTATTGTGGTTATAAGGAAACGGCAAAGTTGTTCAAACGCTTCAATATACCACATATGATTGTTGTCAACAAAATGGAGCTGCTCGGACAATCTGAAAAAATGGAAATCGATTCCAACCTCAATGAAGTCACGTATGTATCCACAAAAAATCAGGACAGTGTTTATGGTTTGATTGATGACATACAATCAAGACTTGAAAAACTGGAAGAAGATATGCCTCTCGTTGGTGATCTATTATCTTATGGCAGTACTGTGGTCCTTGTGGTGCCCATTGATTCAGAAGCACCCAAAGGAAGAATTATTTTGCCGCAGGTACAAGTGATCAGAGATTGTTTGGATCATGGCATCAAATGCCATGTCGTGAGAGATACCGAACTTGAGCAAACTCTTGCTGAACTGCCTCGAATCGATCTCGTCATAACGGATTCTCAAGCTTTCGCAGCAGTGAGTGCATTGGTGCCACGAAGTATCAAATTGACGAGTTTTTCAATTTTGCTGGCCAGACAAAAGGGGGATATTCATTCTTTGCTGGAAGGTATAAGAGCATTTGAGAGAATGGATGGCAAATCAAAAATTTTAATCTCTGAAAGTTGTACCCACAATCATTCACATGAAGATATAGGAAGGGTCAAAATTCCCAGTTTGATCAAAAAAAATATTTCTGAAGACATTCAGATTGAATTTTCAATGGGACAGGATTTTCCCGTTCAATTGGATCAATATGATTTGATCATACATTGCGGTGCATGCATGGTCAACCGAAAAACGATGGAAAGCAGAATTCGTAAATCTTCTCTGCAATTTGTTCCAATAACCAATTACGGATTGACATTGGCCTATTTTACTGGTATTTTGAATCGGAGTATAGAAATATTAGGGTGTGAGGGCAGATGATTAAGAGATACAATGCACTTGGTGACTATTTTAAAAACCAATATGGTAAAAAAATGGTCAAGTTGGCAATTGATGCAGGATTTACATGTCCCAACAGAGATGGGACATTAGCCAGTTCAGGATGCATATTTTGCAGTGAGAAGGGTTCAGGAGAATTCGCAGGTGTTGTGGGAGAAAATTGTGACCCTAATCATACTTATTCCATTCACAGTCAGATTGAAAGTCAAAAGAAATTGTTGGCTGATAAATGGAAGTCCACAGGATATATTGCGTATTTTCAAAATTTCACCAACACCTATGCCAATGTGGACGTTTTATCAAAACTTTATGATGAAGCCCTTGCCTTTGATGGTATTGAAGGATTGGCAATAGCGACCAGGCCTGATTGCTTGGATGATGAAAAAATTGAACTTTTGAAAAAATATAGGCAAAATGGCGTTTTGTGGGTGGAACTGGGTCTTCAAAGCATACATGAAAAAAGTATGAATTGGCTCAAGACCCATTATACACTTGATCAATTTCACCAAACATTCATGAGATTGAAGAGTGCAGATATTCCTGTTGTCGTCCATCTCATAGTGGGTCTTCCAGATGAAACCCATGACGATTTTATAGCATCCGTGGAATACATTTCAAATTTAAAGCCTTTTGGTGTTAAACTTCATATGCTCAATGTTTTAAAGGACACTGCACTTGAACAAGATTATATAAACCGTTGTTTTGATTTGCTTGATTTGGAGGACTATATCGAGTGGGTCACAGATGCCATAGAGGTCTTGGATGAATCGATCGTCATCCATAGAATGACAGGTGACGGAGCCCATGATGCGGTTATCGCTCCCATGTGGATCAAGAATAAAAGAAGTGTTCTCAACGGCATAGAAAAAAACCTTGCAAGACGTAACGTCTCACAAGGCTCTAAAAAATTATAAGATCATTCACTACAATGAAATACAACATGAATCCTATAATGACAATGCCCAATATAAGTGATACTATGATACCTGAATTCAAGGTGTCATTTTTTCTTTTGAGTCGCGTCGCATTCATCATAATACCAGCCAATCCCATCAGTACGGCAAGTGAGGCGCTGCCAAGGGCGGCTCTTAGATATCCTATGTTCCATACTTTGGGTCGATAATAATCAAAAAAACGATCGAGACCGTAGATGGGGGCAGGTTGGGCGAACAAGAGAAACACGAATGCCAAAAAAATGATAAACAAATTTAAAAAGCCGATTATATGAACCCTTTTTTGAATGCGATCCATATTCTTTCTACGATCAGAAGATTTGTCACTGAAAAGTTTGTCGAGGTAGTTCTCATATTCCGGCATGCTTTGAATAATTTCAGTCTGTTTCGCGTAAAGGTATTGAAGCAGATATTTTGATTCTGTGGGAGACATGCCTTCAAACCTGATTCGATTGGAATATCGTCTGATTTCAGGTTCGGCAGTACTTTCCAAAACCCTGCATTTGATTCTGAATATTTTATCCGGACTGTTCTCATGATCGGATCCGGAAATGTTGGCGTCGAATAGAAGTTCGAAGGTATCCGAGGGTTTCATATATGAATTCGTCAGTGCAAGCATGCCTGTGGAACTGATATCTTTGGAAACCAGCACCCTTTCGCTGCCCCGATACTTAAAAACATAAGTGTTGAAGATATTGACTCTGAAGGCTTGTCGCCTTTGGATTTTTTTGGGTTCTGATAAAACAGCCAAAGAAATGATTGATAAATCGTCTTCAAATGATCGTTCTGTAACTCTGCATGAAATGGTAAAGATGCCTTTGTTCTCATCCTTTAACAAGAAGAGCACATCAATCAGATCTCCAGGATGAAAATTATAGATATATCCGTGTAGAATCGGTGCGACCACACGAAAGTTTCCATCTTCATAACCTGTTTCAACGACGGTTTTCAGCAATTTGACGTTAGAGTTTCCGCTCTCATCTTTTTCTTCCACAGAGATTTCAATCGAGTGGGCGGGCAACAGTATTTTTTTCAGTTCCATGTTTTCACCCCATAACTATTATATTGTTATTATAACACAAACAAATGCAAAAAAATGTTTATTTTTACACTGGACTGGGTAAGATATGAATATAAATAAACCGAAAGGTTTTTTTATAGATTGGTTGATCGGGACGTCATATATGGGTTTGAGACTCATAAAATGAAAGCGCAACACCATGCAAAAAAATTGTAAGGTTCTTTTCTAATTGTTAAAAATGTTCTGTTAGGAGGAATGCTTATCGCAGTTGAATTTCGTATGACAATTGAATATAAGAAAAACTTACGTGCCGAAACCAGATGAATGGACTTTCACTATCAATAAATTTAGTGAGGGTCCATTTTAATTTTTGCCTTTGAGCAGATCAATCAGGTTGAGGATCATGCGAGCAGTCAATCCCCAGATGGTAATGGATTCATAATTGTAAAATACAATCGGATAATGTGTATTCTTGAAATTATAGTTTTTTCCATTTGGGATTGCCTCAAATGGAAAATCGATGTCCAAATCAAATTTGGAGGAAATCTTGTAGGTTTCCGGTTGTACACTCAGAAAATAATCCAGTGGAACTAAAATCAATTCGTCAACTTCACTGATCGAATGGTTTATTTGAAAAAACTCAATTTCAAGAACACCAACATAGCAATGAATCAGCATGTCAAAACTGGTCATCACCGAATCGATTTGACCAATCAAGCGGATTTGTTCTTCAGAGAGATTGAGTTCTTCACAGGTTTCTCTAATAGCAGCAACTTTGGGATGCTCATCCTTTTCAATGATTCCTCCTGGAAAACAAATTTCGCCCGGTTGAGAATTGAGTGTAAGCGCACGTCTTTCAAATAATAGATGCCAAGTTTTATTGTGTAGAATAAGCGGCATTAATACAGATGACTGTTTTTTGACACCAGTTGAGTTCGCTTTATATGAACCAATAATGTTTTCAATATCTCTAAGCATGTTTTTGTCCTCTTTGATTGTAAAATATTAATTATAATATACCATATTGACCTTCAAAAAGTCAGTTAAATTAAATCATTGTAATTGCTTTTACAAATTCAAATTTAATTGATACAATAGTCTTGATAAAACCAATGGACAAAGAAGGTGAAGACGATGATGTACTTGCTTATTGTAATTGCAAAGATTTTTGAAGTATCCCTTGCTACCATAAGAATGGTGCTCATAACAAAAGGAGAACGTAAGATCGGTGCGATTATAGCATTTTTTGAAGTTTCTATTTGGGTAGTCCTTGTCAGTACGGTTCTGGACAATATCATGGAAGATCCTTTAAAAATAGTAGCTTATGCCTTCGGTTTTGCTTGCGGTAATTATTTGGGAAGTCTTGTCGAAGAAAAAATCGGCATCGGTTTATCTGAAATGCAAGTGATCGTGAAAGAAGACAAAGGCGGCAAATTGGCCTGTATGCTAAGAGATCAGGGATATGCGGTAACCGTTATGCGAGGAGAAGGTAAAAATTTTCCGAGAAGCATTCTATTGATGTATGTGCCTAGAAAAAAAATCAAAAGCATTGCGAATATCGTCAAAACCGTAGAAGAAAATGCAGTTGTGACCATTTCAGATAAAAAAAGCCTTTACGGTGGATTTGGAACACTTAGAAAGTAATATTAAGAGAATGGAAAGAGGAATTTGAATGAGACTTCTTAAGGAAGGGAACAACGTTGAAGTTGAACCTTATTCATTTGGGGCGGGAATCCCCATCATCATAGCGGGGCCATGTTCAGTGGAAAGCCGTGAGCAAATTATTGCAATTGCTGTGGAAGCTAAAAAAAAAGGTGCCAACATACTCAGAGGCGGTATATTCAAGCCCAGAACCAGCCCATATGATTTTCAAGGTATTGGTCTCGAAGCGCTCGAATTCATGCTTGAGGCAAAGGCAATCACGGGTATGCCTATCATAACAGAACTTATGGACACGACTTATTTGAATCGATTTGTTGAACAGGTGGACATCATTCAGATCGGTTCAAGAAACATGTACAATTATTCACTGCTAAAAGCGGTGGGAGAGACGGGTAAGCCAGTCTTGCTCAAGCGTGGATTCAGTGCGACAATCAAAGAATGGATTTACGCCGCAGAGCATATCGCCAAAGGTGGAAACAACAGAATCATACTTTGCGAAAGAGGCATCCGATCTTTTGATTCCTATACGAGAAACACACTTGATTTGTCAGCTGTCCCAATTATGAAAAGAGAGACTGGGCTCCCTGTGGTCGTAGATCCAAGCCATGGAACAGGAATAAGAAGTTTGGTTGGGGTCATGTCCATGGCTGCCATTGCCGTTGGAGCGGATGGGCTGATGATTGAGGCACACACCCATCCGGAACTTTCTATTTCGGACAAGGCGCAAACTGTGGATATGGAAGAACTCGGAGAGATCATAACAAATATGAATAGAATGATATCCAAATAAAGCCCAGAGTGCAAGCACTCTGGGCTTTTATTTATTGACCATTCGAAAAGAAATTGAGATAGGCGTTGTTTTTATCCAAATAGAGCACAGTATCGGCATCGAAAGTTTCTTCATATGACTTCATGGTTCTCCAGAATTGATAGAATTCAGGATCCTTTGTAAATCCACTTGCATAAACCTCAAGAGCTGTCGCATCTGCCTCACCACGAATAGTTTCAGATTCTTCAATGGCATTTGCCTTTATTTGTGCCACATTTCTATCGGTGTCAGCTACCGTGTTTTGGTAGATTTCAAGTCCTTCTGAACGGATTTGCTGTGCGATGGCTTCACGCTCGGCGACCATCTTTTTATAGGTGGATTCGATATTGGACGGCGGTAAAATCGTTCTGTAGATGTCAATGTCCACGAGCATGATGCCCTGTGTAGCCAAATTCACGTTGAGTTCATTTTTTGCTTGGGCCAAGACACTTTCCAGATTTTCCTTGTTGGCTAAAAATTGTACGCTCATCAAACTGTTGATTTTTTCAATGACCACAGCATATGTGATCTCATCAATTTTCGAGTTCGCTCTTGTCACGGTTCCAAGTGAGGTTCTAAAAACACCAGGATGGATGATTTTCCACTGAGCATACATGTTGATTTCATATTTGATTTTATCTTGAGTATTGATTTTTGCTGTATTGGATATATAAGTGATGATTTTGCTTGTGTCTTTTTCGACAGTGGTAATGAATGGAATTTTGAATTTTAATCCTTTTGTGGTATCAACGACGACATTTTTGAATCTTGGATCGCGTTCATTTTGAAGTTTTGCTTCAATATTGGTGGAATCAACGACGATTTTTTTGATCTCGCCCAATTCCCTGACTGTGGCCACTTCGTCTTCTTTCACGATATAAAATGAATTGCTGAGCAAAATACCGATGATGACGACAATGAATAAAAGTCCGACAAAACGCATGTTCTTTTTGATTTCCTTTTTTGCTTGGTTATAATTTTGCTCAAATGCCTCTTTGGCATCTTGTCTGTTTTCGCCTTGATTGATATTCATACTATTGACCTCCTTTGATGTCGAGTGGCAAGAATTTGAGCACATCATCACCGTTCAGGTCGATAATGTACTTCTCCTTGGCGACGGAAAGGATTTTTTCCATAGTTTCAATATAAAGTCTTGTTTTTGTGACTTCTTGTGAGAGGACGTATTTTTCATAGACTTGATTGAAGTTGACAACATCACCTTTTGCTTGAGCAACTTTTTCAGCCTTGTAAGATTCTGCCTGCTGGATCATCTGATAAGCTTCAGCTCTTGCTTTAGGCAACATTTCGTTGGAATATTTCTCGGCTTGTGATCTGTAGGAGTCCTTTTCATTGCTCGCGATATTGACATCGTCATAAGCATACTGGACATCTCCAGGTAAGAGTACATCTGTCAACCTGACTTCAGCGATTGAAATCCCAAGGTCATACGCAGCGAGTTTTCTGCTGAGATCGGGGATGATTTCCTTTGCAATGCTGTCTTTGTTGATGAGTGCATTGTCCAAATCCTGGTTTTGGATGTTGCTTCTTAGAACACTTTCAAAAGCCAGACGAATGGTGCCTTCCTGGTCATCTACATTGTAAATATATGCTGCAGGGTCTGTGATTCTGAACTGGATGACTGCACCGATGTTGATCAGATAGGATCCGCTGGTGAGTACTATGGCTTCACTTTCGACATCTTGATAAGTTGCCGCTTCAGAAGTGGTGGGAGCTGTCTTGGGACGATAGCCATACTGCAGTGAAATGATTTCATTCGTGTTCACTATGAAAATTTCGTCCACGAAAGGCACTTTGAAGTGCAGTCCGGCTTCGGTGTTGACGCGATGCAATTTTCCGAATCTTTCAATTACTGCTTCCTCGGCATTATCAAGTGTGTAATAACTGCTCATGACTGCGGCAGCTATAATGATGATAATGGGGATCAGCAGTAGGATTTTCTTGGATTTCATGTTTTACCCTCCTGTTTGTCTGGTTGTCCATTCAATGTTTCTAATATTATAATATGCTTTTAAGGCTAAAAATACAACTTAACATTTGATTAAAAAAAACGTAAAATAGATATGAGGGCATTAAATAAGTATTAAATATATCGATTGGGGCAAAACAATGCTGAAAAACACGTTGCAGTATATTCGAAAACTACAAGACAGGATCAAAAAGCACCAAATAGCCGCTTATAGTGGCCAAATGGCGTATTTTTTCATGCTTTCCATTTTTCCACTTATGATTTTCGTCTTTACAATCATCTCAAAACTCAACTTGAATTTCGAGTTTGCCTATGACGCTTTTCAGAACTTTCTGCCTCCAAACATCAGCAGTCTGCTAACGGATTTTATTGAGAACACAATTTATGTGGAAGGTAACGCTGTATTGTCCATTTCGGGTATCGTTACGCTCTATTCGGCATCCAGGGCGGTGAGTGCGCTTCAAAGGGCAATCAACACAGCATACGGCATTGAGGGAAAGGGCAATTTCCTGCTCAATAAATTATCAGGCATGATGTTCACGCTCATGTTCGTCGCTTTGATCGTGCTTTCTGTGACGATACCGAATATCGGGAGCAGGATAGCGGCATGGATGACCGCTTTTTTCAATTTCACGATCGACCAGTACTGGATCACACTGTTTTATTGGATCAGAAATCTGATATTGCCCGCGGTGTATATTTTGGTTTTCGGATCGATTTATACAGTATTGCCCAATAAGAAAATGCACCTGGAGGAAACCTATAAAGGCTCGATTTTTGCTATCACAGGTTCGCTGATCACCAATTGGATATTTTCGACAGTTGTTGTGAAATTGACCGATTATTCATTATTATACGGATCGTTGTCTGCCATCATCGCTTTCATGATCTGGCTCTATGCACTAGGTACCATCATAATGATTGGTGCTGAAATCAACGCAATTGAAATTGAGAATACAAAAAAATAGAGGATTGACCTCTTTTTTTTATGCTCAGGTTCTATAATCGATGATCTGTCCTTCTGATTCAGTGCTGTGCAATATATGTTCGATTTTGTAATGGATTGCTGAAAGGCGGTCAATCAGACCGGTTTGAGGAGCAAAGAGGAATGTGAATATCTCCGGATTGTCTATGAGCTCTACGAGAAAGTGTTTTCTGTCCAGGTAGAGAATTCCCTTTTCGTAGTGAATACCGATGGCCTTTAGGACATCCACAAAGTCATTCAAGATACTCTCCACTAAAAATTTGAAGTGTGTTCCATATCTTTGGTCGCAGTCTTTGGATTGTTTGACAAGGAAATTGATTCCTGACACCATACTGCTCGCACCTTTGAAAACTTCATTCTTATGTGCCTTGTAGTATTGTGCGGCGGACTGATTCTGATCTTCATGTGTGGACAATCGATTGTACGATGCCATCAGATTGTGGACTCCAGAGTAGAATGTATCTATGATGTATCGTTCATTTCCAGATCGATGGTCGGGGTTGTTATGTACTTCTCCTTTACCATAGACGTGTTTGACTGGCTCGGTGTTTGCCGCTGATTTCACCTTGCTGGACGAAACATTTCTATAATTGCTGACAGTTGGAGATTTGGATATGTTGGACATTTTCTTAACCCCCTTTCACTACTATGTATATCGGCAGAAACACCTTAAATATTTAGTATGGAATTGTATTCAATCCTGCATTATGGGATAATATGATTATTGAAGTCAAAGAAGAGGTGAATGTATGATTGATCAGGCTTTCCGTCAAATTGCCAAAGAATTGCTCAACAGAAATTTCATAAGAAAATTCGGAATAGAACGAAAAATTGTTTCGGATGTCATATCAACGACCAAGTTCAAAGATCAGATAGAGCTTATGCTTGTAGATAAAAAATATGACAGTAAAGATGTCTATGAACTGATGATGGATCTAATCGATATTTACCCGGTCAAAAACAAACCTGACAACTGGCTTGATTATTTTTATTTCTATAGTTTGAATTTTTCTTTCCCCGATGCTGTAACAATAAGTCTTGGCACAGAATGCAACAAAGTGGCTGAGATGTTTCTTCGCGTTTTGAAGATATTTTCTGAAATCCAAAAAAGGTCAAATGATGGCACTTGGCAAAGTAAATACGCACTGAGTCTATTGACTCAAGACGAAGTGGATGCACTTGAAGATCCTCAGGAATTCAATACTTTTCAAAGATCATTCAATCATGAATACGTCTATGAAATGATGAAAATGAACCAAGACGTTATTGGCTATACGACGCTGGATCATATTTGTGGTGTGCATCATATCGCAATGAAGATAGCCCGGCAACTCAAATGTTTAGGGTTTCCAATCGACCTTGGAAGAGTTTCAGGTGCCGCTGCCGGTCATGATATAGGCAAATTTGGATGCAAGCCGGACGAAGCAAGTCGAGTTGCCTATTTCCATTATCATTATACAGGCGAGTGGTTTGAAAAAAGAAAGATAGTCTACATCAGAAACGTCGCAATCAATCATTCCACATGGGACTTGGAGCTTGAAGCGCTTCCAATTGAATCTCTTATTTTGATTTACAGTGATTTTAGGGTGAAAGCGGAATTCATGGACGGCAAGTCCTATATGAAGATCTATACCCTCCATGATTCCTTCAAAGTCATCTTGAATAAATTGGACAATCTGGATGCCGCAAAGGAAGACCGATACAATAAGGTTTATAGCAAACTCCTGGATTTTGAAAATTTTCTGATGGATCTTGGCATAAATACCGAACCTGATGCGGGTGAGGACTTGACAAAAGGTTCGACTATAAAAAGAAAATACTTTTCACTTATGCAAGGACCCGAAATCACAAAAAATGTTGTTTATTCATCCATTCAACACAATATTGAGTTGTTGTACCGTTTTAGAGATGAGGCATCACTGAACAAACTTCTTGAGCCAGTACGATCGAGTAGGGACATGACAAGTCTGAGAGGTTATCTTGCCATTTTGGAAGAGTATTACAATTATCTGACTCAAAAACAAAAACAGATCGTCATTGGTTTTCTTTATGAAAAACTGTCTTTACCTCAAGAGGATATCAGAAAACAGTGTGCTGAACTCATTGGCACCATAGTGGCTTCGTACGATGAGGTCATAAGGAAAGAAATTCCAAAGAGCGCTGTGACCAATCACAACTCAATAGATACACTTGGAATGTTCGATTATTACATTGATAAATTTATGAGTCCGGAAACAAAAGTCATCGATCGTCACAAGAAATATATAAGTTATAGTGTCCGTGATATGATCTCATCCTATTTTGAACATCTTGAAGGCACTGAAAAAAGACTTCAGAGCATAGAATGCATCGTCAATTATTTTATGCGTTATGGCGATGATGAACAGATTCGATTTTATTTGATCAAAGCAGCCAGAGTGTTGCCATTCAATGAATTTAACGACGAACAGCGATTCAAGATACTCAATTTTGTTTCGAGTTTATTGACCAATGAAGATTTCAAATTGAGATTGCGTGCATACAATCTGATTTATTCCATTTTACCGTATGCGGATGAGGCTTTAATTGTGCAGGCGGGCATCAGAAGGGTAGTATCAGTGGACAATCCCTCTACAGGTGATCCCGCTGAAAACTACGCGCGCTTGAAATTGGCCGAAAATCTCAAAATGGATCAAGGCACAATCGATTATCTCAAAGCCATTTGCATAGACGATTTGCAATACACATCCAATATCTTTTTGAGTAATCTTAAATCTGCTACATTGGATGTGGCCAAAAGATTTCAAATTGAACTTTTAATGAGAAATACATTATTATATGACTATGACAATAGCTTTTACATGGCAATGCACCTGTGCAATCTCCTGAAGGTAAGTGCCCTTGAATCGGTGCGGAATACAGCGGGAAGAATGCTGCTTCACATTATTCCGCATTTGAATTACGAACAGAAAAACGATATTGCGGTCGAGTTGATTAGAGCACTCGAAATGGAAAGTTTCGAATTCACAAAATATATACCTCCGTATTTAGGTAAAATCATTTTGCATGTGAAACCTAAGGAACTGGATGAAATCATTGAAAGTTTTGAGAAGAAGATGAGTACGAACAACGAAAAACTTATCTCATTGATTGTCAAAACCGTCGGTTATGCAGTCACACGTTATGCGGATTATAGATATGCTTTCAAGGAACGCGTCGATACCCATGAAAATCGAATTCTAAGATTATATGGGGTGTTATTCAATGGATTCGTACACAGTTCCAGTTTTGTCAATCAGACAGCTTTCAGTGTGGTGGCAAAAGACGTTTATTCCGATTCTGTTTTAAATCTTAAGAAGAAGGAGTATCTATACAAACTCACCATTAAAAAAGTCATGTCCTTGATGGTCAATACCGACGAAGCCAACGATCTGATTTTTTATAACAATTCCGCTTCACTGAAATATATCTACAATTTTATTTCCGAATTCAGGCATGACTTTGGCGAAATACCTCTAAAGCCCAACAAAAGAATCGCTTTTTTCCCTGGTGCATTCGATCCCTTTACCTTGAGCCACAAGCAAATTGCTAATGACATCAAGAAACGGGGGTTTGAGGTCTTGCTTTACGTGGATGAGTTTTCATGGTCTAAACGGACCCAACCGAATCTTATTAGACGCAGCATCATCAAACGTTCCATAGCAGGTGAAATCGATGTCTTTCCTTTCCCGCGTGACGTCACCGTCAATATAGCCAATGATAAAGATTTGAGACGATTGAAAAAATTGTTTCCTGAATCCGAAGTGTTTTTAGTGGTTGGAACGGATGTGGTCATGAACGCTTCTGCTTACAACAAAGAAGAGCTTGGATTTTTAGGTGAGATCCCACACTTGATTTACGAGCGGGGTGGACTTGATGCGTCTTTGGCTGAAATTGAAGTGTTGAACTCAAAAATCAAAAGATTGCATCCTCATAGTATGAAATTCACTTTGCCTAAGGCATTCGAGACGATCAGCTCCACTCTAATCAGGGATTATATTGATGAGAACAGAGATATTTCAACGCTTATAGAGCCATTGGCACAGAATTTCATCTACGAGAAAGGTTTGTATCAAAGAGAGCCTATGTTCAAGAGCATGATGACGACAAAATCGTTGTCACTTGAAATTGTCGATGAGCTTTCAGATGCTTTCAAGAAAGAAATTCAAGGTTTTTTTGGTAGTGAGTTTCAGAGCGACATGGAAAAGCTTTTTTCACAAGATCGTTTGAAGGTTTTGGCTTTAAGAAATCTGGAAATAAACAAAGAGCTTATCGCAATTTCGATATTTCATTGGTTGAGAGCCACGGATATCCACTATGAATTTGAGGACCCCACAATCATAAAATACGTCAGAAACAATTCTGTCGGTCGAATCCTTGTCATTGATGGCATATTCAAAAGGAAAATAACCGAGTTTAAGAATCTTGAGCAGATCATGCTGACGGAAACACTTGCAAACGCATTATCCCGTGATTACACTTATTGCGTATATAAAGAATCAGCAAGAGACCATATCAGTAAAGAGATGAACGAGGCATTGGTCCATCAAGGATTTATCAATATTACATCGGTTAAAACTGATGAGATTGCCTATGCTGTGAATATGTCATCACCTTGCACGTTAAACCTCGACATTCATTCACAGTTCAAGGATCCTTATAAAACGTTGCCGGAATTGTCTGCAGTCATGGCAAAATCCAGGACCAGATTGCAAAAAGCAATGACTGAGTTATATCCTGGTAATTTGGTCCTGAGTTTTGACCGTTCGATGATTTACGAGACATTGATCAAAAAAGTATGCGAAGAAAACAATGTTCCCGCAATGCCTCAAACTCCAAAATTACTCGGGGATGCCATGTGTGTACCTTTTGGAGCTGTATTCAAAAAATGGATACTCCCCAATACGATCACAAAAACACTGCATGCTGAAAAGTATTTCTCCACCGATTTGGCGACACATCAAATCAAGGAATATCCATACTATCTCGATATAGAAAATCAAATCAAGATGATCAAGTCCTATGACAAACCGATCATTCTGGTGGATGACCTTTTGAACAAAGGGTATAGACTTCAGGCATTGGTCCCGTTTTTTGAGAAATATCACGTGGAGGTTCAAAAATTCATAGTAGGCATCATGTCGGGCAGTGGTAAGGAAATTGCCGAGTCAATGAACCTCAACGTCGATGCCGCATATTTCATTCCAAAAATCAAAGTATGGTTTTATGAAAGCAAATTGTATCCATTTATTGATGGAGATGCCATTTGGCGCGGTAGTATACCTGACAGCAATCTGATCAACTCCGTCAACTTGATACTACCTTATTCATCTGCCGCCTATATAGAAGGAGCCTCCAAAGAATCCATTTACAACCTTTCTGAAGTGGCACTCACAAATGCCATTGAAATCATGACTGCCGTAGAAACTGTTTATGAAAAAATGAATGACCGTTTGTTGACAATCAACCGTTTGGGTGAAGTGCTCAATACTCCAAGATATCCTGACAAAGGCAAAAATATATTTTATTCCAACAATATACGCCCGTCAGAGTACATCAAGGATGATCTTGAACAACTGAAGAAACTCAAATCATTTTATATTGGATAGGTGATAATCATGTATATATACAAAAAAGAGGACTGGCAACTGATCAGTTTCAAGACATTGCCGGGTTTGGAACAGTTCATTTGTGCATTTGATGAACACTGTGATCACAATGTCATCATATTTCATGCGCCACTTGGCACAACAAAAGCGTGTTTACATTTCGAAAGACCGGAGTGTGACATGGAAGTCTTGGAAGTGCTATACACTGAAACCGCGCCATCAGAGGATGAAGTGATTGGGGAACTCATAAAAAAAGGTAAAACCATCGCTCTAAACATCAATTATTTGATCAGTCGGCATGATTTGCCTATGGAAGAGATTTGGGACCACATGATCACTTTTCTTAACGAACAAGTCAATTTTCACAGAAGAAAAAAGACAGTGAACCTACTGGGTTTAGGGGATGTTGGAAGTATGTTGTCAATAGGGCTCAAACTTATTGGTGGTGAATGTATAGGCGAAATAGGAATATTCGATTTGAATGATAATCAAAAGTCACGGTGGGAAATGGAATTGAATCAAATCACAACCAATCCCGATATCAGGGTCAAGGCTATATCATATGACCAACTTTTCGATGCCGATGTTTTCGTTTTTTGTGCATCCAAATATGTTCCTAAAGTAGGAGAGCAGGTCGGAGATGTCCGCATGATCCAATTCAACGAAAACTCAAAAATAATTGCCCTATACGCTAAAGAAGCAAGAAAAGTAAATTTCAAAGGCATTTTTGCAGTCGTTTCTGATCCGGTCGATTTACTTTGTCTATCTGTTTTTGATGCTGCCAATAGAGATGATTCTGGTGAACTGGATTACAGAGGGTTGTTTCCAGAGCAAATTAGAGGCTATGGACTTGGTGTCATGGACGGAAGGGCAAAGTATTATGGACATCACCTAAACCTTCCGTATAAGGAAAAAGGACGGGTTTTTGGGCCTCATGGATCGGCATTGGTTGTATCTGCTGATATTGAGGCAGAAGATGACGAATATTCACTTCAATTGACTGAACAGGTCATTCATGCCAATTTGGATGTTCGCGCCCTTGGGTTCAAACCTTATGTTGCTCCAGCGCTTTCGTCAGGTGCGCAATCCATCGTATCCACTTTAAGTGGTCAGTGGCATTATAGCGCTACTTTTGTAGGCGGTATTTACTGGGGAACAAGAAACAGACTATCTGATTATGGCACAGAATATGAGCAATTGAGGCTAGGTCCGGACTTGCTGGAGCGGATCAAACAGTCCTATCATAACTTGGAGGAAGCATGGGAACAATTGAAGTAATCCAATTTGGTTGCACAAATGTTAGAATACTTGAAACAATAGAAAAAACAGCATTTGAAACCAACAAAGTCCTGCAGGATCAAGAGAACCCATTAATTGGGAAAAGATTGCTGTTTGTAATCGAATTGGATGAAATCGGAGAGAATTCGGCAGCAAGCTCATTTTTGAAATCGAAATCAAGTGAGGGGTACTTTGAGGGTGGTATTGCGGCCATTGTAGTTCTATCCCGTTCGGATTTGTACACGAAGTCCTATGCTAAAAAATGGATTTTTGTCGCTAATTCACTGGGATGTGAGTGGATTGGACATCCGTTGGTCGAAATCACAGGTGGCTATCAAAACTTCAATACATGGTCCAAAACCGTTGATGAGCCTCTTGAAACCATTGCTGTGAGACTTGTCAGGTCATTGGTGACCAGATTGGCGGAATACACTCCACTGAATTTGAGACAAACAAAAGTATTGGTGCTACACGCAGGGCACAAAAAATTGTCCAACACCTTGATGCTTTGGGAACGTATTGAGAATAAACTGTCAGAAAAACTTGGACCGGATGCATCCTTCAAGACTCTTCATGTTGAAGAAGGACAAATCAGAGATTGTTATGGCTGCACTTTTGAGACCTGTACTTATTACGCTATGAGCCGGAGCTGTTTTTACGGAGGTTTTGTGGTTGAATCATTGTATCCTAGTCTTGAGGAAGCAGACTATGTGGTTTGGATTTGCCCCAATTACAATGATGCCATATCCGCAAAATTAATGGCGGTGATCAATAGATTGACCGCGCTATACCGCAATATGAGCTTTCATGATAAATATATACTGGCGATAGTCGTTTCAGCGAATTCAGGCAATGATGTTGTCGCAAGTCAATTGATAGGTGCGTTGTGCATCAACAAGGGATTCAGACTGCCGCCAAAATTTGCTTTAATGGAGCTGGCTAATGAACCAGGTGAGATTTTCAACAGAAAAGACATTGAAACAACCATAGATAATTATGTCAACAACGTGTTTGATATTATGCACAAAAATATGAAATTATTTTAATAAAACGCTTTTTTTTTTTTTTTCAGTATGATATAATAATTACAACAAAACCAGTTCACAATTGAATAGTAAGTTTGAAATGAGTGATGTTGAGTTAACCTGACCATATTTTAAAGGGAGTGATACCGCCAGAGAATTTTGTTGTATCATACGGGTTGTTGTTGAATTTCAATGGATTAGATTTGCTTATGTAAACCACTGTTTCAGCCAATGTTTAGGGTCACAAGGACTCCGAAAAAATGAAATAGGTAATCGGAACTGTGGTTAGCAATGATTTTATTATTGTATCTATGTATAAAGAGCTGGATTGTTGATGTTGTGTGAATTCTTAGAAATGGTTTTTATTGACCAAATTAAGAGAAAGGGTGATTCCACCAGAAACACAAATTGAATTTATATGTTAAAAAGTTCCTCTCATAATGGATTAGAGAGGAACTTTTTTGTTTGTAAAAAGGTTGCATTGTTATTCATTTCTCATTATGCACTTTTATAATGTCTGTTCAATTTCGAAAATCATATTCGAGTGAATAGGGTTCGCTCCAGTCGCCATCTTTGTCTTTTGCCTTGAGGGTAATTGTGTATTTTCCTTCAGTCTCAAAAATAGGGAATAAATTCTCATCATTGAAACTCTGAACAAACTCATCCTCAAAATATATTTCCCATAGATATTCATCTATGTTCTTTTTACCGGTGGACTCATTCATAAATGCCACGCGACTTTGCATAAGAGGTTCTATACTGAACTCTGCCTCAACCGGTTCACTTCCGAAAATTACCTTACCACCTAAAAATAAAACAATGACAAGAGCAATACCGATCAATATTGGGACGACGGGCGACTTTTTTTTAGTCTCCAGCTCCACATCATGATCATGAGATGCTCCGGTGAATAAAGTGTCCATCTCAAAATCAAGTTCATCTTCATCATCCATTGCTCTTGGCTTTCTTGAAGAAGAAGCACTTGGAAGGATATCTGGTATGTCTTCATCATATACATCCGAATCGGAAGGACTGTCCAAAACGATTTGTTCCTCTTCATCATTTTGCAGCTCAGGTTCATTCACGACAATTTCCTTATCCAGTAAAACTTCCGTTGGAGCAACAGGGTCATCATCCAATTCCCAAGCTTCAACGGTTTCAGGAGCAATATCTTCCTTAATTGCAGGTTTGGACTGTTTTGGAATGCCTTTCAATACAGGCGCTTCGCATTCAAGATCATTGATGACGATATTGTATTCGAAATTGACAGATTCCAAAGCAGCGGATTTTTCATAAATAAAAATATCCTTGAATTGTTTTCTCAATAAATTGAATGAAAAAATGGAGTGGGTACCGATCATCAGATTATCAATAAACTCACTATGATAGCCTTTTGAATCGAACAGCACTTTCTCTATGGTCATGCCTATTTGTCCGAACACTTCAGTAAGTTCCACAGTTTTTTCATTTGAAAAATCGATCAGCTCTCTGGATTTCAATTGGTCATCCACGACTGCGATCTGATCCACATCCACCAATTGAATTTTGATGGCATCGGGAAATTGTTCGTAGACAATCAGACTTTTCAGCCAATCATAGACCATTTGCACCCTGATCTCATAAGGCACTTGATTCAGTTTCATGTATTTTTTCAAAGTGAAGCCGCCCAGTTTTTTGAGGACGATGTGCAATCCGTTTTCATCTTCAATTGTATCCAGAACATTATGAAGATGATCATTGAGCAAATGTCTTACAGTCCTTGAAAGGGAATCAGGGCGATAATGTGTGATTACAACCACTTCATTCTCTGTTTCTTTGTCCGTGGCATTGGAAAAACATTGCGTGTCATCTTTATATAATAATTTCCATTTGGTAAATTGATCTAGTTTCATCTGAATCCTCCAAGCGTATATTCCAGTCTATCATTATCAATTATATAATACACTGGCTTCCACGTCGAGAATACTTTATAATTTGATTAGGTATTTATAAAGGAGAACAGTTATGGTTAGAGTATTACATTTGTCGGATCTGCATCTCAACACAGGATTTGGAAGTAAAAAACAAAGTGTAAGAGAAAGCTTGAAGGAAGCTTTATTAAACGCTTTCGAGAAGAGTGTGCATTATGCGGTCGCCAATAGGCTCGATGCGATCATTATCGCAGGGGATCTGTTTGATAATGACAATATAAATTTTCATATGGAGAAAAGAATTCTAAAAAACATACAGTCGATTCTGGATTCTGATATTGATATTTTCTATAGTACAGGAAATCATGACCCGATGGGCACGACCAATATCTTGAATGCCTACAAAAGTCATCCGCGACTTCATATCTTTGAAAGTGATGAAATTGTTCGAAAATCAATGCAATCAAAAGATGGAACATCATATGAAGTGGTAGGTTGCGGTCATAAATCAAAAGGTGAAAAGAGAAATCTGATCAAGAAATTTCCTTTTAAAAATAACCGTTTGCCTTGGATTGGAATAGCTCATGCCAGTGTTCCGTCTGCCAGGACTGTGAGTGAAAAAGAAAGTTATATGCCAACGGCTTTAAGTGATATAGAAAGTCTTGACTATGATTACTTTGCACTTGGACATATCCACATCAGGCAAAAGTTGACACAGAAGGTCGCCTATAGTGGCAATATTCAAGGATTATCAATTAAAGAGACTGGAAATAAAGGGGGGTATTTGGTCGAACTGGATATGAGTTCCACCAATGTGACACCGGTTGATTTTCATGAAATCGAGTGGGTATACACCGAACTTGAGATTACTCCTGAAACAACAAATTTTGAAAGTTTGTCCATATTGATGACGAGGTCGATAATGGAAAAAGTTGCAATCAATGAAAAAAGTTACATTTGCAGAGTGGCATTGAAAGGTCGATCCTCGCTCTATAAAGAACTAAAAGAATCCTCCAATATAAGATTCCTGGAAGAAGATCTGTGCAATGAACTAGGAGTGTTGGATTTAGAAATCAAGACTGATGCGGTGACGAGAAATATTGACATTGAGGAATTGAAGCGAGAAGCGACAGTGCTTTCATATGCACTTAGGCAATTGGAATTTTGTTCAGAGTCAGAAGCATTGATGGAGCGATTATATGCTTTACCCATTTTTCCACGGGGAATGACAGAAAACGAAAAGAAAAAATTGATTATAACGAAGTATGAAAAAGTTCAAAACGAGATTGTGAATCGGATGGTGAGAAACGACTATGATTATTAGAGCGCTTTACTATACAACTTATGGCAAAATCGAGAACAAATCTTTCCAACTGTCTTCGGGAGTGAATATATTCTATGGTGAAAACGAAGCTGGAAAATCGACATTATTCAATAGCCTGTTCACATTATTATATGGTTTTGATCCAGCCAGTAGGGAAAAGCATAAGTATACCAATTGGAAGAAAAATGAAATATTATTTTATGCGGATATTCAAGAAAACGAGGAACTTTTCAGTGTTGAACGCCGTCTAATGAGTGTACCTAAACTCACGATTTCAAACAAGGCAACCGGGAATGTTGAAATTAGAAGGAACGAGACGCTTCCATGGATAGAAAAGGTGAGTCCCTCACTTTTCAAGTCTGTTTTTCATATCACATCCGAAGATCTCAATCGATTTGAGGATGCCTCTTGGAATCAGATTCAAGAACAGTTGATTTTCAATTATGGAACAGATTATCTCAATAAGGTTTCAGATGTCTCCGAGAGATTGGACCAAGAAATCAATGCCATCTGGAGAAGAGACAGAAGGGGAGCACCGCTACTCAATCAAAAAAAACTTCAGATTGCAACACTTGAAAATGATAAGAGATCAATGCAAAAAGACTTGAAAAATGCTGTCGATATGCAATTCGAGTTGAATGAACTTGAAAAGCAGATTCAAGACATGGGCATTCAAATTACTGAACTGAATGGCATGCAAAAAGAAATGAGAATTTTACTGCCGATCAAATCAACCATTTCCAAAGTGATTCATCTTGAAGAGTTGTGCCTCAAAGAGGAATATCCGGATCAATTGACGAAGCTCAGCGATCACGCCGAACGTGATGTGGATGCGCTTATTGTTGAAATGGCTTCGTTAGATGATGAAATCGAGCAAAAGAAATGCGATTTGCACCATTTTTCCGAACACGAGCAATGTTTGCTTGAAAGTAAGGACATGAGGGGCAGTATCAAAACCGAGTTGGATACGATCATTTCATTTGAAAACCATCTTCACGGCATTTCAGATGAATTGCTGAGAATGAATGAGAAAATTGCCCAGCAGTATCAACTGATTTTCAGTGAGAAGCCGAGTCAGAATCAATTGGATCAATTGCAGAACATCAATTCTTATGAAATGAAAAGTTTGTTTCAGAACAACATGGATATTGAAAAGGCCAATGTTGAGGCGTCATCAGCTTTACTGAAGAAAAAACGTGGTGATAATCATTTTCATGTGATGATGCTTGGATTTGGAGTGATTCTTCTATTGATTTCCTTATTTCAGAAAAATTTGGTTTGGATCGGATTTGCAGGTATGGGATTATTGGGCTTTGGACTGTCAGGTCTATTGAAGTCCAAAAATAGTGAAGAGTTAGTGCCTTTGGTCGTAACGGAATCAAGAGATGCAATCAGTCGTAAATTTTTAGGACTGACGATTCCGGATTACGTATGGACAGATTCTTCTTTTATCTTTTTTCTAAAATTGGAACAATTGATTGCGCTCAGTATTGAAGAAAATCAATTGCATTTAAAAAAAGAAATGGTGCTCCATCAATATAATGAGATGAAAGCTTCTCTCGAGAAAAAAATACAAATTTTTGATGTGGACAACACAAGAGACATCATTTTGACCGCTCAAGTGTTACTTTTAGAGATCGAAAAGGCAATCATCACTGAAAGAAGCGAAGAAAAATTGATGTTTGAAATAGCCACATTGGAAAAAAGAAGGTTTGCTCTTGAAGAAAAGTTGGAAGAAAAAAAAGCGGTTTCCGCAAAGATTGATGAGTTATTTGAAAAAATAGGTAGTGGAAATTTGAAGTTTGGCAGACAACTCTATGAAGAAAATTTGGAGAGGCTCAGAAGAATTAGAGTGTATAAGGAAGAGCTGGAACAACAACCGGAGTTGACGGAATCAGTACTGAACTGGTCGAGGAATTATGAACTCAGTGAGCTTCAAATCGCAAAATTCGAATCGGAAATTGAGAGACTGGGCATTGAGAGACAGGAAGCAATCATTTTCAAGAACAGTCTTGTCAAAGATATACACGCCATCAAGGAAAAAGCGAATGTCGATGCTCTCGATAGTGAACTGATCATTTTAAGGGAAGAATGTGATGCCCTCGTACAGGAACGTGATGTTCTCATGATCACAAAGGAAATCATCAAATTCTCTGATGAGAGATACCGATTGGAAAATCAGCCAGATCTCATTTCAAAAGTCAGTTCCTACATGTCGAAAATCACGAATGGTAAGTATAGTGAAATTATGGTGGATGACAATAATGGAAAATTTGAATTGTTTTTCAGGATTGACGATCAATTGATTTCCATCTCCAAAGCATTCAGCAAAGGAACAATCAATCAGTTGTTTTTTGCATTTAGGTTGGCAGTGATCGATTCCATCGATTCGGAATGCAAATTGCCATTGGTTTTGGATGACGCCTTGGTCAGTTGGGACAAGAACAGGCTGGAAGCCACTAGTCAATTGATATATGATTTGTCACGAAAGAGACAAATTTTCATCATGACATGCCACCCCTGGATGTTGGGCAATTTTGAAGGATTTGAAGACATCAAAAAAATCGAGCTGTAGAGGTGCATATGAAAAAAGATATATTGGATCAACTGGAATTTGAAAAGAGCAAACGTGAGATTTTGAAACAATCACAGATGGCCAAACGAAATCCGATACAGGAACAGGAAAAGTTTATTGATAGGTCGGATCAAAAGTTTGCCTGGGAAATAGAACTAGAGCAGTATAGAAAAAGCAAACTCAAGGATCAATTCGTCTTTATAGGTGCAATTGCGGGCTTTGCGGCATTAATAATGGTGATCTTGTTTCATTTTCAGGATTTTGCAAATATATTTAATGAAATTTTAATGAAATTCCAATGAGAATGTTAATGTTTAAACGATAAAATTGAATAAATAATTTTAGGGAAAGGAGAGAACTCTATGTCAAATCTCAAAGAGATTATCATCGAAATAAAAGATCTGAGAAAAGTATACAAAATAGGGACAGAGAAAGTGGTTGCACTGAACAAAATCGATTTGAACATACACAAAGGCGAAATCTGCTGCGTACTTGGCACTTCTGGCTCAGGCAAGTCCACACTCTTAAACATGATGGCCGGACTTGAGAAACCAAGCCGTGGAACGATTCAAATCAAAGGTGAAGCCATTGAAAAAATGAATGAGAAAAAGCTTGCGAAGTTCAGACAAAAAAACATTGGTTTCATATTTCAATCCTACAACCTCATGACCGCACTGACAGCACTCGAAAATGTGGCCATGCCATTGATTTTCAGGGGTACGCCTCGAAACATTAGAGAAAAAGTCGCATTGAAGCATCTTGAGATGGTGGGGCTTAAAGACAGATACAAACACAGACCGACCCAAATGAGTGGAGGTCAACAACAACGTGTGGGTATTGCAAGAGCTTTCGTGGGATCGCCGGAGATTATCTTTGCTGACGAACCGACAGGAAATCTTGATACCAAAACATCGATAGAAATTATGCATATCATGTGGAAAATGGCGAGAGAGAAAGATCAAACCATCGTTATTGTCACCCATGACCCGGAAGTGGCTTTATATGCTGACAAAGTCATACATATAAGAGATGGTGATATTCAAAGCATTGAAAATAGAGAAGAAGATGACGTTATGGAGAAGTATATCAAACCATACGAGGCAACATACGTAAAAATATAAGAATCGAGGGATGAAAAATGAAATCAAGAATATCAATCGTAATGATCATTTGTTTGCTGATGACAACACTTATAGGTGGTAATTCATATGCACAGTTTGATTCGTATCAACCAATCATCGGGATTGTGCCGGGTGCTGAAACACAAGTTGTCAATACTGGAGAGAAGAGTACGTACACTGTTCAGATGAAAAACGTCTCTTCAATGGCAGCCCGGATGATTCGGGTAACCCTTAAAGGAGATCATCCATTCAGAAGCGACATCACCACACTGAGCAAAACAGTAACTTATCTTAATCCAAATAATACAGCTGAAGTCGTATTTGATGTTGAAGTAAGCCCGACGGCCGGATCCAGAATTTATGAGTTCGATGTCATTTTCGAATACTACAACTATTATGACATGACCTACAGTTCGACTGAAAAGGCTTATGTAAAAGTGGTCAATAAAAATGTCGAGCCGATTATCGGACTAATGGGAACCACCAACACAGATAACACAATCAAGCCTAAAATTCCAAATGCAGTGGTACTCAATCTTAAAAACACAGGAACCATTTCAGCGAAAGATATGAGAATCAATGTAAGTGGTTTTTCTAATCAAGGTGTAATCCTTTACAACGATGTTGACACGAAATCACTTCAGGAATTGAGGGCAGGAAGTACTGAATTGGTCTATTTCAATATCATATCCGGGAAAGACGTCGGAATAGGAACATTTCCTTTGCAGGTGAATGTTACCTATATCGATGATTTTGGAGGCGGCTACACCAAGGATTTTACTGTTTATTTGAATTTGGCTGAAGCTAAGGAGATCGATGCCGAAATTCATATCGATGAACTCAAATATCCTGATAAAATCAACGTGAATAGTGACTTCAATGTGACTTTTGAAGTTCTTAACACCGGTCAATCCACTCTTGATAGTGTTGAAGTCAATTACAATTATTCACAAGAGTTCATAGCAAAATCCAATTCAAAGGTCTTTTTGAAGCATTTGGCACCAGGAGAAAGAAGAACGGTCACTTTCAAAATGATGGCAAAAAGTGAAACGGTTACTGAGAGTTATCACTCCTATATTGAAGTCAATTATTTTGCTGAAGGTCAGACTCCAGAAGACAAGCAATCCACTTCTGAATATGTCGGTCTATACGTGATCGGGAAATCGGAAAAGGAATCCGGAGGTGCCAGCAAACCAAAACTGATTGTCGAAAGATATGATTATGGCGATGATTATGTTTACGCGGGTCGAGATTTCACTATGGAGTTATGGATCAAGAATACGAGCGGTGTGGCAGGAACGAGAAACATCAAAGTGACACTCAGCAGTGAAGATAATGTATTCACTCCTGTGGATTCATCAAGTTCATTCTTTATTCCGAACATAGGACCAAATCAAGTTTATAGGCATACAATCAGTCTGAAGACGAAAATTGACGCAAGTGTCAAAATTTACGCTTTGACTACGAAAATGGAATATGAGGACAGTGCCGGAAATGCTTATGACAAGAACAACAACCCTTTCGATGAGACTGAAGTCCTCAGTGTTGCAGTCGCACAACCAGTCAGACTGGAAACCTCTGAACTTGTTCTTCCATTTGAAATCTATACGGGACAACCTTTTTATATTGAACAGGAATTCTATAACATGGGCAAATCGACAATGTACAACATGATGGTCAAACTTGAGGGTGTCCAAACGAATGAAGGCAGTTACTTTGTCGGAAATTTTGAAGCGGGTAGGAGTGATTATTTTTCCGCTCAGATTTTCGCTCAAGAAATGGGTCTGTTCGACGGGAAGCTCGTCTATTCCTTTGAAGACGCACTTGGCACCATCTCTACGGTTGAAAAGGACTTTACGTATTCAGTGATAGAAGCTCCATTCTTTGATGGTGGGTATCCGGGCCCAATTGATCCCGGAATGCCTGTTGAAGAACCTGCATCAAACGGATGGGTAAAATATGCCATTGGTGGAGCAGTACTTTTGGCAGCAGCATTATTTTTCATTTTAAGAGCCAGAAAGAAAAAGCGACTTGCAAAAGAATTGGAGGCGTTGGATGAATAGTATAGATTTGGCTTTGATGGGCATTAAGAACTTATTGCGTCGAAAAGCTAGAACTATTTTAACCGTCCTCGGTGTCATCATAGGTACCGCGGCCATAGTTGTTATGGTTTCATTGGGCCTTGGCATGAACAAAGCCTTTGAGCAACAACTTGAGCAATATGGCAGCCTTACGATGATTGATATCTATAATTACAGAATGTATGACATTATGCCACAGGATTCGTCGGGATCCGGGACAGATCAAGTCTATCTGGACGACGATACTGTGGCGATGATCGAGAGTATGGATCATGTGGAGTTTGCCATTGGATTCAAGAGATTTGATTCTAAGATCTATGCTGGGAAATATGAGAATTACAGCAACGTGAAAGCTGTTGCTCTTGACAAACTGGCGCTGATGAACATCAAGCTCAGTCAAGGGGTCATGCCAACGGCAGAGGGACATTACGAAGCTTTGTTCGGTTTTCAGGTCGCTCAGAATTTTTACGACCCTCAGTCCAGAAATCCATATGGCAACCGACCACAAGTCAATATTTTTGAGGACAAAATAGAGTTGTTGCCTACATCGCAATACTATGAGAAACGCAGACCAAGAGGATATATCCTGCAGCCAACCGGTGTCACCAGTGAAACCGATTGGAATTACGCATGGGACATCTTCATGGACTATGAGACTTTCGAGAAATTAAAAGCGGATTTTGATCGCAAGAACAAAATTGAAAATGGTTCCGGTGGTACTGGTGGAAGCACCAGAAAGCCGAAAAGCAATGAAAAGGTCAATAAATATGATGAGATGAAAGTCAGTGTGGATCATGTCAAGAATGTGCAAGAGGTCCAAGATCAAATAAAAGCCATGGGCTTTGAAGCCTACAGCTTGACGGATGCTCTGGAAAACATGAAAAAAACATCGGCGATGATTCAAGCGATATTAGGGGGAATCGGTGCAGTGTCATTATTCATTGCAGCCATTGGCATCACAAATACCATGGTCATGTCCATCTATGAGCGCACAAAAGAAATTGGTGTCATGAAAGTAATCGGAGCACAGCTCAAAGACATCAAGAGATT
The DNA here is from genome assembly GCA_014859095.1 of Clostridia bacterium. Lineage (GTDB taxonomy): Bacteria > Bacillota > Clostridia > Peptostreptococcales > Acidaminobacteraceae > Fusibacter_D. The sequence goes on along the minus strand of JACUUV010000001.1, from coordinate 50,630 downwards.
GTTTCTGTTTGAGGCGTCAATGCTTGGATTCTTCGGAGGTCTTCTTGGAATTGCATTCAGTTATGGAGTTTCTTTTATAATCAACTCAGTTATTTCGGGCATGTCGGGCGATTCAGGGTACTACGGTCCGCAAATTTTATCCTATATACCGGCGTGGTTGGCACTTTTGGGACTTGGCTTTTCTACTGTCATCGGCCTGATTGCAGGTTATTATCCTGCAGTACGTGCAACCAAGCTCAGCGCTCTTGAAGCCATAAGAACAGAATAGTGATTAAAAAATACGTCTTGGGCTTTCTCAAGACGTATTTTATAGGCTGATATGGTATAATATTGATGAAATACACAATACGGAGGCAAAAATGATCAATAGGATTCATCAAATGTATTGGTTGAGTGGTGAGGTCAGGACTGACGACAGAAACTTGACTTTTGAAAACCCGCCCGTTTATGAGGTCATCAGGTTAATGGAAGGTGTTCCACTTTTTTTTGAAGCCCACATGGAACGTCTTGAACATTCTTTGGAGCTGGTTGGATATCCGTCTGAGTTTCACAAAAATGATTATTATGGGGCCATCAGAAAATTAGTGGAGTCAACAGGACTTTTCAACAACAATGTAAGACTTGAAGTGGGTAAAACTGAAAATGGGATTGATCATTCCGTCCTATATTTTGTTAAATCCTCATATCCATCAACGAAAGAATATCAAACGGGTGTTGATGTCACGACGGCTGAAGTCGTCCGTGAAAATCCTCATGCCAAAGTCTTTTACGAAGAATACGTCAATATGATCACTGAGATGCGAGAAAATGAACAGGTTTATGAAGTGTTGTTGCATAATTCAGAAGGTGTCCTCACAGAAGGCAGCAGATCCAATTTATTTTTCATCAAAGATGGTGATTTGGTCTCAGCCAAGAGCGAAACCATACTTATGGGAATCACCAGGGATAAGCTTCTCGGAATTCTGGACAATTTGAAGATTGATTTGATTGAAATGGACATTCACAAAAATGAACTCGCCACTTATGACGCTTGTTTCATTTCTGGAACCTCCATCCATATACTGCCGATCAGAAAAATCAATGATATCACATACGCTTCATCGGAAAACCGCATCATTAAGGAAATGACTGACGCCTTCAAGGGAGTGGTCGTTCAAGATATTCAAAATACAAGGAGGCTATATCACAATGATTAAAGTTCATGAAAGATTTCTAAAGTATGTATCTTTTGACACGGAATCCGACTCGGATTCCGACACCTGTCCAAGTACAGACAAGCAAAAGAGATTAGGTGAGCATCTTGTTGACGAGATGATCTCAATGGGTGTTTCAAACGTGGTTATGGATGATAACGGTTATGTCTATGGTGAACTGCCTTCCAATTCAGACAACAATGACGCGCCCAATTTGGCGTTCATCGCACATATGGATACCTCCCCTGATTTATCAGGTGCGGACATCAAGGCGAGAATTGTTGAAAATTATGACGGTAAGGATATCGTACTGAACGGTGAAAAAAATATTATAATGTCCCCAAAGGATTTTGAACATCTCACAAATTATATCGGACAGGATTTGATCGTCACAGATGGAACCACCTTACTCGGAGCAGACAACAAGGCCGGGATAGCTGAAATATTGTCCATGGTGGAGCGATTGGTTCATACTCCGGAAATAAAACATGGCAACATCAAGATCGCTTTCACACCTGACGAGGAAATTGGAAGAGGGGCGGATCGATTCGATCTCGAAAGACTGGGAGCGGATTTTGGTTATACAGTGGATGGTGGTGAAATTGGAGAACTTGAATTTGAGAATTTTAATGCAGCTACAGCAAAAATTAAAATCAACGGCACAAACATACACCCGGGATCAGCCAAAGGCAAAATGAAAAATGCTCTTCTGATAGGCATGGAATTCCATCAGATGCTCCCTGTGTTCGATAATCCCGCTTTTACTGAAAGCTATGAAGGTTTCAATCATTTGAATGATTTTGAAGGTTCTGTGGAGCAGGCAAAAATGCTTTATATCATTCGAGATCATGACATTCAAAAGTTTGAGGAAAAGAAAAAAACTTTCAAAGCAATCGAGCAATTCATCAATTTCAAGTATGGTGATAAAACCATTGAACTTGAACTCATAGACTCATATTTTAACATGAGGGAAAAGGTATTGCCACATTACCATCTGATAGAAACCGCACAAAAGGCAATGGAATCACTGGGTGTGAAACCTTTGATTGTTCCTGTCAGAGGTGGTACGGATGGAGCAAGGCTTTCTTATATGGGACTGCCATGTCCGAATCTTTGCACAGGCGGACACAATTTTCATGGAAGATTTGAATATATACCGGTTCAATCCATGGAAAAGACTGTTGATATATTGATTGAAATAGTAAAGCTCTATAACGAGATGAAATAGTAAAAAAGTTGCCGGAAATGGAGTTGTTCATCCAGTCTAGGCAACTTTTTTCAGATCAGTATCTTTCTTCGGGGTGATGTGTATCGTCATCATCATTATTATTGTCTTCGTTATCAATATCATGGGAATTCTTTCTCATCATGAATAGACCAATGAAGATGAAAGCGACATAGATCAGTACGTCAAACTTGATCAGGGACAACTTGTCGACGAACATGAATGCCGAGATGACTGTAAGGATGACGCCAACACGATAATTGCTTTTTCTTCTATGGCCATAGTAGGCCATCTGAAGAAAGCCGACCGCTGGTCCAAGGACAAATAAGAATCCGAGTAGGTTCATGATACGATAGCCTAAAAACACATCGGATAAGAAATAGATGCCATAAATGGTCAATATTGAACCCAACAGCAAGTTTCTGCTTCCGGCATTGCCATTGAAATAATCCCGTTCTGCCTTGATGCCAAAGTAAATGAACACGACCGGCCATAAACTCCAAATATCAAAAGAGATTATATTGTAGTAATTGAGAATGAGTGCAGCACCTAAAACAATAAAAACGGCACCTAAAAATCTGTTTTTATGATCCATACGATTACCTCCTGATTTATTATCCGACATTAAGGTTAAGAATGCGTTAGAAGTGGCTTAGAATGATATTAGCATATTGACAACAGTTGGGCAATTGATTATAATTAAAACAATTTTATAAGGTGTTGATGACGAAGAGGAGTAAATAATCGTAACTGTAAGAGAGAGGGGTTCACCGGCTGAGAGACCCGTCCAGAGCAGATTGTTGAAGGTCGCTTCCGAGATGATCTGTTGAAACTAAGTATGCAGATCCGGTTATAACCGTTATATTTAATGAGTGCTGACATTTTTTGTTGTGTCGGAATTAGGGTGGTAACGCGATCTATTCGTCCCTTTCATGGGGATGAATGGATTTTTTTATTGTAAAAAATGGGGAGGAAAATTATGCAAAGCAAGTACAATCCGAAGGATTTTGAAGACCGAATTTATGCCGAGTGGCTTGAAAAGAAACAGTTTACTGCGAATGTCAATCCTAACAAAAAGCCATACACTATTGTTTTGCCACCGCCTAACATCACTGGACAACTGCATATGGGACATGCGCTTGATCAAACACTACAAGATGTCCTAATCCGATTCAAGAGACTTCAGGGGTATGAGGCGCTTTGGCTTCCAGGAACCGATCATGCGAGCATTGCCACAGAAGTTCGCGTTCTGAAGTCCATCGAGGAAAAAGAGGGCTTGACCAAAGAAAATCTGGGTCGTGACGAGTTTCTCAGACGAGCTTGGCAGTGGCGTGATGAATATGGTCGCATCATTGTAAATCAAATGCAAAAGTTGGGTTCTTCCTGTGACTGGGAAAAAGAACGCTTTACAATGGATGAGGGCTGTAATGAAGCTGTTACTGAAGTGTTCGTGAAATTATATGAAAAAGGACTGATTTACAGAGGCAACCGTTTGATCAACTGGTGTCCTGATTGCAAGACGACTTTGTCCGATGCTGAAGTTGAACATGAAGAAAAACCAGGCCACTTTTGGCATATCAAATATCCGGTAAAAGATTCAGATGAATTTCTCGAAATTGCCACCACCAGACCTGAGACTATGATTGCTGACACAGGTGTCGCTGTCAACCCTAACGATGAAAGATACAGTCATCTTGTCGGAAAAACTTGTATCTTGCCTCTATTTGGTCGTGAACTTCCGATTATTGCGGATGATTATGTCGACAAGGATTTCGGAACCGGAGCTCTTAAAGTCACACCGGCACATGATCCAAACGACTTTGAAATCGGAATGCGCCACAATCTCAAGCAAATCAACATTTTCAACCCTGACGCCACGATGAATGAGTATTCAGGTAAATATGAAGGGCTGGACCGTTTCGTGTGCAGAAAAGCAATAGTAAAAGATTTGGAAGCTGAAGGCTATCTGGTTCAGGTCAAGGATCATCTTCATAATGTGGGGATGTGCTACAGATGCAGCACAGTCATAGAACCCAGGGTATCCGATCAATGGTTTGTGCACATGACTCCACTTGTGGCTCCAGCACTTGAAGTTGTCAAAAATGAATCACTTAAAATCATTCCAGATCGTTTCACAAAAGTATACAACAATTGGCTTGAAAACATCAGAGACTGGTGCATCTCAAGACAATTATGGTGGGGGCATAGAATTCCTGCTTATTACTGTCAGTCTTGTCCTGAAATTGTAGTTGCTGTGGAAATGCCTGATGTTTGTCCGAGCTGTGGTGGAATTCACTTCAAGCAAGACGATGATGTGCTCGACACTTGGTTCAGTAGTGCGCTTTGGCCGTTTTCGACATTGGGTTGGCCGACTAAAACACCTGAGTTTGAATATTTTTATCCTACCAATGTCCTTGTGACAGGTTATGACATCATATTTTTCTGGGTCATCAGAATGGTGTTTTCAGGACTTGAATTGACAGGCGAACTGCCTTTTGATCACGTGTTTTTGCATGGTCTTGTCAGGGACGCATCCGGAAAGAAAATGAGCAAATCCCTTGGAAATGGAGTCGATCCATTGGATGTCATCGATCAATATGGTGCGGATGCCTTGAGGTTCATGCTTGCAACGGGCAACAGTCCTGGCAATGACCTTAAGTTCCAACTTGAACGCGTCGAGAACTCAAGGAATTTTGCCAATAAACTTTGGAATGCATCCAGATTCGTCATCATGGGACTGGATGGTGTTGTGCTCAAATTTGACGGTACAGAGGAATTCACATTGGCAGACCAATGGATCATGTCCAAACTTTCAACAGTTACGGATGAAATCACTACGGCACTTGAAAAGTTTGAACTCGGTATCGCAGCGACGAAAATATATGAGTTCACCTGGAATTCATATTGTGACTGGTATATCGAACTCGCAAAAAAAAGACTTTATGGCACAGATGAAAAGGCTAAAAGAACCGTTCAGAAGATTCTTGTAAAGGTTCTCAAAGACATATTGAGATTGCTTCATCCATTTATGCCATTTATTACTGAAGAAATCTGGAAATTCATGCCAAACGGAAACAATATGCTCGTGAGAGACGATTGGCCGGTCAGTGGAACGGAGTGGATCAATCTTGAAGCTGAAAAGAATATGGAAACTGTTATGGAAGCGATTAGGAATTTAAGAAATGTTCGAGCTGAAATGGATGTGGTCCCATCCAGAAAAGCAAAATGTATGATTCTTGCATCGGATAAGGCCGTCGGCGATTTGATTTTGGATCAATCCGAATACCTGATCACTTTGGCATCATGTTCAGAGGTATCGACAGTGGATTCAAAAGACATGATTCCTGAAGATGCGGTTTCTGCGGTCATTTATGGAGCCGAGCTTTATTTGCCACTGGATGACCTTATTGATTATGCAAAGGAAATGGAACGTCTTGTGAAAGAAAAGAACAAACTTGAAAAAGAAGTGTCAAGAGTTGTTCAAAAGCTTGGTAACGACGGCTTTGTAAGCAAGGCACCTGCATTTTTACTTGAAGAGGAACGTCAAAAAAAAATCAAGTATGAAGAATTGCTCGACACAATCAACAATAGAATCGCATCAATAGCAGTCAAATTATAGGTGAGGGCGTACAGATGAATTATGCTAAAGCATTGGAGTTTATACACAGCACGTACAAATTCGGAAGCAAACTTGGTCTTGAGAACATCAAGACCCTACTTGAGGCTTTAGGGAATCCTCAGAATGAACTGAGATTCGTTCACGTCGCAGGAACCAACGGCAAAGGGTCCACTTCATCGATGATCAGCCACATTCTCATGGAATCGGGATATAAGACCGGGCTATACACATCGCCGTTCATCGAGCAGTTCAATGAGCGGATGAGGATTGACAATGTTTATATTTCAGATGAGGAAATTGGTGAGCTCGCTGAAATGGTCAAAGAAAAGATTGATTGGATGCTGAGCAAAGGGTATAACCATCCAACTGAGTTTGAAGTTGTCACCGCACTCGGAATGCTCTATTTTTCAAAACACAAATGCGACGTCGTTGTCCTTGAAGTGGGACTCGGGGGAAGATTGGACGCGACCAATGCCATTGAGAAACCTATGGTTTCAGTTATAACCCCCATTGATATGGATCACATTGAGTATTTGGGAGATACCATTGAAAAAATCGCATATGAAAAAGCGGGCATCATAAAAATGGATGGTATCACCATTGTTCATCCTCAATTGAAAGGTGCAGAAACTGTCATCAGCGACGTTTGCTCCATTCAAAACAATAAGTTGATCCATGTGGATTTTGAAACGCTGCTTGTGATTGAAACCGATCTGAACCATTTGGTATTTGAGTATAAAGGGAACCGATACGAACTTGGACTGATTGCACCTTATCAAGCCCAAAATGCGGCTGTGGCCATAGAAACCATAAACGCTTTGAAAGCCTATCATGGATTCGAGGTATCCCCTGAAAGCCTTACTGATGGGCTCAGAAAGACAACGTGGTTGGCCCGGATGGAAGTCATATCCAGAAATCCACTCGTCATCATCGATGGAGCACATAATGTTCATGGTATCAAAGGCCTTGGAGTGAGTCTTTCCACATTGAAGGCAAATTACCATGTCATTGGCATTATGGGTGTTCTGGCGGATAAGGATGTGGAAGCGATGCTTCATGAGATTTTACCCTATTTGGATGAAGTCATCACAACTGCTCCCGACAACCCGAGAGCACTTCATGCAAATGATCTTGCACAACGTATTGTGTCCGTTCCTGTAATCGGTGCTTTCGAAAATATTGAAAAGGCCGTGGATTTCGGACTTCAGACCATGGGAAAAGTGGAAAAGGATACTTTATTGGTGGTTTTCGGTTCATTATACATGGTTGGAGCCGCCAGAAAAAGAATCTTGAATCTGCTCTAAAAAAGAGGTCCCATTGATCAAGATAGCTATTCGCTTGATCAATGGGACCTCTTGTCTATTGGTTTGTTGTGTAGGCTCTAATCGCCAAACTGGATTGATTTCTGAATTTAAATATCGGCAAGAAATCACTTGGCATTGTTCCAGAGCCTAAATAACCTTCATTTTCTGAAGCTCTGACCTCATAGTCCATTCCGGGGTATGGTGCTTCAATAGGAAAAACGAATGGCCCGGATCCGCTCACTTTGGCTCCTACATAAAAAGGAGCGCCTTTGATCAGTTCAATTGGTGTATCCAGTTCAAACCTATGATAACCAGGCAATCTATATAAGGTTTCGCCCAGTGGAGATTTCAGTCCCACGGATAAGGGGTCGAATTTGATGGAGTCAGCATAAAAAGTGACTCTAGTGTTTGGTTCCGATGTATAGATTCCAATGCCTGTCAGATATTCTGTCTGATCATTTCCGAAAATACCTGCAGTGAAATTGTTTATGCCATAAATTTCCTTGGCCTCTGGAAAGCCTTCAAAATGTGTGACGCCAGTCTCATCATAAAAGTAGACATTGGAATCCCGTGATATATTTTCCACAGCATCAATCGAATAATTGGTATCGAGGACATGAACATCCTCATAGGAAATATAAAATAAGCCGTGTTGGCCCCAGTCGCTACCAAAACTGTTCTGGGCTATGAAGGCTCCATTTCTCTTGGGCTTGCTTCTGAAATTATTCCGATCATAGGAATCATCCCAACCGATCAGGAGTACATCATGAGTGATTGGATTTGATTTTGAAGGATTGAAGTATGAGGCTGTATCCTCATTGAAAAAACCGGTTCTGGAAATATCATAAAATATGGAAGTTACGACAGCACCATGCTTTTTGATTAATTGCTTGGTCATATTCATATCATTGTTCGCATAAACATAAGATTTTACAAAAAAATTTTGAGTGCCATTCTCGCTCAAAGGGCCGAGTCGATTGAGAAAATACCCCATTGCGATATTGAATCGTCCACCTGAAAGCGCATCTGTCGGGACGGGCGAATTATCTATCATATGTCTTTCTGAAAAATTCTCGAGAATGTCATAATTCTTAAGCAAGTGGATTTCCAACAATGAGTTGGCGGCAAAAGCCCAGCAAGTATTGGCTGTTCCCTGGTTTCTTATGAACAAATCCCGGTCAAGAGTTTCGTATGTGCTGTGGTAGGTGGGAAGAGATGAGTATTTGAGGGGGGTGTTGATCGGGATGACATCAATGTTGAAATAACTGATTGCCAAAGTTAAAAAAACGGACATTGCAATTTTTGTATGCATAGATGCTCCTATAAATCTGAATCATCAACCAACTTATTTAAAATATCACCATAAAGATATTGGGCTTTTTTTTCCCAGTTTTCGCAAATTTGTTTGGCATGTTTGTTGGAAACGACATTGACTTTGATATCCATCAAAGTGTAGATGCCTTCCTTGACAGAGAGATGAACCATATAATCGTTGTCATCCTCTTTGGAATAATCGGCAGAAATATTTGTCTTGATCATAAATGATTTTTTCTTTGAATCCACACTGTCATTGATGATCCTGCGCAGCGATTGTGAAACCCGATCGGAGAATAGCTCTAGAGTGTTTTTGCCGCTTTCGGTGATGATGTAATAATTTTCTCCTTCGCTGCTGGAGTATTCAAGCATGGAAGTGGCAACCAAATCCGTGAGAAATTGTTGCAAATCGAAAAAGTTCATAATATCTTGTTCAAGCACGAAATCTGTCAATTGTTGGTTTGTAAGCGGCACTGAAAATTGATTGACTATATACAATAATTTGATTTTGGATTTCAATTGTTGATCTGGACTTATTTTCACAAATAAATCCCCCCTTGCGCATTGGATTGAACAGATGTTCAAGCAATAGTATAGCATAAAATCTCATTAAACTCAAAATGAAATCTTATCTTGGACTGGAGTGCATTAAGCGCTATAATAGAAGTATCAAATGACAACTTAGGGGGCATAATGAAAAAAACATTTTTAAGAGCATGTATGTTAGGGCTGATTGTGATTGCTCTAGCAGGTTGTGGCAACGAAGGGGTGGTCACAGCGGATCATAACGATGTCCCTGAACCGGTGGACAATGTGCCGGTCAGTGAAGAGCCAGTCAAAGAAGTACCGGTTGTTGAATCAACTGTGACTAAAAAGCCGGAAGTCATGGACGTTGTCACAGATTTGGATTATGAAAAGATAAGACCGGATGAATCCGGTGAGATCATGATCATCATGTATCACAACCTCAGTGAAAAAAACATGACTTACTCAAGGACAATCGATTCTTTCAAAAGCGACTTGCAGAGATTATATGATATGGGATTCAGCGCAGTAAGCATGAGGGATTACATCAATGGAAAATTTGATGTCGAAGCTGGAAGAACGCCTGTGGTCTTGACATTCGATGATGGGCATCGGACGAACTTCAATTATCTGGAGACCGATGATGGTCTTTTGATCGATCCGGACTGTGTAGTGGGGATATTGGACGCCTTTTATGTGGAAAACCCATTGTTCGGTAAAGCTGCGGTCTTTTATCTCAATGCCGGGAACCCGTTCGGGCAACCCAAATATATCGAACAAAAATTGTTGTATTTGCATGAACAAGGCTATGAAATAGGCAATCATGCGTACAATCATGAGGATTTATCCGAAATGGATGCTGATGGCATACAAAAGGCACTTGGAAAAAACGTACAACATTTCAATAAGTTGAATTCAGATCTTGTGATGGAATCCTTGGCTCTGCCTTACGGAAAAGGTCCACAAAATGAAGCGTTGAAAATATATGCGCTCAATGGTCGTTATGAAGGTTTCGAATACAATAACCAAACTGTGCTGCGAGTCGGTTGGAAACCTTATTTGCCTGTTTATCATATGGATTTCAGTCAAAGTGGAGTTCACCGCGTTCAAAGTGGTGATGCGGACATGCAGCTCTCATGGTGGCTAGATGAATATGAGAAGAATCCACAAAGAAAGTTCATAAGTGATGGACTCGAAAACAGGATCTCGATACCATCAGTGCATTTGGATCGAATCAATTTGGATGCGATATCGGACAAAGAGTTGTTTGAATATACTTTGGAGGACCTATAGAAAAGACAGGAGGTATTATGGGAGAATTGAAAATCGAATGGATTGGAATCGCTTTTTTTTTCTTGGTGCTTGTATCTATACAGTTTGCACTGAATAAAATTATTATCCTATTGAAGGAAATAAAATTCATTCTGCAAAACAAGAAGTGATTTGTAAATGTTTAACAAAAAAATTGAAATACTCCATAGGTTGGATATAATGTTTCTAGCAACTAAAATATTCAGTGGGGTACATCAATGCGCTTAAACAAACTGACACAATTCATATTATTCAATGCTTTGGCTTCTCTAGGCATTTCGATGTCGATTTCTTTTTTCATGACTTTGATCAATCAAGGCATGGACAGATATTTTCTTTCAGCCTGGGGGCAATCCTTTATCATGGGATATATTATAGCGGTGCCATCATCTATGCTTTTCGTACCATTGGTTGAAAAGGTAATGAATCTCATGACAGCAAAAGAACAAATTTAATAAGAGCACCTCAATAGTTTTATACCATTGAGATGCTCTTTCTTTTTATAAGATCATTACAGCCAACAAATAAAGGTAATGCGCTGAAACACCAGCCATGATGCCTCCAACTGTATGGGAGAAAATTGCTTTTGATGAAAGTTTTCTTACGCCGAGTGCATCCATCATACCGACATGTGTGCTGAGGTAACCGCTCCAACACATCCCCATGGCGGTAAAAACTGCTATGTCACTAGGACCGACGAGTCCTCTGTTGATGAAATCCTTGACAAGTCCCATTGCGGCACCGGCTGAACCGAGTGCTGTAATAGGGAAAGCTATCGCTTCAGCACTTTCAAAACCGAAAAGTGGTTTTAAGATTGGGCTGAACAATTCTCCTATTTTGGGGAATAGTGCAACACCTTCCTTTTTCGCTCCTGTATAGATGGCTACTCCATCTATGGTTTCGGAAGGCCCGAAAGTGAAAATCATGACGAGAGTACAAATGATGACAACGCCTGGAATGATTGCGAGACCGAGCTCGACACCTGATTTTCCTCCTTCAAGAGTGGCATCGAGAACACGTTCGAATGCATTGCCGACTCTGACTTCTCTCAGTTTGTTGAGGGTGTCGTTGGCGGGAATGATTTCCATTTCAACCTTACTTACATTATAATACTTTTTGGAATAGACCATCATGATTCTGACACTGACTATGCTTCCGATAATCGCACCAATGTTACCGACCAGAACGGGAAGGATGTACTCCACACCGTCCCCCAGTCCAATCATGAAAGTCGTCAGAATAAGACCCATTCCGAAAGCTGTTCCCAGATTACAAAGTGTCGGGAGTTGATAGTCCTGAAAGTACTTCTTGAAACCTTTGTCATGAGCAAGTGCTATGATGGCGGGATTGTCTGACAAATATGTGGTGAGCATTCCTAGTGAAGCCGCGCCTGGTAATCCATAAAGAGGTTTCATTACTGGAGAAATGATTTTATTGATCAAAGCTACAACACCAAATTCCGACAAAAGCGCAGCAAATGCACCTGCCAATACAGCTACAGCCATAATAAAAAACACAACATCAATCAAAAGGTAATGCGCTGTGTTCATTATGGTGTTGAACATCTTGTCGACACCCATTTCATGTGCAAGATATCCGAAGACAACCCCAGAAACAATTAAAAAAACAAATGTCTCAATCGAAATTGCTTTTTTTTGTTTTGTGACATGTTCCATCTTTTTCCCCCTCTATATTCAGCTATTCTCATTATACTAATGATATTAGTGAATTATCAATTAAAATAAGGGGGGCAACAATTAATTTCTCGTAACATATCCAATCGGTATTTGTGGCTTGAAAAAGTGTCTCAATTGATATAGAATAGAGAATAAAAAATGAGAAAGACAATTGGAGGTAAGTGATGAGTATTGAGAATAAGCGCAGAGAAGTCTTATTATCAAGAGAAGCGATAGAAGAACGTGTGGTTTCACTCGGAAAAACGATTACAGAAGCGTATAAAGATAAAAATCTACTTGTGATTTCACTGCTTAAAGGCAGTTTTATATTTACAGCAGACTTGATCCGAAAAATCGATTTGCCGGTTCGTATAGAATTCATGACGACTTCCAGCTATGGTCATGATGAGCATACCACAGGTACAGTTAAAGTGGTCCAAGATATCAATGTCGATCTTACGGAATTTGATGTGCTTATAGTCGATGATATTACAGACTCAGCACTGACAATGACTGGTGTGATTGAGATTTTGTCAAAGAGAAATCCAAAGAGCATCAAAGCATGTGTGCTTCTTGACAAACCTACCAGAAGAAAAGTTGTTTACGAACCTGATTTTGTCGGATTTGAGATTCCGGACAAGTTCATAGTAGGGTATGGTTTGAATTATGGGGATTACTTCAGAAACATCGATCATGTATTCGCTTTCGTGGATTAGTTGACAAACACTCTGGCTTCGACTTCGAAGAGGGAGTGTTTTTTAGTGCTCTTGAATACTGGATGTTATTATTATAAAATAGAGTGATATGTAATTCACAGGAAAGGATGTCAGAGATGAACAGACTGCTTAAAGCAATAGAAGAGGATGTTTGCAACACGAGAAGAGCACTTCATCAAATTCCTGAACCCGGACTAGAGGAGTATAAGACTTCAAAGTGGCTGCAAGACAAATTATCATCACTGGGGGTCTCTTATGAAATTGTAGACAACACAGGAATCATAGCATTCATCAAAGGAAAATCGCCAAAAAAAACAATCGCTTTCAGAGCGGATATCGATGCGCTTTCCGTATTGGAGGAAAGCAATTTCGAAGCACATTCCACACATAAAGGGTATATGCATGCCTGTGGTCACGACGGGCATATGTCCATGCTGATCGGCCTCGCAGGTTTTTTGTCTCAGTATGGGGTTGAAGTCAACGATGACATCGTTATGATCTTCCAACCTGCAGAAGAAGGCCCGGGTGGTGCTGAAAATATTGTCAAATCCGGAATTTTGAAAAAATATGGCGTGGACGAAATTTATGGCATTCATATATTTCCTGGAACCAAGCAAGGAAAAATTGCCCTATGTCCTGGACCAATGATGGCGATGACAGGAGAGTTTGACATTGATATCAAAGCAAAATCCGCACACGGAGCAATGCCTCATGCAGGAATAGATGGATTGGTGATCGCTAGCGAGTGTCTACTAGGTCTGCAGACCATAGTATCACGTAATATTGAACCTAATAATCCTGTCGTGTTGACCATCGGGAAGGTTGTCGGTGGTGAAAGACGCAATATCATAGCAGGAAATGTTCGATTGGAAGGGACTCTAAGAACATTCAGTCAAGGGGTCTACAATAAAATGGTTCAACGTATGAAAACCTATTTGAGCGGTATCGCATCCGCATATGAAATTGAAATCGAATTGGTTGTAAGAGACATGTATCCTCCTGTGGTCAACGACGTTAAACTGTTTGATGAATTTTGGAAAATTGGAGGAGATAAATGTGAACTGATCGCACCACAGATGATCAGTGAAGACTTCTCTTATTATCAAGAAGCAGTCCCGGGGCTTTTTTACTTCATAGGGTCATATAACGAGAAAGAAGGCCACGTTTATCCACTCCATAGTTCCAAATTCAACTTTGACAATGGCGTTTTAATGGATGGTATCGAAAGCTATATCGAACTTTTGAGAGCAAAAGGAAGTATTGCGATATCTGAATCAGAATAATAGGGGGGAAAAATGAGAGAAGACCATTTTAAAATCAATGAAGCCAATGCTATTTTTATTATACTCTCAGTCGTATTCCTCACTTTTGGTGCCTATGTTCAGAGCCTCGATGTCATTAAAGGGCTGTTGATCACAGAATACGGTATATTGCTGTTGCCGATAATAATCTACGCACTTGTCACAAAAAAAGACATCAAAAATGTGTTCCGTTTGAATAGGTTGCCATTCAAAGTGACCATTAAAATCATGGTATTGGCCGTTTTTCTAGTGCCGACTATTGCACTTGTGAACTTGATTGCGATTTTCATCATCGAAATGTTCAGTTCTTCCATTATGGCACCCATACCAACAGCTCAAAACGGACTTGAATTCATATTCCTTTTTTTTGTAATTGCTATAACAGCTGGAATCTGCGAAGAGTTCTTTTTCAGAGGTATGATACTGAATGCCTATGAAAACGAGATGAGTCTTAAGGCAGCGGCAATTTTCAGTGCGGTTTTGTTTGGAATTTTTCATTTTAATCCTCAAAATCTGTTCGGACCGATTGTACTCGGTCTCGTATTCTCATATCTCGTTCAGATCACCAATTCCATTTATGCGGCCATTATTGCACATGTGGCCAACAACGGAATTGCAGTGACAATGGGATTCTTGATAACGTTAGGCAATAATGGCGCGAGTTCGGATTTTGTCGATGTCGCCCAAGGAGATATGCTTTTTCAATCTACAAGCATATTACTTGGTGTAATCCTCTTTTATCTGATTCTGTCCATCGCTTCGATTGTCGGAGTTAAGACGCTACTAAGGAGAATCAAAAGAGCCTATCCCCGATATGAACCAGGAGATACTTTGACAGTACAGTTGAAGCAATACAAAATCGTTGAAAACACAGGTGATGAGATTCATATAGTACCTCTTTCAAATGATGTTGAAAGCGATAAGGTGTTGATCACCAACATTGAAAAAATTAAAGAAATCAAGGGAATCTCTCATTATAAATTGTGGACAGGGGAGAGCAATGTGTTCAAGTTCTCCATACTGGTCACATTAATGATCTCTTTGACGTTCTATGGTTATGTAATCTACTATGCGTATATAAAGGTGGGATAAACTTGAACAATCCTTACAGTGAATTTGCAAACGTTTATGATGTCATGCAATATGATGTCGATTATGATTTCTGGCATGATCAAATACTGAAAAGAATTGCCACTTATAGACCTGATGCGAAAAGAATTTTGGAACTGGCATGTGGAACGGGCACGATGGCAATATCACTCAGCAAAGCGGGATTCATAACCGAGGGAATTGATCTCTCAGAAGACATGCTGGCCATTGCCGCAAACAAAGCGGGTCTGGAGAAACAAAAAATAAAATTTTATAATCAGAACATGATTGACTTTGAAACCCATAAACATTATGATATTATTTTATGCCTATGTGACGGTATGAATTATTTAAATGACGAAGAACAATTTCAAAGTACTTTGAGTCAAGTAAAAAAACATCTGTTACCAGGCGGGCTTTTTATCTTTGATCTCAGTTCAATTTATAAATTGAGCCAAATTATCGGTAATTCGACTTTTGCGGAAACTTTTGAACATTCAGCTTATATTTGGGAAAATGAGTATGATGAGATTTCCAATCAGCTCAATTTTCTCCTGACACTTTTTATTGATGACGGGTCGACGTATAAAAGACTCGAGGAATACCATCAGCAACGCGCGTATAGGGTGGAAGAAGTCGAGACGATGATTATGGATGATTTTGATGTTTTGGAATTGGTTGATGGTGACAGTTTTGAGGCCTTAGAGAAGTTCTCGCAGAGAATTTGTTTTGTTCTGAAGCTAAAAGAGTGACGGAGGATTTATGTTTGGAAAACTGATAACAGGTATGACACACAATAGAGAAGTGAGAATTTACGTCGCGGAGACTACAAAAATGGTGGAAGCTGCAAGGGCAACACATGATTTGTCACCCATGTCAACAGCGGCGTTGGGGAGAACACTGACTGCGGCAGTAATGATGGGGATGATGAGCAAAATAGATAATGAGAAATTGACTCTGCAAATAAAAGGCTCAAATGATATCAAATTGATGATTGCCATCGCCGATACCCATGGTCACGTGAAAGGCTACACATCCAATCCACATGCTGAGACAAGGGTCAATGAACTGAAAAAATTGGCTGTTGGAGATTCGATAGGCACCGATGGAAAAGTGATTGTAATTAGAGATTACGGAATGAAAGAGCCTTTCATTGGGCAATCGAACCTTGTTTCAGGAGAAATAGCGGAAGACCTTGCGTACTATTTCGCCCAATCCGAACAACAGCCTACAGCTGTGGGATTGGGAGTGTACCTGAGCTCCGACGCTTCTGTGAAATCAGCAGGTGGATTCATTGTACAGCTCTTGCCTGAAACCAAAGAGGATACGATAGATCAACTGGAAGCCAATTTGAGTGGTATGAAATCCATCACCCAGCTTTTCGAAGAGGGACTGACAATTGAACAAATTGCTGGACAGGTTTTAGCCGGATTGGGACTGGACGAACTGGAAACTTATCCCCTGGAGTATGTTTGTGATTGCAGCAGGGAAAAAATGAAGTCGGGTATGATGAGCATTGGAAAAACAGCAATTCAGGAAATTCTGGATGAAGATGGCGAGGCAGAGCTTATCTGCCATTTCTGTAATAGCAAGTATCTTTTTACAGAAGAGGAATTGATTGAACTTATAAATCAAATGGAGAAATAATGAATGGATAGATTATTATTACTTGCAGTAGTCGGAGCCTTAATTGGATGGAGCACTAACGTTGTTGCAATCAAATTGATGTTTAGACCGCTGGAACCAATTAGGATACCTTTGACTCGATTTTCCATTCAAGGGTTGATTCCCAAGAGGAAAAACGAGATTGCAAAATCCATTGGGGATGTGATATCGGAAGAACTTTTGTCCATTGAGCAAATTATGGATGAGTTTCTTCTGGATATGGATAAGAAGCAGATTATTGAGCAAATCAAGGAAAAAGTGAATCAAATAGCCAACGAGAAGATGCCTGCAGTCATTCCATCCATGTTCAAAGGGCTCATCATTCAAAACATTGATAAAATGATAGATGAGAGCGGAGATGATCTGGTGGTGGAAATGGGGGAAAAACTCACTCATAAAGCTATAGAAAGCATTGATATCAGCAAAATGGTTGAAGATAAGATCAATGGGTATAATTTTGAGAAGATTGAAGAGTTGACACTCAGGATAGCAAAAAAAGAACTTAAACATATCGAATGGCTCGGAGGAGTGATCGGTTTCTTCATCGGTCTCATCCAAGGCGTGATTATTTTGTATTTGTTTCAATAATGGTAACAAATCATATATTGACAAATTCTTTTTATTGAGCTATCATGATTTTAAATTGAAAATTAGCGATGATAAAGAAAAGTAGCACATTCTAGCATTTAGAGAGTTCTTCACTTGGCTGAAATGAAGAATATGAACGGTTTGTGTGAAAACTGACTTTTAGCTCTGTATGAGTAACCAGTGAAAATACAGCGTCTGCCGCGTTAAGGCTTTCGAGTGGTCCGATTCGGACTATTAGGGTGGAACCGCGAGCAACTCTCGTCCCTAGCATATGCTAGTGATGAGAGTTTTTTTATTTGAATTATAATTGATTAGGAGGTAATCAGATGGACATGGTTAAAGTAACTTTAAAAGATGGATCGGTAAAGGAATTTCCTAAAGGTACAACAGTTTATGACGTGGCATATTCCATTTCAGGAAGGCTTGCCAAAGAAGCGTTAGTCGGTTCGGTTGATGGTAAGACCGTTGATTTGTCCTACGCTATTCAAAGCGATTGTGAACTTAGTCTTTTCAAATTTGATGACGATGAAGGTAATCATGCCTACAGACACACCAGTTCACATATATTGGCCCAAGCTGTAAAACGTTTGTTTCCGGATACCAAGCTTGCGATTGGCCCTGCTATTGACAACGGATTTTATTATGATTTTGATACTGAGCATAAATTTGTCCCTGAAGATTTGGAAAAAATAGAAAAAGAAATGCAAAAAATCATCAAGGAAGATTTGATTCTTGAACGCTTCGAGCTTCCTAGAAATGAAGCCATCAAGTACATGGCGGAAAAAAATGAAGATTACAAGGTTGAGCTGATCAAAGATCTTCCAGAAGATGCCATAATCTCTTTTTACAAGCAAGGTGAGTTTGTCGATCTTTGTGCGGGATGTCATGTACAGTCCACAAAACACGTTAAAAGTTTTAAATTGCTGAGTTTGGCTGGTGCATACTGGAGAGGCGATGAAAATAACAAGATGCTGCAGAGAATCTATGGCACATCATTTCCCAAAGCGTCTTTATTGGAAGCTTATATCACAATGCTTGAAGAGGCAAAGAAAAGGGACCATCGCAAACTCGGAAAAGAACTTAAATTGTTCGCCTTGATGGAAGAAGGTCCGGGATTCCCATTCATGCTTCCAAACGGAATGGTGCTTAAAAACGAACTGCTCAAATATTGGAGAGAAGTCCACGAGGATGCAGATTATGTTGAAGTGGAGACTCCGATCATCCTGAATAGAAAACTATGGGAGACATCAGGTCACTGGTTTCATTATAAAGAAAATATGTATTCGCTCACAATCGATGAAGAGGATTATGCGATCAAGCCTATGAACTGTCCAGGGGGTATGCTTGTTTACAAAACTGATTTAAGATCTTACAAGGATTTACCGATGCGTGTAGGTGAAATCGGTAGAGTACATCGTCATGAACTTTCAGGAGCACTTCACGGTCTCATGAGAGTTCGTGCCTTCACACAAGATGACGCTCATATTTTCATGTTGCCAGAACAAATCAAGGAAGAAATTATCGGCGTGGTCAATCTCATTGATGAGGTCTATAAGAAGTTCGGATTCTCTTATCACATCGAGTTGTCTACAAGACCTGAAAAATCAATGGGTTCCGATGAAGAATGGAAACATGCTGAAGAATCACTTCAAGGTGCACTTGAGGAACTCGGTGTCGAGTATAAACTCAATCCTGGAGATGGTGCTTTCTATGGCCCTAAAATCGACTTCCATTTGAGAGACAGCTTGGGTAGAACATGGCAATGTGGAACCATTCAACTGGATATGCAATTGCCACAGAGATTTGAACTTTCTTATATTGGTCGAGATGGAGATAAACATCAACCGATAGTTATACATCGTGTAGCTTTTGGAAGTGTTGAACGTTTCATGGGCATTCTTATTGAAGAGTTCGCCGGTAAATTCCCGACATGGTTGTCTCCTGTACAGGTTAAAATTCTTACCATCGCTGATCGACACACAGATTACGCAGATGAAGTCGCCAAGAAACTTAAAAAAAGCGGCCTACGAGTTGAAGTGGACCACAGAGCGGAAAAAATTGGTTTTAAGATCAGAGAGGCACAACTTGAGAAAAACCCATATATGCTTATTGTTGGTGACAACGAAGTGGAAGAGGGCAAAGTTGCCGTTCGTTCAAGAGATATCGGTGAAATTGGTCGATTGCAACTTGATGCGTTTTCTGATAAGATCAATGAGGAAATAAGTAAAAGAGCACTTAGCTCGATCTTCAAAAATAACGAAGAATGATAGTTGACAAGTCATTAGGAAAATGATATTCTAATTAAGGTCAATATGACAGATAAGAAGAAGTCCGCTTCTCACCATATAACGTTTGAGTTCATATGGTTACCAAGTTCTTAACCTTACATTTGATGTATACGGTAAAGTTGCTTACGGCGGATAGAATATTCTATCTGCCGTTTTATTTTTTAAAAATCATAGGGGGTGTATCTTATCAAAACAGCTGAAATTAATGAAGAAATTCGCGACCTGGAAGTTAGAGTAATTGGTGATGAAGGCGAACAGCTTGGCGTTATGTCAGGAAAAGAAGCGTATCAATTGGCACTGGAAAAGAAGCTCGATCTGGTGAAAATTGCACCTAATGCGAAACCGCCTGTATGTAAAATCATGGATTTTGGAAAGTTCAGATACGAGCAGCAAAAACGTGACAAGGAAGCTCGCAAGAAGCAAAAAAGCGCTTCTGTCAAGGAAGTTCGCTTGGGTCTCAATATCGAAAAAAATGATTTGGATACAAAGGCAAAAAATGCTGCGAAGTTCTTGATCGCCGGGGATAAAGTGAAAGTTTCATTAAGATTCAAAGGTCGAGAGATGGGCTATACTCAGCAAGGATTTGAAGTCATAAAGAAATTTGGTGAAACGCTTGAAGAGGTAGGAACGATTGAAGGGCCGACCAAACTTGAAGGTAGAAGCTTAGTTGCAATATTTGCACCTAAAAAATAAAAGCGAACATCGGAAGGAGGAACACAATATGCCAAAAATGAAAACACATCGCGGCGCCGCTAAAAGAGTAAAGAAAACTGGTGGCGGAAAACTTAAGAGAAGCAAGGCGTACACAAGCCATATCTTAACCAAAAAATCTTCTAAAAGAAAAAGAGGCTTAAGACAATCTACAGTTGTAAGCGTATCTGATATGAAGCGCGTAAGAACATTATTACCATATTTATAAGAAGACAAAAGAAGGAGGTTTAAGAAATGGCTAGAGTTAAAGGCGCCGTAAACGCCAAGAAAAAACATAAAAAAATACTTAAATTGGCTAAAGGTTTCTATGGTCAAAAAAGTTTGGTATTTAGAGCAGCAAATCCAGCGGTAATGAGATCATTAAGATCATCATACATTGGTAGAAAACTCAGAAAAAGAGATTTCAGAAAATTATGGATTGCTAGAATCAATGCAGCTACAAGAATTAATGGTCTTAGCTACTCGAAATTTATGAACGGTCTTAAAAAAGCAAATGTTGAAATCAACAGAAAAGTGCTTTCTGAAATGGCAATTCATCATCCGGAAGATTTCGCTAAATTAGTGGAACTTGCAAAAACTCATATATAACACCCCAAAACGATGGTTTTAAATAAATCATCGTTTTTTTATTATAACAAAATAGAGAATTATAAATAAAATATTAACAAAAACGCTTTCTGTATCTTGTATACATATGGCGTTTGTCATATAATGATGATGTAAATAAATTAAAAGGAGTGTATGAGATGGCTTTTTTAGACAAAGTGATAGAAATTGCTCAAAAGGATATCCAAACTATAGTTTTACCAGAAGCGTTCGATCCGAGAACGATTGAAGCAACACACAAGATTTTGGAACAAGGTATTGCGAATATTATTCTAGTGGGTAATAAAGAAGAAATTCTTTCGAAAGCTGGCAATTGGAAGATTGAAAGAGCTACTTTTATTGATCCTACAACTTTTGAAGAGATGGATAAGTATGCTGAAGCTCTTGCAGAAATGCGAAAAAGCAAAGGGATGTCAGTCGAGGAAGCAAAAAAAATGATGATTGAGAGTGAACTCTATTTTGGTGTGATGCTTGTCAAAATGGGTATGGCGGGAGGCATGGTTGCCGGTGCTGCAAATTCAACTGCAAATGTGCTCAGACCAGCGCTTCAAATCTTAAAGACAGCCCCCGGTACTAAACTCGTATCTGCAGTGTTCTTAATGGAAGTGCCAAATTGTGAACTTGGAGAAGAGGGTATTTTCATATTTGGAGATTGTGCACTCAATCCAAATCCAACATCTGAGGAGTTGGCTCATATAGCAATCAGTTCAGCTAAAACATTTGAGTCTCTTGTTCATAAGGAAGCAAAAGTTGCGATGTTATCTTTCTCATCGAAAGGTTCAGCGAATCATGCCGATGTTGACAAGGTAATCGAGGCTGGGAAAATTGCTAAGGACTTGGCTCCCGATATGAACATTGATGCTGAACTTCAACTCGATGCTGCTATTGTACCAAAAGTGGGCAAAAGCAAAGCGCCAGACTCAAAAGTTGCAGGATTGGCAAATGTACTGATCTTCCCAGATCTTGATTCGGGAAATATTGGGTATAAACTCGTTCAAAGACTTGCAAATGCAAATGCTTATGGACCTGTATGTCAAGGTCTTGCAATGCCGGTTAACGATTTGTCCAGAGGATGCTATGCAGATGATATCGTAGGTACAGTTGCACTTACTGCACTTCAAGCACAAATGCAAAGCAAATAATTAGAGTTGGAATTTAATCGACGAGAAATCGTCGATTTTTTTTTTTGACTTTGCTTTTACGGTTTAATTTGATACAATATTGCTTATGATAATTGCGCTATAGGGGGAAGCATGAATTTAACAACTATGAAGTCTAAAGGGCTAAAACCCGCACAAATATTGGTACTAAGTTTTTTTAGTGTAATAATGATAGGGACTTTTTTCCTTATGCTACCGATCAGCACAGTTTCTGGAGAATCCACATCTTTTATAAATGCTTTGTTCACGTCTACATCTGCAGTTTGTGTTACCGGACTTGTTGTTGTGGATACCGGAACATATTGGAGTATTTTTGGAAAGACAATCATTTTAATACTTATCCAAGTCGGTGGCCTTGGGTTTATGACCATGACAACGACAGCCGCAATTCTATTAGGAAAAAAAATCGGTTTAAGAAATAGAATCATCATGCAAGAAGCCCTTAATCAGTTTTCGATTTCAGGCGTCATCCGCTTAACCAAGTATGTATTCATATCAACGATGATCATTGAAGGAATTGGTGCACTTTTTCTGAGTTTAAGGTTCATTCCTGAAATGGGGTTTACAACTGGACTTTATTACTCTGTGTTTCACTCTGTTTCTGCGTTTTGTAATGCAGGATTCGATATCATGGGAAATGGCAAAAGTTTGATGGCATATAGGCAAGATCCTTTTGTTAGTATTGTGATCATGATGTTGATCATCGTTGGTGGATTGGGATTCGCAGTTATTGTGGATTTATTTAGAACTCAGAAGTTTTCGAAACTCACTTTGCATTCCAAATTGGTTTTGACCATGACTGGAATTCTGATCAGTTTGGCTTTTGTATTGGTATTCGTTTTTGAATTTAATAACGCAAGTACAATCGGCTCCTTTAATATGGGTGAAAAAATAGTTGCATCAATGTTTCAGGCAATCACACCAAGAACTGCTGGATTTAATACTGTACCAACGGATATGTTGACCATGCCTACAAAACTATTGACCATCATGTTGATGTTCATTGGTGGATCACCTGGTTCAACAGCCGGGGGGATCAAAACGACAACCTTCGGGATGATGTTCTTGACTATTGTTGCGGTTGCAAGGGGAAAGGAAGATATTCAGTTTTCTAATAGAAGAATTTCCAAAGACATCATAAATAAAGCTCTGGCGGTTATATTTGTTTCAACGTTTGTCATCGCATTTATGATGATGCTTTTGATCATTGTAGAACCATCACATAGTTTCGAAAATTTGGTGTTTGAAACTTTCAGTGCATTTGGAACAGTCGGTCTTTCACTTGGAATCACGCCATATTTGACTACAGCTGGGAAAGTCGTCATTACCATTCTCATGTTTTTCGGTAGATTGGGTCCACTCACTATAGTACTTGCCTTAAGCCGAGCTGGTCATAATAAAAAACAGCTGTTCAGATATCCGGAGGGGAAAATAATAGTAGGTTAAAATAATTGGAGGAATAATATGAGCAAGCAATTCGTTGTAATAGGATGTGGTCGATTTGGACAGAGTGTTGCGATCAAACTGGCTGAAATGGGCAGTGAAGTCATGGTGGTGGATGATAATGAAGAAATCATACAAAGCATTTCAGATAAGGTGACCTATGCTGTTCAGGCTGACGCAACCGATGAGAATGCGATTAAGGCACTTGGAATCAGAAACTTTGATGTCGCTATAGTGACTATCGGTTCTGATATACAATCATCAATCCTCGTGACTCTTTTAGTTAAGGAAATGGGTATCAAACACATAGTTGCCAAGGCTCAAAATGCTGCACATGCTAAAGTTCTATATAAGATTGGTGCCAACAGAGTGGTTTTCCCAGAAAAGGAAATGGGCATTAAAGTAGCCAAAGGACTTTTATCCAGCAATGTTCTCGAACTTATTGACTTGGCTCCGGAATTTAGTATTCTTGAAATTCGCATGAATGACCAATGGATTGGAAAGAGTTTGGTGGAAATCAATATGCGACGTGAATATTCAGTTTCTGTCATCGCAATAAGAAGAGGCGATGACATCGATATCAATGTCGAACCTGATCGTGTCCTTCTAAAAGATGATGTCCTTGTGGTTGTAGGACATAACAAAGATTTACAAAAACTCGAAAAGAGGTAACTTTTGATAGAAATCACATCTCCTCAGAATAAATGGATCAAACTTGCAAAGTCCCTTGCAACAAAAAAGTATAGGGAAAAAGAGCAAAAATTTCTTCTTGAAGGACTTAGAACGGTTACATTGGCCATAGAAACCGGTCAAAAATGCCATGTAATCTTGGTATCAAACGATATTCTGGCTCAAAATGACAAAAATTTTGATTTTGAAGAATTTGCTCAGGTCTATTCAGTTGAAACAGGTTTATTTAAAGAAATATCCCATACTGAGAACTCTCAAGGGGTTATTGGCATCATGTCCATCCCTGATAAGATGATTGATGATGAGTTTATAGAAACACTGAAAGAAGAAGACATCAGTTCTTTGATCATGTTGGACCGTTTGCAGGACCCTGGTAATATGGGGACTGTCATCAGGACCGCAGATGCTGCAGGATTCTCATATGTTATTTTAAATAAAGGTTGTGTGGATGTCTATAATGAGAAGGTTGTACGCAGCACAGTAGGATCCATTTTTAACGTCAAGTTTATTGAAGCTGAACAGCCACTTGATTTGATCAACACTCTTAAGATTCTGGGTTATAATATTGTAGTGACTTCACTAAGAGACTCAAAGGATTATAAAGCTGAAGATAATTATGCAGCGAAAAACTGTTTGATCATCGGCAATGAAGCCAATGGTGTCTCGGATGAATTGATAGAGTCTGCTGATATTTGTGTTAAAATTCCCATTTTTGGAAAAGCAGAGTCCTTGAATGCTGCTGTAGCTGCCGGGATTATGATGTATAAGATAAATGACAGAAGTTCATCAAGATAAAAACTTGTTTGATGATTTGATTTATGGTATCATAGCTGTATTGGAAATAACGAACATCTGTGAAAGAGAGAGTAAGCGTAGGATATTTTTTAGAGAGGAAAGTGGCTGGTGTAAGCTTTCTATTTTGAAATCGCTGAAGTTCACTCTGGAGATGCACTTTTGAACTCGAGTAGGAAGTGCCGTATGCCGCGTTAAGGTGCTGAGAGGATTGCTGTAGCAGTCAATTTGGGTGGTACCGCGGAATACACTCCGTCCCTTTACTGGGATGGATTTTTTTATTTTTTGAATAATGAAATGGGAGGACGAAAATGAAAGAGATTTTAGAAAAAATACTGCTTTTGGCAACTGATGAAGTGAAAGCCGCAAAGAGTCTTAAAGAACTGGAAGATCTTAGAGTCAAATACTTAGGTAAAAAAGGTGAAGTGACCACCGTATTGAAAAATATGAAAGATCTCAGTAACGAAGAGCGACCAATCATAGGTAAGATGGCCAACGATGTACGTGAAGCCATTGAAAATCTTCTGGACTCCGTCAAGGAAGACAAGAAAAAAATTGAAATGGAAATCCAACTGCAAACAGAAGGAATTGATGTCACCATGCCCTCTAAGAAGAGCCTGAGAGGACATAAACACCCTCTGAATGTTGCGCTTGATGAAATAAAGGAAATATTCCTCGGCATGGGGTTTAAAATTGCAGAGGGACCGGAAATAGACACCGTTTACCACAATTTTGACGCTCTTAATGCTCCAATCGACCATCCGTCGAGAAGTTTGTCGGATACATTCTACATCAATGAAGATCTCATCCTAAGAACACAAACATCACCGATTCAAGTCAGAACCATGAAATCTCAAAAGCCACCGATTCGTATCATAGCGCCTGGAAGATGTTTTAGAAATGATGAGATTGATGCGACCCATTCACCGATGTTCCATCAAATTGAAGGACTCGTTGTGGATAAGGATATCACCATGGCAGACCTTAAAGGCACTCTGGATATGTTTGCCAAGAGATTGTTTGGTAGCCAGACCCGCACTAAATTCAGACCACATTATTTTCCATTTACCGAACCCAGCGGTGAAGTGGATGTTTCTTGTTTCAAATGTGGTGGAGAGGGCTGCAGATTCTGTAAGGGAAGCGGTTGGATTGAAATTTTAGGTTGTGGGATGGTCCATCCCAATGTGCTGAGGGAATGCGGCATCGATCCTGAAGTCTATACCGGTTTTGCATTTGGAATGGGACTTGATCGAATTACGATGCTGAAATATGAGATTGACGATATTCGAATTTTGTTCGAAAACGATATCCGATTGATTAAACAATTTTAAGATAAGAATAAGGAGGCAAAAATGAGAGTACCTATAGAATGGTTGAAATCTTATGTTGGTATAGAAAAAATTGATGAGAAGACTTTGATGGACAAACTGGTCCTTACGGGTTCGAACAACGAGGGCTCATATAAGATCTGTGAAGGCGTCGAAAATGTGGTGGTAGGTAAAATACTAAATATCACTCAGCATCCAAATGCCGATAAATTGGTTGTCGTAACAGTAGATGTCGGTACTGAAGAAATTCAGATTGTGACAGGTGCGACGAACATCAATATCGGAGATTATATTCCAGTAGCATTGAATGGAGCAACCATCGCCAGGGGAGTCAAAATCAAAAAAGGCAAACTAAGAGGTGAAGTGTCAAATGGAATGCTATGTTCACTTGAAGAGCTGGGGTTTGAAGGGTCTTCGATTCCGAAGGAGTTCGATGATGGCATACTGATCTTAGACCAGCCGTATCCAGTTGGTGAAGATATTCTAAAGATTCTTAAACTCGACAATTCTGTAATTGAATTTGAAATTACTCCTAACCGTCCTGATTGTTTGAGTATGCTTGGTATGGCACGTGAAGTCTCGGCAAGTTTTGATATTCCGGTCAATCTTCCTGAAGTTTACACAGAGTCTGCAGCTTCAGAAGTTAAATCTTTTGCATCCGTTAGAATTGATGATTCGGATCTTTGTCCCCGATATGCGGCAAAAATCATTAAAAACATCAAAATAGAGTCATCTCCACAATGGATGCAACTTCGATTGATGCAATCTGGTATGCGTCCGATCAACAACATTGTCGATATCACAAATTATGTGATGCTTGAATATGGACAGCCTATTCACGCATTCGACCTACATTCGGTATCAGGTGGAGAAATCATCATTAGAAGAGCAGTAGAAGGCGAAGTAATTACTACGTTGGATGACAAAGACAGGGTTTTGAGTCAAGACATGCTTGTGATCGCCGACAAAGACAAGCCAATTGCCATTGCGGGTGTCATGGGTGGCGCCAATACTGAAATCAGCGTTGAAACAAAAGCGGTTCTACTGGAAGTAGCGACATTTGACAAAACAAGCATCAGAAAAACTTCAAAAGATTTGGGTCTCCGCTCTGAAGCATCATCACGATATGAAAAAGGTGTCAGCGTTGAGCTTCCAGCAATGGTCGTTGATCGTGTGTGTCATCTGATTGAACTTTTAGACGCGGGTGAAGTGGTTCCAGGTCTTATAGATGTTTATCCCAATAAAGCTCCAAGACTAGAAATCCCGTTTCGTGTGGAGCGTATCAACCAAATGATTGGTTGTGAACTCACTATCGATGAAATGATTGCGATCTTTAAGAAACTGGAAATTGGGGTCGTCGATACTGACGGTTATAAAGCCATTCCGCCTTATTATCGATTGGATTTGCTTAAGGAGATTGATTTGGTTGAGGAAATCGCAAGGCTATATGGTTATGATCAGATCAAAATGACATTACCTAAAACCTCAACGTGGGGAGCAAGAACCAATGCCCAATTGATTGAGGAAAAGGCAAAGACTGAGCTGTTGGCCTCTGGAGTGGATGAGATTTTGACATACTCTTTTGTTTCCAGAAAGGATCTGGATCGAATTCATTTACCAGAAGACAGTTTGCTCCGCAAACAGGTTGAACTCATCAACCCACTTGGTGAAGAATTCAGTGTCATGAGAGCCTCGCTCGTTCCAAACATACTTGAAGTATTGTCTAGAAATTACAACCGTAAGAATCTTAAAGTCAAAGTGTTTGAGATGGGCAGTGTATTTTTGCCAAAGGAATTGCCTGTCATGCAACTGCCAATAGAGAAAAAAATGTTGACCATTGGCATATACGGAGAACACGAAGATTTTTTCACATTGAAGGGTATTGTTGAGAACCTGTTGACAGGTATTGGTATTGATGGCTATTATTTTGAAAAAGAGACTCATGCACCCTCATACCATACTGGAAGATGCGCCAATATCATTTGGGGAGACCATATTCTTGGAACAATGGGTGAAATCCATCCTTTGGTTCAAGAGGAATACAGCCTAGGAACAAGAACCTATGTTGCAGATCTCGATTTCAATTTGATCATGCAACTGTCAAGGGAATCAAAATTGTTCAAATCCATCCCGAGATATCCGGCAATTGAGAGAGATATTGCGGTTCTTGTTAAAGATGAGACGACATCCCTTCAAATTGAGCAACTTGTGAAATCTTCAGCCGGAGAGCTTTTAGAGTCAGTGGTCATGTTTGATATGTATAAGGGACGTCAAATCCCAGAAGGCTATAAGTCGGCAGCATATGCTTTGGTATTCAGATCGGAGGAACGCACGTTGGAAGATGAGGCAGTCAATAAAATATTTTCAAAAATTCTAAAAGCGCTTGAAGTTGAGCTGGATGCGCAATTGAGATAAGACTTTTCGAAACGAGGTGCTTTACCTATTGGGTAAGGCACTTTTTTTGGCTGAAATCTCTCGCACTATTTGCTGAGGATGGGGTTGCATTTTACACCAAAAGCGTTATGATGTAATTTAGATTGAATAAACGTAAAGAGAGAAACCATTTTGAGAATAGATGAAAACACGAACCCGATAAAGTTGGCTTGGCCAATTTTCATAGAAGTATTGCTGTTCATGATCATGGGCAATGTGGATACAGTGATGCTCAGCAGATTTTCTGACCTTGCTGTTGCGGCTGTGGGCAATGCCAATCAAATATTGAACACACTGCTCATACTCTTTAACATTACTTCCGCGGCTACTGGAATAATGGTCACTCAGTTTATAGGAGCGTCCCACAAAAAGGATTTGAACCAGGTGTATACGTTGGCCTTTGGATCCAATATATTATTGTCGGGTTTGATCGCAACACTATTGTACACCTTCCAGTTAAAATTTTTGGGCTTGATCAATATGCCTTCAGAACTGTATCCGGATACAATAGCCTATCTCAATACAATGTTGGGGTTCCTATTTGTACCTGCATTATTCACAGTGTCGTCCGTCATTTTAAAAAGTCATGGACAGACAAAATTATCGATGTATTTGGCAATGGGTATGAACATCATCAATGTGATTGGAAATTACATTTTCCTGTTCGGCCCATTTGGTCTTCCTATACTCGGGGTAAAAGGTGTAGCGATTTCAACCGTTTTCAGTCGTTCCATCGCAGTTGTCATCATGCTTGTGGTGTTGGTGAAATATTATGGCGTCAAACCATCCATCAAACATCTCTTACTTGTGCCTAAAAAATTAGTTATCCAGTTCCTCAAGCTCGGTTTGCCATCGGCAGGTGAGCCGATTTCCTGGCAGTTTTCACAGATGGTGATCTTTTCATTCATCAACTTGATGGGAACTGCTGTAGTGACCACAAAAATATATGTGCAAATCATTGTATGGTTCACCTATCTGGCCACGCTAGCTATAGCCCAGGCCAATCAAATCATTGTAGGACATTTGATAGGTGCGGGAAAAGAAGAGGAAGCCTATAGAATCACGATGAGATCGGTGAAGCAGTCACTTGCAATAACCATGACCGTTTCTTTGGTGTTTGTGATTTTCCGGCATTCGTTGATGTCAATTTTCACCAAAGATCCCTTGATCATAAAATTGGGTGCTCAAATCATCATGATAGATTTCTTGGTTGAATTCGGAAGGGTGCTCAATTTGGTCATCATCAACGCCTTTAAAGCCGCGGGAGATGTTAATTTTCCAGTGGTGGCAGGTGTGTTCTCGATGTGGCTTGTGAGCACTGCTGGAGCGTACTATTTCGGTGTCGTTCTGGAGTTCGGACTTATTGGCATATGGCTTGCGATGGCTGCCGATGAGATCCTCAGAGGTCTCTTGATGCTCAGAAGATTAATTAAGGGTGGATGGCGAGGCAAAAGGGTCATCCATGAATAACCGTTAACATTTGATGAAAACCATTGTACTTCTAAAAAAAAATGATATAATTTATAGTTGAGTGTTTATAATACGGATTAATAACAATTGAAAGGCGGTTGTTGCGTGATACAAGTAACGAATTTAGGATTAAGGTTTAGTGACCGAAAATTATTTGATGAAGTGAACATGAAGTTTACACCAGGGAACTGTTATGGTGTCATCGGTGCCAACGGTGCAGGCAAATCCACATTTTTAAAAATCCTCTCGGGAGATGTAGAGCCCACGGAAGGAGAGGTTTTCATGACACCTGGAGAGAGGCTTGCAGTTCTTAAACAGGATCACTTCGAATTCGACGAGTATTCTGTGATGGATACTGTGATTATGGGGCATAAAAGACTCTATGATATCATGAAGGAAAAAGATGTACTTTATATGAAAGAGGATTTCTCCGAGGCGGACGGTATGAGAGCAGCTGAACTCGAAGGGGAATTTGCAGAGCTTGACGGATGGGATGCAGAGTCCAATGCTGAGAAATTATTAAATGGATTAGGTGTGGATTCAAGTCTTTTCCAGAAGAAAATGGCAGATGTCCATTCTGGGGACAAGGTTAAAATCTTGCTTGCCCAATCCCTTTTTGGATCGCCGGACAACTTGCTCCTCGATGAGCCTACGAATCACTTGGACTTTAGGGCAATCAGTTGGTTGGAAGAATTCCTGATCAATTATGACAAGACAATGATCGTCGTTTCCCATGATAGACACTTTTTAAATAAAGTCTGTACACACATGGTGGATATAGATTTCTCCAAAGCGAAAATGTTTGTCGGAAACTACGATTTCTGGTATGAGTCCAGTCAATTGATGCTCAGACTTATGAAAGACCAAAACAAGAAAAAAGAAGAACGTGTAAAAGAACTTCAAGACTTTATCGCCAGATTCAGCTCCAATGCATCCAAAGCGAAACAAGCGACATCAAGGAAGAAAACGCTTGAAAAAATCAATATTGAAGATATCCAACCTTCATCAAGAAGATATCCGTTCGTAGGATTCACTCCGGAGCGTGAGGCGGGTAAAGATATTTTGTCTGTCGAAGGCATAACCAAGATTATTGATGGTGTCAAAGTTCTCGATAATGTGAGTTTCACTGTGAACAAAGGGGATAAAATTGTATTTTTGAGTCGAAATGATCTCGCAAAAACAATGCTGTTCAAAATATTGGTGGGCGAGGAAGAGGCGGATTCAGGATCATTCAAATGGGGTGTGACCACATCTCAAGCATATCTTCCAAAGGATAATACTGAATTTTTTGAAGGCATCGAGTACAATTTGGTTGATTGGTTGAGACAGTATTCAGTAGAGAAGACTGAGACTTTCATCAGAGGTTTCCTTGGTAAGATGCTGTTTTCGGGTGATGAGCCGTTAAAGAAATGCAATGTGTTGTCAGGTGGAGAGAAAGTGAGATGCATGTTCTCCAAACTCATGCTTTCCAAAGCCAATGTGCTTATACTGGATGAACCTACCAATCACCTTGACCTTGAATCCATTGAAGCCGTAAATAATGGCTTGATTGCGTTTAAAGGCACTATGTTTTTCACTTCACATGACCATAAGTTCATCGAGACAATCTCAAATCGTGTTATCGAAATCACTCCTTCTGGTTTATTTGATAAAGAAATTGAATTTGATGAGTTCCTCAATGACGATGACATACAACAACAAATAGCTTCCATGTACATTCTTTCCACAAATTAGGACTTGCAAAAAAAAAGGAAAAAGTGTATTATTAAGACGTA
The DNA here is from genome assembly GCA_014859095.1 of Clostridia bacterium. Classification (GTDB taxonomy): domain Bacteria; phylum Bacillota; class Clostridia; order Peptostreptococcales; family Acidaminobacteraceae; genus Fusibacter_D. Next base: position 18,408 of record JACUUV010000001.1, on the reverse strand, counting down.
CCTTAGATCCACAGGAAAAAAAAATTAATTAAAAAGTTAGGAAAACAAAATTCTTTTTTGAGTTTAGTTTCCAAGATTTTGTTAATATTTTTTCTAATAGGTTTTTAAGGAAATATTAAATTTTGGAGGCACAATATGAACGGAACTGTAAAATGGTTTAACTCAGAAAAAGGTTTTGGTTTTATCACTGGTGATGACGGAAAAGACGTTTTCGTACACTTCTCACAAATTAACAAAGATGGCTTCAAGTCTTTAGAAGAAGGCGAAGCAGTTACTTTTGAAATCGCACAAGGTCCTAAGGGTCCTCAAGCTGAGAACGTAACACCAATCAGATAGTCAAACCTGAAGCCTCGGCATAGCCGAGGCTTTTTTAAATTTACAGTGCCGCTATTCAATAGATTGTTAAAAGAGAGGATATATTTATGTTTCAAACAGGAAAAACACAAAAAGCATATGTGAACAGATTTTCTGATTACGGCGCTTATTTGAGTGATGAGCTCAATGGAGAAAATGAAGTTTTATTACCCAAGAAGTTGGTCAAGGACGATATGGAAGTCGACCAGGAGCTTGAGGTGTTTATCTACAGGGATTCAGAAAAGAGGCTTGTAGCCACCACAAAAAAACCATTGATTGAACTTGGAGGCATTGCAGTATTGGAAGTCACCGGGAATATTGAAAATGGGTTTTTCCTCAATATGGGTTTGGATAAGGATTTATATTTACCTTATAATGAAGCAAAAGGACAGCTGAGAAAAGGCCAAAAATGTCTTGTGACCATGTATGTCGATTTTAAAGATCAACTTTGTGCTTCAATGAAAATATACAATTATCTTACTATAGGTACAGACTATAAAGTAGGGCAGCATGTGCAAGGTACAGTGATAGAGATCAAACCGGATATGGGAGCTTTTTTCGCTGTCGATGACAGATACCATGGATTGATTCCAAGGCATGAGCTTTATAAGGAAATCAAGGAAGGTGCCAAACTTGAGGCAAGAATCACCCGAGTCCGTGAAGATGGTAGAATCAACTTAAGCATAAAGGAAAAAGCACATGTTCAAATCACGAATGATGTTGATATCCTATTAAAGGCTCTTGAGGAGTCGGAAGGTGAACTGTATCTTAATGACGACAGCGATCCTGAAATCATTAGAAAGCGTTTGAACCTTAGCAAACGTGCTTTCAAGAGAGCAGTTGGAAAACTCCTCAAGGAAAATAAAATCACTATATTTGAAGACGGTATTCGACTTGTAGAATAAAACTCTAAAAATTTGTGTAAAAGCTTGCTTTTTTTTAGTATAATGATTTTAGAATGATTGAATATGCGAGGGGTGTAGCTTATGACACAAAAAAACAAAGTTACAATAAAAATAATGGATCGTGATTACACATTGGTCAGTGATGACTCCAGAGAACATATGCAAAAAGTCGCTAATTATGTTGATGATAAAATGAGAGAAACATTTGAAGGCAACAAAAAATTGAGTACATCCATGATTGGCGTATTGACAGCCCTTAACGTGGCGGATGAATTGCATAAGGCTTTAATTGAAAAAGAGGAACTCGAGCGCAGAATCAATTCACCCCAATATGAACTCAAGAGTGCACGCGACGAATTGGATGCTGTGGTATCTGAATTTGAGAGACGAAGCCTTGCCTATGAAAAAATGGTCCATGAATTTTCCAAACTGATTGATTCTTCCAGCATTTATGAGACCGGAGTGTCCCAACTCCGAAGGAGAATGGAAAAATTGGACCAAGACCTTAAACGAAAAGAAGAGGATCTAAAAAAATCGAGAAATGAGGTTCTTGAGCTTGAAAAAGAGTTTTCTCATGGTGATTCTCAGACAAGAATGATTGATTTCGAAGAGGGAACAACAGAGTAGCCACAAAGTGCCTTTATTTTATTTAAGGGCACTTTTTTTGAATGGATGAGGTCTTTAATGATTTGATGAGCTCGGTTGGATTGCCAGTGATACCATGAACTATTCAGAGCATTCAACAATCTCGTGAAAACATCACCTGATTTTAATGACAATTTTCATATCACCGGTAAAGGTGTAGAATAATTTGGGGGAAGTATGAAAAATAAAACATTAAAAGTCTTAGAATTTAATAAAGTGATTGATATGCTCGCACTAAAAGCGACGTCGGCCTCAGGTAAGGCACTTTGCAATGCGCTTGTTCCATCAAGCGATATTGACGAAGTACAGGTCTTAATCAACGAAACTACAGAATCGGTCAATATGATCATCCAACACAGCAACCCGCCAATCGGACCGATTTACGATCAAAGCACTGCCTTGAAAATGTCAAAAATAGGAGGATGCCTGACGCCCAAGCAATTGTTGGAAATCGGTGACAGTCTTAGAACAGCTCGTGTGCTTAAGAAATACATTGTCGGAAATGAAACCAATGCCATCAAATATCCTATACTTGCATCCTATGCCAATCAGATTTCGGTGTTGAGCAATCTTGAAAAACATATTGAGTTGTGTATTTTGTCCGAGACAGAGGTTTCAGAAAATGCTTCCCCGGAACTCAGAAAAATCCGAAAGAACATAGATAGCAAAAATCAAGCCATAAGAAACAAACTGGACTCTATGATCACTTCTCCAATTTATCAAAAGTATCTTCAAGACACGTTGATCACCATAAGACAAGATCGCTTTGTGATTCCCGTCAAGAGTGAGCATAAAAATCAGATCAAAGGTCTGGTTCATGACCAATCGGCAAAAGGAAGCACATTTTATATTGAGCCTATGGCTGTCGTAGAACTTAATAACGAACTTCGCGAACTGAAAATCAGTGAACAAAAGGAAATTGAACGCATTTTAAGAATACTCACAGGCGAAGTGGCTGATGTTGCTGATAGTATTGCAATCAATATGACATCGCTTACAAAACTCGACTATATCTTTGCAAAGGGAAAACTTGCCCTTGAGATGAGGGCTGTCGAACCTGAGCTCACTACCAACAAATGTTTCAGAATCAAAAATGGTAGACACCCACTTTTGCCGAAGGATGAGGTCGTCCCTTCAAATATATGGCTCGGGGAGCATTTCACCACACTTTTGATCACTGGCCCGAACACAGGAGGAAAAACCGTAACCCTCAAAACTGTCGGATTGTTGACTTTGATGACTCAAGCCGGACTTCATGTGCCAGCAGACTACAGCACTCAAATCGCAGTATTTGATCAAGTTTTTGCGGACATTGGGGATGAACAGAGCATAGAGCAGAGTTTGAGTACCTTTTCATCTCATATGACCAATATAGTAGCCATACTTAAAGACGTCACACCCGATTCATTGGTTCTTTTCGACGAGCTTGGCGCTGGAACGGATCCCACTGAAGGTGCGGCACTTGCCATGTCTATTTTGGACGAACTCAGAAAAAAACATATCAGAACAATGGCGACCACACATTATTCCGAACTTAAGGCGTATGCCATCTCAAATGAAGGCATAGAAAATGCGAGTGTGGAATTCAATGTGGAAACGCTCAGTCCGACATACAAACTTTTAATAGGGATACCAGGCAAATCCAATGCTTTTGAAATTTCAAGGAAGTTGGGATTGAGTGGTGACTTGATCGATCATGCGAAAGAATATGTCCATCAGGACAATATCGAGTTTGAGGACATCATAGCGAGTATTGAAAAAAGCAGAAAACTGGCGGATGCAGAAAGAGATGAGGCAATCCGTTTAAGACTTGAAGTGGAAAAAATCAAGAAAATTTTGACCGATAAGGAAACAAAATGGGTCAATCAACGCGATGATATGATGAAAAAAGCAAAAGATGAGGCTAAAACATTGCTTAAAAATGCCAAAGACGAAGTAGATGACATCCTCAAATCCATGAGAGATATTAAAAAGTCCGATGAAAAGAACAGAAATCGGGAAATTGAAGAAATGCGAAAAAGAATTCAATCTGGACTGGATCAAGTCACAGATTCTGTCATTCAAGCAGATGTCGTGAATGAGTTCGCACCTGAGTCGGTTTTGATAGGGGATTCCGTAAGGGTATTGAGCATCAACCAAGACGCTTCGGTACTGACGTTTCCCAATGACAAGGGAGAACTTACCGTTCAAGTGGGGTTGATGAAGATGAATGTCAATATAAAGCAATTGATGCCACTTTCGAAAAAGAAAGCCGATGAGAGAACTTTCCAAAAAATCAAAGAAGTCAGATCCAGCAGTATGAGCATCAGTCCCGAAATTGATGTTCGAGGAGAGAACATTGAAGATGCCATCACGGTAATTGAAAAATATCTTGATGACGCGGCACTTTCAAGCTTATCGCATGTAAGAATCATTCATGGAAAAGGAACTGGGGTCTTAAGAAAAGGACTGCATGAGCACTTCAAGAGACATCCACATGTCAAGTCATTCGAATACGCAGCCTATAATGAAGGTGGAAACGGTGCAACAGTCATTGAACTCAAGTAGGAGGGAATATGCTTAAGAACTATGATCTCAACGCGGACATTGGAGAACGATTTGGAATATATCATATCGGAAATGATGAAGCACTGATGCCTTATATCACTTCAGCCAACATAGCCTGCGGTTTCCATGCAGGGGATCCGGATACCATGTATAACACTGTAGCTCTGTGTAAAAAATACAATATCCATGTTGGTGCACATCCAGGTTACTATGATCTTAAAGGATTTGGCAGACGGTCGATTCCTATATGTCATGATGAACTTTACAATCTTATTGTTTATCAACTTGGAGCGATGCTTGGTATGTGTAAGGCGCTGGATGTCAAGCTGGTGCATGTGAAACCTCATGGTGCCTTATATAACGATCTCGCTAAAGATTATGATGCTTCAAAAGTTGTCGTGAGGGCTGTAATGAGCATTGATTCAAGTCTGGTGATGTTTGGCCTTCCAGGAAGTGAAACGGAAAGAGCCTGTTTGGATTATGGCTTGTGCTTCTATTCAGAGGTTTTTGCTGATAGAGCGTACAATGATGATGGCTCTTTAGTGGACAGAAAATTACCCGGTGCACTGATAGAATCGGTCTCAAAAGCCACTCAGAGAATGGTTGAACTTAAGAAAAGCGGTCGAATCAAAACCATCAACAATAATTGGATCCATTTAAAAGCAGATACGATTTGTCTGCATGGAGATGGAGATAACGCCATTTTGCTTGCTCAATCATTGAGCCAGGCTTTTCAAGATAGCTGATGAGGTGAGTGCGTGAAGTATCAAATAAAATGGTTGGGAGATCAAATGCTGAGCGTATATTTTGATGAAAGAATTGATGATACCATCAACTCTAATGTGATTGCGCTTAAGAATAGACTGATTCAGATGAAAATTAACGGAATTGATGCTGTGACTTCGACTTATCATACCGTTTCGGTATATTATGATGGACTGCAAGTCGATCGCGAAATATTGATGAAAATGATCAAGGATCAATGCGAATCAGAGTCACCAAATCATGAGTTTGAAAGTGGGTTGGTGATTATTCCAGTGCTTTATGATGGTGAGGATATCAAGCGTGTAGCCAATCACTGTGGAATATCTGTAGAGGAAGTTGTAAACAGGCATTCAAATGCGGTTTATCGTATTTACATGCTTGGATTCTCACCTGGATTTCCATATTTTGGAGGAATGAATCAATCGATTGCGACACCAAGACTCAAGACTCCCAGATTGAAAATTGAAGCAGGTTCGGTGGGAATCGCGGACCGGCAGACGGGAATATATCCTATCGAATCTCCAGGGGGGTGGAACTTGATTGGAAGAACACCTCTTAAGCTCTTTGATCCAACAAATCAATGCCCGTTCTTGCTCGCTTCAGGACAAATGGTGAGATTTATGCCTATAGACCATAAAGAATTCACAAGGATATCAGAGACTGGAGGGCGGACCTATGCTCGCGAGAATTGAGATTGTAAGTCCCGGATTACTTAGCTCCATACAAGATCGTGGACGATACGGAGGTCTGGACTACGGGGTTTCTGAATCGGGTGCGATGGACATTTTCGCATACGATTGCGCCAATGAGATTGTCGGAAATCAGAAGGGAGCTCCTGCAATCGAGATTCTTAACGGTTCATTTAAAGGCTTGGTACTAGGTAAGGCAATCATTTGTGTGACTGGAGCATTAACAGAAATGAAGATCAATTCTGTCAAGGTTCGGCTGTGGGAGAACTATCTGCTCAATAAAGGCGATGTGATCGAACTGGAATCATGCGAAGCGGGAATCAGGAATTACTTGGCCGTTCAGGGTGATTGGTATGGTCTTGATAAATTTCTCGATTCTTACTCAACAGATGTAAAGGCGAAGATTGGTGGACTGGCGGGTAGAAATTTGATGCGCGGAGACGTTTTGACCGTCGAATGGGAGTTGAAGGCTGTTAAAAGAAAATTGGCGACTTTTGATGATCCTTATTTCAGGCAAATGAAATGCGGAATCAAGGACGTGCGAGTGCTCCTTGGACCTCAGGAAGAGGCTTTCACCTTTGAGGGGATCACCGCTTTTTTCAAAGGCGGATATGAGATGACCACCATGAGCAATCGTATGGGATTGAGACTCAAGGGACAAATGATTGAACATATTGAATCCCCAGATTTATTGTCTGATTCGATTCCATTCGGAGCGATTCAAATTCCGGGAGATGGACAACCCATTGTCATGATGGCAGATCGACAGACGACTGGAGGATACACCAAAATTGGTACTGTAGTCTCCACTGATTTGCCTGTGCTCGCACAAACCCGACCCGGAGAACTCATTCGTTTCGTCAAAATTGAACTGGATGAACTTAAAAAGATCGACTCTGAGAGAGCGGGTAGAATGAACATGCCCATTCAAAAAAAAGAAGAGACTGAAATCCTCTCTTCAAGTCAATTCACTGTGATTGTAAACAATCGACAGTATGAATTGCTGGTCGAAGAGTTGGGAACAGTCTAGATGAATCATTGGTTGATAATGTTTTTTATGGAATTGAGATCGGGATTATTTGGGAACTTACGGATACCTTTATCGATGTAACGATTAGCAGTGGAAATATTGTCGATTGTATAATGATAATAAGCTCCGCTGGCATAAGTCTGAGGGGTGGATGTCATCCTTATCGATCCTATGAATATCGGTACAAACAATATGGCTACGGAGAGCAGTTGAAATGCGACGCGCTTTGGAACGAATGCCTTTTCGAAATTCAGTCCTACTGCAAATGCAGTTATAAAGCCTCCAATCAAGCCTCCGATGTGTCCGGCCATGTCAATGTTGGGTCTAATGAATCCAATCACCAGGTTGACACCGATCAAAATAAGAAAATCAGAACCGTATATGCGTTTATAGACCGTTGGATTGATTTTATACAGAAATAGATTTGCTCCCATCAGCCCGAATATAGCTCCCGATGCTCCAACGGAAACGTTCGGGACAATCAGATAACTCAGTGCTGATCCAATCAAACCGGAAATAAAATAGATGACGAGAAATTTTGTTCTGCCAAAAAAACGTTCAATGTCCCTTCCTAATATAAAAAGAGCAAGCATGTTGAAAATCAGGTGCATGATATCGGCATGTAAAAACATAGAGGTAAGCAGCCTCCAGTATTCTCCCAAACTGATCAGGATATTGACTTTCGCACCCAAACGAACCAGTCCGTTTCCTGTGATCATAGTAACAAGTTGTGTCAGTGCGAACATGAAGACATTGATGCCAATCAACCACTCGGTCAATGAGTATGCTTTGATCTTAGCTTTGTAATAATTCAAATTTGCCATTTGTAGCTCCTTTAAAGTGATTGTGATATATAGTATTATAACGGACCAACCGCAAAAAAGGCACCAATTCTTTAAAATTCATAAAAACTTTACATAAACAGTTGAAACTAAAGCTTTGTTATGCTAAAATTAACTTTAAATTCATAGTAAATCAATGAGTGGGCAAGTAGGCGATATGTTCCTTTCAAGCGAGTCGGTGTTGGTGTGAGTCCGATAATACATGTCAATGAATAGAACCCATGAGATTTTGATTGGCCACTGCGCTGATTGAACGGCTGTCTCCGTTATGGATATCGAGTGGAAAAAGGTTTCTTTTTCAATAAGAGTGGTAACGCGGATTAATTCGTCTCTTGATTTTCAAGAGGCGTTTTTATTTTTTTGATTTCATACAGGAGGATTAATCATGTACAATTATAAGAATGGAATCGCAGAATTATTATCAAAACATATCGATGCAATGACGTATGAAGAAATTTTGGAACTTGTGGAACACCCGAAAAATACTAGTATGGGGGATTTTGCGTTTCCATGTTTCAAATTATCAAAAGCTTTTAGAAAAGCACCAAATGTCATCGCTGAATCGTTAAAAGAAGAAATTGTCGTTCCCGAATTCATAGATCAGATCGAAGCGGTTTCAGGTTTTTTGAATTTCAAAGTGAATTCAACCCATTTCGCCAAATCTGTCATTGAAGAAGTGATGTCAAAGAAGGACCAATATGGGGCTTCCGACATTGGGAAAGGAAAGAAGACCATCATTGAGTACTCTTCCGTGAACATCGCTAAACCATTTCATATGGGACACATCAGAAGTACCATGATCGGTGAATCGCTTCACAGAATTTATAAGTTTTTAGGATATGAAACAGTAGCGATCAACCATTTGGGCGATTACGGCACTCAGTTCGGCAAGTTGATTGTCGCCTACAAGTTATGGGGAGACAAGGATGTCATTGAGAAGGATCCTATTCCTGAGCTGCTCAAAATATATGTTAAATTCCACCAAGAAGCTGAAACTAAACCATCTCTTGAAGATGAGGCGCGTTCATGGTTCACAAAACTTGAGAACCATGATGCTGAAGCAGTTGAACTTTGGACTTTGTTCAAGGAAATGTCTCTTAAAGTCTTCAACCGTGTCTATGATAAATTGGGAGTCACATTTGACTCATATGCAGGAGAGAGTTTCTATTCCGATAAGATGCCAATGATTCTAAAAGAACTGCGTGAGAAGAATATTGTTGTCAAATCGGAAGGTGCGGAAATAGTCGATCTTGAAGCATATGGCATTCCACCTGCATTGATCACGAAGAAAGATGGCTCATCGCTTTATCTGACCAGAGATCTTGCAGCGGCAAAATATCGAAAAGACAACTATGACTTTGATAAGAATATCTACGTCGTCGGTAGTGCCCAGAAACTACATTTTCAACAATGGATTAAAATCATTGAACTCATGGGATACGAGTGGCATAAAGATTGTATTCATGTTGATTTTGGAATGGTCGCACTTGAGGCTGGCTCGCTTTCGACTCGAAAGGGAAATGTCGTTTTTCTCGAGGATGTACTGGATAAAGCCGTGAAACAAACTCTTGAGATCATCAATGAGAAAAATCCGGATCTGAAGAATAAGGAAGAAGTCGCAAAAGATATTGGAATTGGTGCGGTGGTGTTTCAGGAACTCTACACTACGAGAAACAAGGACTACACTTTCTCGCTTGAGAAAACTTTGTCATTTGAAGGGGAGACAGGACCATATGTTCAATACACGCATGCTAGAGCATGCAGTGTTTTGAAAAAGGTATCGTTTGATCCCGAATCAAAAATAGATTATAGTCTCTTGACAGATGATGTTTCCAAAGATGTAGTGAGACTGCTGTCAAAATTCAATGAAACAGTCATCCTTGCACATAAGAACTTTGAGCCACATACTGTGGCCAGATATGCTGTGGAACTTGCTCAGAATTTCAATCACTTCTATCATGACAATGCGATTCTTGTTGAAGATGAAGCTCTAAAGAATGCAAGATTGGCTCTTGTCCATAGTACAAAGATAGTACTTGAAAATGCGCTGAAACTGGTTTGTCTAAAGGCGCCTGAACAGATGTAAGTCAAAAATAAACGGGATTGAACTTTATGTTCAATCCCGTAATTGTTTACAATGTAAATTTAATTTTTCTAAGGCACTTTGCAAAAATGTCCAAATTCAGATTTTCTTTTAAAATGAAATCAAAGAAATTAAGATTTTTCAATCTATGGGTGATATCTTGGACTCCACTTGAAGTGATAATCACAACTGGAATTTTACTATATGATGATTTGGATAATGCATCAATCAATTGCTCAGCGGTAATATCGGAAAGTTCCATACCTGTAAAAATCACATCGACTTCGTTTCTGTCGAGTAGTGAGATCAAATTTTTTCCTGTGGACGATTGGATATAATCATGTCCTTCGCGGACAGTCATATCATGTACGACTCTACGAAAAAAATCACTATACTCAAAATGCAGAATTCTCATAATCACCGCCTTATATGATAAATTTAGAATTCGATATCCTCTTTGAGAACATCAGGGTCCTTCTTGGTATAGACACGTTCGGAACGTTTCATGATTTCTTTGATGTTATCCAGTATATAGTCCACCGAGACATCCAATTTTGTGAGATCTTCTTTTTCAATGTTATAGTATAGATACAAATCTTCAAATAAGCGGACCAGTTTTGCCAAATGATTGTCAATTTCAATGAATTGTTCAAAGTTGGATGAATGCATCGCATTGACGAATTGTTCTATGTCCACTTTGATGACATCCACAACATCTTCCTCATATTGGTAATTGCCGATGCTTAACAAATAGGGTTTTATTCTTTCCAGAAAGAATGTGTTGTCCTCGTTCAGATGGTAAGCATACGTTATTTTATTGCCGTTCAGGTCAAATTTAACCAAAAACATTATTCCTTGAATATCAATGATACGAGCACCCAGGCTCTTTAGTTCGTCTTTGCAGATCTCATGACGAATCAATCTTGAGGACATTATAGCCATACTACCCCTCCTGTTTTTATATTTTTAGTATACCACATTATTTTTATTCCGTCCCCCTAAAAGTCATGTTATACTTTATAAAAGAAAGGGCTGACACAATGAAAATTTTATTGATGACTTTAAATTCCAAATTCATACATTCTAATTTGGCAATCAAGTATATTGAACGCTTTTGGCGCGTCAATCATGAAAGTAACTATAAAAAAATTGATCTGGATGTCAAAGAATATACTATAAATAACGATATGGATCACATTCTAAGGGACATTCACAGAGGACGATATGATGCTGTATTTGCCTCAGCATATATTTGGAATATTGATTCACTTTCTATATTATTCTTAAATCTCAAGAAAATCAATCCGAATTGCATTATTGTTTTCGGGGGACCGGAAGTAAGCTATGATCCTGTGGAACAACTTTCCAAACACGCTTTTTTGGATGGCGTCATTTGTGGAGAAGGAGAACGCACTTTTTCAGACATCTTGATCCATTTTTCAAATGAGGGGTTGAGTTTGGAAGTTGAATCCATTCAAGGACTTGCATCAAGAAACCAACAACTTATTTCTCAAGTCATGAAAATTGAAAATCTGGATAGTGTTCCATTCCCATATGTCGACCTTAAGGAATACGAGAATAGAATTGTCTATTATGAAAGTTCCAGAGGCTGTCCGTACAGTTGTTCCTATTGTTTGTCCTCAGCTTCAAAGGGGGTTAGATATTTTTCTTTGAATAGAGTATTTGATGATCTTCAATTTTTCCTGGAGGCTGAAATTCCACAGGTCAAGTTTGTGGATCGAACATTCAACATCAACAAAAAGCATGCTTTGCCCATCATGGAATATTTGGTTGAACATGACAATGGAATCACCAATTTTCATTTTGAAATCACCGCTGATCTTTTGGACGATGACTATTTCAATTTGATCTCAAAAGCCAGAAATGGTTTGTTTCAATTTGAAATCGGAATCCAGAGCACAAATCCATCCACAAATATCGCAATTAACCGTCCAATACCCTTTGACACACTAAAAGAAGCGACAAAAACGTTGATTCGGATCGAAAAGGCACATGTTCATGTGGATTTGATAGCAGGATTGCCTTTCGAGAGTTTCAAACGTTTCTTGTTGTCTTTTGATGAAGTCTATGCAATAGGTGCAGACCAACTTCAACTTGGCTTTCTCAAACTTTTGAAAGGTACCCCATTATACAACGATCGACATCGCTACGAATATCTCGTACGGATGGAACCGCCTTTTGAGGTGCTTGAGAACCAATTCATTTCATTCGATGAATTGACCAAACTGAAAGAAGTTGAAAAATTAGTTGAATGGTATTATAATTCAAGAAAATTTCATCAATCCATTCAGTATTTCTTGAGTCGTTCGGCAAGTACCCCCAGTTCTTTTTACCTTGAAATGGCACTGTACTTTAATTTGAAAGGTTATTTTGATGCTCCAATCTCCACTTACAGACTCTACGAGATTCTTTATGATTACTATCTGACAAAGCATGATGAATCTGAACTGTTCAAAGATCTGCTCAAGTTTGATTATTATGCAGCCAATTTGAAAGGTCAACGTGAATTATTCCACTACGAGGATCTGCCAAGATTCAATCAGAACCGTCTCGAAATTCTTAAGAATGATGAGTTTGTCCAATTGTTCAATGCGGGATATAGTGGCCAAACTCCAAAGCAAATCCTGAAGAATGTGGAATTCATAACGCTTAAATATGATATAATGACCTTAATCCAATCCAACTATAAAAGCGCACCAAGGAACCTGAATATTGTCATGTTTGATTATGATAGATCGAATATGACCACACGTGGTTTTAAAGCTTACAAAATAAAGCGTGAAGATTTCGAAGGAGATAAATATGAATAGAATTCTGATCCATTCCAATAGCAAAACGACATCAGTTCAAGTCAAAACACAACTGATAGCTTTACTCGAGAAAAATGGAAAGAAAATTGTCAGAGAGAATCCGGATGTCATAGTTGTGATTGGTGGAGATGGTACGATGCTCAGCGCAATCCGAAGGTATAAGGAACTTGAAATCCCCTTTGTCGGAATTGATACAGGGACCTTGGGGTTTCTTACGACAATCATGCCGGACCGTTTGGATAAGATCTTTGATGTTTTGGACAGTAAGAATTACAGGACTATGAATTATCCGCTCTTGATGGTCAACACAAAAACATTGAGTGGGGATGTCTATACGGATTACGCTTTTAATGAGATCATAATCAAACACGTTGAACCAAAGTTGATGGAAGCTAAAGTCTATTTCAATGGGAGAGCTTTCAATTATTTCACTGGAGACGGTTTCATAGTGTCCACACCAATTGGCGCGACAGGGTATGCGATATGGGCTGGAGGTGCGGTTATGCACGCAGATCTACCAGTTTACCAAATCACACCATTGACACCTAATGACAACAGTGTCAACAGACCAATGAGCTCAACGATGATTTTGCCTCAAGAAACATTTATTGATATCAAAGTGGTCAACGCCCATAAGAGAAAAGTCATCGTGGCATGCGACGGCATCAAGCTTTCCAACGAATACATTGAAGACATACACATTAAAGTTGCTGAAAACGTACAAATTCATGTCATCCGTTCAGATGAATTTGACTATTTCGACTTGTTTAAAAGAAAGATCATAGATAAGAATATACGTAGGGTATTGGAGTAATATGAAGGAGGGGAAAATGGCATCATATCAAGAATTCCAAGCAAAATTGTTGGAACGGTTTCTCAGTGACATTGTTTTCATCGAACTTAAACCCGGAAAAAAAATGACTGTTGGAGACCATACTGTTCCTGATGGTATTCCTATTCCAGTGTATATGTTTGATTTGGCCAACCACATCAAAAATGAAGACATTGAAAACATACCGGTTGTAGCCATCATCAAAGGTCTTGTCTATTATTTGGGTGCAGACCAAGATGTGAATGGTTATTCTGATTCGTATGTATCCTTATTGGAAGCCATCGATCCCAAAATGACAGTCAGCATTAATTTGGATGCCATCAAATTCGCTGAAAACAGGGATTATGTTCCAGCGATATTGTATTTCAACGCGGTTCTCAACATTGACCCACACAACTTGGATGCTGTCTATAATATGGGGAGATGTTATCTTGATTTGGCCATTGCCAAAGAAATTGAAGAAATGTACTTGATGGCCAAACAGTGTTTCGAATCGAGCATAAAGATCAAAAGTGATTTTGCCGAAGCACATTTCGGTCTTGGTGTATGCCTATATAATGAAGAACTTTATTTGGAGGCTGAAGGGGCGTGGATCACTGCATTACGCTTGGAACTACCACTCGAAATGAGGGATGAGGCCATAGATGCCTTGGGACGTGTAAGAGATAAAGCGCTTTTTGAAAGAGGTAGCGAGCTCATCATGAATCATCGAATCAATGAAGGTCTTGAAATTCTCAAGGCTCTTGAGGAAGATCATGACGACTGGTGGAATTTGCTTTTTTTCATAGGCGTCGGGTATCGTGCCCAAGAGCTTTATGAGGAAGCCATTTCCTATTTTTTGAAAGTGTTGACTCTCAATACAGGTCACATTCAAACTATGAATGAGATTGGAATTTGCTTTTTATCAGTAGGCGACTTGAAAGCTGCCGGGAAATATTTCAAGGAAGCTCTGAGGTTATCTCCGGATAATGCTGAACTTATATGCAATCTAGGAATTGTCGCTTTGAATGAAGGGGACCTAGATGAAGCGCGCGGCAGATTTAGTAAAGCATATGAACTGTCCCCTCATGACGAGGTGGTAGCGATGTGGCTCAGTCATATCCATCAAAACTTCACCTAACGGATTAAGCTGTTTCCCAGAAGACAGCTTTTTTTATTGTTTAAAATTTCACTTAAAACACATGAAAACTATTGTTAGAAAGATGGTTTTGGTGTAGAATGAACTTGGAATTCTAAAAAAAGTTGAACTCATACAAAAAAACGACAAAGGTGTGATTTTATGATTAAAAGTGTCAAAGATTTACTCAGAGCTGCACAAAAAGGATTAAAGATGAATCTGGTAGTTGCGGCGGCACAAGATGAGGATGTACTTTTTGCGGTCTGTAAAGCAGCGGAAGAAGGCATTGTAAATCCAATTCTGGTAGGCGATGAAAATGCAATCAAAAAAATTGCAGGTGAACAATCGCTTGATTTGAATCGCTATGAAATCATTCATGTTGAAGATTTGACTGAAGCGGCACGTGTTTCTGTCAAATTGGTATCTGATGGAAAAGGAGACTTCCTGATGAAGGGCCTCATTGACACAGCTATTTTACTTAAAGCTGTACTGGACAAAGAAATCGGTCTCAGAACCGATCGATTGTTAAGTCACGTCATGATTTATGAAGTCCCTCATTATCACAAACTTATTTTCCTGACAGATGGTGGCATGAATATCGAACCGACATTTGAGGACAAGGTTAAAATTACTCAAAACGCTATTGACGCATGCAAGGCAATGGGCATTAAAACAGTAAAGGTAGCCGCAATTGCAGCAAAAGAAAAAGTAAATGATAAAATGATTGCCACTGTAGATGCCAGAAAATTGCAGGAAATGTCCGAAAGAGGAGAATTTGGAGATGATGTGATCATTGAAGGGCCACTTGCCATGGACCTTGCTGTTTCAGTTGAAGCGGCAAGAATCAAAAATTTCAAAAGCAATATTGCAGGTGAGACGGATGTTCTTCTTGTTCCCACAATCGAAGTCGGCAACGGTATTGGTAAGACGTTGACTTATCTTGCGGGTGCGGAGTCAGCTGGAATCATCATGGGTGCGAAAGTACCGGTGGTACTTGTATCAAGAGCGGATAGCTATGAAGCGAAACTAAACTCGATTGCACTTGGAAGTGTAATTGCGGCATATTCAAAATAAGGTTATGTTTTTATCGAAATAAGGAGAGTGTAGAATGAAATATTTAATGACTGGCAACGAAGCGGTCGCACGTGGAGCGTATGAAGCGGGTGTGACTTATGCAAGTGCTTATCCTGGCACGCCGAGTACAGAAATCAATGAAAATATGGCACAATACAAAGATGTGCTTACTGCTGAATGGGCATCCAATGAAAAAGTGGCACTTGAAAATGTAATTGGTGCGTCAATGGCTGGTGCGAGAACACTTGCAGCAATGAAGCACGTTGGTATCAACGTAGCTGCAGATCCGCTGTTCACTATTGGCTACACAGGAATCACTGGTGGTCTGGTGCTTGTTTCTGCAGATGATCCAGGTTGCCATAGTTCACAAAATGAACAAGACAACAGATATTACGCGAAATTCGCCAAAATAGCCTGTATCGAACCAAGTGATTCACAGGAATCCAAAGATTATGTGAAAGCCGCATTCGAAATATCGGAACAGTTCGATGTCCCTGTACTATTTAGAATGACAACTCGAGTCTGTCACTCGAAAGGATTGGTAGAGCATGCGGAGCGCGTTGAATTCCCAATCATTCCTTATGTGAAAAAACCTCAAAAATTCATCGCTGCACCGGCAAATGCAAAATTGCTGCATCCAATTGTGGAAGATAAATTGATCAGAATGGAAGCTTTCTCAAATGAAACTCCATTGAACCGCATTGAGTGGGGTGATAAAAAAATTGGTATCGTGACCTCAGGCGTTGCTTACAACTACGCTAGAGAGGTTTTTGGAGACAATGCGTCCTACCTTAAATTGGGTTTCACTTTCCCTATGCCTATGGATAAAATCAGAGCCTTTGCAAAAGAAGTGGAAATATTATATGTAATAGAAGAACTGGAACCTTTCATTGAAGAACACCTGAAAGTCGCAGGGATTCCATGTGTCGGCAAAGAATTGATTCCAAGAGTGGGTGAGCTGAATCCTGATATCGTTGCAAAAGCTTTATTAGGTGAGGAAAGAAGTACTATAGAACCAATTTCCGACAAAATAGTTGGAAGACCTCCGACTTTGTGTGCCGGATGTCCTCATAGAGGATTTTTCTTCGCACTTAGTAAAAAGAAGAATGTTGTGATTACAGGTGATATAGGATGTTACACCCTTGGATCCGCAGAACCGCTCAACGCGACTGACTCTGTTATTTGCATGGGAGCTTCCATCTCAATGGGACACGGAGCCGCCAAGGCGTTTGAAAGAAATAATGTGGACAAACGAGTTGTTTCTGTTATTGGAGACTCAACTTTCTTCCATACTGGAATCAATTCATTGATCAGCGTGGCGTACAACCAAAGCAATACTGTCAATGTGATACTCGATAACAGAATCACTGGAATGACTGGACATCAAGAAAATCCTGGTTCAGGTTATACTTTGCAAGGTGATCCAGCCAACACAATCAATATACCTGACTTGGTCAAAGCGATAGGCATCAAACATGTCGTTACACTCAATCCGTTAAAACTCAAAGAAATGGATCAAGCTATTGAAGATGCGTTTGCATTTGAGGGACCTTCAGTGATCATTACAAGATGGCCATGTGTTCTTAAAAAATTTTCTCCTGAAGATATCAAAGAATTTGATTTAAGTAAAAAGCTTTGCCATGTCATTGAAGACAAATGTAGAGGTTGCCGTATTTGTACAAAAACGGGATGTCCAGCAATCAGCTTTGACAATGAGACGAAAAAAGCTAAAATCGACAAATATATGTGCGTGGGTTGTGAAGTCTGCTTGCAAGCATGTCCATTTGATGCTATAGAAAGGGTAGGTAAGTAATCATGACTGATAATAAAAACATTTTACTTTGCGGTGTAGGTGGACAAGGCATTATACTCGCCTCCAAAATACTTGCAATAGGATTGATAAAAGCCGGTTTTGATGTAAAAATGAGTGAAGTTCACGGTATGGCTCAAAGAGGCGGTAGTGTGACCACTCAAGTCAGATATGGTGAAAAGGTTCATTCGCCAATCATCGGTAAGGGCCAGGCAGACGTTCTAGTTTCATTTGAAACTATGGAAACATCCAGATATCTGGATTATGTCAAACCCGAAGGACGTGTCGTCATCAATGAATATCAGATTCCTTCGGCTCCGATATTGTCAGGTGTTGCTGAATATCCAAAAGGTGTCATTGAAGCGATATCCGCAAAACTGAATACTACTGTGTTCAAAGCCGCCGAGTTGGCTGAAGGCATTGGCAATCTCAAGACTATGAATGTCATTGTAGTGGGAGCGCTTATTAAAGCAATGGGTCTTGAGAATATTGTAGATTGGAATGATGTGATCAGAGAGACTGTCAAAGAACACTTTGTTGATATCAATATCAAAGCATTTAAGTTGGGAATGGAACAAGTCAAATAGTAAATCATAAATGGACAACCCGGATTGGATTTCTCCTTTCTGGGTTGTTATTTCATCAGAATTATCTGAATAATTCCACTTTTCATAAAGGGGTTGACGGGTGCAAAGAACGATGTTATCATAACGAAGCAGTCAGTCGTCACTAGGGTTTAATCAGTAGTATTGAGTTAAATTCAAATTAAATCCGTGTAAAAAAACATTTAAATATCTATCGAAAAGATATTGACATAAAAAACGATTGATGGTATCATAAGAGAGTCGCCGCAAGAGATTGACGGCAACACGAAATGAAAAATA
>JACUUV010000041.1 GCA_014859095.1 Clostridia bacterium | reverse complement strand
GGAGTAGTGGTTTCAGCTTTTGGGCTGCAACCTGCTAAAAACGCGGTAGATACCAATACTAAGCAAAGAAATAAAACTAAAGATTTCTTCATTCTAAATAATCCTCCTTCTTAAAATTGACGGGTCAAATGTTGAACGACCCTATTTATATAAACCCCAAGGTTCATATCTAAAAAATTTTCTATGGATTATTTAATATATTACACTACGATTTTTAACAAATCAAGCAAAATGTTATAAAACATTCAAAGAAATGTAACATCAATTTAATATCCATTACTAATATATAACAATTTTGACCGAAATGGAATATGTTTTTGAGATATTGTATCCTCATCAGCCGCTTATTACAATTACGTAACAAGTGGCTGATGCTACGTTACCCGATTTAATATGTTTCAAATATAATTATCTCAAATGCATATTACGGATTTCGAATTATAATTAAAAAAAACAAAGTACTTCTGCCATAACCCTTTCAACGAACACTGTTAAACGATTGTCAAAATCGTTTTACGGTGTATACATCACTTTGGACATCCATGCGGGGTCCAGAAGTTTAGGTTATAACAGAAGGACTTTTATTTATTAATAAATCTTAACATTTTATTCGCACTTATAACATGATCCAAATCAATAGTATCGCCACACCACATAGAATTCTAGTCGCAAACAATACTTTGTCAGTGGGTGCTTTTCTATCAAACTTCCAGAATTCAGTCAACTTGATGAATAATGAAGGATTGATGATTCCAAATGCCAAAAGTAATGACATAAATATTTTTCCTGCCATTTGTACCTCCTCGATGTTTGCTCTGTCTATTCTACTGTTACCGATTTTGCCAGATTCCGTGGTTTATCCACATCATTGCCTCTCAGAGCAGACACATAATAAGCGAAAAGCTGCATTGGGATGATGGCCAGAAGTGGCGCTAACATATCGGATGTTTTAGGGATGTAAAACACTTCATCCGCAGTCTTGTCTATTTGCAAATGGCCTTCTTTTGCTATGGCGAATACATGGGCACCACGTGCTTTCACTTCCTTGATGTTGGATAGCATCTTATCGTAAAGTCTATCTTGAGTCGCAAGTGCCACTACAAATGTTTCATCCTCAATGAGTGCTATTGTTCCATGCTTCAGTTCACCGGCTGGAATAGCGAATGAATTGATATAGGAGATTTCTTTGAGTTTCAATGAAGCCTCCATCGCAAGATCGGAGTCCACTCCTCTACCCATGAAAAACACTTTTTCATTGTTGAATTGTTTAGCCGCCAATTTTTGGATTTCTTCACTTTTAGCAAGAACCTCTGATACTTTTTCGGGCAACGTCTTCATTTCTTCAATGGTTGCTTTGAAATCTTGTTCGGACAATTTTCCATTCATCCTGCCAAAATGCATTCCAATCAAGTAAAATGCAATCAATTGAGTTGTGAATGCCTTTGTGGATGCGACTCCGATTTCAGGTCCGGCCCAAGTATAGAAAAGATCATCGGATTCTCTGGCGACTGAACTGCCAACCACGTTGACTATGCTGAGCACCCTGGCACCTTTTCTTTTCGCTTCACGAAGAGACTGCAACGTGTCCAGCGTCTCACCAGATTGTGACACGGCAATGAAAAGAGTTCTTTCATCAATAAATGGATCTCTGTATCTGAATTCTGAGGCCACATCGCATTCCACCGGAATCTTTGCGAATGCCTCTATGGCTCTTCTTCCCACAAGGCCGGCATGGTAAGCGGTACCACATGCCACGATATATATTTTATTGATGTTCTTAAGCTCATCTGAAGTCAATCGAATGCCTTCCATGGCAAGCTCATCTTCGGAATCCAGTCTTCTGAACAACGTCTCTCTCACACCTTTGGGTTGTTCAAAAATCTCTTTCAAAGTGAAGTGTTCAAAACCTTCTTTTTCTGCTGCATCTATGTCCCATGTGACTTTATAGATTTCCCTTTTCTGTTCCTGACCAAGTGAGTTGTATATTGTGACTTTGTCTTTTCTCAAATCCACGAATTCATCATTTTCAATCAGCAGAATATCACGGGTATATTTTAATAAAGCAGGGATATCCGAGGCGATGAAATTCTCATTCACGCCAAGTCCTACAATCAATGGACTGTCTTTTCGTACAGCCACCAAACGATCCGGTTCATCTTTGGCTATGACTCCGATTGCGTATGCACCTTCCATGCGGTCTGCAGCTTTTCTCACTGCGCTCATCAAATCGCCTTCATAGTAGTAATCAATCAAGTGTGCTATGACTTCAGTATCCGTCTCGGATTTGAATATACATTTTTTGTCATTGATCAACCAATCCTTGATTTCCATATAATTCTCGATGATCCCATTGTGAATGACTGCAATCGTCTCATTGCCATTAGTATGAGGATGTGCATTGACATCCGAAGGGGCTCCGTGTGTCGCCCATCTTGTATGTCCGATCCCCAGACTTGTATTCATGTCCAAATCGATGATGCTTTCAAGATTTGAAAGTCTACCTTTTGCTTTGATGACTTTTACTGCACCGTCTATGTTGACTGCGATTCCCGCGGAATCATAGCCTCTGTACTCAAGTTTTGAGAGGCCTTCAATCAGGTAAGGCGCTGCTTTGTTCGTTCCTACGTATCCTACTATTCCACACATAAGTTATCTCCCTTAAATTTTAGTTTTCAAAAAATAAAAAGACACCTATCTAGGTGTCTGCAAAATTACGCACTTATAGCCTTGAATCAACCTACCCATTTTGTTCCTCAAATCACTTCAAGGTTTTGTAAGGTATTTAACGGTGTTGATTACACCGCGGGGCACCCGCCGAACTTTCGATTAACCCCGCCCTCGTCAACTGATTACTCAGTTCTGGCGCTTCTATTCAATTTTAGGTCGCATCACCACATCACCACCTTTCCAGAAAAATTATATCATACATACTGTAATATAGACAATGAAATTTATATTACAATATGTATGATGACCACTGAGATTATTCTTCTTCTGCATCCCAAGCCTTTGACCTCAAAACAGCTTTTTGCCATCCTCTGTATTTTTTATTGCGTTTTTCCTCTCCAAAGGTTGGCTCGAACGTTCTTTCAATTGCAAATTGTTCTTTTAAGACCTCTTTGTTCTCCCAAAATCCTACTGCGAGTCCCGCTAAAAATGCCGCTCCAAGTGCTGTGGTTTCCGTAACTTTGGGTCTCACCACCTCTGTACCCAGCAAATCTGCTTGAAATTGCATCAGAAAATTATTGACTGTTGCTCCACCATCCACTTTGAGTCTACGAAGTTTTAATCCGGAATCTTCCTGCATAGCCTCTAAAACGTCACGCGTCTGGTATGCAAGGGATTCGAGTGTGGCCCTGATGATATGGTTCTTGTTCGTTCCTCTGGTCATTCCAACGATAGCGCCTCTTGCATACATGTCCCAGTAAGGCGCTCCAAGTCCAGCAAACGCCGGCACAAAATATACTCCACCTGTATCGTCCACTTTGGAAGCAAAATATTCGCTGTCCTCAGCCTTCCCTATCAGCATCAGCTCATCGCGAAGCCACTGAATTGCTGCACCAGCTATAAATATCGACCCCTCCAGAGCATACTCCACTTTGCCGTCCACTCCCCAGGCAATGGTTGTCAACAGTCCATTTTTAGATGGTACACGTTTTTCACCTGTGTTCATGAGCATGAAACATCCCGTGCCATAAGTGTTTTTTGCCGAACCAGGTAAAAAGCAAGTCTGTCCAAACAACGCCGCCTGTTGGTCTCCCGCACATCCCGATATAGGAATCTGAGCCCCACCAAATGTTTGTGGATCTGTCTCACCGTATATTTCTGATGACGGTCTGACTTTCGGAAGCATTTCTTTTGGTATATCGAGCCATTCCAAAATCTGATCGTCCCATGTCAAAGTGTCTATATTGAACATCATTGTTCTCGAGGCATTGGAATAATCAGTGACATGAACTTTGCCTCTGGTCAAATTCCAAATCAGCCAAGAATCAATATTCCCAAAGAGTAATTTCCCTGTTCTGGCTTTTTCACGTGCACCTTCCACATGATCCAATATCCATTTGATTTTTGTTGCGGAAAAGTATGCATCCACAACAAGTCCAGTAGCATCTTTAATATACTCGGAATATCCTTTTTCGATAAGATCGTCACAAATTCCTGCAGTTCGTCTACATTGCCAAACAATCGCATTATAAATTGGTTTTCCGGTTTCTCTGTTCCAAATGACAGTGGTCTCACGCTGATTGGCGATACCGATCGCAGCAATTTCATCTGTTTTGATGCCGGCAGATTCAATGACCTCGCGCGCAACGCCGGATTGTGATCCCCAGATTTCCATCGGATCATGTTCCACCCAGCCTGATTTCGGATAAATCTGTGTGAATTCCTTCTGGGCAGATTTGACAATTTCTCCTGATGCATCAAATAATATCGCTCTGGAACTCGTCGTTCCTTGATCCAGTGATAATATGTATTTTTTATCCATATCCAGTCCTCCGTTTCAACTCTTAACAATATCTTATCATACCACCTGAGCAAACAAAACAAAAAATCCCCTAAGGGAAACTTAAGGGAGTTTTGGCAACACTTTTTTTATAAATAATGTAAGGTCTTTCATCAAATCAATAATCATGTCATCTTCTTTCATTTTGGATTCACTGATAATTCTAACCACAGGACGTGTTGGAGAGTTCGGATTGTTGATCACCACAATTCCGAATTCTCCATTGCTGAGTTCAATCAATGTTCCGGGTGGATAAATGTCTACAACCTGCATCAATGTGAGAAATACGTCTGAATCAAGTTTGACCGGTGTTGCAGACCTCAAGATTTCAAGAGCTGTATCAACAGAAATACGTGTGTTATAGGTCCTGTCTGATACGATGGCGCTAAAGATATCACAAACTGTCACAATTCTTACCAACATTGGGATTTGATCTCCGGTGAAGCCATTCGGATAGCCGGAGCCATCAAGCTTTTCATGATGTAACAGTACGATTTGTCTGGATAAGGATGATAAACCCACCAGATCTTTCAAAATGTTGTAACTGTACTGGACATGATACTTCATTTCTTCGAATTCTTCCGGTTCGAGTTTCCCTTTCTTATTCAAAATCTCTTGTGGGACTCTTGTTTTACCTACATCTGCGAGTACAGCGCCCATACCAATTTTTAATAACCTTTCGCGATCGAGACCCATTTTTTTGCCAATCAAGAGTGACAAAATCATAACTTCCACAGCATGATTATAATGATACATTTCCGCACCCATCAACTCGGTACTGTAATATTTTTGGTTGTTTTTGCTATAAATCTCAGTGATGATATCATCTATCAACGCTTTGAGTTCTCTGATGCTATCTTCTCTAACCTGTTCGGTTGGCGTGTTGTCCTTTTGCATCTGAGAGTCGTATATGTTTTTCATGAACACAATGGTCTGTAGTTTGAGTTCATCTGAAATCATCGGCTCCAATACTATTCCTTTTGAAATCTCATCTTCAATGTACAGATGCCTTATATCCACTTGAATCAACTTTCCAATCAAATTTTCGGTAAGCGTGGCACCGCTATTGATCAGTAACGACAATTTGGAATCGTAAACCGGTTTTGCAATTTTACTGCCTTGTGGCACTTCAGTGATATTGACCAATCTCATATTTTACACCTCACTCTTTTAATATACCCATACTTTTATAATCCAACAAAAAACTGGTCCGTTTTTTTGTTTTGTGTTATGATGTCAATGACACAAATTTGGAAAGGATCAGTTTATGTATAAAGCAATTCCCTACGATTATAAAGATCGAAACAGATTATATATTGATGTCAGAAGTGAATCGGAATTTGAGAAAGGCCATATTATTGGCGCGATCAACCTTCCCATCCTAAATGACATCGAACGCCATGAAGTAGGTTGGATCTACAAGAATGCATCAGTGGAAGAAGCAAAAAAAGTCGGATTACAGCACGGCTCTGCGAAACTGCAAATTTTTTTTGAAACTGTTGAAAAGTTGAGAACTGAGCATCCCGATAAAAAAATTGTCTTTTACTGTGCAAGAGGTGGTTACAGAAGCCGTTCCATCGCACTTTTGATGAGAAGCATAGATCTGCCAGTTTATTGGTTGCAAGGCGGTTACAAGAGTTATCGCCAAGAAGTCCTGAACGCTCTCCAAGATTCCGAAAAATTGCCCACATTTATTGTGGTCAACGGTTTATCTGGCGTAGGAAAGACACATATACTCATGGAGCTCAAAAAACTTGGTCATCCCGTCCTCGACCTCGAAGGTGCCGCCAATCATAAAGGTTCTCATCTCGGAGCAATCGGTACTTCTGGCAAACAAAGTGTTCAAAGCTTTGAGAATGAAATCTTCGATCAACTCGTTAAGGTAGATCGTTTTTATTGCTTTGTTGAATCCGAAAGCAAGCGAATCGGCCATGTTTTTGTACCTAACGCTATATTTGATAAATTGCAAGGAGGCATCTACATTAAAGTATCCGCCTCTCTCGATTTTAGAATTAGTGGTTTGATTGAAGACTATGTGAGCGCACCAGATTTCCAGCACTCATTTGAAGCCGCTCTTGGAAAAATAAAGCCTTATATCACAAAAGAATTGTTTGCCGAATTGAAAGAACATTTCAAAGCGGATGATTATGAGACACTAACCCAAAAGCTGCTCTTGAACCATTATGATCCAATCTATTACAAAAGCATAGATTCCCATCAACATAAAGCAGAATTCCTTGTAACCAATTATGAAACTTGTGCTAACGAAATAGGGGAATGGATCAATCGCGAAGTTCTTTCTCAATCAATTCAACCAGTTCATCTGCATATTGATTCAGCACACTCTGATCAGAGCCCTCAATCATAACTCGTACCAGTGGCTCTGTACCAGAAGGTCTGATCAGTACTCTGCCTTTGCCATGAAATGCTTTTTCAACTTCATCTATACGATCAGCTACCGCTTTGTTTTCCATGAAGCGGTATTTTTTTGTGTTGCTGACTTTCGCATTCTTGAGTACTTGTGGATATATTGTCATTATTTTAGCCAGTTCAGATAGCGGCTTTCCTGTTTCTTTCATAACTTTTAAAAGTTGGACAGCAGTCAGAAGACCATCGCCTGTGGTGTTATGCTCCAGGAAAATGATGTGACCCGATTGCTCTCCACCCAAAACGTACCCGTTTTCAAGCATGGCTTCAAGTACATAACGGTCGCCAACTTTGGTTTTCAATGTTTTTATATCGTGTTCTTTGACAGCGACATCAAAACCCAAGTTGCTCATCACTGTTGTCACTATTGTATTTTCTTTCAGCAATCCTTTTTTATTCATATGATTGCCACAAATTGCCATGATTTTATCCCCATCAACAAATTCGCCATTCTCATCCACAGCGAGGAGTCTGTCCGCATCGCCATCAAATGCAAGTCCGACATCCGCTTTGACGACACTCACGAACTTCTTTAAATCGCTCATATGGGTCGATCCACAATTTTCATTGATATTCGTGCCATCCGGCTCATGATGAATGGAATATACTTTTGCATTCAACTCGTTCAAACAAATCGGAGCCACTTCAAATGCCGATCCGTTGGCACAATCCATTGCAACTTTCAACCCTTCAAACGTAACTCCTTCCAACGTTTTAAGCACATATTCGATATAATCTGTTTTCGCATGATCATATGATTTGATATGACCAAGTCCTTCGCCTATAGGCAATTCAATTTCTTTTTTATTTTGAATATTATTTTCGATTTCATCCTCAACTTCATCAGGAAGTTTCAGTCCACTGCTGTCAAAGAACTTTATACCGTTGAACTCTACAGGGTTGTGTGAAGCGGAAATCATGACCCCCGCATCTGCTCCCATGGTTCTGACGAGTTTCGCAACAGCGGGCGTAGGGATAACGCCTAAATTTATCACATCACAACCTGTGGATAAAATCCCGGATATCAATGCATTCTCAAGCAGATCACCAGAGATTCTGGTGTCCTTTCCAACAACGATTTCAGCCTTTTTCTTACCCTTTGTAATGACATGTGCGCCGTATTTACCAAGTGCCATGGCGATTTCAATGGTCAGCTCTTTGTTCGCAACGCCTCTGACACCATCAGTTCCAAACATTCTAGACATAATTTGCTCCTTAGCTGTTTTTTATAATATTAAACAAAGACGAATGGTCTTTATCGATAATCTGATTCAATATCAATTCAATATTTTTAAGTTCAAGGTTGTTTTCACGCTCTCCCGGATGATCCACAAAATACTGGTCCAAAATATCTTTGATCATTTTTGCCCTGTTGACATCAAAATGCTTGTTCAGCATCTTGTCAATATAGTCCTGGTTAATGGTTTTATGATTCACTTTTTCAGACAATAAGTTCTTCATATATCCCACAAGACATTCTTCCTCTGAGCACAGCTCACATTCTTTACACAATCCATCCACGTTGCTCTTCAGATTGGTTTTGAACGCCTTTAGATCACTTGCGGTCTCACGCAGTGCGGAAAGAGAGACTTCACTAAGTTGACGTCTGAAAATAACGATGCGGAATGCCGTCAGTACCATAATCACTCCTGTGAGCAACATTACAAAGACCGTGCCCATGCTTTGAACATATTCTGACATGAAAATCTTACTGAGGCCGAAGATCATGAAAATCATGAACGCCATAATCTTTATGATATGTTCCGGAATTCGATCGCCCAGTTTCGCACCGACGAAAATACCGACAGAACTGACGATAACCATGCTGGATACCGTTCCAGCGAGTGTCAAAGCGGGCAGTGCCGACTGAGTTGAAAGTGTCAGTGCGGTCAATTGTGTCTTATCTCCAAGTTCCCCCAAAAAGAAAGCGATCGCAACTGTGATGATTGCCCCATATTTCTTGCCGAATCCCTTATTTTCTTCTTCTTCGGCAATGGAAAGCGACATCAACCCGAAAGCGACAAAGAGGACTCCTGCCACTAGTTGCAAACCATCGATTGGAATGATCCGATTGAGCATTGAACCGAGCATTATAGCAATGCCATGATTGAGGAATGAACCGATCATTACGCCTACCAAAATATTTCTGACTTTATATTTTGTAGCAAACGCCATCGCCATAATTTGAGTCTTATCGCCCATTTCTGCTATAAATATCAATCCAAAGGCCTGCAAAAAATCTTTCATATATACTCCCAATTTTTATTTCGTTCTAATTATCTCATACATTGTATACAAAATAAAGACCCAAAAGGTCAGCAGTTCATGCTGACGACTCTTGGGTCTATTTATCTATTGAGCTTTAATGGATTCAGAACCTTTTGCAAGGGCATCTTCATTGATCTTCATCAAATGCGCTTTGGATTCTCCGAATATTTTCTTAAGAGCTGTCATTACCGATTCAACAGAAACGACTTTTGTGAGCTCAAGATAAGCACCTAGCATGATCATATTGGCAACTCTTGCATTTCCGAGTTCTACTGCAATATCATTGGCTGGAACATAGTATGCTTTTAGATCGTCTCTCTTTGTTTTCCTTTCGATCAACGAGCTGTTGATGATGATGTTTCCACCTGTTGCAACATCTACCTCAAACTTGTCAAGCGATGGTAAATTCATGATGATCGCTGTAGTCGCATCATCTGAGATGACTGGTGATCCTATTGGTCGTTCAGATACCATGACGCTGCAGTTTGCTGTTCCGCCACGCATTTCAGGTCCATAAGAAGGCAACCACGATACTTCCTTGCCTTCAAGCATACCCGCATAAGAGATCAGTTGACCCATAAGCATAACGCCTTGGCCACCGAATCCCGCACAAATAATCTTCTCGTTCAACATCTATTTTACCCCCTCTGGTCTTCTTAAGTTTCCTAGTGGATAGTAAGGAATCAAGTTGTCCTGAAGCCACTTAAGTGAATCAATCGGCGTAATACCCCAATTGGTAGGGCAAGTTGATAATACTTCAACAATAGAGAAGCCTTTGCGATCGATCTGACACTGGAAAGCTTCCTTAATCGCTTTCTTCGCTTTTCTGATGTTTGCAGGAGAATCTACAGAAACACGCTCAACAAAAGCGGCACCGTCGATGGTCGCCAACATTTCTGAAACTCTAAGTGGCCTTCCTGAGTGCTCCACAGTTCTACCTAGAGGTGCTGTAGTTGCACGCTGTCCAATCAATGTGGTTGGAGCCATTTGTCCACCTGTCATACCATAAATCGCATTATTTACAAATATTGTAGTGATTTTCTCACCTCTATGAGCAACGTGTACGATTTCAGCGGTACCAATGGATGCAAGGTCTCCATCTCCCTGATAGGAGAATACTACCTTATCCGGGTGAACTCTTTTGATTCCTGTTGCAACTGCAGGAGCTCTACCGTGAGATGCTTCGTGCATGTCACAGTTGAAGTAATCATATGCAAGTACAGAACATCCAACTGGTGCAACACCAATTGTTTCACCGAGTACATCGAGTTCTTCTAGAACTTCGGCAACCAATCTGTGGATGATACCGTGTGTACATCCTGGGCAATAATGGGTCTCTTTATCAGTCAATCCTTTTGTTTTTTGAAATACAATTGCCATTATTTTTCACCTCCAATCAATTCTTTAACTTTTCCCATCACAGCTTCCGGTGTAGGAATCATCCCACCTACTCTGCCATAAAAACTTACTGGCCATCTGCCATTGGATGCGATTTTTATATCGTCAACCATTTGTCCCATTGACATTTCAACAGACAATAGCGATTTACATGCAGCAGGAACTTCATCAAATGCTTTTTCTGGGAAAGGCCATAATGTGATCGGACGAATCAGACCTACATTGATACTTTGCTCTTTTAGGTCATTGATTGCGTTTCTGACTATTCTTGAAGTAGTGCCGTATGCAACGATGACCACCTCTGCGTTTTCCATATTGTAAGTCTCATATCTGACTTCATTTTCTTTCATTGCATCATATTTCTTTTGTAATTTATGATTGTGCTTTTCAAGTTCAGCGGGATCAAGAGCGAGCGAGTTGATGATGTTTGGTTTTCTTTGTCCCTTTGTTCCAGTAGTAGCCCAATCTTTCTCAGGCAAATCAAATCTTGAAACCGAATCTTTGAATTCAATAGGCTCCATCATTTGGCCGATCATTCCATCACCAACCATCATTACAGGGTTGCGGTAGAAATCTGCAGCATCAAATGCCTCTTGCATAAGGTCAACCATCTCTTGAAGATTGGCTGGAGCATATACGAGTAATTTATAGTCACCGTTACCACCGCCACGGGTAACTTGATTATAATCGGATTGAGATGGTTGAATACCACCAAGTCCAGGACCGCCTCTAACGATATTTACGATTACGCAAGGGAGTTCGGCACCCGCGATGTATGTGATGCCTTCCTGCTTGAGTGCGATTCCAGGTGATGAAGAAGAAGTCATAACTCTTGCTCCGGCACCTGCCGCACCGTATACCATATTGATTGCAGCGATTTCACTTTCAGCTTGAAGGAAAACGCCACCTACTTTAGGCATTTCTCTAGACATATACTCTGGCAACTCGTTTTGAGGTGTGATTGGATACCCGAAAAAGTACCTACAACCTGCTTTGATTGCAGCTGCACCAATCGCCTCGTTACCTTTCATCAATACTTTAGCCATTACCTTACCTCCCTAAACTAGAATCTTTCTACAGTAATCACATAATCCGGGCAAATTGTAGCACAATTCGCACAACCGATGCACTTGTCCATCTCAAAAACAGTTGCGGGATGAAATCCCTTGATGTTGATCTTGCTTGTGTCCATTGTGACGATGTTCACTGGACAAACTGTTGTACAAAGTGCACAGCCCTTACAAACGTCTTCATTAAACTTTACTTTACCTTTAGCCACTTTGAATACCTCCCATATTTTCATATGCTTTATATTGTGTGTAAGTGTCTACATCCAATCCTCTCGCATAATCATACTGATCGCGAATACGTCCCCTTCAATGTCATTAGGTAGTTGGTGGGTAACCTTTTCCAGTGTACTGACATATCTTATCGGGATATTGAGTTTATTAGACACTTCCACTGCCAATGCCTGACCTTTCATCACATCCTCCATTGAGGTTTCTCTAAGTAGATGTGTGTTGTTGATTAATCCTGTTACTTTGACGCCGACGGTGTCTTCAATGTTTCTGATGTGTGAGACGACCCCCATCAGATCTTGGGTCTGTTCACGATATGCATTGATGACACAAAACATATCATACTCGCCCGGTTTAAAATAAGCAGTGTATCTAGCCAAAACTCTGGCTCCGACCGCGTCACCGCCGACATCCAGTATCACTTGAGATTCATCATCCTGTAACGGTGCCAAAATGCTTGGGGAAAGCATCGGCAAATCCAAATTGGTTTGATGTCCAAAAGCGCCTGAAATGACTGTCACACCGTTATTTTCCAAAAGCGATGCCTTTTCTCTGGATCTAAAATAAGGATTGACTATATCCAAATCGCACAATGTCACTTTTGGCATCTCCTTTTTAAGTGCCAATGCATAATTCACTGCAAATTCTGTCTTTCCGCTGCCATAATGGCCTATGATAATTCGAATACGTTTGTCCTTTTTTATATCCAATGTCATCTCATCACCCTTATCTCTATATTATTTGTAGATATGTGCTGCCTCTTCATTCCTCAGCACCCTAAGTCCGCCAAGTGCGAGTGCACTCATTTCATCTTCACCCGGATACACAACCACTTCCGAAATGAATTTGACTCTCTGCGTGATCCATTTGATCAGCATCGGTCCATAAGCAAGTCCGCCGGTTAATATGATGGCGTCTACGTTTCCTTTTAATACAGTGGCACAGCTTCCGATTTCTTTTGCCACTTGGTAAGCCATTGCTTCAAATATGAGTTTTGCTTTTTCGTCTCCATCTTCGATCATCTTCACGACATCTCTACCATCGTTAGTTCCAAGATATGCGACCAATCCGCCTTTACCCTTGATCATTTTCTTTATATCATCATGAGTGTACTTGCCTGAAAAACACATCTTTGCCAAATCTCCGACAGGTAATCCGCCAGTACGCTCCGGTGAAAAAGGACCTTCACCATCAAGCGCGTTGTTGACATCCACGATTCTTCCTTTTTCATGAGCCCCTACCGATATTCCACCACCGAGGTGAGCGACAATCAAGTTGAGGTCCTCATACTTCATTTGTTTCTCTCCTGCATAACGACGTCCAACCGCTCTTTGATTCAATGCGTGAAAGATGGATATTCTTTCAATTTCAGGCATACCGGAAATTCTAGCCACATCACTGAGTTCATCAACAACAACCGGATCCACAATAAAAGACGGGATATTCAGTTGTAGTGCGATTTCATTAGCGATCATACCACCCAAATTGGACGCATGTTCGCCTCTCTCCGCTGCTTTGAGATCTTCGAGCATTTTCTCGTTGACCACATATGTGCCACCTTCAATAGGCTTGAGAAGCCCACCGCGGCCAACTACAGCACTGAGTTTGGTAAGATTGATCTCATTTTCACTCAGAACTTTCAAAATCACGTTCTTTCTAAAGTCATATTGATCTGCAATCTTATGATATTGATCAATTTCTTCATTGGAATGTCTCAAAGTAGTTTCAAAGACTTCCTTTTCATTGTCATAAATTGCGATTTTCGTTGACGTCGATCCTGGGTTGATTGCGAGTATTCTATACGTTTCCATACATCCTCCTACTTAATATCTGACATCAAAACACCTAGAGCGATTGAATTCAGTTTCGAATCATCAGAGTCCGCTCTGGAAGTCAAGATAATCGGCGCTTTTGCTCCAACTATAATCCCAGCTGATCTGGCATTGCCAAGAAAGTTAAGTGCTTTATAAAGGACGTTTCCAGCTTCGATAGTAGGACAAAGTAAAATATCCACATCGCCTGCCATCGGATCTTTTATTCCTTTGATCTCTGCAGCTTCTTTTGATACCGCATTATCCAGCGCGAATGGTCCACCTACTTTACAGCCTTTGATGAGACCTTCTTGGTTCATCTTGACGAGTTCACCTGCATCCACAGTAGCTGGCATGGATTCAGTCACTTTCTCTTTTGCTGTGATCACACCCACGTTAGGCATGTCAATATTGAGTGCTTTAGTCACATGCAACGCATTTTCTATGATTTGTTTTTTTGCCATCAAGTCTGGTGCTATATTCATGGCGGCATCGGTGACCGTTAAAATCTTATGATAAGTCGGTACATCAAATACCGCAACATGGCTGAGTACATTACCGGTTCTTAGACCAACTTCCTTGTTGAGTACTGCTTTTAGAATGATTGAAGTATCCACGAGTCCTTTCATGACTAAGTCCGCTTCACCGGAAGAAACCATTGAGACCGCTTTTAAAGAGGCCTCTGCCATATCTGTAATGTGAATCAACTCAAATTCCGTCAAGTCCAGTCCGATTTCTTTTGAGATGCTTTTGATCTGATCGACATCGCCAACTAAAATGCCTTTGATGATTCCCTTATCGTAAGCAGCCTTGATGGCTTTCAGAGCATCCTCGTCTTGAGCACAAGCCACGGCAACTTTCTTGGGTCCCTTTTCGATTGCAAGTTTTATCAGTTCCTCAAAATTCTTAATCATTTGATCTGCACCTCTTTTTCATATATTTTCACTTGATCTTCCCCGCTGATTGCACGAAGGACACCAAGATTCAAAGCTTCCATTTCATCTTCACCTGGTTTTACCACAAATGGTGCGATAAACGCCACATGGGATTGGATGTAATCCATCAGGTATTTTGAATAAGCAATGCCTCCAGTCATTAAAATGGCATCGACTTCTCCATTCAGAACAGTGGCCATAGCGCCAATCTCTTTTGCAATCTGATAACCCATTGCTTCGAAAATAAGTTTTGCTTTTTCATCGCCTGATTCAATTTTCTTTATGACTTCACGCGCATCATTGGTTCCAAGATAAGCAACCAATCCGCCTTTACCACGCATTTTCTTCTTGAGCTCATCAAAAGTATAATCCCCCGAAAAGCACATTTTTACGAGTTGACCCACAGGCAAACCGCCGGTGCGCTCTGGAGAAAACGGTCCCATTTCGTTTGCGTTGTTGGCATCGATGATTTTACCTTTTTTCATCGGCACTATGGAAATTCCACCACCCAAATGACCCACAACCAAGTTGAGAGTATCGATTGTTGTTTGATTATCTGCTGCATAACTGTGGGCTATCGCTCTGATATTGAGCGCATGAACCAATGATCGTCTTGTGATTTCAGGCATGCCAGAAACTCTTGCAAGTGGTTCAAACTCATCTACTGCAACTGGGTCCGCAATGTATGCGTCGATGTTTTCCTGTTTTGCGATGGCATTCGCAATCATTCCACCCAAATTGGATGCATGTTCACCTTGAATACCGACTTTTAAATCTTCGAGCATTGGCTCAGTCACCAAATATGTACCACTTGGCATTGGTCTGAGTAGCCCCCCTCTTCCAACAACCGCCAGAAGCTCCTCATGTTTGATTTGATGCTCATTCATCCATTTCAAAATGGCTTCTTTCCGATAGTCATATTGATCCGTGATTTTCACGAATTTGTCCAAATCATTAGTGTCATGATCCAAGTTCTCTTGGATCAATTTTTCAGTTCCCTTAAAAATTGCCAATTTGGTCGAAGTCGACCCTGGATTGATCACTAATACTAAGTTCTTTTCCATGTAACACCTCCAAAACGATTGGTTAACTCTCTTCTATTCGTCGCAATTATTATGCCAAACTCCAAAGTACTCCTATGCAAGCAATGTGGAAAAGTCATCACCCTAACATGCAAAAAAATACATGCAATTTTCTGCATGTATTTTGAGTATGTGCAATTTTTTGCACCTAAACGTTGATTCCTAGTTTTTTTAATTTGTAATATAGAGTTCTTAGTGATATACCCAGTTCTCTGGCCGTATATTCACGATTGTTTTGATTCATCTCCAAAACTTTACCGATATGAGCCTTCTCAAACGCTTCAGTACAACTTTCTAAATTTAATGATGTCGACATAATATCCAGTTCATTGCCGCTGATCAGTCGAACTTCCTTGCTTATTCTTTGCAATACAGCAGGCAGATGGCTGACTGTTATTAAATTTTCGTGCATCTTGATATTGATCATTGCACGTCCGATAAAATTTTCAAGTTCTCTCACATTGCCTGGCCATTCATGATTGAAAATGGACAAAAGAGCGTCTTGTGAAATATTCGAGACATTACGACCATACTCTTGATTGTACTTGTTGATCAGATGCTTGACGAGTGCTGGAATATCAGATTTGTGTTGTCTAAGCGACGGAATGTTGATGGGCACCACATTTAGCCTATAGTAAAGATCTTGCCTGAATTTTTTTTCCAAAATCGCACTCTCGAGATCCACATTGGTTGCGGATATAATTCTGACATCAATGGAAATGGGTTTGTTGCCACCTACTCTGACAATCTCCTTTTCCTGAAGAACTCTCAGAAGCTTTGCCTGAGTATTCAAACTGAGTTCTCCTATTTCATCCAGAAATATCGTGCCACCATTCGCTTTTTCAAAAAGACCGACTTTTCCACCTTTGGAAGCACCAGTAAAAGCACCTTCCTCATATCCGAACAATTCGCTCTCCAGCAAATTTTCATGGATAGCGGCACAATTCACTCTCACAAATTGTGCATATTTTCGATTGGATGCATTGTGGATTGCATGGGCAAACAACTCTTTGCCCGTCCCACTTTCCCCTCTGATGATTACTGTAGCAGGAGTTTCAGCAGCTATCTTAGCTTTTTCAATCGCATTAATAAGGATTTCACTGCTACCGATTATATCATCAAAAGTATATTTTGCTTCCAAATTTCTTATAATTTGCTTAGCTTGATCCAATTGCTTGTATATTTCGTTGATTTCAGTCAAATCATGGATAATGGCGACTGAGCCTTTCAACACGCCTTTGTCAATGATAGGTGCGGCCTCTGCAATAACTTCTTTCTTGTTTAAGCCGACCTTGAGCTTTTTCCCCTTTACTGCCTTACCTGTTCTCAAAACCTCTTTATGAACACTCTCTCCCTCAGCAAGGTCGAAAGTGCAATCTATTCCTATGATATCACTTTCAGTGTATCCTGTCATTCTCGTATAGGCAGGATTGATCAACACTCCTATGCCCTCAGCATCAACTACTGATATGGCATCTTGTGTCGCATTGAAAGTTGCTTCAAGAGTCTCTCTGATTTGATTGAGATTGGTGATTTTCTCCGCAAGCTCAATCATTTCAGTGATGTCCCTGAACACTGCGATTGCTCCAATGATTTCACCATCATCATCGATCACCGGCATGCGGTTGGTTATGATAGTTATATCATTGAGAGGTTGTTTTTGGTTGAGTTCTGATACACCTGTTTTCAAAATAATGGGTAGTCTTGTATTTTCAATTACCTCATCTACCCGTCTGCCTAGAACTTCATCGTTTTTCATTCCTGTCAGACGTTCTGCCGACTTATTGAAAAGTGTTATTATACTATTTGTATCCACAACAATCATGGCATCATGAGTCGAATCCAATATTTTTTGTATATCCTTACGCATGAATTCTCCCACCTTATCTCCAAACCTGTCTATTCTTCGATCTCAACAACATTCACTTCAACATAAACCGGATCAATCAATACCTCTTCAAATCGTTCCAAGTCAGCAAAATTAACTTTGAGTCTATAAATACCAGGTTTGTCCACATTACTCAGATTCAGATCCAATTGAAAATCATTTTTTGTAAGAGGTGCAATAACCGATTCTATATCCGAAATTTTTACATTAATCGGACTCTCTTCATCAATGATTTCCACTTTGAAATCAGCATTTAAATTTACAATCGGCAAATCAAACACACTGAAAACAAATTCTTTGGATTGTATCTGTTCTATCTCAATCTCAATTTGAACGGGTCCTATCAAACTCTGTATCGCAATCCCTTCAGGTAGAATCAAATCTCTTTCAACGGTGATGGATGTATTCTCATCACCATCCAAAGTGATTCCTTCAGCCATTATGGTTGTCAAATTTCGGGTGATACTCACCGGACCAGTTACCATTACTTGTCCAGGAACTATGTTAATGGAAACCACTCTATACCCTTCCATCGGTAAACCATCTACTTCCACTTTCACTTCAACATTCTGAATTTTTCCAATGGCAATAAAGACAGTCGCATAATTCAAATCCAAAGTGACACCATTCACCACTTCACCACTAGAATCATATGGCAGTAAAGTCACCTCTCTCGAAAAGTCATCCTCGACTGTTCCTACAGCAATTGATGCGCCCAAGTATGAGACAGAGCTTACAAAACTTTCAGGTCCTGTCACTTTGACTTCTTCAGGACTAATTGTCATACGCTCTTGAAAAAATGATTCGGAATATCTATCTGTAAGAGTAATCTTCACTGGCTTGGGAATCGATACAATCCTTTCGGTTGTAATTAATATTTCATTCGGGAAAATCCCCTTGATATTAACAGCTTCCGAATTTATAGTTCTGTTTATATAAATATTATTATTTCCATTTCTTACCGTTCGCATATCCGCCCACAAATAAATGGAATTTGAACTCATGTTCAAAACATTGTTCCTTCTACCCACAACTTCCACATTCACCATGTAGTCATGTTGATTCATTATTTTAAGATTATTTT
This sequence comes from Clostridia bacterium, assembly GCA_014859095.1. Lineage (GTDB taxonomy): Bacteria > Bacillota > Clostridia > Peptostreptococcales > Acidaminobacteraceae > Fusibacter_D. The sequence goes on along the minus strand of JACUUV010000041.1, from coordinate 2,587 downwards.
GATCCAATTCTTGAAGATTGATCAGTTGGACAGGCACATTTTCAAATACTCTGGTAATCTCAGGATCGACCTGGTCCATTACAAACAACCAAAACAACAATGCCAATGCCACCGACAACATTTTTTTACCCGTATTGTGTGAAAAATTGACATTGAAAAATCGATTCGGGATACTTCTTATCCATCTTGATGCTCTTGATATGGCTTTACCGGAACCAATCAGCAATTGCTTAACGCTTTTTAGCATTTTTGTCACCTCCGGCATTATCATCTTTGTCTTGATTCAATGCTTGAATCATAAGTTCCTTAAGGGTGGTCGGATCTAAAAATCTTTGCAACTTGCCTTCTACAGCCATTGAAATAGCTCCTGTCTCTTCTGAAACAACAATAATGACCGCATCTGACGTCTCCGTCATTCCCATTGCAGCTCTATGTCTTGTCCCCAACTCTTTGCTGATATATTTGTTTGATGTCAGAGGCAAAAGACAGCCCGCTGCCATAATTCGATTGTTTTTGATGACGACCGCACCATCATGAAGAGGTGATTTGGGATAAAAGATATTCATCAAAAGATCTGCAGAAACTCTTGCGTCTGTAACCGTACCAGTTTCCACGATGTCATTGATTCCAATCATTCTTTCCACAACCATCAATGCACCTATTTTTTTTCTAGACATGACGCCTGCAGCATCCACAACTTCATTGATCATTTTAAGCTGGCTATCAATTGCTCCTTTTTTGGTGGTGGAAATAAACCACTGACTTCTTCCCAAATGCTCCAAAGCTTTTCTGAGTTCGGGTTGAAATAAGATGACGAGTGCTATCAAACCAATTGTAAAAGTACTCTGCAATATAAAATTAATGGCATAAAGTTTAGCCCATTCACTCAATTTTGAAATGATGAGGATAATCAAGAAACCTTTTACCAATTGTTCTGCTCTTGTCTCCTTGATCAGACCTAAAAGCTTATAAAACACAAAAGCGATTATTCCAATATCAATTATATACGTTATTTTTATTTCCGAAATAAACGCTTTTGTCAAATTCATCATAGTCTCTAAAAATTCCATCATACACCCCGTTATACGTTTTCAGTTCTATTAGGCTTCATTAATCAGTATACTATTATACTAAGACAAATAGTATAGCATAGAATTAATTTTAATAAATTTGTAATGCTTTACTCTCATTCATAATTGCGTTGTAGATTTTAATTACAGCATCTACATCTTCATACCCTTTACAACGTGATTTAATTGATTCAAAGATTGCTTTTTCCCTATCCGGCTGAAAAACTTCAATATTTTGTTGTTTTTTAATTCTTCCAATTTCCTTTGATACTTCAAAACGCTCTATTAACTTGGCAATGATCACATCATCAAGCTCATCCAACTTTTTTCTGTTGTTTTCAATACTATCCATCGAATTCACCTCTCGTTAAATTATTCTAACACTCAAATGTTTTAAATTCAATAAGTCCTGCGCTTTAAACGAAATAAAAAGACCAACAATTAAGAAATCTTAATCATTGATCTTCATATGGTGCCCGGAGGCGGAATCGAACCACCGACACGGGGATTTTCAGTCCCCTGCTCTACCGACTGAGCTATCCGGGCATGGTGGGCATAAGTGGACTCGAACCACCGACCTCACGCTTATCAGGCGTGCGCTCTAACCAGCTGAGCTATACGCCCCTATAAAAGGGAAATTGGCGGAGAGGGTGGGATTCGAACCCACGTGGGCTCACACCCTAACGGTTTTCAAGACCGCCCCGTTATGACCGCTTCGGTACCTCTCCATAAAAATATTGAATTATTGGTGCGTCCGAAGGGACTCGAACCCCTAACCCCCGCCTTAGAAGGGCGGTGCTCTATCCAGTTGAGCTACGAACGCAATTTTGGAGCAGAAGACGAGATTCGAACTCGCGACCCTCGCCTTGGCAAGGCGATGCTCTACCACTGAGCCACTTCTGCAAAATGTGGTGGAGGGAGAAGGATTTGAACCTTCGAAATCGAAGATAACGGATTTACAGTCCGTCCCCTTTGGCCACTCGGGAACCCCTCCAAATAAAAAATGTTGCTATAAACATATCAGTTCTCTAGTAGAATATTCTACCCGATTAGGTAAACATAATTACTGTAACTCTCCTGCATTTGCGAAGCAAAGTACTCTAACAGAACAGTTAGAACATATTTACATAGACTCCTGTGTTTTAGGCTAAGTATAGTTTCGCTTCACGAGAACCATACCTATGCCCAATATTTCAGCTTCGCTGAAATATTGTAAATGGAGCCGGCGATGGGACTCGAACCCGCGACCTACTGATTACAAGTCAGTTGCTCTACCAATTGAGCTACGCCGGCAAATAAATTGGCGATCCAGAAGGGACTCGAACCCTCGACCTCTAGCGTGACAGGCTAGCGTTCTAACCAACTGAACTACTGGACCGCAAATGGTGGGAGTAATAGGGATCGAACCTATGACCCTCTGCTTGTAAGGCAGATGCTCTCCCAGCTGAGCTATACTCCCATGTGGTGACCCCTAGGGGAATCGAACCCCTGTTACCGCCGTGAAAGGGCGGTGTCTT
>JACUUV010000108.1 GCA_014859095.1 Clostridia bacterium | reverse complement strand
TGTATTACTCTTGATTTTATCGCTTTTGGTACCGGGTTATGGCGTGGGGACGTTCGCGGCATCAAAGCAAAATGTTAAGGAACAAGTTATAAGTGAAGTCAATTCTTTAGAATTGATTTCTCTGGAGTCGTCGATTTTGGAACTTCCTCAAATATTTGGAGACTATAACTATAATTCTACAGAACGCGTAAAAGTTATCGTTGAATTAAAAGAAGAATCCATTATTGCTGCAAAACATAATGGCAAAAGTCAAACAAAACAAAATTTAGAAAGAGTACGAAAAGATGTGATTGCAAAGATTAATCAAGTTGTTGTGGGTGCTAAAATTGGCAGAGAATACGACTACTTAGTATCTGGATTTTCAATCGAAGTTGAATCTAGGGATTTGCCAAAATTAATCGGCATCAACGGTATTAAAGCGATATATCCAAACGTTGCTTATATCACTGCAGAAGTAGGAGAGCCAAAGATGTTATCTGCTGAAAACATGAGCCCAGCGATGTTTGATAGTGCACCATTTATTGGCGCACCTGAAGCTTGGAGTCTAGGGTTTAAAGGCGAAGGAATAACAGTGGCTGTCATAGATACAGGCGTTGATTACAAGCATCCAAGCCTAGCGCACGCATTTGGAAGCTATAAAGGATATGACCTTTTTGATGACGACGATGATCCAATGGAAGTAGAAGGCGAATATCATGGTACGCATGTAGCTGGAACGATTGCTGGTTACAATGAAGACGATGGTTTTTCAGGAATTGCTCCTGAAGCGACATTGTTGGCTTACAGGGTGTTAGGACCAGATGGTGGAACTTCTGAAGGTGTTATCGCAGGTATTGAAAAAGCTGTTATGGATGGCGCAGATGTAATGAACTTATCTTTAGGTAATTCTTTGAATGCCCCTGATTACATGACCAGTATTGCGCTGGACAAAGCGATGAAAGAAGGCGTTATCGTCGTTACATCAAATGGAAATTCAGGTCCGAAGAACTGGACAGTTGGTTCTCCTGGAACATCAAGAGAAGCAATCTCAGTTGGTGCTACTATGCAACCATATAAAACTTATTCATCAGAAATTTCAGTTTCAGATGGTATCAATTATCCAACAGCAGTGATGGGATTCAATACAGAAGAAGCATTATATGCTCTTAATTCTGGAAGTTACGATATAGTGTACGGTGAACTCGGCTATCCAGCAGATCTTGATCCAACAGTAGTGACTGGTAAAGTTGTATTAATTCAAAGAGGTGAACTTCCATTTGTTGATAAAGCTGAAAATGCAAAAAATGCAGGTGCAGTTGCCGTTTTAATTTATGATCATACCTCTGGTAATGTAATGCCAGATATTCCTGGAATGGCTGTTCCTACTTTCAAACTTACAAAAGAAGTTGGAGAGATTATGGCTACAACATTATCGAAGAGTAAGACCGGTTTAACAATTGAATTTAATAATCAATTTGCTAATAATGTAGGTGAAACTATAGCTGATTTCTCTTCTAGAGGTCCAGTTGTTAATACATGGATGATTAAACCAGATTTAAGCGCACCAGGCGTGGATGTTGTTAGTAGTGTGCCAGGTGGTTATGCATCTCTTCAGGGCACAAGTATGTCATCACCACATGTGGCTGGGGCAGCGGCATTAGTCTTACAAGCGCATCCAAATTATACCCCAGAAGACGTCAAAGCAGCACTTATGAATACTGCAGTTACTGTTTATGAGCCTTTATCTACTAATCCTTATCCTTTGAATTCTCAAGGTGCGGGAAGTATTCGTATCGTTGAAGCAATTGAAGCTGATGTTCTTGTATCACCAGGTAGCACTTCGTTTGGCGTATTTAATCCAGGCGAGGAAGCTAAAACTATTGAGAAGAATTTTAGAGTTTCTAACGATTCTGTTACGTCAATTGATGCATCAATCGCAGTAACCTTTGAAGACAATTTACCTGGAGTAAATTATGATGTGATAAATTCAGTTCAAGTGAATGCCAATTCATCAAGCGAATTTGTTCTCAAATTAACGGTTGGTCCAACCGACTTAAAACCAGGGTATTATGAAGGTGAAATTGTATTAAATTATGGTTCTGAATCCTTCAATGTACCTCTAATCTTTTTTATAGGTGAGCCTGATTATCCAATCATTTCACATGCAGGACTTGATTTTGTTGACGGTGTGAATTACGTTTGGGGATTTGTACCAATGGGCGCTGATGAACTTGAAATTGCTTTATATAAAAATGTTAAAGGCAATCTTGTTTACGTAGGCACAACGCATTATTTTGAAAATGTTGCAGCTGATATTTTCGAATATTCGTGGGATGGCAAGTTAAATGGTTCTAAACTTAAACCAGGTAATTATTATATGATTGCATTTGCAACAAAAAATGCTGCAACTGACTACCTTATATTCGCAAACTTTGTGACACCTACAACAAAAGGTAAAAAATAAGTAAGTAGTGGCATCAAGCTTATCGAATCATAAAAGAACGCATACAAATTAAGAGCCTAGGATTATCCGAGGCTCTTTTTAAAGACCCTGAGTACCAGGTACCAACCCGGCGGTAACGGCGGTAACTCGAAAAAGAACACAGTGTTTTGAACTGTTGTGGGATTTTGTGGAGAGTGTTGGACGAAAAAGGTACCGGGTACCAAGCGGCGGTTGTGGCAACAATTTATTATCTTATTTGATTAAGACAGTGGGTACCACGTACCAATGTGTTATTCCACACATTATCTGCTTTTAATTAAACCAATATCATGCAAAATAAAAGAAGTTAGCAGACAATTTAATCTGTTGCATTATGCATCAGATTATTTTATCCGCTAACTTCTTGTGTTATCATGAAAGTATTACTTTTCATTTATACATGCAGCAGAAGTCTCCCCGTCGAAAGTTTAATGTTTTTGACTAACTAAATTGGCCATCTATTGATTCACTTGAATGTCTGGGGATTGCTCTGTATAATGTCATTAACCTACAGAAAGAGAAAGGCCCCAGAGAACCCCTCCTTGCAAGATCGTGTCCTCTGAGACCTAGTATAAAACTATGATTATTGTAACAGATGGACAACTTAACTTCAATGAAAAAATGCAGGTTTTTTATATGTGAGTCATGATATACATTATTGTCCTGATTGTGGAACGGTTCTAAAGCATCGCGATTACAAGTTAAGATTGCGGGTACCACGTACCAACGCGGCGGTAACGGCGGCAACTCAAAAAAGGATATTGTGTTTTCAACCGTTGTAGGCATTGGAATTGTTATTTAGATGAAAATGGTACGCGGTACCAAGCGGCGTCCATATATTGCGGAAATTAGACAAATGATTTTTAGTTGTAATTCTGAAAAATTTGAACCTGTAAAATCTGAAAACTTAATAAAGTTAACATTAATCTTTAGTGCATTAAATGCAACTTTTAAAGCAACTTTGGGCTTTGATGAATATCGTAAAGAAACAGCTTTTGTATACAACTCAAGTTGTTTCAATTCAATTCTTGAAAAAACAGAATCAGTTTTATTCATTTTGTTAATTAAATTTTGAAAATCATTATAAATCTCAATTAACATAACAACATTATTTTGCGTTATCAAAATAATTAACGGACCTGTCAAGTATTTTGTGTAAAGTTTAATTTAAAAGTTTAAGTAGGTAGCG
>JACUUV010000040.1 GCA_014859095.1 Clostridia bacterium | reverse complement strand
GCCCCTAAACATTCAAATCACTGCATTCTTCAAAAAGTTACCGCCGTTACCGCCGCGGTGGTACGTGGTACCCATAGTCTTGTGACGTTACCGCCACTACCGCCGCCACAGTACCAGGCACCTTTTCTATCCCAAATCAACAATCAGCACCCACAAACATTGAAAGCACTGTGTCCCTCAAAAAGTTACCGCCGTTACCGCCGGGGTGGTATCTGGTACCCATAGTCAAAATCAAGGAGTATAAGTAAGAGCAGTGGCTGGTGTTATGCCAGTTCCTGGAGTAGATGTCAAGACTGTACCACTCCATACATAGGTGGTTCCTGTAACAGGTTTTCCTTGTAATCCAGCGATACCACCATCAATTTCAACTGTAAAAGCATAGTCTGAAGCAGGTAATACACCATTTGAACTTGCTAAATACATAGTTATTGCAGATTGAGCAATCTTATGATTTGCCTCAAATGCCTTTCTTTGGGCATTTGCTGTAACATTTGTAAACCTAGGAATAGCTATCGCCGCCAAAATCCCCAAAATTACAATAACAACAATCAGTTCAATAAGGGTGAACCCGCCCTTTCTTTTCTTTCTCAACATTTTCATCATGTCTTCTTCCTCCTCTTAACTTATAGTTAAATTCTTTATTATTTTAACGCCATTCCCTCTCTTACTGCACTGTTTGAAGCATATCAAACATCGGCAGCATCATGGAAATGACAATAAAACCAATTACAACACCCATGACAACAATCATGAGTGGTTCGATCATTGAAACGAGCTTTTGAATCGCAGCCTCGAGTTCCTCATCATAAAAGTCTGCTGCACGTTCCAGCATGCCTTCGAGTGAACCGGATTCTTCACCAATCCCCACCATGGAGATCATCATCGGTGGAAATACGCCTACTTTCTTGAGTAAAACACTCAGACTTGCTCCTTTTTTTATATCCTCAGTCACTTGGTCTATGCCGTCTATCACCACACGGTTGTTGGTGACTCTGGATGCTGATTCAAGCGCTTGAATGATCGGTATTCCACTTGCAAGCAGTGTGGAAAGTGTACGCGTAAACCTAGATGTAGCAATTTGAGCTATAGGACCCTTGATCAACGGCATGGACAGTTTCAATTTGTCAAAGAAACGCTTGCCTTCCACTGTTTTGGTAATCCTTCTAATCAAGAACACAATTCCGGCAATGACTGCTATGAAAATATACCAGTAGTCTCTAATGGCATCACTCACACCCATCAAGAACCGTGTTGGAGCAGGTAACGGTACACCAGAGCCTTCAAACATCCCCACAAACGTCGGCATGATGACTGCCAACATGAAGATCACAACGGTTACAGCGAGTACACTCAAAATGGCCGGATAGACCATGGCACCTTTTATCTTCGAATTGATCCGATTTTCCTTCGTATAATGTGTGCTCATTCTTTCAAGCACATTGTCCAGGTTACCAGTGAGTTCACCAGATTCCACCATTCCTGTCAAAAGCGGTGGAAACACCTTGGGATGACGCTTCATAGTGGTCGAAAGCACTTCACCCTTTTGAACCTGCATGGACATATCCTTTACAGTTGTCTTCAGGGTCTTATTCTCAGCCTGATTTTCTAGTACCTCAAGTGCCGACAAAAGCGGCATACCTGCAAACAACATGGTGTGCATCTGCTTACAGAAAATGGCGATATCCTTTGCTTTGACTCTTTTCTGGAACAAGGCAAAGTTTCCTACATCCTGCCCCTTCTCAGCTTCCTTCTCAATCCGGACAGGTGTGTGCCCTTTGGCTCTGATCATTTGAATCAGTTCGTCTTGGCTTTCTGCTTTATAGGTGTTCTCTACAATTTTGCCACCCATGTCTATTTCTCTACAAACGTAAGTATTTGCCACTGAGTATCCCCCCTATCCTATTAGAAGCCGGCTTGTTTCATGACCATATCGGTATCCACCGAGTATTTTCTGAGGTTTTCTTTATCGATGACCCTGTTTTTATATAGATCCAGAAGTGAAGCGTCCATGGTTTGCATGCCTGCTATGGATCCGGTTTGTATGACGGTTTGGATTTGGTGCGTCTTGCCTTCTCTGACGAGGTTGCGTACCGCTGTGTTGGCGGTCATGACTTCGAAGGCGGCGACCCTGCCTGAGCCGTCGGCTTTCGGTAGAATCTGTTGTGATATGACTGCTTCGATGACCGAAGCGAGTTGAATTCTAATTTGTTGTTGCTGATGCGGCGGGAACACGTCGATGATTCTGTCCACTGTCTTTGCAGCTCCAATGGTGTGCAGTGTGGAGAGCACGAGGTGACCGGTTTCAGCAGCGGTGATGGCTGTTGCGATGGTCTCGAGGTCACGCATCTCACCGACCAGGATGATGTCCGGATCTTGTCTGAGTGCGGCTCTGAGCGCATTGGCAAAGGACTGTGAATCGTGTCCGATTTCCCTTTGATTGACGATGCTCTTGTCGTGTTTGTGCAAGTACTCGATGGGATCTTCAATCGTCAGGATGTGTTCGTTCCTGTTTTGGTTCATATAATCGATCATCGCGGCTAGGGTGGTGGATTTACCACTGCCCGTAGGTCCAGTGACGAGAATCAATCCTCTTTGTTTTTTGGCAAGTTCTTTTAAAATTGGAGGCAATTTCAGCGACTCCATGGATGGAATTGAAAGTGCCACCACGCGCAGTGCCATGCCGTAGCTGCCACGCTGTTTGAAGACGTTGACCCTGAATCTTCCGAGGCCGGGGTGACTGTAGGAAAGGTCCAGTTCGCCTCTTTCTTCGAAGACAACGATTTGCTCAGGTTTCAGAATCTCTTGGATGATCCTCAGAGTGTCGTCCGGGGTCAAGTTGTCGTTCATCATCCGGATGAGCTTGCCGTTGACACGCATGATCGGTGGAGATGCCACTGTGAGATGAAGATCGGATGCGCCTGCCTTAACTGCTATTGAAAGTAATTCGAATAAGTTCATAATTGCTCCTTCGATCAATCGTCTACGCTGTATGTCATTCTCACCATTTCGTCAACGGTGGTGACGCCTCTGAGCACCAGTTCACGTGCTGTTTCACTGAGTGTTCTGAGTCCCTTTTCACGCGCTTTTGCTTTGATGTCTTCTATGGGTCTGTTGCCAGAAATCATTCTTTTGATGTCGTTATCGATCAAAAGCACTTCATGAATGGCGGTTCTGCCGGAGTAACCGGTGTGGTTGCAAGAGTTGCAACCTGTTCCTTTGAAAACGTGAGCTTCATCATGTGGTTCGAGTTTCAATACCACTCTCTCGGTTTCAGTGAGGTCGATTTCAGTCTTGCATTTGATACAGACTTTCTTTACGAGACGCTGTGCCAAGATACCGACTGTCGAAGATGAGATGAGAAAGTTCTCGATGCCCATGTCTGAGAGTCTTGAGATGGTGCTGACGGTGTCGTTCGTATGGATCGTCGATAGAACGACGTGACCGGTGATGGCGGCTCTTACTGCGATTTCGGCGGTTTCCACGTCTCTGATCTCACCGACCATGATGATGTCCGGATCTTGTCTGAGGATGGATCTGAGGCCGTTTGCGAAAGTGAGTCCCGCTTTGTTGTTGACCTGTACCTGGTTGATGCCTTCGAGTCTGTACTCTACAGGATCCTCAACGGTGATGATGTTTTTGTTGACACGGTTGAGTTCCTTTAAAAACGCATAAAGCGTGGTGGTCTTACCGCTACCCGTCGGTCCTGTCACCAGGAAGATGCCTTCGGGGACTTTGAGAATCTTGTTGATGAGTTCGAGGTTGTGGTCGGTAAAACCTAAATCTTCTTTGCGTACCGCAAGTGCACTTCTGTCGAGAAGTCTTATGACCACTTTCTCACCATACACCGTCGGGAGTATAGAAATACGCATGTCAATTGCCGAGCCTTCAATGATGGTTTCGACTCGGCCGTCCTGTGGAATTCTTTTTTCTGATATATTGAGTTTACCCATGATTTTGATCCGGGTAACGATTGCCGAATGAGTATTTTTTGTAGGAGTCATGACTTCCATGAGTTCCCCGTCCACTCTGTATCTTATGCGGACATGTTTTTCAAAAGGTTCGATGTGGATGTCACTCGCTTTCGCGCGGACGGCCTGTGCGATGATGGTGTTGACAAGTCTGACCATCGGTGCGTTGGTGACGTCTGCATCTTCCTCGTCGAGTACTTCTTCCTCGTAACCCGTCTGTGAACTGAATTCCTCCACTGCGCGTTCCGCACGCTCTGATGAATCGTAGTAGCGGTTGATGGCCTTGTCAATGTCGAGGCTGGGACTGATCACTGGAGCGACTTCCATGCCTGTGATGATGCGGATGTCGTCCTTTGCAATCATGTCCAGCGGATCGGACATGGCGACGGTCAAGACGTTTTTGTCGAGTCTCACAGGGATGACGTGGTGCTTTTTCGCGACACTTTCACTGATGAGTTTTGGCACCTTCGGATCGATGTAGGTGGTGTTGAGATCGAGGTATGGAATATCATACTGTTCCTCAAGCACCCTGTAAAGTTGTTCCTCCGTGAGCAAACCTTGTTCGATGAGTACTGCACCAAGTTTTTTGTTGGCCTCTTTTTGGATTCCTAGAGCCATGTCGAGCTGTGGTTCTGTAATCATGAGATTCCTGACGAGCAAATCTCCTAGTCTCATTTTTTTCATGTATATAAGCCCTTTCCGGAAGGTTTATTTCCATTTTGTAATAGTATACCCAATTCAAATCAAAAAGTACTATGCAAATTGCATAAGTCATTGACATTTTTCTATAGTTTTTTGAATTAAAAAAGCTGCAGTTATAGATTAAACTGCAGCTGAACCGTCTTAGCCTTTAAACGCCTTAGACTTCATGCTTTGCGCCCTACTCTTTCGGGTAGTTTGCCCACATATTTGAATTACTATTATTATAGTATAAAAGTCCTGTCATGTAAATGACTATCGTTATTTTTTTGTTAACATAATATATTTTCACCTGTAGAACAGATTATTGAAGATCTGAAGCCCATAAAGCGCTGAAATCATCGCACCCAGGACAATAAAAGGCCCGAAGGGAATGTTGGCTTTTTTGTCCCTTCTGAGGATGAAGATCCATACCATACCGAACAGTCCTCCGAACAAAAAGGCGAACCACAAGCTGAGCAGCGACAGGCGCCACCCCAGAAACATGCCAATCGGGAGGTACACTTTGACATCTCCCATGCCAAGCCCGCCGGCGCGATAGAAGATCATGGACGCCATGGCGAGGGCGAGCATTGTAAACATTGGCACTAGTGGTCCCAGTACGAACGACCAGACCGAGTCCGACATATAAAGTGGATAGCCTTCGTATATTTGGACGCCCAGCACCAAAAGTCCTAAAACCATTCCGGTAATCACCACTTTATTGGGTATAATCATATGATCCAGGTCAATGAAAAATACGACGACCAGGAATGAGAAAAACACCCATAGGATCGGCGTGGTCAGTACAAGTCCATAAATCAAAAAAATCCAGACGAACAAAAGCCCGGTGATGAGTTCCACTATGGCATACCGCGGAGAGATTTTGACGCCGCAGGTCCGGCACTTGCCTCTGAGGATGATCCAGCTGAAAATCGGAATCAGATCAATGGCTTCCAGCGTCCTACCACAGCTTCCACATCTGGAGCGGGGTTTGACGATGCTGATTTTCTCAGGAATGCGGTAGATGCAGACATTTAAAAACGAACCGATGGTGGTGCCTAGAATGAATACGATTAGGTATATGAAAACATTTATAAAGACCATAGTAATCCCCCAAATCATCAATATACTTTCATTATAACTTATTTCTTAATAAAGCTTTAATGTTTTTACACTGGTTTATTTATTCAGGTGTTGTATAATATAAAAAAATGCGGAGGTACACATGGACAATAACGCTTATCAAAAACTTGAGACGCTTTCCAAGGCGATTGCCCAAAAAGAATATTTGACGAAAAAGCAGATCAAACTCAGTGAGGCACTCAACGAACTGACCCAAGAGGAAATCAGGCTGGCTTCCATCCTCAAAAAAGAAACCCAGGATTATGAGAAATTCGAAAAAATCTCTCTATCGAGCCTCATGTGGATGTTCGCAAAAGACCTCGATGAACGCAAAACCAAAGAGTATCAGGAGATGCGTGTCGCTGAGTTCAAATATCAGGAACTTATGGATCGGATCGAGTCACTTCAACACGACATAAGCACCACCAGCGCAGAACTCCTCAGCCTCCAATCGGTTGAAAAGGAATACAACGACCTCTTAGACGCGAAAATGCAGTACGTGAACGGCCAGAACATCGGTGCACTATCTGAATTCGAGGCCAAACTGCATGTCCAGAAGCGTCAGCTCAAAGAAACCGACGAGGCAATAGTGGCTTGCAACGACCTGATTCAGAGCCTCAAGAACGCTCAGGACGGTCTGTCTTCCGCAAGAAACTGGGGCATTTACGACATTTTGGGCGGCGGGCTGATTTCCAGCGCCATCAAGCACGACCACATCAATCGCGCGGCTTCTTATATAAAGGATGCTTCACAAAAGGCACGCACACTTAAAGTGGAACTCAAAGACATTGAGGCATTGCCTCAGATTCAGGACATCAACATCAATGAATTCACGAAGACATTTGATATTTTCTTTGACAATATTTTTTCGGATTTTTCAATTCAAGACGAGATCAATGAAGCGACAGCTCGAATCAGCAACAACCTGATCGATGCGAGAACACTGCTTGCAAAGTTGAACGCTTTCAAAGAGTCCACTGTCGAGTCTATGGTGCAAATCACCGAACGGCGCAACCGTTTCCTGATCGATTATTGATTACAATTATTGATTAATGAAGGCTTTGTACTCAAAGTCTTTTTTTTATGTGCGAACTATCCATTTTATTATTTTCTCTGCCGCCCTATTAAGTTTCGGGCTTGATTTCAAAGATTCATCAAGACCGATCTCTGGGATTGCTTTCTTTTCAAGGTGATCCCTTGTTGCTGTGAGTAATGTCACCAGCGAACTTGTATCGATTCGTTCGGCTTCATTTTCATCCAGGTCCATGATGTGGTCCATCCAGTAATGGGAAAGATCCCTCACATACCAAAGGAGCCTGTGGCTTTTGACGGCTTTTCCCTTTTCTTTCTTGAAATCATAAAAAACGCCCTGCATGCCGTCCACTTCCGAAATGAACGCTGCGGTCATCTTCTTTTGTTCAATGATCGGGCTATCATAATGATCAAGCACTTTCAGAAAACTTTCGATCAGAAACACAATGCGTTTGTTGAGCATGGTTTTGTAAAAGAACTGTGAAAATACATAATTGTAAAACAGGGCAACGATGATGCCGGCTGCAAGAGCAAGCATCCTGAGTCTAAGCGTCAGAAGCATGCTCGGGTCGCCCACTGCATTCGTTTGAATGAGCTGGGTCATATAGATGGCTGTAAATATGGCCACCGGAGATACGATGCGCCAGTTGAGCACCAGTGAAATGTACATGGTGATGGCCACTGCCAGAGGTATGGTCAGCCAGTTCACACCGAAAAAATAGATAATGACTGCTGTGACGACGCCTCCTAATATGGTGGCCTGCACCTGTCCGAATCCGCTTTTGAGTCCCGATACGTTCACCGGCTCCAGCGTCATCATCATACCGAAGAATACGGAAATCATATCCTTACCGATGATGTAGTGGTCCTGAAACAGGAAATAGGCGGTCATCATGCTCAAGAATCCTTTTAGGATATACAGTGGCGAGTCGAAAAGCATGGCTTCGCGACTGAGTAAAATTCTTTTCTTTATGTTGTTCATAGGGCACCCCGACGTTTATTTATTATTTTATAGGTTTTTACCCAGATGGCAAGTGTAAAAACATACAAAAAGAATGACGATATTTCCGCATCGCGGAAATATCGTTTCTCAAAAAATTACTTCAAAATCGTTATTAAGTAGATCAATCATCAACAGTTTGCCATCCAGTGTCTCTCCACGTCCAATCAGGACCTTTACAGCCTCGCTCACCTCGATGGATGCCACTAGTGCGGGAGAAAACGAAGGGTTGCCGAGCTGGGCTTCGTGACCTTTGCCCTCATGGTTTGCATAAACTTTATCGAGGAAATTGCTCCCCGGCATGATGGTGCTGACCTGGCCGTACCAGCCGGCTATGGCGCCGTAAATCATGGGAATGCCCAGTTTTGAGGCGGTCTCCTGCAGGATGAAACGCGCAGCGATGGAATCCAGTGCATCGATGACGAGGTCATGTCCGCGGAGGATTTCTTCTGCGTTTTCCTCGGTCAAATACTCGCTGATGGCGGTAAATGCAACGTCCGAGTTGACCTTTGACATGCGCTCTTTCGCGGTCTCAGCCTTACCAAATCCGATGTGTTCTTCTGTGCAGAGCAACTGCCTGTTCAGATTGGTGAGATCAAAAACGTCGCCATCCACTGCGGTGATTTTGCCGACACCGATTCTGCCGATCATTTCGAGGATGTAACCGCCGAGACCGCCACAGCCGACAATGCAGACGCTTTTGCTCAGGAGCAGGTCGCATTCTTCCTGACTGAGCATGTTTTTGTTTTTGAGATACCTAATCATATCAACCTCCTCCAACTGGCGGGAATATGGAGACCACATCACCCGTTTTTAAAATGGTGTCGAGCAGGCCGTCCCTGCCGTTGATCATGAGGATCGCCACATCTTTTTCTTCAATGTCGAGTTCGTCGATGATGGCTCTTGCAGTATATTCATCATCCAGCTCCACCATGAGTTCGCGACCTCGATCTACTCTAAGTGTTGCGAAAAGTCTTACTTTAACTACCATAATTATGTCCTTTCTTAGCTAAACGCAATAAATGAGATTGCGTACCCAAAGACAGTCACCGCATGAAGGCGCGTTGCCGTAGCAATCGCCTATGGTGTCTCTAACGAGGTCGCAGCCATCCACGAGGTCACAATCTGTGCACGATGGGTAATGGTTGTCGTATACCATTGCGCGGTAACGTTTGTATTCTACAGAATCCCAGATGGTTTCCATCGATTCTTCCATGACGTGACCAAAGGCATGGGCTTCAATTTGCTTCGCCCTGCCAAAGACGACTTCAGTACCGCTGTGTGCGAATCTGTAACATGGATTTACGTCGCCTCTTGCATTGATGACCGTGGTGTCGTTTTCTATAAATCGGCATCTCCTCTCGGTTTTGAGTTTCGACCCTGAGAGTTTGACGTCGAGTCCTTTGCGGAGGCCGTGATTGCGAATTTTTTGATAAAACGCCTTCATCTCTGTTGAATCGTTCTCGGAATATAGTATGAGGTTTTTGTCATGCAGCGAAGCAGGAAGTATGTTGGACACTATGAACTGAGTCGCTCCAAGTTCACTGACGAGATCCATGATTCCGAAGACGTCATCCTTGTTGGTGCGGGAAATCACCATCTGAAATAGAAGCTGAGGTGTCCTGCTGTTTTTCCGGGCTTTGATGGCATTGATCGCCTTCACGTGATGGAGCACGACTTCGAGTTCAAATCCTCTGATGGAAAAGAACTGATCGGATAGTCCGTCAATGGAAATGACCAGTTGATCCACGGTGTCGACGATAGTCTCCATAAGGTCTACAGGTAATGAAGCACCGTTGGACGTGAGAATCAGATTGTACTTGCTGAGTTTTTCCAGCACTTCCTTGATCCGGGGGTGCATGGTAGGCTCTCCGATGCCTCCTACCACGACTTCCTCTAAAGTCTCGATGTGATCAAGATCGCTCAGAATCTTGTCGAGCACATCTGCCGGCATGTCGCGAGGGGGCTCTTTCCAGGACTGTCTATAACACATCGTGCAATTGAGATTGCAACGATCGGTGAGTTCCAGGTTAACTTTTTTGATAGGCACTTCAACCTCCACATTTAAAACGAAGGGTTCCATAAGGAACCCTTCTATAAATATTTCCTCTTATAATCCGAGCATTCCTTTTCTCTCTTCTGTAGGAATACCGTCTGCTCCCCAACCACGAAGTTCGTAGTATTCAGGTAGCAGTTCTGAAAGTCTAGACACGTTGCCTTTTGATGGGCCTTCTGCGATTGGATCTTCGAGCAATCTCTTAGGGAGTGTGTCCTGTGATGGATCAACGCCTGCATCTAAGTTGAATACTCTCTCAAGGTTCCAGATTCTTTCTCCGGCAAGAAGCACGTCATCAGCAGTCCACTCGGTTCCGATGACTGCGTTTGTCAATGCTGCGTAATCGCCTGCGCCCATCGCGAACGATGTGAAGAGGCAAAGACCAGATGCGTCAATGAATGCTGTGAAGTCTTGGAATATCTTAACCCAAGCCGCTTTGCCTTCGATTGTAAATCTGTCGAGTTTCTCTGGCAATCCTAAAATTTCAGGAGAAATGAGGTAACCTCTTACGTGACATCCGCCACGGTTAGAAGTGGCATATTGGAGTCCTTGGCCTTGGATCGCTCTAGGATCGTAAGCTGGGAGCTCTTGTTTTTTGACGGACATGGAAAGTTCAGGCACGCCGTAAGAATCTGCCAAACGGTAAGAACCATCTGCCATCTTGTCGCCGAGTCCTTCTCTCTTGCCGATCAGTTTAGTCCACTCTACTACTGCATCGCTGTTACCGAAATCAAGTGACACGCCACCGAGGTCAGCCTCTTTGATGAATCCCTTTTGGTAGAGTTCCATAGCAGCCGCAATAGTTGCACCTGTAGAGATCGTATCGAGACCGTACTCGTTACACCAGAAGTTCGCTTTGATGATCGATGGCATATCGGATACGCCACAGTCTCCGCCGAACGCCCATATGGTTTCGTACTCAGGTCCGCCGCCTTCGACGCCGTCCACTTTACAGTAACGGCCACATGCGATTGGACATCTGTAGCAAGGGTCTTTTTTGACCAAGTATTTTTCAGCGAGTAATTCACCACTTGTATCTTCCGCTTCAGAGAATTGAGACAATTGGAAGTTGTTTGTAGGGAATACGCCGCCTTCGTTGATGATGTTGACGAGAACTGCAGTACCGTAAGCTGGTAAACCTTGTCCGGTAACGCCGTTTTCTCTGATTTTTGCATTACAATCTTTCACGACTGCCTTAAGTTCCTCTTCATTTGCAAGAGCCACTTTTTTGGTGCCGCGAACTGTGATCGCTTTAAGATTTTTGGAACCCATGACTGCGCCAACGCCTGAACGGCCAGCCGCTCTTGAGACGTCGTTCATGACTGCTGCCATATTGGAGAGTGCTTCTCCTGCAGGTCCGATAGTAAGGACTCTAGATTTTTCAGGAATCTCGCCCATGAGTGTTTCTGTTGTATCGGAAACGACTTTGCCCCATAAATGAGCAGCGTCTCTGATTTCAACTGTGTCGTCTTCGATCATGATGTAAACAGGTTTCTCTGATTTGCCTTCAACGATGATCACATCGTAGCCAGCAAATTTAAGTTCTGCTCCCCAGTATCCGCCTGAATTCGAGGATGCTATGGTGCCAGTGAGCGGAGATTTGGTCACTACCATGTAACGTCCTCCTGTTGGAGTAGGCGTACCGGTGAGTGGTCCTGTCGCAAAAAGAATCTTGTTGTCTGGACTGAATGGCTCGATGGATGGCGATACTTCGTCTACGAACAATTTTGTGCCGAGTCCGCGACCACCAACGAATTTTTTTGCAAGTTCAAGATCGAGAGCTTCAACGTTTGCAACACCCTTGCTTAAATCAATTCTTAAAATTTTGCCCTGGTAACCGTACATATTTTGCCTCCTTCTCAAATTTGGTGCAGTGGAAAAGTCCAATGCAAATAAATGTGACATTTATTCCAAATCCTTTCCAAATACGGGAGGCAGTACGGTTTCCCATCCTACCCGTTGGTCAACACTTCATGGCCGAAGCTTTAGAACTGCTGACTCGGATTTTGGCTTCTACTAAAGATCTATAATTTCGATCGAGTCGCCTACTTTGATGGTGCCTGTTTTAAGCACTCTTGTGAATATGCCTTCTTTCGGCATGATGCACTGTCCGACCTGAACCTTGATGGCGCAGCCCGTGTGGCATTCCTTGCCGATTTGTGTCACCTCATGTATGGTCTCACCGATTTTCACCTGGGTGCCTACTGGAAGCTCATGAAGGATGATGCCCTCAGTGGTGATGTTTTCCGCGAACTTGCCGCTGCAAAGGCCCAAAATGCCTCTCGCGGTCATTTTATCGATGCTTTCTTGTGCCAGCAAACTCACTTGTCTGTGCCATTTGCCGGCATGCGCGTCTCCCACGAGACCATGGCCTTCCTGAAAAACACCTTCTGGAATGGGCTCTTTGATGACGCCCTTCTCCTTACTGATGTTGATTGCGATTACTTTTCCAGCGATTTCACCCATTAATGTCCTCCTGCCTGATGTAATGTCCTGACTTGCCGCCAGTTTTTTCGATCAACCGGACACTGCCGATGACCATATCTTTATCTATAGCTTTGCACATGTCATAAATGGTGAGTCCCGCCACTGATACCGCGGTGAGCGCCTCCATTTCGACGCCTGTTTTGCCATGTGTCTTTACAGTTCCTTCTATTATAATACGATCGGTAAGTACTTCGAAATTGAGATTGACTCCTGTGAGCATCAATGGATGACACATCGGAATCACATCACTGGTTTTTTTCGCTCCCATGATGCCTGCCACTTGTGCCACACTCAGCACATCGCCTTTCTTAATGCCGGAATTCCTGATGGCATCAATGGTCGAAGGCTTCATGACGATCTCTCCTCTGGCAACAGCCACCCTGTAAGTTTCCGCTTTGTCCGTCACTTCCACCATGTATGCTCTGCCGTTTTCATTAAAGTGGGTAAATGCCATATTAAAATTGCCTCCTGATTTTAGCCGCCGATCTGTACCATGTTTCTGATGATGAACTCCCCGTTTTCAAGGGAATGTTCCTTCGGTTTGTTGAGTATGGATGTCATGATGTAATCTTCGAGATCCAGGCCGTCTTCCAGCGCTTTCTTGAGGTCGAACTCCTCATTCGAGTGCAGGCAATACTTGAGTTTGCCTTCGGGCGTGAGTCTGATTCTGTTGCAGTCCTCACAGAACTTGCAGGTGATCGGGCTGATGAGTCCGACTTTGCCTTTGCCGTTCGGAAGTTTATAATATTTTGCCGGTGATGCGGGATCTGTGGCTTTGATTGCCCTGAGTTCAGGCACTCTTTCCAGCACGGTTTGGTTGGTGAGGAAATTGCTCTTAGACCATCTGGCCACTTCGCCGATCGGCATGAGTTCTATGAACCTTACGTCTATGGCTTCATCTTTTGTAAGTGCCACAAAATCTGCGATTTCATCATCGTTGAATCCACCGATGAGCACCACGTTGAGTTTGATCGGTGTGAGTCCCACTCTTTTGGCTTCTTCAATGCCCGCAAGCAAATCTTCAAGTTTACCGCCTCGGGTCATTTCTGAATATTTCAAAGGATTCAGTGAATCCACACTGATGTTCACACGGTCAAGACCTGCATTTTTCAGATCCTGCGCCATGGCATCAAGCAATAGTCCGTTGGTGGTGAGAGCGAGTTCCTTGATTTCAGGGTGTGACTTGATTTTTTCAATCAATGTCAGAATCCCTTTTCTAACCAGCGGTTCTCCTCCGGTGAGCCTGATTTTATCAATGCCCAATTTGACGAAGGTGCCTACTATTGTGTCGATCTCTTCAAGCGATAAAATTTCCTCATGTTTTATTTTCTCTATCCCGCTTTCAGGCATGCAGTATTGACATCTGAGGTTGCAGCGGTCGGTCACTGATAATCTTAAATAGTTGATTTTTCTGCCATAACTGTCAATCATCCTGCGCTCCTATCTGAATTATGTCACCCGATTGTTCTGAAATATAACCACCTATCTCTCTTAGTTTATTACGAAACGGTTCAGACTGCAAGACTTCTATAAAATGTTTTATTCTCGGATCTTCCACTTCATCGTTTGGAACCAGGAAATCGTAGGATTCGTAACCGATAGGGATAAAATCGAGTCCCAAGGTTTCCGCTGCGGCATAAATGCCGAGCCCCACATCGGTGCCTTCTGATAATACTGCGACGGCCACGGCCATGTGTGTGGTCATTTCTCTATGGTAACCTTCGATGTCCTCTGTAGGGATATTCCTTTTTTTCAGTTCAAAGTCCAGGAGTTGCCTCGTGCCCGCTCCCCGCTGTCTGTTGACGAATACGACATCTTCACGGGTGAGGTCCTCAAATTCGGCGATGCCCTTCGGATTGCCCTTTTTCACCATCAGACCCTGAAGCCTTTTGACGCCTCTGATCAGCGACATGCCCCCTTGAGGGAACATTTTCTGGACACTCGATATATTGTAGATGCCTGTATTTTCATCAATCAAGTGGATCGGTGCGATGTGGCACTCCTTTTTTCTCATGGCCATGAGCCCGCCGAAACTGCCCACATGCGCTGACGAGAGTGGCATTTCATCTGCAATGATGTCGATGATCAAATCGTGGCTGCCGATGACCACCAATCTGTTTTCAATGTCTTCAAGATGTTTCATGAGTTCTATGGTGACGGTTTCACCGCTTTCGATGCCTTCGGAAAGTCTCGGTATGGTCAAAATGCCGTCGGCCCTGACCAGGCTCATGGTGGCGCCCGCCCCTCTGTTCAGAGGTGTCACGATCCATTCACTTCCGACTTTGCCGAGCGTGACTCTGACGAGTTCCTCGTTTTTCACAGATGAAACGATTCTTTGTGTGAGTTTCGCATTCACTTGATGGTTCGATCTGGGCATTTTGTACCAGGATTCGATGAGCGGTTTCACAAATTTCTCAAAGGCGAAAAACGCTGAAACGGGGTAGCCTGGAAGTCCAACGATGCCTTTTTCGTCGATTTTGCCGAGAATCGTTGGTTTGCCTGGCTTGATGGCCACTCCGTGAACGACAACTTCGCCAAGTTCTTCTATTATGTGCACTGTGAAATCTTTCGACCCCGCAGATGAGCCTGCAATGGTGATGAAAAAGTCATTTTCACCGATGCCTTTTCGAATGGCTTCGGTGAGTATTTCTTTGTCGTCAATTGCCACCGGATACACGGTGGGTTCACAGCCCAGTTCGAGCAGCAGTCCTTCGATGACTCTGGAATTCGAATCGATGATCTTTCCCTTTTCAAGTTCATTTATGGATTGTACGATTTCGTTGCCTGTTGGCAAGATGCCGACTTTGAGTTTTTTCAGCACGCTCACTTCGCCGATGCCGCCGTTGAACAACGCGCCAAGATCCAGCGGTCTGATTCGGTGCATGCCCGGGAGTATCATTTCTCCCGCTATGATGTCTTCGCCGACTTGTCTGACGTGTTGCCATGAGTATGCGGCTTCTATGATTTCAACGGTTCCTTCACCTTGCGGTGCGATGTCTTCGATCATGATGACGGCATCTTTGCCTTTGGGCATGAGGTTGCCTGTGTTGATGGTTTCAAAATCCACACCAAGTTTCAGTGTGAGTGGGTTTCTTTCTGTGGCACCATGCGTGTGTTCAGCAATAACTGCTATGCCATCCATTGCCGCACAATGGTCGTTCGGTGACGAACGCTTCGCAAAAACAGCTTGTGAGGTTTTTCTGAATACGGCATGGTGAGTCGGTACGATTTCTGTGTTTACCGGATTCGCAATCGCGGTCAGATAAGTTTTGAGTGCATCTTCGAGCGGGATGTTGGTGATGTAGACGTTGTTTTTCCGCATTAGCGCGTCACCTCCTTCAGCAGGTTGACTTCCACTTCCTGGTCTTTGTACAGACCTTCGAGTTCACTGGTGATCTGGATGTAGCCGGTTGCTTTGGTGAGCAGCGTCATGAGTCCGGATTTGCCGTGGATCGGAGTGGCGTAGTTGATGCCGTTTTCGCGGTGCAATGTGACCATGACAAAGGTGTCTTTCCCTGGGGCCGCGTGGAGGTTGCTGGTGAGTTTTGCGCCGATTTTGAAGGTGCCAGACTGTTTCATCTGGCACTTTTCAATGTAGGGTTTGACGAGTATTTCAAAGATGATGGCGGATGCCGCTGGATGTCCGGGGAGTCCGAATACCATCTTGCCGTCGATTTTGCCGATGATTGTGGGTTTCCCTGGTTTGACGGATATACCGTGCAGCAGTATTTCGCCTGATTCGAATGATTCTATGGCGGCAAATGTGAAATCGCGCGTGCCAACGGAGCTGCCACCCGAGAGGATGACGATGTCTGCTGCGTGTACCGCGTGGTCCAGTGCAACTCTGAGTGCTTCGAAGTCGTCTTTGATGAGGGCTTTATAAACGACCTGGCCACCGCAGGCGATGCTGGCGCCCGAGAGTGTGTAGCCGTTGATGTCTCTGATTTGTCCCGATTTTGGTTCTTGGTCGTAGTCGATGATTTCGTCTCCTGTGGAGAGTACTGCGATTTTGATTTTTTCAAAGACTTTGATCCAGCCGATGCCGACGCCTGCGAGGACGCCCATGTCATATGCCGATATTTTTTCGCCTGTCTTTAAAATGGCGTCGTTTTCTTTCAGGTCGTCACCTCTATAGGTGATGTTCTCGCCGAAGGCTATGGGCTTTTTGATGAGCAGGGTTTGTTCGTCGAGCACTTCCGAATGTTCGATCATGACCATGCCATCGGCGCCTTCCGGAATCATGCCTCCGGTGGGCACGTAGATGGCTTCGCCTGATTTTAGCGGTGAACTTGCACTTTCTCCCATCATGACTTCATTTTTCAGGGTGAGTATGGAGGGAATGCTTTCGGATGCGCCCATGACCTCTGGCGTTTTGACGGCGTACCCGTCTACTGTGGAGCGGTTGAATGCGGGCACGTCCACTGGTGAATATAATGTTTCTGAGGCAATCCTGCCGTGACTTTCGAGTAGGTGGACACTTTCTGTTTGAAGAGTGATGGTGTTTTGATCTGATAGTATTATGGATTTTGCGTCATGGAGTGATTTCACACTTAGAATATTCACGATAGGATCCTTTCTACTGAAGTATTATTTTTGTGTAGCTGGTGACGCTGGTGACGCTGGTGAGGCTGGTGAGGCTGGCGTCAAGGGTGTCGCACATTCGGAATCATCGCCCACAAGTATTTGGATACCGTGATGGATGGGTTTTAAGATGTATTCCAGAGATTCCCTGACGGCTTTCGGGCTGCCAGGCATGTTGATGATGAGGGATTTGCCCCTTATGCCGGACCTGCCTCTGGAAAGCATTCCTTTGGGTGTGATTTTCAGACTATTGTAGCGGATGCCCTCTGATATTCCAGGGGTTTCGCGTTCTATCGCTTTCATTGTGGCTTCAGGTGTGACGTCGCGTGTGCTGAATCCGGTGCCACCTGTGGTCAGGATCAGATTGAGCTTGAGAGTGTCGGCCATATGGCACATTGCTTCATATAATGCGTCGATTTCATCGGGGACCATGACATAGTGGATGACTTCATAACCGGCCTCTGTGACCATTTCCTCGATTACTTTGCCGCTGAGGTCTTCACGTTCGCCTTTTGATCCTTTGTCGCTTGCTGTGATAATGCCTACTGTATACATTTGCGTCACTCCTTTATGCTGATTTTTTTGCCTTTCTTCATACAGACGATTTCGTGGCACATGCGTTTCACTTGATCCATGTTGTGCGAAATCATGATGACGGTCATTTTTTGCTGCTTGTTGCGTTTGGTGATGGCTTCTTCAATGGTATCGATGGTGGCCGGGTCGATACTCGCCGTAGGTTCGTCAAGGAGCAGGACTTCCGGATCGAATACGAGTGCCCTTGCGAGAGCTACCTTTTGTGACTCTCCACCTGAAAGTTGCGTGGCCAGTTGGTTTTTCAGTTCTGTGATCTGAAGTTCGTCCATGATGTCTTTGGCCTTTTTTTCTATGGTCATAGGATCGATATTTCTGATTTTAAGTGGATAGACGATATTCTCATAGACGCTGGTCCTCATGAGATATGGCGTCTGGCTGAGATAGGTGATTTTTTTCATCATTCCCTGTTCCAGTGGTACTCCGCTGTATAGGATTTCACCTGCGTCGTAGCGTTCCAGTCCGGCGATGATCTTAAGCAGCGTGGTTTTGCCCGCGCCATTGTCTCCGGTGATGCCGTATATGAAGCCACTTTTGAACTGTGTGTGGTCAATATCCACAACGGCTTTGTCGTGGTATTTTTTTAGTAAGTTTGTGATGTGGATGTCCATTTCATTCCCCCGCTACGTATCTGTAAAGCACTGAATTGACGATGAACGAAATCAGTAGGAGTACGATGCCCATGGAGATTGCCATGGCATAATTGCCCATGGAGTTGTTCATGGCGATGTATGTGGTCATGACTCTGGTGTGCCCTTTGATGTTGCCACCAACGATCATAACCGCTCCGACTTCTGAAATGGCTCTTCCGAATCCGGTGACGAGCGCTATGAGCAGTGTGATGCGCATTTCTGTGATGAGCAGTTTGAGCGTTTGAAATTTGCTTGCCCCGAGTGTGATGCCGATCTGGCTGATGGACGGACCGTACTGCTTCGCGTCGTTATAGGTAATGCCCAAAATAATCGGTGTGATCAAAATCATTTGAGCTATGACCATTGCAGTTGGAGTGAACAAAAGTCCAAGGGTTCCCAGCGGTCCGCTTCTCGAGAGAAAAATGGCTACGAGTAACCCGATGACCACCGGTGGTAAGCTCATCATCGTGTAGATGGTTCTTGTGAATGTCTTTTTTAATTTGAAAGGCTTAACCCCCAGATATAAACCCAGGGGAATGCCTATAATCGCTGAAAATATGGTGGATGTAAAGGAGAGCCCTATTGATAGGCCAATGATCGAATACACTTCTTTGTCAAATCTGATCAGTAATAGCAGTGCCTCTTTTAGTCCTTCTTTCAACAGGTCCATCAAAATGCTCCTTAATTATTTTGCATTCGGGAAAAATAAAGGTTGACCGTACAGGTCTTTTCCAAATTCTCCGATTTTTTCTTGGGTCTCTGTGGATAAGATCCAATCGATGAATTTGTTTGCTCCCTTGTTGTTGATTGAATCGTTTTTCTGTGGATTCACTGCGATGACTCCGTATTCGTTGAGTAAAAGTGCATCCGCTTCAAATACGATCTCAAGTTCCAGTTTGTCTTTCATAGATAAATATGTGGCACGATCGGTCAAAGTGTACCCTCTGAGCTCATTAGCCATTTGAAGCACATCGCCCATTCCTTTTCCAGCGGACATGTACCACTTGCCTTCAGGTGTGATGCCTCTTGATGCCCAAATACTGAGTTCTTTTTTATGAGTACCTGAATCGTCACCTCTGGATACAAAGACCATTTCATTTTCCATGATGCCGTTGAGCGTATCACCTATGGTTTCATACTGAAGTGGTTCAGGACCGACCATTATAAAATCATTATACATCACATCGAATCTTTCCGCACCATGTCCTTCTGCTACAAACTCTATTTCACTGGATTTCGCATGAACGAGCAGCACATCGGCTTCTCCGTCGCGGCCCATTTGTAGTGCCTTACCCGTACCGACTGCAACAACTTTCACTTCTATTCCGGTTTTTTCTGTAAAGCCGGGCAAAATAAAATCAAGCAGACCACTGTCCTGAGTGCTCGTGGTCGTGGAGAGGATTATGGATTCCGGTTCTTCGTTTAATTTGGTGTAAGTCCATGCTGAAATCACCAATAAAAGTGCCAGTATAACAATTAACTTTTTACTCATTTCATTACCCCCACATTCTATAGTTGTTAACACAATTTAATTATATATGAATTTCGTGTACAAAACTATCTAATAATTCAGAAAAATAGCTCATAATTATGGGACACCAGGGCCGTTGATATTATAATTCCTCTATGATATTATGATATTATATTAATATTCTGTTTTAATGTGTATGGGAGGGCTGGACGAATGATTCAATCTTTTGATCGCTATTTCGAGAAAACTGACGGACTGGAAACGGACTACATCAAAATTCTGTACTACGATCTTGCAAAAGGTTATAAAGCCACATACAAGTCTTACCAGTACACGCGCCTCTGTACCATTGCCGAGGGATCCAAACACGTTAGGATCAATGATGGCAGTGAATTCACCTATACGACATCAGATTTCATCATTCTGCCGCCGAACTCCAGCGTCAAAATGGAAATGAAAGTGGAAACCAAGGCGATTGTCTATGAAATCAACGACAAGCTCCTCGACGACATGATCAAAAGAATCGAGCACCAGTTCGAATATGAAGTGTCCTCCGCGGATAAACCGGTGATCCGGAATCTGTTGATGCCTGGAATCAAATCCCAAATTGACCGAATCAATGCCTACAGCATGAGCGATGATCCCAACAAGGAATTCCTGATTGACCTGGTTTCACAGGAAATGGTCTACACCCTGGTCAAGAACTACAAGATGCCGCTTCACGCGAGAAAGAAAGAGGAACCTGTGGCTTATGCGATCCAGTGTCTCAAGGACAATCTGTCCGATTCGGACATAACGGTCAATGAAATCGCCTATGCGCTGAACATGTCTCCTTCGAATCTGATCCCACTGTTCAAAAGAGCCACGGGCATGACGCCCAAGGCCTATCATAACTTACTTAAGATCAACAAGGCAAAGGAACTGCTGCTCCATAAAAACGTTTCCGAGGTCAGTTACGACCTTGGCTTCGAGAGCATCTCCTATTTCATCAAGCTCTTCAAGAGCCACTTTGGACTGACGCCTAAACAATACACCATGAAATACAAACAGGATCATTTGCTATGGAACAAGTAAAGACCATCAACAGTGGGATTCACATCAAATACCTAAGGGATTATTTCTCGGGCATTGCGGATCATCAAAGCGGCGACGATTACTTTTGCGGGCAGGTGCTCATCCGCTTGTTGCCATTGGACGATCAAGTTCACGGTACAATTGCCCTTCCCCGGACGGAGATTGTGTTTAGTGGCACGGCGGATGACGTTGAACGGCAGATTTATAAGTATCGGATGGCGTTCTTGTCTGCTGGTGGGTGAAGCACTCGTGCCAGTGGTTTTGCGCTCGGAGAGCGCAGCAGTATTTGGCTTACGCCAAGTGGTTGGTGGTTGGGAAAAGATTTAAGTGCTGAATGGGGACAGGTCCATTTTGGTACATGGGAACAGAATACGTAAAGAGATATTGAGCTACGTCGAGTAAATTGACATGGCCGAGCAAGTTAAAGTCATACTCGAAGAAGCTGGCTTAAAAGCAGTAATTTTCGGTGGCGCAGAGCCTAATCCTACTGATAAGAACGTTGAAGCAGGATTTGAAATTTGGAAAAAAGAAAAATGTGACGGTCTGGTATCACTTGGCGGCGGTTCTTCACACGACTGCGCAAAAGGGATCGGTCTTGTTGCTTCCAATGGCGGCAAAATCCACGATTATGAAGGTATTGACCAATCTAAAAACCCGTTTGTACCGTATGTAGCCATCAACACTACAGCGGGAACCGCATCCGAAATGACACGTTTTTGTATTATCACTGATTCGAGCAGAAAAATCAAAATGGCAATTGTTGACTGGAGAGTCACTCCGGGTGCTTCCATCAACGATCCAGAACTCATGGTCGGAATGCCTCCATCATTGACAGC
>JACUUV010000039.1 GCA_014859095.1 Clostridia bacterium | reverse complement strand
ACCTTCCCTTGATCCACTATTGGCACCGCATACATGAGTACGGCTGTATTGGTCACTTTACTGATCAAAACATCTGAAATATTTGGCGTGCCACTTAGGGCCTTTTTAACATACTCGCGATCTGATAGATCTGCTGTGTTCTCTCCAATAATATAAGTTGCGGTTCCATCCAAAGATATGATCGCGATGTCTAAATAACCAAGTCGTTCCACATCGTCTTTAATGGATTGTCTCTGTACTTTAATGTCCATAGACATGATACTTTCCCTGTCGGCGACTTCCTGTAAAACAAGAAGTCGATTTTTAACAGCAATTTCAATTTTTTCGGCACCCAAACGAGTGGTGTCACTCAGTGCGATTTCAACTTGCTCGATCATGGCATTCCTACTCATAAATATTGAAATTCCGCCGATCAACACCGATACAACTACGACTATAGCACTTATTTTCATAATAATATTTCTCGATATGCTTTTTCTTGACTTCTTCTCCATCAGCTCACCTTATGCCCTTTCATATTTTCAAAGCTCTTCCAATAAAAATTCCAAGTGTTCTCAATCAATATTTGAGAATCATAAACATCGTGATACAGCAGCATTCCGTCTAAAACACCTTGAATCATAACAACAAATGTTTGTATAGATGGCCATAGCATTTCATCTTCAATTCCGCTCTTTTTAATTTCGCCTTCTAAAAGATCTTTGACTCTGTTATAAAATTTTCCCTCATTTTGCCTGATCAAGTCTCTGCATTTGGTGAATAGTTCTTTGGATTCAATGAGTAATAACCACCTCCAAAATTTCAATTTATTAATGTCCTTGTAATAGTCACATATGGAATAATACATCGTCTTGAGCGCCTCTTTTGGCTCCAAATCCATATAACTGTCGAATTCCAGTGATTTTGTTGAATAAAAGGATAGTAGTTCGATTTTAATGGTTTCATAGAGCAATTCGTCTTTATTTTCAAAATGATTATAAATGGACTGCTTTTTGATTCCTGCACCTTGTGCGATTTCAGATAAAGTCGTGTTGTATCCTTTTTGTGCAAATTTTTCAAATGCCACTCTCAATAGTTTTTTCTCATGATATACTCCTAGACGAACTGACGTCAGTTCGTATTAGAATAAATATATAATAATTCACATTAAATGTCAATTCTGAATGGGGACCCGTCCCCATTTTTATCATAATAAAAAGCGGGGAACCACTCCCCGCTTAATTCCTTACTATTCAGTTTTATAAATATGGCTCAATCAATCCAAAATCGCCATCTTTTCTTTTATAAACAACATTGACAACATCTGTTTCTCCGTTAAGGAATACAAAGAAATCATGTCCAATGAGTTCCATTTGTAGAACTGCCTCCTCAGGCATCATTGGTTTGATTCCGAATCTTTTGGTTTTAACGATTGTAGACTCAACATATTTTTCTGTCGACTCAGGAATCGCCTCAAAACGGATGGACTCGTGATCGTGGAATTTTCTTTCAATCTTGGTTTTATGTTTCTTCATTTGTCTCGAAATTTTATCAATGGAATCATCAATTGCTGCATACATATCGTCTGTACGGCTTTCAGCTCTAAATGTTGTACCATTTTTCAGTGGAATGGTAACCTCTACTATATGATCATCTTTTTGAGTACTGAATGTAGCTTGTGCCTCGACGTCACTCTTAAAATACTTATCAAATTTACTCAGTTTTTTCTCGACTTGCTCTCTAATTGCATCGGTTATTACCAGGTTTCTACCAGTCACGATTACTTTCATAAGCTCAACCCCTTTATTCTTTGATAATAAGTATATACCCAGCCTAATGGACCATAACCTATAAAATATTCATTATTTCAAATTATTTTTCCCATAGGCCCTATGAATGTCAGAAAGTGTTTTCTCCTTGATCTGCTCCCCTTTGAGCCCATCCTTTATTAAAAGGAAATGTTCCATTTCAGCATTCACTTTCGATTGCAGCTCATCTACTACTCTAATGCTCGATTGTGCCTGCTTTAGTGGAGCAAGATCCTCGACTGGCAGTTCGCCTAATGATTTCACTTCGTTCTCACTTAAAAACTTCTGAAGAAGAGACAAAAACAGGACATCCTTACCCAGCAGTTGCTTTTGAAGTCCATCAATCGCATCCAGACTCGGTCTGACAAACGCTGCTGAAACACTCTCATCCAGGTTTTCCAGCAAAACAACCAGCTGCTCCATCAACTGAACCTTCTGCTCCAGCAAATTGTTCATTTCAAGTATTAGATCACTTCTTTTCATAAGTCCTCCCGAAACACAAAAAGTTGAGCCAACTCATCGGCTCAACTCTATTATACTACAATTTGATGTCAACATTCTGACCTTTATGTGGAGTTACAGATTGTTCCATCATTTTTACAAGCGCGTCCATGGACTCAGCGTCCTGCGACATCGCTTTTTGCAAGTTTGCCATCCCCAGCGCTTGCTTAATACTGGTCAGACCTTGCATTTGAAATGGAGATATTTTTAAATCCATATAGTCTCCCTTCTTTGTACAAATTACACACGTGTAATCATTATACCCAAAAACACGTTTTCCATCCATAAAAAACGGTTAAGATTTTGTGAACAATTATTTAAGACCAAACGCCTCTTTCCAAGTTTCTCTGAAATCTTCCGCAACAATTAACGCCTCATCGAACGTCAATGGGTTCTTGTCCACATTTGCCATGACCAGTTTATACGAAAGGTATTCATACATGGAATCCATGCTTTCACTGAGTGGGATTTCCATATTGAGTGTGTTTCTGAGTTCATCCACGATGGCCTGGGCACGCATGACATTATAATTGACTTGCTCAATATTCTTCGTGTCCAGATTGATTTGAGCCTTCTTGATGAATTTGACAAGACCTTCGTAAAGCATCAAAGTAAGTTCTTCCGGTTTTGCTGAGATAATTCTATTTTCAAGGTATTGGTCCATTTTATCGTTCTTAGGATTTGCCCTAGAGTTCTCGATTGGTTTTACCGCCTTTAACGGTTCAGTCGCTATAAAAGTTTTGGGTTTTGAATAATTATATGGGTTCATAATTGCCATTCCACATCCTCCTGCTATTTCTTATTGTCTATGGACAATCCTGACATTTGACCGGGTATATTCATCTGATACTGATTGTATACCTTCTTATTGACATTCATTTGCTTGCGCTCATTTTTGACTTTATACTGCTCCTCTTGAATTTTACTTTTAAACTTGTCAAATCCACTTTGACATGCTTGATCAATCTGCTGAAACAATTTGATCTTCTTTCCGATTTCGGAATTCGCGTCGAAAGGAGCGTGTTTTTCAAGTTCGTCAATCCACTGTTGTCTTCTCGTCAGTGTCTCATTGACGATGTCGATGTCTTCCGCTTCCAGTGCACTTTTTATGATGTAAGAATCTTCAATGATTTTATTCATGATTTCATCCGGTTTCATTACAAAGCTCCTCCGAACATGCTCATCATGGAATCGCCTTGTGATTGCATTTGTGATAGAGCAGACTCCATTTTAGAGAACATATTGTAATAGTAATCTTCTCTTGATGCCAAATAATCAGCCAAGCGGTCCAATCTGTCATCAAATGTATTTATACGTTTAGAAATGTCATTTTGGAATGCACTCGTATCATTCTCAATACCGGCCTTTATAATCAAGAGACCTTTGTTTCCGCTCGCATCTCGTGTAGTACGAGAATAATCTTTCAGAATATCATTGAATCTGTTAGCAATCCCATTTTCGCTATCTCTTGTGTTCCTGTTTGCAGTATCGCTATATTCAACACTGGATTGCTTTGAGAACAAATTGACCACATTGTCATAATTATTTTCAAGTGCAAGCTTCAGTTTGTCCTCATCAATAGTGAGTTTACCACGGTCCTGATAACTTGAACTGGATATTCCGATATCCTTCATTGAGATCCCAACACCATTTATAGGCTCAATGATGGCATTTCTGAGCTGTGTTAAAAATGTGCTAAGTTCAGAAGCGCCTCTCATATTACCAAGCTTGGCTTTTTCTTCCCACTTTTCAATTTCTTCTTCGGAAAGAGCTTCCCGTTGTTCGTCAGTGAGAGGTTTATAATCATAATCTCGTCTTTCAGTAAGTTTAGTGGTTAGAGAATCAATCATTTTATTGTATTCAACGACAAAATTCTTAATATTATCAGCGATAGATTCTGTATTTACAGCAATCGTAATATTGATTGGATCTACAGATGTTGATTTGAGGTCAAATGTTAAGCCATCCAAAACAAATGAATTACTACCCTGGATTACAGGCTCACCATTGATTGTAAGTTTCGCGTTTAGTCCACCGACTTGACCAACCTTTGGATCTGCCATGTTAAAAAGTTTTCCCATAAATGCTGAAGTGTTATCATCCAGTACGATATTATTCGCAGAACCTTCTTTGGTGGATACCATTGAAAATTTATCTGATAAAGTGTTATATTTAATTTCGAATCCAGCACCTGCATCGTTAAGTTTTTTATTCATAGCATCAACAGTGTCGGTACCACTAAGAGCAATAGTTTTCCCATTAATATTAATCAATGACAAATCAATGCCTGTGAAATCAAAAAGTTCATCAATTCCTTTAGTTTTATACCCATAGCTAGTCACACCACTTGTAATACCTAGTGCTGTCATACTCTCAGGATTGCTTCCCTCTAATATTCTCACTTCAGAACCTGCGAAATCAAACTTAAGCTCGGTTCCTTCAACAGATACCACACTATTGTAATCCGCACCAAATGTGTTTGAGATTTCTGTATTTAATTTAGCGGCTAAATCAGAAACGCTTAGTTCAGAAACATCAGCATTTTGAAGTGTTATTGTCCTAGCAGTTGAACCAATTGCAATACTAAAATCAAGTTCATTACCTGCTAAATTACTCATATTTAAACCTTGAGTTTTAATACCTCTAATCCCCGTGCTTGCTCCTGTCCATGTATCTTTTGTAGCCAATTGATCAATTTTGTTGACAGTCACTGATTTAGCTGCACTCGCAGTAGCAGTAATTGATAGTGCTGTTGAAGCAACACCATTACTTGTAATCCCATAATTGAATTTTGAAAAAGATGAAGCAGACGTCAAATTTGTACTAGGTTTAAGCACATCAAAAAAAGTGGATTGAAATCCTCTCATTTGATTGATAATTTCACGGTATGATTCCTGTTGCCACTCAACATATTGCTTATCTTGTTTAACCTTATCGAGTTTCATTGATTCTGCTTTCATTAGATCCTTGATCATCTGCTCTGTATCAAGTCCCGACGCAATCCCTGTAATTCTCATTGTTGCCATAAAATCACTTCCTATCTATATTAATCATTAGGCTTTTTCATCAACAAAAAGACCTGCCAATTCCCACATTTTTGCAATCATATCCTGAATTTTCCTAGGCGGAAATTCCTGTATGACTTCATTTGTAATCGTATCTCTCACAGTGTACATGACGGTATGGGTCACTTCATGTACTGCACGTTCAATTTTTCGATTGTACATTTCTAGAGACTTATTAGCTTGTTCTACCGATTTCTCAAGCATCTCTTCATTCATCACTTCTTTGATTGGTTCTTTGATTGATTCTTTATTTTGCTTCTTTACATTCAAATCCCCGTTTGTTGTCCGCTCAACAGGTTTTCTAGAAACTTTACCAGTATCTGTATTTTTTGCATTAGGGGCATCCATGCCCTGTGTATTCCCAGGAATTGCTCCTGCATTCAAATTATTAATCTTCATAATACTTTCTCCCCTCCATGGAATTGTCTATAGTGTATATCGGTAATAAATCACAATAACTTAACTAAATATGTAAAAGAACCAGAAGATTTAACTCTTCTGGTTCTTAATTGGCCGAATATTATTATACTATACTTAAACTATCTTAACAATTGTAGAACACCTTGAGGTGCTTGGTTTGCCTGAGCAAGCATAGCTTGAGCAGCTTGTTGAAGGATATTATTCTTAGTAAAGTTCATCATTTCTTTTGCCATATCAACATCTCTGATTCTTGACTCCGCAGCTTGAAGATTTTCTGCAGAGTTATCAAGATTCTTAACAGTATGCTCAAGACGATTTTGCCATGCACCAAGTGTTGATCTCGTTCCAGACAATGTAGTAATTGCAGCTTCTACAGTTGTAATAGCAGTGTCAGCACCAGCCTGCATTGAAACATCAATAGTATCAACACCTAGACCAGCGGCAGTCATTGCTGTAGCCACTCCAATTGTCAATGATTCACCTGCATTAGCACCAATATGGATCTCTTTTCCAGTAAAAGTTCCATCCAAAAGTGCCATTGTATTGAACTGTGTATCTGTACCAATTCTAGTTATTTCATCTCTTAATTGAACTACTTCTTTTTGTAATTCAGCTCTGTCCGTATTTGTATTTGTATCATTTGCAGATTGTACAGACAATTCTCTCATTCTCTGTAAAATTGCATGAGACTCATTTAATGCGCCTTCAGCAGTTTGAATCAAAGAAATACCATCTTGTGCATTTCTTGAAGCTTGTGATAAACCTCTAATTTGGCCTCTCATTTTCTCAGAAATTGCAAGTCCTGCAGCATCATCACCAGCTCTATTGATTCTGTATCCTGATGATAATTTTTCGATTGATTTCGCACCTGCATTATTGTTGATGCCCAATTGTCTGTGAGTATTCATAGCCATTAAGTTGTTATTGATTCTCATAATAAAATCCTCCTTGAATTTTGTAAGATCAGAATCCTTTCTGATCCAAATGATTTATGGTTAACTCTTCAGCCACCGGCCGCTGGCTTTAAGTTCCATGTAATTAGATTATCGGCTCATCACCGAATTACTTTAGTGTTTCTTCATTATTTTTTTTTATTTTTTCACTAAGTTTTGAAATTGAGTTTTTGGAAGTCATTGCGGCTTTATTGGATTCCAGAATTTTCTCAAAAACCTCATTTCTATGAATCTCGACGTCCTTAGGGGCGTTGATGCCAATCTTAACTTTTCCTTCCTCAATGGCGATAATCTGAATTTCGATGTTGCCATTGATGATGATGCTCTCATCTTTTTTTCTGGTTAAAATCAGCATATATTATTCTCCTGACTTTTGTTTGAACAATGGATACTTCATTTCATCGTATTCTTTCAGCAATACTTGCTTACCAATTTTTTCTTTCAGGTTGATGATAATCGGAGCTGAAATATTGACTGTGGTCTGATCTACATCTTCAGGAATGGTTACTATGGTATATACAGTGATGTCATCGATTTTCTCTTCACTTTTAACACCGAGAATATCCGCGTCTTCATCAGAGAGCTCAAAATCATAGTTTTCTATAAATAGAAATGGGTCTGTTACTATAAATGCTAAATCATTGCTTTTTACTGACTGAAGATATGTAAATGGAAAATCAATATCTCCTGTCAGCACTACAATGAATTCCTTTTCATCTTCAAATCCTGGTAGTCCTTTTGGAAAATGGATGATGTCTTCTTTTTGAAATTCGATTTCACCTAAATGTTCTGTAGTCAGTACCATTAGAACGCCTCCTATACACTTTGATTGATTTGGGTAGATGTGTGATTGATATTTATGCGATTATATTGCTTCATATAATAATCGATGCGCCAAGGTTGATAATTCATCTCCACAGGTTGAGCCACAGATGAATTGATCACTCGTGATGGTGTGAAATTAAAATTGAGTTGTCCAGATTGCACATCGATTTGAGGTCTTGCTACAGGACTGAATACCCCATCAAATGATTTTTCAAACATTTCAAAAGCATTGTATCTCGCTTGATCAGGAATTGGGTCATAACCCGTGTGAATATCGAGCCATTCATTGCCTTGAGAAACAATCCGGTCAATACCAGTGCTCACCATCTGCTGGGCATATCCTACAGATTCTTGCATAAAAGCACGAATGCCTTTTAGGCCTAATTCACCAAATGCTTCCATTTGGTCAATGGATACTTGTGGTTTCACAGTCTCCATCTTTAAATTATTCTTTTCAACACGTATATCCAGCGTTTGCTTTCCATTCCCACTTTGAGTAAGCACAGCACTTTGAGAGTCCCATGCGAGTATGGCTTTTTGTGATGTAATTTGTAAAGACATCCTTGTCACCTCAAATCATATCTATCTAATGAAATCCACGAGTGATGGTTGAATCACTTTTGAACCAACTGAAAGTGAAGCTCTGTAGATATTTTCAAGATTTTTGAAATACATGATGGCTTCTGCCATATCCACGTCTTGAACTTTACTTAATAGTCCGGTAAAAGTGATTTCATTTTCTTCGACTCTAGTCTTGATAAACTCTATTCTATTGGTCTTTCCGCCAATTTCACCCATGACAGATACTACTCGATCCAGATGCAAATCCATTTTTCCTAATGAGATCTGAATGACTGCATCATCACCTGTATTCAGCGCGGATAGAAGGTTCTTTAAGTCAACCACCATCTCACTTTCTGAACTGGAAACGTAATCGACACTAAATTGATGTGTCAATCCATCATTTGGTCCGGATACTGTAAAATTGAGATCTATGTTCGCTGTAACAAAACCAGCTCCGAAGTTGGCATTGAGAGCGTTTTGAACCGCATCTTGCAGTCCCGCTTTATCATCAGAAATCAAATTGTCAAAATCGATATCAAGAACACCTCTTGTATTGTCCACTTGAAAGACCAATTGATGTATGCCTGTTGCAGCAAGTACGTCTGCATCTGTGAATGCTGCGGTACTCGATAAAGTATCTGTACTGCCATTCACACCATCCGTATTAGAAACAACATTAAGATTTGTGGATGTAATTGTTGGAACGATCGGAGTGCCCGCTCCAAATACGTTCGATTGTATAACGAGCTGGTCATTGGCATCAAAATAAACATCTGCGGCTTCAGATAAGGTTCCAGTACCAACATCAGTGGCACTCTTTATGGCTTCAATCAATCTGGTTTTGTTCATCGGATTAAGTGCTGTTGAGTCGAGAATAGTAGCGTTCACTGTATAATTTGTACCACCAATATTGAACGCTAAGGTGTCTCCCGTGAAATCTAGTGTGGGATCCACTGTAGCTTTAAAAGTACTTTTAGTCGCTTTTTCAGTGGTTACTGAACTGTTTGTAATCATACCACTGAAAAAATTATTGTTGGGAATTGCACCGAATATATCCACTGGATGTGTTCCTATATTTAGAGTCGTACCCACAGAGACTTCATACTCAACAGTCCGTTTTGCTGCGAGTCGATTGGATGTCATTTCAATATTGTAAGTTCCATCCGGATTAAACAGTTTTTCATTGGTCTGAAGTCCAGAAAACACATAACGTCCCGCATTGGTTGAGTTTCCCACTGTAATGACTTCCTGCATCAGCTGCTCCACTTCAAGAGCGATTTTCTGTCGATCGTCTGTGGTATTCGTTCCATTTGCCGCTTGTACAGTAAGTTCTCTGACTCTCTGAAGAATATCCTTAAGGTTATGCATAGCACTCTCTGAAACCTCAAGCCACCCAAGTGAATCATCAATATTCTTCTTATACTGCTGAGCTTCCCTTATATCCGTCTTGTACTTGAGCACCTGAGTGATGCCCACAGGGTCATCGGAAGGTCTATGAATTTTCTTACCTGAAGAAAGCTCAGTTTGACGCTGAGCCATTTGCACCAAATTGTTGTTGGCGTTCCAGAGCATGTCTTTGACGAGCATGTTATTGGTAATGCGCATAATATCACTCCTCTAAATCTATCTGCCACCTGTGCCGAGTCTGTTGACGATGAGGTCGAGCATTTCATCGAAGACGTTGACCATTCGGGCATTGGCGTTGTAAGCGGTTTGGAATTTGATCATGTTCGCCATTTCCTCATCGAGGGAGACGCCCATGATGGAATCTCTGGCAGTGCTGTATTCTTTGGTCAAAAGTTCCTGGTTGCGTGCCACTCGATTGGCTTCAGCCGCATCGACTCCAAGGTTGGAGACGAGCGATTTCATGAAATCCTCCGGTGCGCCCCACTCATAGAGCTGCACATCATGACGCGTCTGAATCATTTTAAGGATATTGCTGCCATCACCAGGAGTGTCTTCCACTCGAGATGCAGCTGCGATTTTATTAAGGTCCTCTAAATCCCTGGCGATGGTCATCCGTGAAGCCTTCATCTGATCCACCACATAGTAGTGGCCATCGATGATTCTCACGGTTTTGCTGTTGTATTCGGGATTATTCGCTAGGATCTTTTGAATGTTGGATGCTATTTTATCGCGCTGCTTGTCAGCCGGAAGTGCTGCAACTCCATCCATGACGGATGAGGTGACGTCCACTGCCGGAGTGTCATTCAGACCACGTGTCAATAAAAAAGTCTTATATTCCTGAGTGGACATATTGTCCATTGTGAACATGTAATATCCGGTGCTTCCGTTAAGGCCATAACCATCTTCATGGATGTTGTTCATGGTGGCTGAGAAAGTATCTACAAACTCGTTGAGTTTTTCAGTGTAATATGGAATACCTTTTTTGTCGCCGAGCATGTTGTCGCGCACATCCATGAGGCCTTTGATCTTGCCGGTGGTTAAATTGATTCTGTTGCCATTGGTCCACTGAACATCCATGATGGCATTGGAATCGTCCTCGTTGAGTTTGGTGGTTCTCGGAACGAGTTCAAAGCTGTCGCTTCTGAAGTGGGCGACGAGCTGCTGTCCACCGACGAGTACATAAAAACGGTTTTGAGCATCTTCATAATAATCCACTTTTACAAGTTTGGAAAGGTTGTCGACGAGCAGTTCGCGTTGGTCACGAAGGTCATTGGCCTTGCCGCCCTCGAGCTCCGCTTTGTAAATCGTCTCATTGAGTGTCGCGATCTGTTTTGCTATGTCATTGGCTTCTCTAACCGAGGTTTCAAATTGATAGTTGAGGTCTTTCTGTAAGTCTTTGAGCATAGTTGAAAGTCTCTGAACGCCTTCTGACAGTGCAATGGAGGTTTGACGCACCAAAGTTCTTGCAGTGAGGTTTTCAGGGTTCTTTTGGAGACTCTGCAGGGACTCATAGTATTTGTCGAGCAGTTCCGCGATGCTGGAATCCGAAGGTTCGTTGAAGATGCCTTCGACTTCAGTAAGTACGCTTGCTCTTGCATCCCATTCCCCTTTGACGCTGATTTCAGTCCTGTATTTGTAATCGAGATAAGCGTCACGAATTTGCTTGACCGCGGTGACATCAACGCCTACGCCTAAAGTTCCGAATCCACCCGGTAGAATCTGCGGGGTGTAAGCCTTGGTGTTCATGACCTGTCTGGAATACCCTTCGGTGTTGGCATTTGCGATATTGTGAGATACGATGCCGAGGGATCTTTGATTCGCAAAAAGACCTGATAATGAAGTTGTTAATCCTAAAAATCCTGCTGACATGAGATCCTCTCCTTATCTATACACGTGCATCGAAAATGTTTTTGCGTTCATAAGCTTCATTGACGGCTTTTTTATCGTATTTGCCGCTATCATCGGACATTTGTGTGAGCATACCGATGTTGAATTCGATGAGATCGAGCTTGTCTTCGATCATGCGGTTGTTGAAACGGTTTTCATCTACTGTATTTTTAACGAGTACAATCAGTTCGTCTTTGGCTGAGAGCACCTTTTGTCTTTCTTCCGGTAATAGAAACTGGGCCAGCTGGGTGACGTTTTCAATGTGGTCGATCTTAAGTTCCCTCAAAATCAGATCCAGGACTTTCTCCCTGAGTTCCTCAAGCTTAAAAAGCGTCACAACGAGTGCTTGCTCGTGTCCCGCTAGTGCTTCAAGATTCTCAATCTGATTGCCTCTGATGGCTTCCCTTTTCTTTGTGGAGATCTCGAGGATCTCCCTATATATTTCAGATTCCTTCTCAAGTGTAAGAATCAGCTGTTCAACGCTTTTTGTCATAGCATTTACTCCTTATAATGAATAACCGGACATTACGTCCGGCAGGTTTTGTGGGGGATTAAGAAATCGGCATTTAGATTTTTTTGTTGCTCAAATTTGCGAACATTTTGTCAACGATATCAATTGCTGACGGTTTATATGTACCACTTTGAATTTGAACTTTGATAGCCTCCACCTTTTCACTACGTACTTCAGGAACTTCAGCAAGAGCTTTCATAGCTGCTTGTATGTCCATTGCTTGACTTGATATTTCCACTTTATCAGCACTACGACCTGGTTTTTCAACTGCTTCGGTCTTTTTTGCGGTTTTGCCATAAGCTTTCATGGCGTTTGGTATACTGTTTACTGGAATTTGATTGTTGATCTTCATAAAAACACCCCCGTCCTGCCGATTTCTCTAATACATTTATCGGCACAAACGAGGGTTTGTTTAGCATTTATTTTATTTTTTTGTTGTTTCTTTGATATGCATGCCCACTTGCTGTTTGTGATTGGAATCCTCAAGACCGGCCTTAAGGCCTGTTGCAAGGTCTTTCACACACTTGGGACAAAATCTGCTTCCTGTGGTGGGTTCGCCACATCTTTCACAAAAGGCGATGTTTGAATTGCTGCCCAGGACGATTTTGCCTTCTCTGATCCATTTGAGGATGGCATCTGTATGTACGCCGGTTCCCGAACTGACGTCTTTGACACTGGATGAGGGGTTGTCGTAGATGTACTCTCTGACTCTTGTGAATTCATCGTCGATGTCTTCATTGCATCTTGAGCAAAGCGACACTCCATTGTCTGCTTGGAAAAGCCGACCACATTTTTTGCAATTCTTTAGAGCACTCAATTTATTTTCCGTCATCTCATAGCCTCCTATCAATAACCCATGGCCACCGTGATACACATCACTTCATCCACGCCGGCTTCATATAAGGTTTTCGCACAAGCGTCCAGTGTCGTACCAGTCGTATATATGTCATCCACCAAAAGCACGCGTTTGCCTTCCAGCGGAGCGTTCACTTTCTTATTCAATATTATAGCATCCTTTAGCATCAACTTCCTAGCTTCTTTATCAAGAATTTTCAGTTTTTTTGTCGGTTTGCTTCTTTTTAGGACGTTTAAATAGGTTAAACTGGGCCGAGAGTCGCAGATCCCTCTTGCCAAAAACTCCGTTTGATTGTAGCCACGCTCCGCTCTCCTCAAAATATGGATAGGAACAGGCACGACGAGATCACACCCTAGAAAATCAGGGTTCGCACCCATCACTTCATTCATGCATCCGATCAGATATTTTAAATGATGTGTCTTACCTTTATACTTCAGATCCATGAGGGCTTTTTTCATGCCACCTTCATAAAGCGCATAGGACCTGTGCTTTTTAAAATAGGAGAAATGTTCCTGACATTCCTTGCATTTGAAGCCGTAGACGGCATGTGCCTCCACAGCCTGATCGATGAGCTTGCCGCAATGCTTGCACACCGTATCCCCAATGACGCGAATCGTCGCAACACAATCCGGACAAAGGTCCTTCTCATCCTTCTCCAGCTCCTTCAGGCAAACGTTACACGTCAGATCCTGCGGCCAAAAAAGATCGATCCCTTCCTTAATAAAGGCTTTAAGCATCATGTCAAATCTCCCGATGCCATCTTCCTGTAAAATTCAAGGCGCTCCCTGAGTCCCGATTGTCTGTGTTGCTCCTGGTTCCTCCGGATCATCTCCTGCATGGCTTTTTTATCCCCCACAAGCACAACGAGCGTCTTCGCACGCGTGATGGCGGTATACAGAATGTTCCTGCTCATAAGCATGGGAGGACCGAAAACCATGGGCATGATGACAGCTTTGAACTCGCTGCCCTGACTTTTATGGACAGTCACCGCATACGCCAGAACGAGCTCATCCACACTTGGAAAATCATAGACCACTTCACGCTCCTGGTCAAAAATCACCGTAACGCTCCTCGCCGCGGCATCAATCTCCGAGATGATCCCAATATCCCCATTGAACACGCCCGTGCCCTCTTCCCCATATTTCGAAATCCATTCCAGATTATAATTGTTTCGGATTTGCATGACCTTATCGCCCTCGCGAAATGTCTTGTTGCCGAATTTCTTCTCCACTTTTTTCTTTTCCGGCGGGTTGATCACTTCCTGAAGCATGTCGTTCAGCGCATTGACGCCGACACTGGAATTCTTCATGGGTGACAATATCTGAATGTCCTCCAGAGGATCCAAATCATAATAATTGGGAAGCCTTTGGCTCACTAGATTCCTTATTTCCGATAAAATCACATCCGACCTACTGCTACTTATAAAGAAGAAATCCTTATCCGGCTTGTTGAGGATGGGCAATTCCCCGTGATTGATCTTGTGCGCATTCACCGCTATGAGCGAGCTCTCGCTTTGTCTATAGATTTCATCAAGCGCAATGCTGCTGATGAGATCACTTTGCAGCAAATCCTTAAGTACCGAACCAGGACCCACCGAAGGCAGCTGATCCGAGTCACCCACGAAAATCACATGGGTCCCGAGTGCAATCGCATCGAGCAGCCTATACATGAGCACAATATCCACCATGGAGATTTCATCAATAATGATGACATCTACCTTGAGCGGCTCTTCGGCATTTTTCCCAAACTGATTCTCACCTTGAAATTCAAGGAGTCTATGGATGGTCTTGCTCTCACGTTTCGTGGCTTCCGTCATACGCTTTGCCGCACGCCCCGTCGGCGCGCATAAAACCACCTTCTTATCGAACATTTCATACGCTTCTATGACCGCGTTGATAATGGTGGTTTTTCCTGTTCCAGGTCCACCAGTGATGATATACATGCCGTATTCCAGTGCTTCTACAATAGCAAGCTTCTGATTTTCACCAAGAATAATGCCCCTGTTCAGTTCAAATTCTTTGATAAACTGATCCCCATAAAACGGTTTGAGCGGCAGCGCATGAATACCAATCTCATAAATCTTGGCCGCCACCTGCTGCTCCGAATAATGAAGGCTCGGCAAATATATGCGCAGGTCACCATCGCCAACCCGCTCGACTTTCAGTGCTCCGGTCACTGCCATTTCCCTGATCTGATTTTCCACTTCGTCATATTCGACACTCAGTGTAAGTGCTACTTTTCTCACCAAATCCTCTTGCTCCGCATAGGTATGCCCGCTTGATGCTTCAATGTTCAGCAGGTGAAGCAGTCCCGAGTCGATTCTGAACGGCGAGTGAAAATCGATGCCCATCTTCATGGCAATCTGATCCGCCAGTTTGAATCCCACACCAGTCACATCCTCAGCGAGGATATAAGGGTTCTTTTCCACCCTCGCGATGGCCTCGATGCCATACTTCTTATAAATGCGCATAGCCATGTTCACAGAGAGATTCAGCGATTGAAAATAGATGATGAAGTCCCTGAGTTCGTATTGTTCCTTATAGGATTCGATGATCTGTTCCAGTTTCTTGGGTCCGATTCCCGCCACTTCCAGCAGCCGCTCCGGCGCTTTCTCAATGATATTCAACGTCTCAGTTCCAAATGCGTTCAGCATAAGTTCCGCAGTAGCCGGTCCAATCCCTGTGATGACACCCGAAGACAAGTACTTGAAGATGTCTTCCCGGTCCGCAGGTTTCAGGTGCTCCGCAGACAATATATTGACCTGTTCCCCGTAGAAATTATGGATTTCCATTTGCCCGACCATCCGGATATGGTCCCCTTCGCGCACAAAAGGAAGGGTCCCTTTGATGCTCACGAGCTCCAGTTCCGTCTGGAGCGTGGCGATGACATACCCGTTGTCTTCATTATAATAAATGATGTCTTGTACGACACCTTCGAGAGTAATCTTTTCCATTCGAGCCTCATTTTGTTCGTTATTGGCTGCATGTTAATAGTCATGAATATCATATCATCTTGGAGAGAATTATTCAATGTGAATTGGAATAATTTGGATGCCACTAACGAAAGTGGTTTTGCGCCCTAAAGGGCGCAGTGGTTTTTTGGCTGACGCCAAAGTGGTTAG
Source organism: Clostridia bacterium (assembly GCA_014859095.1). Lineage (GTDB taxonomy): Bacteria > Bacillota > Clostridia > Peptostreptococcales > Acidaminobacteraceae > Fusibacter_D. The sequence goes on along the minus strand of JACUUV010000039.1, from coordinate 6,387 downwards.
TGGTTGGGAAAGTCAAATGATGAAGTGCCAATTGGGGACAGGTCCATTTTGGTACCTGTGGTAGGAGATTAACAGGAAAAATTTGTTCATGTATTCCTGAACGAAGGCTCATGCTTTTGCACAAAAAAAGAACAGGTACCAAAAAGCACCTGTCCCCAATTGTATTTAATCTTTTCCTAACCACTGCGCTCGCTAGAGCGCAAAACAGACTTGGCGTAGCCAAAAACTACTTCACTACACGCGCTGAAACGCGTGTGGTGAAAAACCACTGACGCAGCCTATGCAAATCCGAAGATCTATTTCCCAAAAGCCTCTGCTCTCAAGGTATCCGCTTTGTCCGTCTTCTCCCAAGGCAAGTCAATATCCGTTCTACCAAAGTGCCCATAAGCAGCAGTTTGTCTGTAGATTGGACGTCTGAGGCCGAGGTCACGAATGATCGCGCCTGGTCTAAGGTCGAAGTGCTTCTTGATGAGGTCTTCAATGATTTCTTCAGATACTTTGTTGGTACCGAAAGTCTCTACCATGATGGATACCGGGTAAGCAACACCGATCGCGTAAGCGAGTTCAAGTTCACATTTCTCAGCAAGGCCAGCGGCAACAACGTTTTTGGCAACGTAACGCGCAGCGTATGCAGCAGAACGGTCAACCTTTGTTGGGTCTTTGCCGGAGAATGCTCCGCCGCCGTGTCTTGAGTATCCACCATAAGTGTCAACGATGATTTTTCTACCAGTAACGCCGGCATCTCCTTGAGGACCACCGATTACGAAACGGCCAGTCGGGTTGACGAGGTAACGAGTGTTCACTAAAAGTTCAGCTGGAACAACCGGCTTGATCACGTGCTCGATCAGATCCGCTTCGATTTGCTCTCTGGTCACTCTTGGGCTGTGTTGAGTCGAAATGAGGATTGTGTCCACTCTTTCCGGACGACCGTCTTCACCGTACTCCACAGTCACTTGTGTTTTACCGTCTGGTCTCAAATATTTTAAAGTTTCGTCTTTTCTCACTTCAGCAAGTCTTCTTGCAAGTTTGTGAGCAAGAGAGATTGGAAGCGGCATAAGTTCTGGAGTCTCGTCACATGCGAAACCGAACATGATGCCTTGGTCACCGGCACCGACTGATTCTACTTCGTCGTGCATAGTGCCTTCTTTGCTCTCGAGCGCATTGTTGACGCCCATAGCGATGTCGTCTGATTGTTTGTCGATGGCTACGAGTACGCCGCAAGTGTCGCCGTCAAAGCCGAATTTTGCTCTTGTGTATCCGATTTCTTTTACTGTTTTTCTGACAATCCCTTGGATGTCCACGTAACAGTCCGTCGTGATCTCACCAGCCACTAGAACTAGACCAGTGGTTACAGACGTCTCGCAAGCTACTCTCGCGTTAGGGTCCTCAGTAAAAATTGCATCCAAAATTGCATCCGAAATTTGGTCACATACTTTGTCCGGATGTCCTTCGGTTACGGATTCCGATGTAAATAATCTTTTTCTTGCCATTTTTAAAAACACCTCCTGATTGATTGTGGTTGATAATCCTTTATTTTTGATGAACTCTTTGGCATATAAAAAGCCCCTTCACAAGAAGAGGCCTAATAGACTCAAACCTCATCTTCCAGATCTCCATAGCATCTGTAGGATTTAGCACCGTGCGCACGCCGGTTGCTGGACTTCATAGGGCCTATTCCCTCCATCTCTCTTGATAAGGATTACTTTAAAATTTACTTGCTAATAATAGCACAACACTTCACTACATGCAACCCTAAATTTATTAATTTTTTTTCAAGTTGTTGCAAGGTAGTCGAAAATGTTGTCGTAGCTGCTGTTGACGTAAGTAAACAAAACGGGTTCGTCCGTTTTGAGCTCACAGATGAATCCCAGACTTTCGTCATACGCATGGTTTTCCTTGAGCATTTTATCGATTTCCTCTAAATTCTCCTTACGCATGGTGCACACGATGAGCTGCCCGTCATATCCGAAGAAATACAGGGCATAAATATCACCATTGAGAAAATAGGGATTTTCCTTTACATGGTCGTTGTCCGGATTGAACTCGATGTAAAGCTGCCCCTGCGGGTAACTTTGCTTCATCATCTCCGGATTGGTCTTGGCAAAACGTCTTTCAAAAAACGAATCCTGGACATGCATCACCATCATATATTCCGGCTTGCTGAGATTGAATGCCGCCTCAATGCTGCTGATCACCATTTCCTCCGCACAGTTCGCACGGACAATCTTATGAGTGTCAGCTTCCACATCCACATGAATGATCATCAGTTTGTACCTGGTCTCGTAGTCGACGAGCGCTTCGACCGTATACTGGTCTATACGCGATTCCTGGCCTACATGCACACAATTATTTTTGATCAGCGTGTGCGGCATGTCCAGCAGCTCGAAATCCGGGTCGATTTTCCCATCCTTCCACAGCATCATGGCCGACGGATAATCACATCCGATGTAGCGCATGACAAAATAATGGACGGCCTGCTCGTTCAATATGATCTCCGGGCTCAGCTTTTCGTATAGCCTGATCTCATCTTCAAGGGACAGGTCGACATACAGCGAATCGAACTGCTCCTCGAACATCTCAAAATCCACGAGCGCATCCAGGCACCCCTCATCCACGATGTATGACGATTTGATGAGGAAAATGAATTCCTCCAGACCGATCTGGATGAAGCTGCCGCCGAGGCCGCCAGTGATGCCCAGGATCAAATTTTCCAGCTCTTTCATATTCGGTTCTATGAGATGATAGAATCCATCAATGCCGTAACTTTCAAAATCCAAATGGTAGATTTGGACCACTTCGCGCCCTGCAGGATCCAGCCAGTGGGCGATCACACCCACGACACCCATGAGTCTCGTGTCCGTGGCCTCTGCTTTCACAAATTTCAGTTTCGGATACTCAATTCGATCGAATGGTGATTTTCCCATTAAGTGAGCACCTTCTCGACGATGGTCTTCTTATAATTTTCCAGTTTCTCGACTGTTGCCTTTTCATTTTCACCACTGATGGAGAAATAGACTTTCAGTTTTGGTTCCGTTCCCGATGGTCGAAGGACCATCCAAGATTGATCATCCAGGTAGAACTTGAGGACGTCCGCTTTCGGAAGACCGGTCTCATCGTGGAGATAATCGATTTTTCTGTCATAAGTGAGTAACGACGCGGAGTCTTTTCTGAACGTCTCCATGATGTTCATCATGACCGTCTGGCCATCCTTGCCCTCGAAGCTTTTTGCGATGGTTTCTTCTATAAAGAAGCCATGGCGCTTGTATATGCCGTCGAGCACTTCGCTGAGAGAAAGGCCTTTTCTCTTATAATACTCCGCCATCTCGATGGCGACGAGTGTGCCCATGACGGCATCCTTGTCGCGAACGTGCGGTGCGAAGAGATAGCCGAAACTTTCTTCATAGCCCATGACGAAATGGTCCGGATCGCTTTCGATCTGCTCGCCGATGAACTTGAAGCCTGTGAGGGTCTGTCTGAGAGTGACGCCAAAGTGGGCGGCCTGAGCCCTTGCAAGATCCGATGACACTACGGTGTTGACCACGTAGTGGTCCTTCGAAAGATTCTCTCTTGAAGAAAGGATGTATTCCATGAACAGGCTGCCGATCTGGTTGCCGTTGAGTATTTTATAGCTGCCCGCCTCTTTGACGAGGAGTCCGATTCTGTCGCAATCCGGGTCTGTGGCGATGACGAGGTCCGCATCGTATTTTTCCGCGTAGGTGAGTGCGACTTCGAAGGCGTCTTTGTTTTCCGGGTTTGGATTTTTGCACGTCGGGAATTCGCCGTCCGGTTCCATTTGCTCGGTGACGGTGATCAGGCCAGAGAATGCCAATTCTTTAAGGACTCTGGAAATGATCGGTCCGCCGGTGCCGTGGAGTGGCGTGTAAACGACTTTGAGTTCCGAGGCGTTCAGGAGTTCCGGCCTGGGGGAAACCTCTTTGACCATCTCGACGTATGGGTTGTCGACGAGTTCGCCGATGATGCTGAGGAGACCCGCTTCGAGGGCGTCTTTTTTGTCCATGGCTTTGACCTCGTCAAAGGTTTTGACGCCTAAAACATGTTCCACAAGGGCATCCGCCAAATGGGGCACGAGTTGGCATCCGGTTTCGTCGTAAACTTTGTAACCGTTGTATTCGGGTGGATTGTGGCTTGCCGTAATGACAACGCCGCCAATAGCACCGAGATATCTCACTGCGAAAGACAGTTCAGGTGTGGTTCTTACGGATTCGAAAACGTAGGCTTTGATGCCATTTGCGGCCATGACAAGTGCCGTTTCCATGGCGAACTCCTCCGACATTCTTCTAGAGTCGTAGGCGATGACCACAGAGCGCTCGAATTCACCTTTCAGGGTCTGCTCGTCTCTTTCAATCAGGAAATTGGCGAACCCTTGAGTCGCTTTTCTGACGACGTAGGGGTTGATGCGGTTTCTTCCCGCGCCAATGATGCCGCGCATTCCGGCTGTGCCGAATTCGAGGTCTTTATAAAAACGTTCTTCTATTTCAACAGGATTGTCCTCAATGGCTTTGAGCTCATTTCTGAATGCCTCATCGAAGTAAGAATTTTCCAGCCATTGCTTATACAGTTCATGTGCTTTCATTGTTTGCTCCTTTCATTTTTCCGTAATGATGTGTTAGGAAAAATTATATCATATTCCGAGTGGTTTCTGTAGCCTCCTCCCAGAATCCGTTTTGAAAGAGGATGTAAAAGATTTGGACCAAAAGATGGCTTTTCGTCTTGTGCGGCAACAGTGCATAGCCTTTTGTCGGAAGCAGGTTCATCAGATTCTTCGAAAGATCGTCGAGTGATGAGAATTCCTTCAGTTTATCCGATTTGAGCTTCTCGTTGATTTGTGCCACAAAATCCTTAAAAGTCAGAATCTGGAATCTGTCGATTTCAAGTTGTTCCGCTATTTGTTCGTAAAAGTTGAGCATGAGTTCCGAGTACGTGTATTCTTTTTTTGACTTGACGAACTCGGCAATCATGGGGAGCATTTCCTCAAAGACCATGCGGCGTACCGGTTTTTCGCTACCAATCAGGGTCTTGATCCTAATCAAAGCTTCTTTCGGCAATTTCAAAAGATTTTCAAGCACTTCGTCCTCATTCGGCACCTCGTCGATATAGTAGAGGTTGCCTTTCAGTTTCTTGAGAACACGCATGGTGTCGTAATACCCGAGTTTGATGTTGTGCTTTGCCCTTACCTGATCTACGTCCAGAACCTTACCAAGATCCTCCGACGGCTCAATCATGAGGATTTCTGCACTCGCGTCTTTTGGTACTTTTCTGACCCTGCCAAGGCTGTTGAGCTTTATGGCCACAATCTCGTCGCAACCGCGTTCTATGAGCATGTTGATTGGAAGATTGTCGAAAAATGCGCCGTCGAGCATTTTTTTGTTGTCAAATTTTTCGTTCTTGAATGCGGGATAATTCGCGGAAGCCAAAATGTAATCGTGTAATTTCCCTTCTGGAATATCCCCTATGAACACTTCTATGGGCTTTAGATCCGTAAGCGACAATGTGACCAGACCAAAATCCATCTTTGAAGCCCTAAGTTTCGCCTCATCCACATCCCTTCTGAGATTTTCCCTAAAAGGGGTCACATCGAGACCGCCTTGCTTTATGGTGTCCACGATGAGTTGTCTCAATTTGTTGATGTCCGATTTGAACTCAAATTTCACAAGCTCTTTGATCAATTCGGCATCCCCATTGACCATATGCGCCATGTCCGCGCCTTCCCAGATTTCCTCCAAATGTTCAATATCCCCTATGGCAATGAGTGCACCATTGATGGACCCTATTGATGTTCCCGCCACGGCATCGAACTCATATCCCATTTCATAAAGTGCCTTGATCGCCCCAACCTGGAATGCGCCTCTGGCACCTCCGCCTTCTAGTGCTAATCCCCTCATATTATCCTCCTGAACTCTACTTCACATGTATCTTTATACCAAAATTTTCGTCTTGCAAACACATAGCAAAACACCACAGCCTCCAGAATACTGGAAGAGTGGTGTCCGTATTTATTTATTATCCTTTGATATCGAATGCCGGGGTTTCCGAATCCGCTTCATAAGCTTTTTGCAAGTTCTTGAAAAGCATGTCAGCAAGTCCTATGCCTCCGGCCTCACTCATTTTTTTTGACATTTCCTCATCGAGCATGCCTTCAAACATGGTTCTGGCTTGACTTTTTTCAATCAGTCCCATACCTTCCGATGAACCTCTCATCTCTTTGAATAATGTGTTTATGAAATAGGTCTCAAACTCCCTGCAGGCTTTTTTCAGACCCTCAAGGTCCTTTTCCTCAGCCGCTTTTGCCAGCAGATCCTTAAAAGCATCTGTCTCAACGGTCTGCTTTTGATCGTTTGCCACCGGCTGATAGCTGTCCATCATGGA
>JACUUV010000107.1 GCA_014859095.1 Clostridia bacterium | reverse complement strand
AATTCTTATGATCGTTAAGAAAATTCCGGCAATTCCAAGCCTGATAGCTGGTGTGATTCTGGGGGGAGCAGCCTTTTTATTACTACAAGGTGGTAGTTTAGGTGAACTTTCCGACGTTATTAATACTGGTGTTGAGATGAACACACAAAATACGGAACTGGATGTGTTGTTTTCCAGAGGTGGAATTGTGAGCATGTACAGTGTGGTTATTCTCGCCTTTGTGTCTTTAGCTCTTGGTGGTATTATGAACGCGACTGGTATGCTGCATAGTATCGTTTTGAAAATGTCAGGTTTGCTTAAGTCAGTAGGAAATATGACTGCAACAGTTATAGCAACATCAGTATTTATAAATGTAATAACTTCCAATCAATATCTGGCAGTTATTCTACCTGGTCAAATGTTTGAAGAGAGCTATAGAAAACACAAATTGAAGCTTAAAAATCTTACCAGTGCTTTAGAGGCTGGGGGAACATTAACTGCGCCTCTTATACCATGGAACAGTAATGGTATGTTTGTATCTTTAACTCTTGGAGTCCCAGTAGTCCAGTATGCGCCTTATGCCATATTGTGTTGGCTGACATTGATAATTGTGATAGCGTTTGCATATCTTGACATTAATATAGATAAAATAAAAATACCTCATGAAGAACCTGAAGATCAACAATAGTTCATTGATCCAATAGGATGAGAACAACTGAAAGGCAGTTGGAGAAAATTATCGATGCCGCATTAAAAAATGATCAATCAAATTAGCTCTTCAAACTCTATCCTGTTTTTTCCGTTGGCTTTGGCTTCATATAGAGCCTGGTCCGCCACATTCAATACTTCATCTGCAGTTTGTTTTGGTTTAACTTTGCATAGGACCGCTCCGATACTGACAGTGACAACACCAAGCTCTGTGTTTTCATTTGGAAGCATCAGGCCATGGATTTCAAGACGAATGTTTTCTGCAACTTTCAGTAAATTTTCTTTGGTGGTGTCTTGTAATACAACGACCATCTCCTCACCACCATAACGAGCTATCAAATCGGATTTCCTATGCACACTTCTTTTGAGAGCTTTACCAATCTTTCGTAAACATTCATCTCCCTCTATATGACCATAGGAGTCGTTAAATTCCTTGAAATTATCTATATCCAACATCATCAAGCCAATATTCAAATTGTTTCTCGAAGCCAACTCCAATGCTTGCTCTAGAAAATCATCAAGGCGTCTTCTATTTCCAATTCCCATCAGTTCATCTTTGAATGAAAGGTGCCTGAGCATCTCATTTTTTTCTTCAAGCTCAATGGTCCTAAGTTTTACTTGAGCTTCCAGTTCATCCACATGATTTACGATTTTCATGCTCATATCATTAAAACTCTGGGTAAGTTCATAAATTTCATTACGTTGTTTTCCGAGAGGGACTTCATCAATAATGCCGTGTGACATTTTTTTTGCACTTTCATTAAGTCGTAGAATTGGTCTGATGACATTTCGAATTATAAACAAAATTAATGACATGAAAATTAGTGAGATCATTAGACCCCCGGCCAAACTTCTAAACAAAGTCACATTCTTATCGGCTAAAAAATCTTCTTCAAGAATTATGGTATAAATATCCCAGTAGTTGCCATAAAACTCAAACTTATCTTTACCAATCATATAAGTCATTCCATTGATTCGGACTTCGGGTAACGCAGTTTCTAGTAGTGGATCTGAAACCAACATAGTTGTCTTTGTTATAGGGTTGGAGCTATCGGCTGCCAATTTGTTTTGAGATTTACCCTCAACCAGATTAAAAATGCTTTCACCTGTGGTCGTTGCAATCAACTGCTCCTTATCATCAATTATAAAGACTTGACCATTTTCACCAATTGGTAATTGTGTCAAAGTCTTGTTAAGACCAGTCATCAAATAATCCACACCGACTACTCCTATAAGGAGTCCATTTTCGAAAATTGGTATGCTGGCTGTAAGTGTCGGTTCATTGAATACAAAATGACTGTATATTCCACTGAAGGCTATCCTTTGGTTTTGGGTAGCTGCTTCATACCATGGTCTTATTCTTGGATCAAAATTCTCAAATACTTGGAGTAGCTCCGCGCTGTTTCCATATTCGTCGACGCTGTAATACTCCGAGTGTCCAAGCGTATCCTCATTATTGCGTACAATATTAATTGTGCCGTCAATATTACGTCTCGCTCCGTAAAACTCACCAGTTTCAAGTCCAATATAAGTCATGGCGACATCATCAAATTCTTTGATCAAACCAGTAAAATAGCGTTCCCGATTACTCGGTACACCAGTATCGAGTATACCGTTATGATAAGCATTTTCATTGATTTTATTGAGTAGGATAGCTTTATCCATCTGAAGATTGAGTTCCCTTTGAACTAAAGTGATCATCTCATTTCGCAATGATTCCAGCATATTACGAACATTTCTTTGATTCTCATTCACAACTAAAATTAAAATGACAGTCGCAATGACAAAAGCAACAATCAAAGGGATGATTAATTCTACTAAGATTGATTTTTTCTTTTTATTATTGTCCATTGCTGCGCTCCAATCTGGATTCACTAGTATATTATGTTATTCTAACATACCCGTTTTTTACCAAATTAGTGTTTTATTTTTTATGAGGTGATTAAAATATGCTAAAATACATATGGAGGGCACAATAATGACAACTTTTGACTACGAACCACTACATAACGAAGAGCATTTCCAGACAATAAACGAAACACCCAAAGTACGATCACCATGGAGGCGGTTTTTCGCAAGAACTTTTGACTATACGACCTATGGCATACTATTGATGGTCATACAATCGTTTGTTTTTAACATCAACGTGGGCAATAGAACACCTGGAGGCAACATTCTGGATTCGTTCATCACCTATTTCTTGATGATTCTCATAGAGCCGGTATTGCTTAAACTCTTTGGAACAACATTAGGCAAGTGGCTGATGGGACTATCCGTTACCGATGAAGCAGGCAACAAGCTCTCTTACGGAGATGGATTCAGCAGAACACTCACAGTTTTTTGGCGAGGATTTGGACTTAATATTCCCATATATAGTCTTGTGCGTCTGGCGAAAAGCTACAGTGAATGTGATGCGGGCGAGACTCTGGAATGGGAAGCAGATTCGGTCATTCACTTGAAAGACGAAAAAAAATGGCGAATTGCCACTTTTATCTCTGCTTATTTTGTTCTATTTGTCTCGGTATTCTTGATTTTTAGTCTGGCATCAATGCCCCAAAACCGTGGAGACATAACGGTAGAGGAGTTCAATGAAAACTATAATAGATTCGCAGAGTATTATTCTTTTAGCCCTTCAAGAGTCCTTAATGATGATGGTGAGTGGGTGAAACGTGAGCAAGAAGGCAATGTAATCTATATTGGAGGAGAAGTTAATCCACCAACTTTTGAATTTATTGAAGACAGTGGCATCATGACAGGAATGCGTTTTTCTATGGAACTGATCAACAACGATTCATGGACCCCGAGTTATAATGATGAAATGGTTTTATCCATTTTATCTTTTGTACAAGCTCAAGAGGGCAGCAGCCTTTTCAAAAGTGATGTAATGGACCTCATCAAACAAATCCAGGAAGAGCCATTCACAGGCTTCCAGCGTACCATCCACGGTGTTACGATCACATGTGATTACGACTACTCGGGCTATGTTGGTGTAACAAGTTTTGGTTATCTATTTCCAGATGAGGATGAAGACACAGATAGGTATTATTCTGTTGAATTTGAAATGATCAGATAGCGAGTAAAGCGAGGTGACACTTATGGCGGTAGCGGGATTTGAAAAAGGGATCAAAACTGTAG
>JACUUV010000106.1 GCA_014859095.1 Clostridia bacterium | reverse complement strand
ATTGAAGTACATTTTAGTGACAGAGTACACCACGAGCAAAGAAACAGACAAGCCGAAACGGATGCATCATCACATCATTATGAATGGCGGAATAAGCAGAGACGACGTTGAGGACCTATGGAGGGTCAAGAGAAAAGGCGAAAGGATTGGACGAATAAACGCCGATCGGCTTCAACCGGATGAAAACGGACTTGCCGCTCTGGCCAACTACCTTTCAAAAGAACCGCATCGAAAAAAGCGGTGGAGCTCTTCTCGAAATCTAGAGAAGCCGGTCCAGGCACCACCAAACGATCACAAATATTCAAAGCGCCAGGTGGAGAAAATTGCCAAAGGTATGGTTGACGATGATTACTTCAAGAAGAAATACCCAGGATGGAGAATCACAGACAAGGTGTATGGAATCCAAGTGACTTACAATGAGCAATCCGGCTATTACGTTTACTTGAAATTAAGAAAGGACACATCATGAGATACAAATGCGCATATACAGGACTACAAGGCGTCAAGTGCAAAGACGATTGCTGTGTAAGCTGTGATCGTAATCAGGTGTGTGAGTCAAAATGCTCCTTCGCCAACAAAAAGACATTTGTGAGGCCGAAGTGTAAGCACGTAATAGCAATATCAGAAATCAAAGGCAACAAACATGTTATCAAATTTGAGGAGGTTATTATGCTGAACGAAGCAATTAAGAAAATTCAAGATGAGATAGACAGTGAAAAGAACAATCATTATGTACAGTACGTAGGCAAATACATGATCGAGCATTTGAACAAAAACCAAGGTTACGCTGAAAATATACTCGATGAATCCAAATCAATAAAGGGCAGCCTAAAGAAAATGGAAGAAGAAGCGAAGAAAGTAAAGCAAGGCAATATGGCAATGTTTACTCCGGACGAAGGCCTCAAGATAGTCCTTGAATACTTCAATATCAAGATGGTCGAAACGGATCCTAAAAAGGATGATGTGCAGCTTAGAAGAAACCTTAACATCAACCTTGATGAACTTCTTTAGAGGTGGCGTATGAAAAAACCAAGCAGAGAGCAAATCGATGACGCTATGAAGTATATTCCTGATTTACCGCAAGATTTTATCAACTTCATAAACAAAGAAATGCTCAAACGGAATAGGTACCTTTTCTATAAACGAGAGAAGAAGAAAGTTGTGGCCGTATGTAGCAAATGCGGAGAAACCGTCGAACTGAAGAAGGCAGCACATAACGGATCCTTTAAGTGCCCATCGTGCAATGTAAAGGCAGTGACAAAAGCCATCAACAAAGCTAAACAATATCAGTTCTCGGAAATATTCACGATTGTTCAGCGAGTCAAGCTGGGTGAAAGTGAAGGCATTGTCATTAAATACGTAAAAGCATATATAAATTTCAAACACTATGACGACACAAGTGATTTTCCAGTGAATATATTAAGCACTCTGGTAGAACCTAAAATCACCAGGTACGAAGGGTCACGTGAGCTTTGGTGGGACCACCATGGTCAAACTAAATTATGGCTACTTGAAAACGAATGGAAATGGGAAACAAACGAATACAAATGGGTCAACGAAAGAAAGCGAGGATACTACTTTAACAGAGAACTATTGAGGGATAGTGATCCGATTGTTTACAAAAGGAACATCAAGCGATTAATAAAAAAAACACCATGGAAGTATTGTGGAATAGAATACTTTAAATTCAAAAATTTCAACGTTGGAGACTATATACAAAGTTATATAAAGTGCAACGAGCTTGAATATCTCGTAAAAACAGGACTTCAAAACTTAGCGAAAGAAGTTGTAAATCACGCATATTCTTACAGCGGGAGCGAGAAAATCAGAGACCTTAAAAAACTTAGCAAAGTATCTATGAAGCAAGTTCGAAAATATGATTTGGATTCATACGGAGTTGAAACCATATTATGGACGCAAGAAAAAAACATCAGCTTAACTGAGGAACAATTAAAGTGGCTCATTGAGTACAGACACCATGACAAGATCAAAGAATTACTAAAGCACACTACGCTCACAAAAATAATTAACCACATCGAGAAACAGACAGAACTTAGAGACTTTGCAGCAAGCCTATGGGTGGATTATTTAAGTATGAGCGTGAAGCTTGGTAAGGATATTTCTAAGTCGGTGATCTTTTTCCCGAAAGAAATCAAGAAACTTCATGATGAACTCGTATATTTGGTTGCTGAAGAGGAAAACGCCAAAACAGAAGCGGGATTGGCTGAGTTTTGGGAAAAGTGGCATTCGATATTAGATTACAGAAAAAAGGACTTGCAGATTCTTACACCGAGAACTCAAAAAGAGTTTATCGCAGCAGGAAGCACGCTGAAAATTTGCGTTTGGAGCAACGGATACGCAAAGAGAATGGCGGAAGGCAAAACAATCGTACTGTTTATATACAAGCAGAATGGACCGTATTTCGCACTAGAACTAGATAAGGACTTCTCAAAAATAAAACAGTTACACGGATATGACCATTTAAGAGCAACACCTGAAGTCCAAAAGCTTGTAGATAAATGGCACAAAGACACTCTGAAAAAATTGAATGAAAAGAACTTGCTTAAATCAGCATAAAACAAATTGAAAAAGGAGCGTACATCATGAAAGAGTTTGAAATTATCCAAGCAGAGGGAAATGCAAGAGATCAGTATATAGTGGCTACAGAAATCAACATGATCAAGGCCCAAACGAACAAAATACTATTGAGCAGTGCAGTTGAAATCGGAAAGCGCCTAAAGGAAGCAAAAGAAATGGTTGGCCATGGGAATTGGGAAAACTGGCTTGAAACAGAGGTAAGCTATTCTCAAAGAACTGCTCAAAACCTAATGAAAATATCTGAAGAATTCGGGCCACAATTGCTTGAAAACCAAATACGAAACCAGGTTGCGGATTTGGGTTACACCCAAGCTGTGGCAATGCTTAAACTCGATTTTGAAGAACGAGAAACTTTCATGGAAGAGAACGATGTGCCAAGCATGTCGAAGAGGGATTTAGAGGCGGCAATCAAAGAGAAAAACGACATTTTAAGAGAAAAAGAGATCCTTGAAAGCAGAGTGAAAGCATTAATAGACAATCAAGCGGTCCTGGAGAAAGAAATCGAAGAACATTCAACTGAAACTGATCAGTATGAAACTGAAATAGGCAATTACAAAAATCAGATTGAAGAAATGAAAAAGAAAGCACTCGAAGTTGACAAGCTTGAGAAGCAACTTGACGAAAGCAAAGAAAGCAAGACCGCGGATCCGGAACTCATCAAATCTTTAGAGGAGCAATTAAGTAAAGCGAATGCAGAAGCCAGAGCACTTAAAACCGAGTTACAGGAAAAATTGCAAGTGATTGCTTCATACAAACCGATCGAGAAGGAAGTCGAAGTGATCAAAGAGGTCGAAGTGGTACCATTCAAGACCAAAGTTGAAATTGACAGTCTAAAAAGAAAATTGGCCTCTTCGGAGAACGCCGTCAAATACAAAGCCACATTCCAGGTGATAGTTACTCTATTCGACGACCTGATCGGTATATTAAATGACATCAAAGCAGCTGACGCTGAAGAATACGAAAAGTACAAAGGCGCGACAAACAAACTTCTTGAAAAATTAAAGCAATAAAGGTGGGCACATGAAATATGTAATCTATCAGAATCCTAGATATGGCGGAAAAGAATATTTTACAGGCAAGATAAAGAATGTCAACGGAGCAGACGTGGCCATCATGAGCAAGAACAAGACTCCTAAGCTGTACAGATCATATGGCTGGGGAATTAGAGAAGCAAAGCTCTTGAACATCAAATGTAAGCACCAGGGACCGTTTGGAGTGGAGACCTATGC
>JACUUV010000105.1 GCA_014859095.1 Clostridia bacterium | reverse complement strand
CAAGTGGCCTACTTTTTTTCCATCACGTGGTATACTTTTTTCTTGACGTTCGCACAGGTACACTCTTATGAATCTTGTTGATTTCATTTTTAAGTGCCTTGCTGTTCACTTTATAATTTACAAACAAGAACCAAATCTCAATATCCTTGATAACGACCTTTGATGAACTTCCTTTAATGTATCCAAGTTTATTTTTCTGATCTATTATACTTTGGACGGTTCGGATCATTTCAGTTTTAATCCCTTGATCACTTATAATATCAACAATATCATTATAATGTTTGCAAATACCAGACGCTCCGGAAATAGCTCCATTTCCGAATTTGTTTTCGAAAATTATCAGTTTGTCTTTATAAATGCCTAGCATATCAAGTCGAAATTGTTTACCATTACTTTTTCTACCAGCGTATTCAATATCAACGATAGACAGATTCTCAGTGTTGCTTTTTACTAGCTTCTGTTGAAAATCACGCTCCGTTTTTTTATGAACTTCAAACCAACTGTCCATTTCAGATAGAATATTTGGAAATACCACTTCAAAAGCATTAGCATCTCTTTTGTTCAAAGCTTCATAAAACGAGTAATCCGTTTCAACTACTTTGTTTTTGCAATACTTACTGTCAAAATGAAAACTATAGCCGGATTTACTTTCAGTAATTTTTAAAGCGTTCCCTCCTTTATAGTAAAGATTAATATAACCGTTCCGGATTTCAAGGCAAATGTTTGGATTTGTATTTGCTTCATTCAGAAAAAATGAAAGCTCTCCATTAAGTAAATCATTTATAAATTTATCGCTTAGCCTTCTCATATCCATCTCACTTTCATGGTCAAAAAATTCATTTGATTAATTGAACAACAATCTATTTATACGCTATAAATAATACCTAATTCTTATTGTTGAACTTTTCCCACTTGGAGTCGTATGAATCACTACATCCTTTTCTTTCATCAATTGATACATTACACTGCAAACCGAAGGCATCTTGTTAGATAAATTCATCTGTTTATGAATCTCTCCCGATACAATCTCAACATACTCTAGACCTTCACGTTTCGAATTTTCAATAACACCCAATATAAAGGTCTTGATATCAGAAGTTGAAACTTTTCCACTTTCAATCACCAATTTCCTTATAGGCATTTTCTCTTCAACGATATCAATTGTATGAACATCCTTCTTAGAAAACGGTGCTTCATTCTTAATGAATGCCTTCAATTCTTGTAACTCTCTCTGATTGAGTCTATTACCTCTTAATCCTTGAGTATTCCATAACCCACTTAATGCAATTTCTGGTTTGGGACTATGACGACCAAGCCAATTTATGGAGCTAATGAACTCCTCATCATGATTGAGTGTCGTAATCAAAGCACCTTCAATTTCGAGTCTATCTTTCTTACTATTCACTGGTATGCATGCAAAAGTAATATTACTTCTCAAATACTCAGATACCAGCTTCTCTATTTCCTCTTTGACCGATATGTATTGTCCATTCAAATATTGATTTTTTATTTCATGTTTTGACCAGTTTAATGCCCATATATTTTCAAATGGATGATTATTCTGATGTAAGATTGAAAGCCCTATGTTTTTTCTTAGAATACTGCCATCTTTATTCTCTCTTTTAAAATGGTCTTTCAATCGTTTCTTTAGACGCCCATCAGCTTGATGCGTTCCAATCCTCACAATTCGATCCATATCATTGAATTTCTCTCCAGATTCAAACATAATATAGATGCCATTTTCAAAAGGAATTTTATCAATTTCCTTCCAGTCATACCTTGGTAAATTCGTCATCCAATCATGAATCATCAAACTTGTCGAGTGATCAGTTTGAAGTGTTGAAATCGAACCAATCAATTCTTTAAGCTTTGGAATCCACCTTCCCATACTTTGCCCTTCCAGTGGCAATGTATGATGCTTTAATACCGGAATTATAAATTCATTGTATGCCCGTCCAGCAATAATGATAAATTCATCAGTATCTAACGAATGTCTCTCAGCTAATGATTTAATCACAAGCTCAGACCAAACTCTTCGTTCTTCGGTAGACTTATTGTTCATCGTCACATTGTACGGCTCAATCACATCATCTTCTGCAAGGAGCCCATATTTAGCTGATAAAACGTACACAACATCTGCAACTTGTTTCGCATATTGATATGCCAAAGAAAACCTTGGACTTGGTGTGTACATTTCCGATGCCTTACACGAATAAGATTTTTTACTGGAGGTACATGAAATCAAAGCAATTCTCATCTGATCACCTTCCTCTTATAATAGTCATGTTGCTTAAAATGCACTGAATATGCCTACATAATCAAATTCAGCTGCCATTATTTTTAGTATAGCACTTTGTATTGTAAGAATATTCTGCAAATTGAATAAAAAATAAAGATCTCAAAAAAATATGAGATCTTTGTAAACTATAGAATCGTATACTTTGAATATCTATAGAGTCCTTCTTGAATATTATCTGGTCTTTCTCATGAATAAGTACTCTTTTTCAGCCGTTACCATCTGGGTGGTATATGGTGCACTTGGTCATAAATCATACCAAATCCTATTTTTAAAGGTTAGAAGAATCCGCTAAAGAATTCTGGTGATTTATCTTAGAACTTAATATCCTATATTTGTTCCATTTATAAGCAAAAAATACAGCAAAAATAATCGCTCCAGGAGCCTGAAGTACTGATATAAAAAAGACGATAGTCAATATCAGATACAATAATTTTCTGCTTTTGATCTTTCGCAATGAAAAATCTTTTTTTTTATACGTGTTGATTTTGGTCAAATTGCTGGTATTCTTTCTTTTTTTTCCAGACTCTTTAACATAAGATATACCTGTTCCAGGTATTGAAGCTGTTGTCCTTGTCCTACCATTAGACATTTTGGTCGCCCTAAAACCTTTCACTCCAAAACTACCACCAATACCAGATTTGCTTAAGTTAATTCTGGCACCACCACCTAAATTGATACTTTTTCTGATTCTCAATCCCATAGTATCCTCCATTAAATAAGAATTCAGTATCACTCCATTCACCAAATACCGTTTACTGGGAATGTATTATTACACCCTACTCCTCAAATACTCAATATAAGAATTAACCTTCTCAATATCGTCTTGAGACAAATCATCATAATTACCCAATTTCTTTTCTTCCGGTTTAATAAAGAATGTTGCAATTGATCCCGTTAGCATGCCTATAAATCCAATACCCGTTATCATTAATACAGATGCAATCAATCTTCCGAAACCAGTCACAGGCGATATATCTCCGTATCCAACAGTCGTCGCAGTTACAAAGCTCCACCACAAGGAATCTCCAAAAGAATCAACAGTTATACCCAATTCAGTATAATAAATACCAATAGAACCTAGCAGAATTACTAACGCAGTCAAATACATTATGTACTTCAATCCATTAGTATTTAGAAATCTTCTAGATTTGGAATCAAAACGTTTAAGAAAAACCGACAGCTTGACGAATTTCATTATTTTCAACAACTTGGTCATTCGAAACAACCTTGCCAATCTAAATGCCCTAAAAAGAGAATTGAATGGTACAATTGCCAATAGGTCAAAAATATTCATTTTGATAAATTTTCTTTTATTCTCTGATATAAACAATCGACTGAAATAATCTAATGAAAAAAATATAAGGATGCCCAAATCAATGAAATACCACATTGACTGCTGATCCAAAGATATTTTTCCAGTAAAGTCTGCAAGAGTAACTGTAACCGCAACTAAAGCAAGTACTGTCATTATGATTTCATAATAGACTTTACTGAATATGTTTCTCAAAAAATTCACAATTGTATTATTTCTCATAAATAAACCTCGATAAATACCCTCTTAATTCCTCATCACAAGCATA
>JACUUV010000104.1 GCA_014859095.1 Clostridia bacterium | reverse complement strand
GCACCCTTCACGACTGTTGACCAAGTACATAACATTGAAGAATGGTTTTGGAATAAGGGTGTGAATGCATCGTGTCGGTCAGTGTTGACTTCACTTCGAAATCGATACACATTTCTTATGTGCTACAATGGAATTTTAAGGCATGAGACCATGTTCAAAGGAGAATTGTCATCGCTCCTTGCATTGCGCATTGAACGAGCTAAAGATGAAGATCCGATGATTGTTTCTATTCTTCAGCTGATGGAAGGAAAGACTGTGAAACCTGGCACAAGGCAATTTGGAAGGGCAATCCGTGCAAAAGAGGCAGTTGACTGTCCTATCGGTGCCCTAGGGTTTTATTTGCTTCACCGTTTCTCCATGAGTGGGGAATTTTTTGGCGACGAGCATCCTGACTTTTCTGCCAACAAGAACTGGTTCAATTTTAAGATCTTGACTGACGGAACCCAAAAAAATACGAAGATGTTGAAGAAAAGCACTTACGTCGATCAGATTCGCCAGTGCTTTCTGGACCTTGGTTTGACATCGTCTCACTATGGCCACTGGGGTCGAGTATCCGGGCCTGTTAAGCTAGAACAAGAAGAGGTGCCCCCGGACCTAATAAAAGTGATGGGAAATTGGGAGCCGTCGATACAAGAGACCAGGTATTCGTCAAAACTCCCATTGTTGCCCTTAAGAGTGATGGCAGGCTTTGGAAAGGACGAAAAGCATATACTTCCAAGGTGAGTGCAAGAGTGTATGACGGTTTTGTTGTTGTAAATGCGATTCTCGTCGTGGGAAATCATGGGAAATCACACTAATCATTATTTTTTGCTTATCCTACCACAATATCTATCAGGTCTAGAGTCGTCCCTTCGAGTGAACTTATTTCCAAAATCTGGCCCTGGCTACCAGATGAGACAGAGAAGGTGAAAAAAGCAAGGCAAGACCGTCAAAAGGCGTTGAAGCAGCGTCGACGACCGGTGGCTGGTGGCGCTTCAGGTTGCAAAAAGCAGGACAAGCTTGACACAGCGGCTGCGTTCCTGCAGAAACTTGTTCACCTACGTATTGTCATTTTTCAGGACGCAGCAACAATCAAGATTAAACACCCTGCAAGGTTCAACCATGGTGTTTTTCATCATCCTGCATTTATGTGCAACGAATTCAACAAATTCGTTGAGCTTATGCGTTCAGAATTTGACAGGGAAGGAGAGTCTGAACGAGCCACCATAGAGGATGCCCTGCCAGGCGTCAGCCGACGTTTTGACCAAGTCCAAGACGATGTCAGAGAGATAAAAAAGGGAAACTTGCGCATTGAAAGTAAACTTGACTTCCAACAGCATATGTTGAATGCATTCCATTCAGCTTTTACTGCCGCAACCGCTACTTTAACATCATGCAAAGGCGAAGACTCAAACGCTCTCCATGGGATTGGAGCTCAATCGTTTGGGCAGTCCAATTGCTGCCAACCAAATCATGGCAATGGAGAGAATGTAGATGTTGAACACGCCAGGAAGTATAGGATTCCAAGGGGATTGTCGAGTGTGGCTGAAATGGTTGATTGTTGGAATGGAACCGGAAAATTTGCTCAGGATGGCCCTTTGGGAGGGTTTTCCGCCCTTGAGAAGGCATACAAGAACAAATGGAGGAATCACTTTTCAGATTCGGATGCCCAGTACTTCAGTAGAATGAAGAGGATTGTTGGAGCGGCGTCTTCTAGTGAGAGAATTGATAAAATGGACAAGTTTTGGAAGGAGAATCGAAGTCATGAAGGACTCGTGGTCTTCTGCCAAAATTCGGGCTGGCTTCCCAGAAACAAAAGGAATTCGAAAACTTCAAACACCACTGAATAGCTCATAGTCTAAAGTATATATTTAAATTTTTACATGAAGATTGAACTGTAGAAACTTTAAAGAAATGGGTTTCCAAGGCCCAGTTTCATGGTCAAATGTCTTTTTGTTTGGTCGTTCGGAGGCCCGATTTTGACAAGTCGACTCAATCGACCTGCCGGAAAAGGTTCCTCAGAAGCAGTCCCGAGACAAGTCCCATCACAAAGAGGTGTGTTTTTCGGAGGCGATTTCTCGATGTGCACGGGGTTTCCCGTTCAAAAGTCTACCAGAAAATCAGCAAAATATTGTTCCCTCCGCGAGGAGCTTTGATGCATCCCCGTAGAATTTTACAGAATAATCCTACTAAAGCATTCAACATTTTTGAGTTCGGGTTCAGACATTCTACGTCACTCACATATCGCCACAAATGTTCACGATTTAAAGACGGGGCCATGCGAGGAACCATTTCGAGAATAATTTATTTAACATTCATCGTTGCTTCTATCTAGGAGATTCTCCAGATTCCCCCTGGGATGGATTCGCCTCCGCCAGCCAGCAATGTTTCCACACGAAAACCATCGGATGACAGTTGCGCCGGTCGATGCTGCGACGTCGTGTTTGGTTTTCGGGGGGGGGGCGGTCGTGACGGAATGGCGAAGGTGCGACATTCCAGATATGTGCCACTTTCGAACACTGGGCACGGACCTGATCCGTGTTATTTCCCCATAGTGGGCCCACGTCAAGGATCGGCTTGACGCCGTGTTATCTCCCCCCGATATCCCCTTATTATCCCTTATTGGGGGGGTTATTAATGCCATATTATTATGAGCTGCGTCAAGAAACAGGGGTGCGATCCGCGCGATTCTTGACGCAGCTTTGACGGAGAAGTCGCGGTGCTTGCGATAAATAAACAGTGATATTTCCCCCCACGTCAACGTTGAGCCGCAAATATCTCTGTTATTTGTTGGTTCCGACCAATAGGACTGATCAAAACCGCCGATTCAATCGGAACCAGGACAACGAACCTGTCGACCGTGGTTCTTTTCTTTCCCCCTGATCGATTTAATCGACAGAGAAGTCCGCGCCATATTCATCAGTTTCGGATCTCCCGAGCCGACCATGCCAAAATCAAGCAAGCCATCTTCGTTCGCCACTACTACCGGTAGCTTCCCTCTACCGGTACTCACTACCGTTTCCTACGGGAAGACTACTGGTACAACGATAAATCATCAATGATGATTGAAAGAAACAAAAACATCCTCATTGTAAATGCAATCATAGTCTCCAATCCTCTAAAACCGAAACACTGAAAATGCCAAGTCAAGTAGCACTTTGCAATAGCAGTAGGCCTAAGCGGCATTCCCCTACTTGTCCTTCCTCCTGGAATACTAGGAGGAGCATAATGGCATCAAATCTTACGTCTATAGAAGTGAGCGAGCAGAATTTGTTGATGTACCAGTGCATTCAGGGTTTTGTCGATGAAAATCGTGTTGACAATACCCAAAAGGCATACTCTGGCAAACAACATGAGTGGGAGCAGTTTTGTGAGTATAGATTTGAACATGAAGCTGCACAGTCTCGCTATTTAGTAACCAGCGAGAAACTCTACAGTTTTCTGTTGTACCATGCGCTCCGAAACAAACGCAAAGCTGGGGGCAAGCGAGTAAATAAAGAAAATGCAGAGGCCTACAAGTTTGATGCTGAAGAATATGAAAGTATATTGGTAAAACATACCCAGGCTGTGCGCAATAAGGAATCAATGGAGGATCCTGATAATCCTGTGGGATTTGAAACAGTGAATACCTACAAATCAGCAGTGAAAGAAATTTGGGCAAAGCAAGTGGCAGCAAGAGCAAATAGTGTGTCCTGGGATTTGATTTACGATCGTCGTTCAAAACAGCTGCTAGATATGGTCAAAGAGAGAAAGGAACGTATCCGCAAGAAGAATTTTGGGGAAAAATTAGACGGGCAGTTTGCACCCTTCACGACTGTTGACCAAGTACATAACATTGAAGAATGGTTTTGGAATATTATTATGACACTTATAGGCAGTATCAGGTACACCTGAAACAGATGAACCAC
>JACUUV010000103.1 GCA_014859095.1 Clostridia bacterium | reverse complement strand
AGTGCATCATCGTTATTAAAGGTCATGACGCAGATTGATCCCTTGGCACCATCGCGGGTCAATTTGTCGAGCACACCATCAATCATTGTATCTGATGTGTGATAAACCCACTGAATCGTTCCGTTGCTCTTCTGTCTAGGAATAATCGGCATGGATTTCATCCTGTTAGGAATACTTGTCACATACTGATTGGTCATCTCAACCAAATTGGCTTTGCTTCTATAATTGTCCACCAACTCATAAAACTTACTGTTCTCGTTGCTCAGTATCCGTTTCATATAGATGGAACTAGAACCACGGAATTCATATATGTTTTGATCATCATCGCCAACGGCAATAATCCTCATGTCATCATTCTGTTTTGCCATCGCGCGAATCAACTCAAATTCGTGTTCATCCATGTCCTGAGCTTCATCAATCACCATGACTGTCTTTGTGATTCTTGAAGGCTCAACCTCACCATCTCTGATCATTCTGGCAGTATTGCTGACGATATCTCGAGATTTCTCAATGTCACCAACGCGTCCCAATAAGTCAAAGCAAAATGAATGGAACGTCTTGATTTCCACATAATACGCGGCATTACCAATGAGTTCTATCAATCGTCTTTTGAATTCTGTTGCAGCCGCCCTTGAAAAAGTGACCATCAACAGCTGTTCATGTTTGACATCCTCCATCAATAAAAGTGCAGCTAACTTGTGCACCAAAATTCTGGTTTTTCCACTCCCTGGACCAGCTGCGACAACAATGTATTGACTCTCACGATCATTGACAATAGCAAGTTGAGCTGGACTCAGTTCTCCAAAGAGTTGTTTAAACTTAGCCGGTGTAATGTTAAGGCTGATTTCATCTCCTTTGGATCCTCTAAAATACTTTCTCAAAAACGTCTGATAGTTCAGCGTGAAATAATCATCTACAAACGTCAAAGCCGCTTCATAATTCTCAATCATTTTCTTCGCATACTCACCCACGATATGAATCTGATGGACCTTTTGTTCATAGTAAGATTTCAGCCTTTTATAATCGTCGTTTTTATACTGGATACGGTTGTCGAGTTCCACACGTTCAATCTGAAGCCTATTATAAAGCACCATAAATCCGCCCTCAATTTTGATGGCTCCAATTCTAGTGAGATAAAACAGTGTGTTTTCAACATCCTTCAGCGTAATCTGCTCTCCCAACAACCGATTTTCGTACTCGTAGCTTTCTTTCAGTTCCAGGATTGAAAATTCAACTACTTTACCCTCCATGTCACTTTCATATTTTTCGTAGAGATACTGAATGATAAAGTCGGCGATAATCATCCGTCTATTGAAATTTTGCTTCATCGTCTCCAGACCAGTTACGAAATGAATGCGAAAATGATTCTTCGAATTTTTTCCAAACTCCTTATCGATGTCACGATTGATTGCCCAGTAATTGAGTATCGTAATGATCAAGTCCGTCGTCACTTTTTTTAAATCATTTTTCTCTGCATCTTCATTTAGTATTTTGATGTTATAAGTTCCATCCTCATGAATTTGGTCCATTAAAAACGATTCCAAATCTTTATTCATCCGCAAGATGTTGATTACCTTTTGTTTCGTTAAATCGTCAGTTATGAAAGCGGTTAGATCCTTGCTGTCAGATAACAGCCTTTCTTCTCTTAATAGTCCAATGATGCGAATGACATCCTCTTTTGAAATTCCCAATTGATCACTGATATAATCTACTCTGGATTCAGCACTTGAGTCTGTTTGATGCTTTCTGCTTCTAGCTGAGATCAACTTACCAATGATTCGTCTTGCGATTTCTTGATCTTTTTCATCAAAACGAGGTGATTTCACAATTCGCTCTGAAGCATCGGTCATACTATTGGCAAGAATGCTGTCTGCATACACACTAGGCATATTTTGCCCACGTTTAATATATCCTGCTTGTTCCAGTGCAGAAATTGCCGTCCTGACTCGCGTTTCGATATCCATAATGCTGTCATCCCATCCGGCTTTACGAGCTATTTCAAGGGCAGATTGAGATACTTTATTTCGGTGTTTAGTAATTTCCTTAATGGCTTTCCATATTTGACCAATATCCTGAATACTCAACTTGGTTTGATTGAGCAATGTAAAATGTGCGTTCAAATCATCATCATCAAAGAGGACAAAACAATCCGCTTCAATATGTTCATCACGACCGGCTCTTCCAGCCTCTTGTACATAGTTTTCAAGCGAATTCGATATTTGATAATGCACCACCAATCCAACATCGGACTTATCCACTCCCATACCAAATGCGGATGTTGCCACCATGACATCAACTTCACCTCTTGTAAACAAATCCTGATTCTGGCTCTTCTCTTTATTATCCATTTTTCCGTGATAACACTTAGCGCGATAACCATCCGTTGCCAATCGATCTGCCAATGAATAAGCCAATTTTGTCTTAGAGACGTAAACAATTGTCGGACACTGTTTTTCTATGATTAAATTTCTGAGTATGTCATATTTGTCTTGGTCTTTACATTGAATGACTTTATAAGTCAGATTTTTTCTTGCTGCACTAGCTGAGTACAGATCCAGATCCAAATCCAAATTTTCTTTAAAGTAGTTCTTGATATCAGACACAACATTTTGCTTGGCAGTTGCTGTAAAGCACGAAACTGGAATCATCGTTTGCAAACTCTTCATCTCAACGAGTTTCTTCATGAACTCGGCAATATAGAGATAATCCACTCTAAAATCTTGCCCCCAGACTGAAAAACAGTGAGCCTCATCAATAACAAACCTTTCAATGCGACGTCCCATCAGCAGATGCTCAATCGATCTGGATCTTAACGATTCCGGTGAGAGATAAAGAAGTTTTGCACTCCCATTTTCCACACGTTCAAATGCTTTTGAGCGTTCAATCGGATCGAGAAGACCATTGATGGTCACAGCATCGGTAATGCCCTTGCGCTCCAGATTGTCCACCTGATCTTTCATCAAAGACTGAAGTGGCGAAATGATCACGGTAAGACCTTTTGTCATTCGTCCTGCCATCAATGCGGGAATCTGAAACGTAATGGATTTCCCGCCACCGGTTGGAAAAACTGCAAGTAGCGATTTTTGATTCAGAGCTGCAGAGACTGCCTTCTCTTGTAGATTTTCTCCATCAAAGGTCCGATAAGAGGGGTATCCGAAAAAGTCTTGCAGTCCTTTCACAGGATCAAAATTCGAGTTACAATACACACAGCCAGTCATGCATGGATTATTTCTTAGACTGGTCAACACATTTTCAACTTCTGGATGTGAATGAAGCACCCATTTTGGTGTCACTGATGAGTCGTCATCAGCGTTGAGTATTGCCAGACAATAAGCCAATTCTACAGGCTGGTTCTTGATCAAGTCCCCTATAGGCGCATGATCACATATCACATTTTTATAATAGGAACGTATTAACCCCTCCAGAGAGTGATCATCTATTGGCAAGTCCGACTTTCTTGCATTGAATAGACCCATAAACGGCTTTTTCTGCCCATCCATGTACTGAAAGAATCCTCTAAATGATTCATTATTCCATAGTAGTCCTTTATAAATTGTTTTCAATGCCTCATCCAGTTTCAAATATGTCGTACACTCGTCGTAGAACAGGTCTTTGGCTTGAATGGCATCGTTAAGTGGGTTGTTCAGCTGATCGGAGAAAAGTTTATCGTCTTTGATCAATCGGTGATACGGTTTCTTTGGAAATAAAAGAGGCGACAACGACAAAGTGTCAATGGCAGGGATTGCCATCACGGATTTGTCGTGTCGCTCCAAATATTTCAAGTCATGTTTAATAATATTATGCCCACACAAAAAAGAGGTCTCTTTTATAAACGCACTAAAGAGATCGACTCTTCCCGTATGTAGCTTTTCGCCTTTGTCGTTGATGGCACCAAAGTCAATAATCTTTTCTTGATCCACCGTTACTTCTGTGTCGAAAAATATTATTCCACTCATATTGTGTCCTCATT
>JACUUV010000038.1 GCA_014859095.1 Clostridia bacterium | reverse complement strand
ACAATAACATAAATCACTCCAACACTTGCGGCTATGACTAAATTACCATTTTCGTTTATATTTAAGAACAATAATGAAGTTATGGCGTAAATGAATCCACTTAGGAATACTCCAAATGATTTCATGGTGGTTTCGTTGTTTAGAAAATTCTCAACAACTCTTGGTGTGAATTGAGAGGAATACATTGTGAGTACAACCATAGTAGTTGAAAAAGTGAATGTGGCAATTGTAATGAACGCACTTGCGACTATTCCTAGAACAGCTTGTGCCAATGGAGTAGTTGTGAAAAAGAAGTCAACCAGATCATTGGATATTTTATCAACATAGAATTGATCAATCATAGTAATTGTAAATGATAGGGCAAGTGCAAATAAACTATAAATGGTTGGATATAACCAAATGCTGGCTTTTATTTTATTTACTATTTTTTTAATCATGTTTATTTCCACCCCAATCTACTGTCATATGGATAATCATACCCAATTATTGTTGGGTATCCCAAAGACAGTTTTTTTATTATTTTCACTTGACCACTTGGTCAAATTGTGATAAATTGTATTTGACCGGATGGTCAATTAAAAGGAGGTTATTATGAATTATTTCAGTTTATTATGTTTCGGTTGGGCTTCAATAGGAATCATCTCAAGGATATTCATGTACATCATGGGAGATCAATGGAAAGAATGGGAAATGGATAAGGCTTATAAGGCTGAAAAGCCATGGTACATTAATATCATCGGTGTGTTGGGTTATGCGATTGTGATTTATTCATGGTATAATGTAATAGCGTTAGATGTAGAGTACAGCTGGATCATTTCATTGTTGGTGACACTGACCACGGTAAAGATCAGCGTTCTTTTATTCAATTATGATGGCTTTAGACAATTTGCAATAACTACATTGAAGGATAAGCGAAAAATGATGCGGCTCAATATAAGTGTGGTTATTCTATCTACAATACTAATTGGAATGGGTTTGTTTTTATACTAAACGATTAAAAGAGGTAGTTATGACAGGTAAAGTAAAGTTTTTGGATGATCATGGTGTCAACCCGTTAGTAAAAGAGGATAAGATTTTTCAGGCTGCATTAGATGAGTTTTCATGCAATAACTTTGAATCTGCTTCGCTCAATAGCATCTTGAAAGCTATAAAGATGAATAAAGGTAGTTTCTATTACAGGTTTTATGATAAAACGGACCTTTATTTGTCGATGATTCATAGAATCGGACTTGATAAATTAGATTTCTTTATGTCACATCCAACACCTTTAACCGATACCAGTGATTTTTTTGGTTACTTAAAAAAGATGTCAATCATGAGTCTTAAATATGCTCATCATGAACCCCGATATTCCAGTTTTTTTAGGTTCTATCTTAGTGAGAGTGAAAGTATAAAAAACCTGATCATCTCATGTTTTCCAGACTTCGGAAAAGATTTTCTAATGAATCTGATTGAGACAGGCATATCAAATGGACAATTTGATTCAAAATATTCAATTGAGTTTATCCACACAACTGTTTCCATTTACTTAAATAATATCGACAAACTGATTGAACCTGAAATGGATGAAAACGATCTGTTGAATGCAGTGGATCAACTCATACAATTTTTGAAAAATGGATTGAGTGGATGATATAGTGTACCAAGCGACAAAGAAAAAGGCGACCCTTAGGACGCCTTAATTTTTTGTCTATTGTTATTCAACTAGGAAAGATATTTTTGTATTCACTCTATACTTTGTGATTTGATCGTTTTCAACCACAGCCTGAAAATCCTTGATATATATATTCTTGATGTTCTTCACAGTTTTTGAAGCGGCTTTAAATGCTTCATTGGTTGCATCTTCCCAACTTTGATCAGACTCAGCCAAAATTTCGATAACTTTAATTACTGCCATTGTGTTCCTCCTTTTAAAACTCTACAAGTTTAGACTCTTTTTAATTTATGCCCCAATTGACAGGAATTAAACAATAATCGATATGTTATAATAAATCATTATAAGGATTAAGGAGGAAAAATAATGTCAAGTGATGCAAATAACAATTGTTGTAGCGGAATTATTGAACTCGTCGTTATTGAGCAAAATATTCCCAAATGTCCAGTATGTCGTGAAGCAGGTAGACTTGTAAAAAATGTAACTGTTAGACATATTGTCAATAAAGAATTTCTCGAATCCATTAACAATCTTGATTTTGCAATTTGCATGAACGAGAGTTGTAATACCGTGTATTTTAGTTTAGATGAACATGTAATTATCGAAAAAAAGCAGGTAAAAGAACCAATCTGGTATAAGAATGATGCAGATCCAAAGTATGCATGTTACTGTAACAAAGTTACATTTGATCAGGTAAAAGATGCAGTTAGATCAATCGGGAACAAAAATATGAATAAAGTCATAGAATATACTGGAGCGATGAAAAACTGTCAATGTGAAATTTATAATCCTCTTGGGATTTGTTGTCATGAAACCATCAAAAAAGCAATTGATGAAGCATAATAATCTGTTATGTTTCATATGATCGTTATGCAGTATCAATAGTAACAAGGACATCGTATGGTTTGTGAGACATTGTTTAAAATGACTTTGTGCGATAAATTAGTATTATAGAAGATGATTCGGAGGATATTGAATGAAAAAAACATTGATCAATTGGCTTGGTTTATTAGGTGTGTTGAGTCTACTTTCATATACTGCTGCAGTTGTATTTTCACCTATGGCGTATCCGAATTATAACTGGATGTCACAAGCAGTCAGCGATTTAAGTGCTTCCAACGCTCCGTCTAATATGTTGTGGAATCAGCTTGCATCTTTATATAATATTTCAGGTATAGTTTCCATTATGATGGTTTGCGTGTATATTGGCGATAAGCTCAATAAGACACTCCGCATAGGTATTTACCTCTTTGCGGTTATGAACTGGGTTTCCAGTGTAGGATATGCCATGTTTCCGCTATCAGACAGTGGGTATGCAGGGAAATTTCAGGATGTTATGCATGTTTATGTGGTAACAAGTTCAGTTGTTCTTTTTTCAATCGTATCACTGTTATTTATGATGATAGGAGGCTATCGAGAAAAAAAATATAGATCTCTCGCAATCTGGGCGAGTATCGCCCTTTCTCTGATGTTTGCCGGTGCGATTGGAACTGGCATTGTATCTAAAGAGTATTTTGGAATCATGGAACGTTTCAGTGTTTTCGCAGCGACAGGTTTCAATGCTGTTTTAGGTATTTATCTGTACTTAGGATTTTGGAGTCATGATCAAATCAGATTAAATAAATGATGATATTTCTTCTGTAAAGTTTTTGTGTAATGATGAGGATTTTTTGATGTTAAATTTCTCGAAAACCTGGTCCAACGCCCTCAGTGTTAACCATATCTTGTCCGGATAGCAATTCTCACCCATATGACCAATCCTAAATACTTGATCTTTCAGATGACCTATACCTCCGCCTATCAAGATGCTATGTTCTTCAAGTAAAGTATCAAACAACTCCTTGAACGTCATACCTATTGGCATACAAACTGTAGTTACTGTATTGGAGAAACCATCTTTGGCATAGAGATCAAATCCCGCTTTTATGAAACTTTCACGAGTAGCCTGTGCCATTTGATGGTGTCTAGATATAAGCGCCGAATCATTTATCGCTCTAGTGAGCGCAACTTCGAGTTGATAGATTTGACTAATTGGTTGTGTATATGGGAACCATTTGTTCTCATACCAGTTCTTCCAAATTGTTAGATTTAAGTAAAATCCTGTTATTGGTGATTTGCGACTTTCAATCATATTCCACGCATCTGAACTAATGCTCATAAGTGTAAGTCCGGGAGCTGCTGAGAGACATTTTTGGCTCCCTGCAATGACGACATCCATTTGCCAATCGTCTACAAATAGTTCTTCGCCTCCAAGTGCTGAAACCGAATCAACAACAGAAAGCATCCCATATTTTTTCAGTATTGGACAAATTTGATCCACAGGATTGGTAATACCCGATGGCGTTTCGCAATGTACCAATGTTGCCAACTTAAAATTGTGGTCCTCAGCCAAGAAGGATTCCAATAATTCAGGAGATACAGATTTTTCATAATCCGTTTTAAAGTAAATGACCTCAGCTCCATACATTTTGGCAAAGTCACCAAATCCATTTCCGAAGATGCCGTTGTCAATACATAGCACACGATCTCCAGGTTCGATAAGAGAAGCACAACTCGCTTCAAGTCCTAAGATGCCTTCACCATCTAGGATTAATGTTTCGTTTTGAGTATGAAATATTGCTTTAAGGTCATCACATGTTTTTTTATGAAATTCATAATAACTTGGGTCTAAATCAGGATTGGTGATTGGAAGCGATGCGGCCATTCTGACAGATTCGTGTATGGTGGTGGGGCCAGGTGTCATTAGCATGATATTCTTCATCAGTTACCTCCTGTATACTGGATTGCTTTTTTTATTACTGGGGCTATGAATAATGAAAGACAACCAAAAAACAGCTGCAATAAATTACCTGGAATTGATGTTGCAGGTGCCAACCAATTGCCGTAAAGAATCACTTCAGTCAAGTAATAGCCTCCGATCATAAAAAATCCAGCTACTATTATTCCTAGAAAATTGTAAAGAATATTGTTTCCGTTTTTGCCACCTGTATAAGCAATGCTACCAATTACATAACCCATTACACCTCGAATGACAAATGTAAATGGAGCCCATGTTGTCCAACCTGCTAAAAGATCAAACATTCCCATTCCAAATGCGCCTGCAATCATTGCTTTCTTTTTTCCGAAAACGAATGCGGATAAAAATAGAACAACATTACCCATATGGATTAATCCTCCATTGATGGAGATTGGTAAACGAATGTTGATAAACATGGTCGCCACAAGGACCATTGCTGTGAGCAAACCTGTTGTTACCAAATCCTTAGTGCTGATTCTACTATTTTTTTTTGCTGCTGCTTGATTTTGCATTTAAATCCTCCACAAAAGTATATTCAATCTGTGATTATTATAAAGCAAATTTGTCCCATTTAAAATGAACAGTTCTATAGTTTTCAATAAGGTCAGATAAATTGACATGGTAAGTTCTATATGATAATACTCGAAAAAGAATGATATGAGGTGAACTTATGGAATTTGTAAAAAACTATAAAACAAATGATGCTCTAAGACTTTCCTTTGATACTCTTGCAAAAAACACATTTGGAATTTCTTTTGAAGCATGGTATCAAGATGGATGTTGGAATGATCGATACATCCCATATAGTTTTGAGGATCAGGGTAGAATTATCGCCAATGCCTCTGCCAATAAAATGACACTGATCATCGAAGGACAGGAAGTGCAAGCGATACAAATTGGCACAGTTATGACCGATCCGGAATATAGAAGAAGGGGACTTGCCTATGAATTGATTCAAAAAATCATAAGTGATTTTGATGAATCGTTTTCACTTTATTATCTGGCAGCTGATATTGAAGCTATGTCACTTTATAATAGATGTGGTTTTAGTGAAGTACCTGCGGTCAGATATTCATGGCAAAACCCACTCAAGTCCACTGTGAAGCTGGAGAAGGCACATTTGAGTCTTGAAGAACTTATAGAGGCTAAAAAGAATTCAGTTCTAAAAGGGTCCAGGTTTGAAATTATTGATGATGAGCATATTTTGAGTTTTTATTACCATCACGGCTTCAATGATAAAATCTATAGAGTGGATGACGAGATACTGATCATAGCTGATATTTTGGAGGGAGAGCAAGGGCTTGAAATCTATGATGTGTTTTCAAAATCAGAATTCTCGCTAAATGATCTTGTAGATAAAACAGGAGCAATGATGGTGAATTTTAATTTCGACGTGGCTGGAATGATCATAGGACTTGAAAAAGAAGATATAAAAAACAGCGGATGGATGTTCCGCTCTCATAAAGGTATGGTTCTAAAGTATCCACTCGCATATCCTGAGCTGGCACAGGCGTGAAGCCCATGCCTGTTTTTCAAGTGTTACAGGATTGGAATCCATTGAGAGTAATTTTTCTGAGATGAATCATTACCAATATGACGAAGACCACCCAGGGAATCAGTGACAACAATGAGAAAATCATACCGAGTGTTCCGGCTGATGATGGAATAATCATAAAGAAACTTGAAGCCAATCCCCACCAACCAATTGATTTCTTGAATTTGGGGCTTTTTAATAGAGCATATGAAAAAAGCAAAAGACAAATTGTGCTGAGTACATAGTAGACGTTGAATGTAGTTCCTGTATAGCCAGCCATCAACGTTTCGCCAGCACCTAAATAGATCAGTTGATGCGATGGTTGTGCCAAAAAATACTTATGACTTAGCGTCATCATCTCAAATGCGGGATTTGAGGGATAATAGCATGCAACACCAATTATTCCAAATACCAATGCCAATGCTATCGATGTTGGTCTCTCATGAAACAAGATTGCCGCAAGGGCAAGATATATGACCACTACTATGATATTATTGAAAAGATAAAGAAAATCCAAACTGACAAGACCTAAAAGTGCATTTTCTTGAAAGAGCTCAAAAAAACCTAAAACAGTTTCTGGTGGGGGAGCAACAACATAGATAATGATTTGGGCAGGTATGATCAATAACATCAAAAGTGCCAGATACCATGCGACTCGCATGAGCGGCTGAAAATTGATTCTAACTCCTTGATTCATAACTCAGGACCTCCTAAAATTTCACTTAGATTCTGAATAAATATTTGATGAGCCTTTCGAGCTCATTTTTTATTTCCTTTTTTGTTGAAGAGCCACCTGATGAAAAGCTTAACATAATCATGCCTTGCATGGCATAAATAATGGTTTTAGCAACAATCTCCAAGTTTTCTGTACTGACGATTCCTTCTTGGATCAATCTGACAAATGACGTTTGCCATATACCATTGAATTTTTGATCTAGATTCTGATAACTGTCATCACCATCTGGTTGGATAAATGGATAGAAGTAAAAAAAACGAAAAACATTGGGATGACTAAAAAAGTAGTCTATATAACTGTTGAACTTATTAAGAATATCATCGAATATATCTTCATGAGAGGATGTGTTGGTTGTTAGCTCAGCAATCATGTCATTGATCATATCGAGTCGTAAAGTCCATAGTAGGGCACCAAGATCTCTAAAATAGTAATAGAGATTAGTATGTGAATATCCGGTCAGGTCAGCCAAGTTTCTTACAGTTATTGCTTCATGGCCCTTGTCATGGATGATGGTTTTGGCGGCGTCGACTATTTCTTTTTGAGTTCGCTCTCTTTTGGTTTCTTTCATACACTCTCCATTCGCTATATTTTAACTAAGGTAAAATAATTTAACTTAGTTAAAATACAATGCATCATTTATGGATTGTCAAGCTAAAAGTTGACAATTTACCTAAAAGATTGAAAAGTATCGTATAGGGTATGAATAAACTATTAACAGAAAGGGGAACATAAAATGTTAAGATATTCAATAATTTTTCTCGTTATCGCGTTAATCGCAGGATTTCTAGGTTTCGGAGGAATTGCAGGAGCAGCAACTGGTATTGCAAAGATATTATTTTTCGTATTTTTAGTAATCTTTGTAATCTCGCTCATTTCGGGAAAAAAAGTACTATAGTTAATTAAGAATAATATTGAAATTGGAAAAAGACTTGAAAACTCAAGTCTTTTTTTTATGGGCTAAAACCAGTTGTGATATCGTTTGACCTCTTTCAGCAAATTTGAAATACTATCTGTCTTCATAGTTCTAGTAGCTTCAATATATTTGTTGAAGAAATCATCATAAGTCATTTCAGTGTTCAGGTGTTTGAAAGCGTCCTCAAAGAGCAACTGATACATTTGCTTCAAATCGCTTTCCTGTTGGCTATCCAGCCATAATTTGGCTTTTTCATATTCACCGTTACGGATCTGCTCGTGGAAATCGCTATAATGGTCAATGCTTTTTATGGACTTCAAATGCTCCAGTAGGGTATCGTCCATAAGATCGGTAAGATTGGCAAGTATAAAATAGTTGCTGATCATATATAGACGTCTCGATTTAGAAACATGATCTGCCAAGTATTCCATGCCTTCAGAGAAGCGCCCTTGATTGATTAGTGAAATTGTGTATGCCTCATGCAAGTAAGAATTTTCAGGATTCATAAGAATCAATTTTTCATAAATCTCAGACTCTTCCTTAAGTTCTCTTCTTCACCATATTCAGAGATCATTAGATTTGTATAATAGATTGATTTTGAGATGTCGATGCCACCTAATTTTTGACTGAATTCCAAATCATCTTCGACAGTATTTCCCCTACTATAAAGTGATGACAATATTTTGAGAGAGTGAAGGGACCGATTTTCGTCACACCATGAAATAGCTTCGGCTATTTTGCCCTTGGATAGCAGCTCATCACCTTTGCTTATGGTTTCTTGTCCTTTAATGATCATCAATTCTGCTAGTCTGATTGCGTGTCGGTTTCGCTCCGAAGTGGTAATAAGTCGCTTTGTGAATCGGCATTGAGCCTGTAAATATTGCCAAACATATGGCTGAACTTTCCACTGAAAGTTGGTTTCTCATAGGAGTTCCTACTGGCTTTAAAACTCTCCAGTTCAAAATCAGAGATCTCAACTCCTATGAAATGTCCAAGAAAATAGCAAATATTTTTTTTGGTTTCATCATAAATGTCTGATTTCACGTTCGACATCGACTCGAGCACATTTTTGAAATCATATAATCCAAGCGACATTCCGGCTTTGATCACATGGACATCATCGTTGATGGTTGCTACATCAAAACCGTAAATAATTTCTAATGCCAGGACGGAGTCGCCACTGAACCATTGTGTGAGCGTTACGTTGAGGACATAATCCGGATAATCTTTATAGAGATTATAAGGTCAGAAATCTTTTGTACCAGGCTTTTCTTTTCATTTTTTAGGACACTGATTTTTGATAAGACTTCGTCATGACCTCTGAAATTGATGTTTTGAGTTGATTTTTGCCAATCGTTCATGAGTTTATACCTCCAATCAGATGTTTCTTTAAGACGTCCCGGCCTCTTTTTAGCCGCATTTTCACATTGCTGTTTGATAGGTCCAGGATTGTTACGATTTCTTCAATACTGTACTCATTGAAGTAATGTAGAGTAATCACTTCTCTATATGTATCTTTTAGTTGCCTTAGTGCATGATGGAGGTCAAGGTTATTCACAAGCAGATCCTCAAATACTAGAACATCGCTGTTTTCAATCAATGAGTCAAGTGTTTGAGGCGTTTTCTTGGGCCAGTGCATTTTTACGTGGTTGAGTAGAATTCGGTAAAGATAAGTCTTGTAGCTGGAGTCACCTCTGAATTTATGATGATTCTTAAAAAACTTATAAACGTTTCCTGTGTGACATCTTCTGAGAGTTGTTCGTCACCAAGCATAACGTAAGCAGTCCGTTTTAGATCATTTGAATATTCTGCCATCAATTTTTCTATGAGTATTACTATATCATCCATTTGGACCTCCTACTTATTAGATGCACGAATCATCAGATAGGTCACACATAGTTTAACAAAATTATTCGCAAAATAAAACCGTCACCAAATCAATATAATTCGGTGACGGTTTTATTTATTATGCTAAATCAAATCGATCCGCATTCATTACTTTATTCCAAGCGGATATGAAGTCATTTACAAACTTTTCTTTGGAATCATCACTTGCATAAACTTCTGATATGGCTCTAAGTTGGGTATTTGAACCAAAAATCAAATCAATTCTTGTTCCGGTCCATTTGAGATCACCAGTTGTGCGGTCACGGCCTTCAAATATATCGCCCTCTTTTGATACCGGCTTCCACACAGTATTCATATCAATGAGATTCACGAAAAAGTCATTGGTGAGTGCTTCAGGTCTATTGGTAAAAACACCGTTTGGGGACTGGTCAAAATTGGTATCCAAAACTCTAAGTCCTCCAATTAAAACTGTCATTTCAGGCGCTGTGAGTGTGAGCAATTGCGCTCTGTCAATCAGGAGTTCTTCAGGTTTCACAGAAAACTTTGTTTTTAGATAGTTCCTGAAGCCGTCTGCCTTAGGTTCAAGTACAGAAAATGCCTCTACATCAGTTTGCTCTTGAGATGCATCTGTACGACCTGGGAAAAACGGAATGGTAACATCAAAACCAGCATTTTTTGCAGCAAGTTCAATGCCTGCACAGCCTCCTAAAATGATTAAATCTGCCATGGAAACCTTTTTTTCAACACTTTGATTGCTGTTGAAATCCATTTGAATTTTTTCATATACTTTTAGAATCTTCTCAAGTTCAATCGGCTGATTGACTTCCCAGTTCTTTTGCGGTTTGAGTCTGATTCGTGCTCCATTGGCTCCACCGCGTTTATCTGAACCGCGGAAAGTGGATGCTGAAGCCCAAGCAGTAGTGACAAGTTGAGATATAGTTAAACCAGAAGTTGAAATCATTTTTTTGATGTTTGAAACGTCTTGGTCTTCTATCAATTCATGATCAACTTCAGGAACCGGATCTTGCCAAATCAGATCTTCTGAAGGTACTTCTGGACCAAGATAACGTGAACGCGGTCCCATGTCACGATGTGTCAGTTTAAACCATGCACGTGCGAAAGCATCAGAGAAATCCTCCGGATGATCACGATAGTGCTTGGCGATTGGTCCATAAATCGGATCCATTCTAAGTGACATATCAGCAGTGGTCATCATTGGGGGATGATGCTTTGAAGGATCATGCGCATCGACTACTGTTTCGGCTGCAGCAGGATCAGTTGGAATCCATTGCCATGCTCCAGCGGGACTTTTAACCAAATCCCAGTCATATTTGAAAAGTGTTTCAAAATAACCCATATCCCACTTGGTCGGGTTCGGTTTCCATGCGCCTTCAATTCCACTACTAATCGTATCACCACCATGGCCACTGCCAAAAGTGCTCTTCCATCCTAGACCCTGATCTTCTATACTTGCCGCCTCGGGTTCAGGTCCGACATGTGTTGCTGGACCAGCTCCATGACATTTACCAAATGTGTGGCCTCCAGCTATAAGTGCCACTGTCTCCTCATCATTCATTGCCATTCTTGCAAATGTTTCTCTAACGTCGCGACCTGATGCTACAGCACTAGGTTGACCACCCGGACCTTCAGGATTGACATAGATCAGACCCATTTGGACTGCAGCAAGAGGATTCTCGAGTTCACGGTCTCCGGAGTAACGTTTGTCACCAAGCCATTCACTTTCTGTTCCCCAATAGACATCTTCCTGAGGTTCCCAAACGTCCTCCCGACCTCCAGCAAACCCAAAAGTCTTGAACCCCATTGATTCAAGAGCGCAGTTTCCAGCGAGAATCATGAGGTCAGCCCATGAGATTTTATTACCATATTTCTGCTTGATAGGCCAGAGTAGCCTTCGTGCTTTGTCGAGGTTCACGTTGTCGGGCCAGCTGTTGAGTGGAGCAAATCTTTGCGTTCCGTCTCCAGCTCCACCACGACCATCTCCCATTCTGTAAGTACCGGCACTATGCCAAGCCATGCGTATGAATAGAGGTCCATAGTGACCGTAATCGGCAGGCCACCAATCTTGAGAGTCTGTCATCAGATCATAAAGATCTTTTTTTATTGCATTCAAATCAAGTTTTTTAAATTCTTCAGCATAGTTGAAAGCAGGACCAAGAGGGTTGCTTAGACTTGAATTTTGATGAAGAATTCTAAGGTTCAACAGTTCTGGCCACCAATCCTTGTTTGATGTACCACTTCCTGATACCGGTTTAGATGTATGACCTGTAACGGGACATTTCATTTCACTCATGATTATACCTCCTTAAGTAGAATTCATTAGTTCTATATGCTAATTACCCATACTTAGAGCGTTATAACAAATGAAAACCGTCGCCGTTTCATACGAAACTGGCGACGGTTACTTATTACCTTCTCATATCATTGAATCCAATAAGAATAGTCCATATATAAGCGCATGCTTTTGAAAGAGCGATCCTCGTGCCTCCTTGAACTGGTATAAAAAAGGACAATGATGATGATTCCTATAATTGCAAAAGGAATGTTCCTGTAAATGCCCCAAGAGAGTGGGGAATCAACACTAGACCACATGTTTTGTGGGAGAAGACTCAATACAATTCTTACAAATGACAATGAAAAAATTATTGCTGTGAGACCCTTTCACCCTTTGATGTTATAACGTTCACGCCACACATAATAAAGCATGATTTCACGACCAGTAGATTTTTCGTCATCTGAAAAACTCATAGAGTGATGTGTGAAGAATGATGGGTATTCTGTAGAACCTTTTTGGACAGTCGCTGAAATCTGGTCGCTTTTCGCAGGAAAATAATTATATATTGAACCCACAGCAATGCCGCTTCTGCTTGCAACTGCACGCATGCTGATCTTATCAAGTCCTTCCTCGGCAGCGAGTTGCTTTTAATTGTCAATATGTCAGATCAAAAAATAATATGGTTAATTATATACTGAACAGGGTATTATGTTAACCAAATGATGTTATTCACTTTTACATGAATTCGCATATTATTCTCATACATAAGACAAGAGGTGAAGCAAAGTAGAGTTAGTGATTGATCAAAGGAGTGAATTAAAATGAATTTCAAGAAAACAAAATTTTTTTTAGCTGTTTTTACGACAATCATAATGGTGTTTTCATCAACAGTTTTCGGGGTGACAAAACAGGGAATTGTTTATACTGCTCTGGGGGATTCCATCGCATATGGAACTGGGGCCACTGATCTTGTAGGATATACAGATCTTTTTAATGAACATTTAAACAAGAAATTAGGAAATGAGAAGTACTTCAACATGTCATATGATGGAGCTACAAGTGAAGATTTGCTTATATCTTTGAATGACCCATTTGATTATTTTGGAGCACAAACTGCCATTGTCGCTTCAGAAGTCATTACCATCAGTATTGGTGGCAATGATTTGTTGGGACCATTTCTTGAGGCACTTGGAGGAGTTGTTTACAATTTCTATTTGAATCCAGACTATACTGTTGATTTTGAGTCACTGTTAGCCGATTTATCTGAATGGGAAAATGATTTGACAACACATTATCAATTTAATGAGATGCTGACGGGATTATCATCAGAATTACCAGGTCTGGTGTATAATTTCACATCCAATTGGGTGATTATCATCAACCGGATTAGAGAGTTAAATCCGAATGCGGATATTTATGTCAACACAGTATTTAATCCGCTTAAATTTAGTCCTCGACTATATCAGTTTGCGGATCCTGCGATTCAAGGACTCAATGTACCTATTCACTATTTTGCTGGTATCTTTGACTATAAAGTGGTGGATGTCTATTCGATTTTTGAAGCATACGGCAACCCCAATAGACTTGTAGTAGGAGATTTGAGTACATTGGCATTCATGGTTGATCCTGATTATTCTGGTCCAATACCACTTCATCCAACCGATATGGGATATAAATTAATTTTTAATATGCATAAGGATCTGATGGATTGATTAAATTTGATAGTTGAGATTTTATTTCAAAAAACTACAGTTACTTTAAAATTGTAGTTTTTTGTTTTGATATACTACGATGGTGGTCAGGCATTGATGCCCCTCGTTCAATATGATTTCAGCGAATTATATGGATGGGTTGAGGACCGATTCGGCGTATCATGGCAGATATCTCCAACAATTTTGAATGACATGATGGATGACAAGGATTCTGAAGCAATTGAGAGAGACACAAAGGCATTTCTGGAAATGAAAAAGTTCAATCTTGATGAGCTAAAAAAGGCATATCTTGGAGATAAGGAATAAAACCAAAGCTGACTCAGTTCTGATTCGGCATAATCCTGGGAGGATACATGTTGTATTTTGAATCATTTGGGTATCAATTGAAACAAATCGATCAGAAGGGAAATGAAAGAATGAAACTTCCAAGAAAAGTGTATGAAAAGAAACTCGCAGAACTTCAAAGTGAACTCGTCAAACTTCAGGAATGGGTGGTTCAGGAGGGACTTAAAGTGGTTGTCATTTTTGAGGGCAGAGACGCTGCAGGAAAAGGTGGTGCCATCAAAAGAATCACAGAAAGTCTGAATCCCAGGACTTGCAGAGTGGTTGCGCTTCCAAAGCCCACGGGAAAAGAGAGGACTCAGTGGTATTTTCAGCGCTATGCAGCTCATCTGCCAAGTGCCGGTGAGATTGTATTATTTGATAGAAGTTGGTATAACAGAGCGGGTGTAGAGCGTGTTATGGGTTTTTGCACCGATGAGGAGTATTGGGATTTTTTCAAATCTGTCCCAGATTTCGAAGAGATGTTGATTCGATCTGGAATCATTTTGATCAAATATTGGTTCTCGGTAAGCGATGAAGAGCAAGAAAAAAGATTTCAAGATCGTATAAATGATGAAGTGAAAAACTGGAAACTCAGTGAGATGGATTTAGAGGCCAGATCCAGGTGGGTAGAGTACTCCAAGGCAAAAGATGTCATGTTCCAGTACACCGATACTGAATCATCCCCATGGTATGTCATTGAATCGGATATGAAACGCAACGCTCGCATCAACTGCATCTCACATCTTTTATCCGCAATTCCATATCAAGATATAGAAAACAAGAAACTCAAACTCCCTAAAAGACAAGAAAATTCTGGTTACGTCAGGCCACCGCTCGATTCCATGAAATATGTGCCCGATGTCGCACTTGAGCTTGCAATGAAAATAAGCAAGAAGAAAAAATGAATTAAATCGAACTGATAAAATCCATCTGTTGATGATTACAGATGGATTTTACTTATTAAAATAATTATATATTAAAATGATGGAATCACCTTGTCATCTTGTTAATTTTTAGATAAACTATACTTATAATATTTTTGAATTTTGAATGTCTATTTATGGCATATAAAAACGAGGGATCAGAATGATTGTTATTACCAACAACCCGAAAGTAAGATATGCTTTTGAAGGGTCTAAAATGAAATTTGTCGAAGGTCAATATCTCGACGTACTAATAAAAGTGAGGGATGAGATCCATAAGCATTTCAAGTTGTTGACACATCCGTTGTCGGGGAGTATCAAACCAAACGAGACCCCTTATAAATCAATAGCTTTAGAGCCATGTGACATACTCGATGTCAATTCACTCATGATGATAGAAAATGCAATTCTGGTTCATGACAAGCTGGTGAATGACAAACCCACACCTGAGTGGTCAGACAGGATATTGGAAGATTTCATGATTATTGATTTGGATTTGTTTTATCATGCAGTTGTCAAATCAGTGTAACTTTTTTTACGCTAGATTGATAATAAAACAACAAAAATTTAAGGAGGAAAAGTCATGTTGGCAGTCAACAAAGACAACTTCGATACTGAGGTTTTACAAAGTGATTCACCTGTACTGGTGGATTTTTGGAGCGAAGGATGCGAACCATGCAAAGCACTGATGCCAGATGTGGAAGCACTGGAAGTTATTTATGGTGAAAAAATCAAATTCGTAAAATTGGACACCACACAAGCAAGAAGACTTGCCATCAAAGAACGTGTACTCGGTCTTCCAACCATCGCCATTTACAAAGATGGTGTCAAAACCGATGAGGTAGTAAAAGACGCCGCTACTAAGTCCAATGTGGAATCCATGATTCAGAAATACATTTGATCGGCGTTAGAAAGGAGGTACTCCCATGCGTCTTGAAATAGGAAACATCAACATTCAAGATATACAATTTGGAGACAAAACAGAAGTGAAAAATTCAATTCTTTATGTTGAAAAAGAAGCATTGATCAATGCGATTTCAGGTGATGACCACATTCGTTCCATTGATGTGGAGATCGTCAGACCAGGAGAAAGTGTTAGAATCACGCCGGTTAAAGATGTTATTGAACCTAGAGTGAAGGTGGATGGACCTGGTGGCATTTTCCCTGGAATTTTGAGTAAAGTGGATACAGTTGGAGAGGGTCGCACTCATGTGCTTAAAGGAGCCGCAGTAATGACCACTGGTAAGATCGTCGGTTTCCAAGAGGGAATAGTTGATATGACCGGTCCTGGTGCCGACTTTACGCCTTTTTCAAAATTGTGCAACGTCGTAATCATTGCAGAACCTCACGAGGGAATTAAACAGCATGAACATGAATACGCTGTAAGACTGATCGGTTTTAAGGCTGCAAAATTTTTGGGTGAGGCAGGAAGAAATGTCACACCTGATGACATTGAGATTTACGAAACCAAACCATTATTCAAATCTCACGAAGAATTCCCGGATTTACCTAAAGTCGCATATGTATACATGTTGCAAACACAAGGTTTGTTGCATGACACTTATGTCTATGGTGTGGATGCGAAAAAAATTGTGCCAACCCTTCTTTATCCTACTGAAGTCATGGATGGTGCCATTGTTTCCGGAAATTGTGTTTCAGCATGTGATAAAAACACGACGTACATCCATTTAAACAATCCAGTTATTCATGATTTATACAAATTACATGGCAAAGAGTACAACTTTGTGGGAGTAATCATCACAAATGAAAACGTATACTTGGCCGATAAAGAACGTTCATCCAATTGGACGGCGAAATTGGCCGAATATCTGGGGCTTGATGGAGTCATAATTTCTGAAGAAGGTTTTGGAAACCCCGATACCGATTTGATCATGAACTGTAAGAAAATTTCTGAAAAGGGAATAAAAACAGTACTTCTGACTGATGAATACGCAGGTAGGGATGGAGCTTCACAATCGCTTGCTGACTCGGATCCATCGGGTGATGCTTGTGTCACAGGAGGCAACGCAAATATGACAATCATCCTTCCAAAACTTGATCGCTTGATTGGCCATCAAGAAGTGATTGATGTCATTGCTGGTGGCTTTGACGGTTCATTAAGAGCCGACGGCAGTATCGAAGTAGAAATACAAGCCATAACAGGTGCGACAAGTGAAGTTGGATTCAACAAGATGACTGCAAGAATGTATTGATATTAAACTGGTAAGAACACATAAAATGAGGAGGTATAACATGAGTAGATATGATGGCAAAAAAATTGTGATCATTGGCGATAGGGATGGAATTCCTGGGCCAGCGATACAAGAATGTCTTAAACCATTGGATTGCGAAGTGATTTTTTCTTCAACAGAATGTTTTGTCTGAACGGCTGCAGGCGCGATGGACTTAGAAAATCAAAAACGTGTGAAGGATGCTGTAGAACTTTACGGTGCTGAAAACGTTGTTGTAATCATAGGTGCATCGGAAGCTGAAGCTGCTGGTCTAGCAGCTGAAACAGTAACTGCAGGAGATCCAACGTTTGCCGGCCCTTTGGCGGGTGTGGAACTCGGTCTTAGAGT
Organism: Clostridia bacterium; assembly: GCA_014859095.1. Lineage (GTDB taxonomy): Bacteria > Bacillota > Clostridia > Peptostreptococcales > Acidaminobacteraceae > Fusibacter_D. The sequence goes on along the minus strand of JACUUV010000038.1, from coordinate 5,937 downwards.
TTATCATGCATGTGAACCTGAATTTAAAGATGAAGTGAATTCTGATCTATACGAAGAACAAATCAGTATGATGGAGATGGTTTTGGATGTCGATGAGATCATCAGCGAAATGCAAACCATTAGAAATGAGTTCTGCAAATTTAACGATTAATTTTTGTGAGGAGGGATTTACCATGGCAAAAGCTAGGGTTGTCCACTATATAAATCAATTCTTCGCTGGCATTGGAGGCGAAGAAAAGGCAAATGTAAAACCACATGTATCAGTAGAACTCCCGGTAATTTCACAACAACTCGCCAAACTATTGGGCGATGAAGCTGAAATAGTTGCGACTGTTGTTTGTGGGGATTCGTATTTCAATGAAAATTTAGAAAGTGCAAAATCCGAAATACTTGAGATGATCAAGAAAGCCAATCCAGATATGCTCATCGCAGGTCCGGCATTCAACGCTGGACGTTACGGAATGGCATGTGGAACTGTTGTGAAAATGGTACAGGATGAAATGGACCTTAAAGCTTTCACAGCGATGTACGAAGAGAATCCTGGAGTCGATGTGTTCAAGAAAGACGTATTGATTATCAAGACCAGTGATTCGGCTGCTGGAATGAGAAAAGCACTTCCATCTGTGGCCAAAATGGCTCTCAAGATCATAAATGGTGAGAATATTGGGACCCCCGATGAAGAAGGCACCATTACAAGAGGATTACGCGTGAACGTGTTCAGTGAAGAGCGTGGATCCATGCGTGCTGTCAATATGCTCGTCAAGAAGCTAAAAGGCGAAAGCTTTACGACAGAGTATCCTATGCCTATATTTGATAGAGTAGCAGCAAAACCGGCCATTAAGGATATAACCAAGGCAAAGATAGCTGTAGTGACTTCAGGGGGCATTGTCCCTAAACACAATCCTGATAGAATTGAATCATCGTCGGCTTCGAAATATGGCCGTTATGACATTTCCACATTCAAAACACTCAGCGAGGCAGATCATGAAACTGCTCATGGGGGTTATGATCCCACCTATGCCAATTTAGACCCTAATAGAGTGGTACCTATGGATGTGCTCAGAGATTTGGAGCATGAAGGCAAGATTGGGAGCCTCTTTCAGTATTTTTATTCTACTGTTGGAAACGGAACCTCAGTCGCCAATTCAGTGAAGTATGCGGAAGATATAGCCAAGGATTTGCTCGCAAACAATGTTGACGCTGTGATTCTCACCTCAACCTGAGGTACCTGTACTCGTTGCGGTGCAACGATGGTTAAAGAAATAGAACGTGCAGGTATTCCAGTCGTTCATATGTGTACGGTAGTTCCAATTTCACTGACGGTAGGAGCGAATAGAATCATACCGACAATTGCAATACCTCATCCACTCGGGAACCCTTCACTTGAAGCTATCGAAGAGAAATTGCTTCGTAGAAAATTGGTGGAAAAGGCACTTGTGGCACTTGAAACTGAAGTGGACGGGCAAACTGTTTTTGAAGACTAAGACTTAAATTAGATGGGCTTGTCCCATCTAATTTTTACTTGAGTAAAGAATATGCCGGAGGTGTTTATATGACCAATCCAGTTCTTAAAAATGCTAGTTATATTCTCGTGCACGCACCTGATATGATTGTGCACAATGGTACAACTGCCACTGTTGAAAAGAAGACCAATCAAAATTCTGAATATCTGGAAAAACTAAGAGACTCATTAAGGTCATACGATGAAGTCGTGAATTATGCTCCAAATCAAGTGTTTATCGGCAATAGGACTCCAGAGAGCCTAAATGATTTGGCTATGCCGTGGTATACACAACCTGTAAAAGGTGATCGTTACGGCAAATTTGGTGAAATCATGCCCCAAGATGAGTTCATTTGCATGATGAAAATTTCGGATGTATTTGATCTTGTGAAGTTGAGTCAATCGTTTACAACTGAGTTAAAAACAAAACTAGCGAATCACAAACTTTTTAGTGAAAATGAAATCAATCTTCTAAAAGAGGGTGAACCTGAAGAAACAATCCTTTCACTGGTGGTGGATCACCATAGTGAAGGCATTTATCATGATAAAAAGCTCGTCGGTTGTGTGAAGAAAGCTCATGATTTCGATACCAATCTCAATGCCCATGTCATGTTTGAAAATTTGGTCGCAAAAGCGTCTGGTGTTCTCGCAGTCAAGCATTTGATGGCTCAAACAGATATTTCTTTTGATGAAGTTGAATATGTAATTGAATGTTCAGAGGAAGCTTGTGGGGATATGAATCAGAGAGGTGGAGGTAATTTTGCCAAGGCAATTGCGGAAGGTTCAGGGTTCTTAAACGCCACTGGTTCGGATACACGAGGATTCTGTGCAGGCCCGACGCATGCGCTCATCAGTGCAGCTGCTTTGGTCAAATCTGGTGTATATAAAAACGTTGTAGTAGTAGGCGGTGGAGCAACTGCAAAACTTGGCATGAATGGTAAGGATCACGTGAAAAAAGGATTGCCGATTCTCGAAGATGTATTGGGTGGTTTTGCAGTATTGGTATCAGGAGATGACGGCATATCACCGGTTGTAAATTTGAGTTTGGTCGGTCGTCACACTGTTGGAACGGGTTCCTCTCCACAAGCGGTCATAACGGCATTGATCACACAACCTCTTGACAAAGGCGGACTTAAGATCACAGATGTGGACAAATATTCTGTGGAAATGCAGAATCCGGATATCACAAAACCTGCTGGTGCAGGGGATGTGCCAGAGGCGAATTACAAAATGATAGCAGCACTTGGTGTCAAAAGAGGCGAACTTGAAAAAGCGGAACTTATGAACTTCGTGAAAAAGCATGGTATGCCTGGCTTTGCACCAACACAAGGACATATTCCGTCAGGTGTTCCATTCATTGGTTTTGCAATTGACCAAATTAAATCTTCTGAACTGAGTCGTGTCATGATTGTAGGAAAAGGCAGCCTATTCCTGGCAAGAATGACCAACCAATTTGATGGCGTTTCATTCGTGATGGAGAAAAACAAGTCTGAAAATGTTTGTGCGGAAAATTCCGGTTATGACGAGTCACAAGTGAAGCGGTTGATTGCCGATGCCATGCGAAAACTCGCAGAAAACCTGACGGAATAGAGAGGTGATTGTAATGACAATCAACAAATTGATCAGTGATACCTTTTTGGAAATCGCAGATGCACTCGAGACTGGAACGTTTGGAAAACGTAGACGAATTGGTCTGACACTACTTGGAAGTGAACATGGTATGGACAACTTGATTCAAGGTGCAATACTTGCAAAAAAAAGCAACTCAGATATGGAAATCGTTCTAATTGGTCCTGATAATATGAGTGGTTTTGAAACTTTACCTGCTAATTCTGAAGAGGAAATGCATAAAGTTATGGAGTCAGCTCTGGATGAGGGGTTGATCGACGCAGCGGTTACTATGCACTATAATTTTCCGATAGGTGTTTCCACCGTTGGAAGGGTGATCTCACCTGGTACGGGTCGAGAAGTGTTTATTGCGACAACCACTGGGACATCAGCAATCAATCGAATTGAAGCTATGGTGAGAAACGCTGTATATGGCATAATCGCGGCAAAAGCTACAGGGATCTCGAATCCTAGTGTAGGAATTCTAAATGTCGATGGTGCTAGAGCGGTTGAAAAAATATTGCGTCAGATTCAGAGCAAAGGTTTTGATTTTAATTTCGGTGAATCTAAACGAAGTGATGGTGGTATAGTACTTAGAGGCAACGATTTGCTTCAAGGATCAGTGGATGTTGTCATAACGGATACTTTAACAGGTAATATTTTAATGAAAATGTTTTCTGCTTTCACAAGTGGAGGTAATTATGAAAACTCGGGATATGGATATGGTCCTGGAATAGGCGAAGGTCAACATCGAAATATATTGATCCTGTCAAGGGCTTCGGGCGAACCTGTGGTTGCTGGCGCATTAAAATATGCGGATGAATTGGTAAGAAACAATTTGAATATAATTTCTGACGACATTTTTGATAAACTCAACCGTATCCATTGGAAAAATATTATTGAAGAGGCACTTGAAAAACCATGTGAATCATCGGAAGTCAAAGCACCTGAGAAAGTTGTCGTTACTGGCACTATTGTAGGAATTGACATCATGGAGCTGGAAGATGCTGTAAAGACTCTTTGGCGACATGGCATATATGCTGAAAGTGGCATGGGTTGCACTGGACCAATTTTACTTGTGCCTGAGGCGCGTTTGAACGAGTGTATTAATCTACTTTCCAACGCTGGTTTATCTGGCATGGGTGGAGATCCTTGTTGATCAGACATCGAATTAAAGAATACAAAGGTGGATACATATTGCCTTTGTATTCTTTTTTTTTGCGAGTCATAGGGTCTTTGGGGTATACTTATGAAAGAGTGCAAGACATAGAATGAAGGAAAGTGGTGAAATGAAAGAATCCATAGCAATTATTGACCTCGGTTCAAACTCCCTTCGGATGAATATTTTTGGAATAAATGATCAAGGTGGCTACAGCATATACGACCAAGCCAGTGAAATGGTCCGTTTGAGTGAAGGACTTGGAAGCGATCTAATTTTGAAAGAAGAACCGATAAAAAGAACCATAAGTGCATTGAATTACTTTCAAAAATTGATTGAAGTCAATTCTGTCAAAAAAGTATATGCACTTGCAACCGCAGCTGTTAGAATGGCTAAAAACCAGCATATGTTTTTGGAACGCGTGAAAGTTGAAACGGGCTTTGAATTCACCGTGTTATCAGGAAACCAGGAAGCCTACTATGATTATTTGGGTGTAGTCAATTCCATGGAAATTAGGAATGCGCTCATTGTCGATATAGGTGGCGGAAGTACGGAGTTGATTTGGATGAAGGACCGAGAACTGATTAAAGCGATCAGTTTACCTATTGGTTCTGTCACCTTATCGGAAAAGTTCAGCGACATCAAATCTCGAAAAAAGAGAATGGAAATAGCTGAAAAGTATATTAAATCCTTTTACAAGAAAATCGATTGGTTAAGTGAACTCAAGGGAAGTCCGATGATCGGACTCGGGGGTGTCATTCGAACACTGGGTAAAGTCGATCGGGCCAAACATGGCTATCCGCTGGAAAACCTGCACAATTATAGATTGCATGAGAAAGAAGTTCAAATCATATGCAATCAAATCTTTGAAAGCGATCAAAAGGATCTTGAGAAGATATCCGGAATCAGCAAAAGGAGAGCAGACATCATAGCACTCGGACTATTGCCTTTCAAATGCTTATTTGAGATGAATGACGCTCCTGAAATTCGAATCAGTGGCAATGGTCTTAGAGACGGTTACTTCTATGAAAAGTATTTTACTTCCATCGGAAAACCATCAATTGTTGAGGATGTCCTCTTGCAGAGCAAAGAGAACATCATGCGACGATTTGGTGTCAATCAAAAACACGCCAATCATGTCAAAGACTTGACTCTGAAACTCTATGACGGTCTGAGTGAACACATTGATTTTGATTCAAATCACAGAAAAATATTAAGTACGGCTGCTATGTTACATGACATAGGGATGCATATCGAATATTATGACCATCATATTCATGGCTATTATCTCATCATGAATGGAAGACTTGAAGGGTTGACAAACGCCGAGCGGATATCCGTAGCATTTTTGGTAGGAAATCATCGATCCTCTGGCATTAAGAGTCAAATGGATGACTATATAGGCATTGTCAGTAAAAACGAGATTCAAAGGCTTTGGAAATTGGCAATACTACTGATGTTTTGCGAACAACTGGATCGTGCTGAAAATGGGGCAGTTGAAGATCTGAAAGTTATGATGAATAAAGATTCAATAGATATTGTGTTATTATCAAGTGAAACATTGGATTTGGAAATTTCATCAGCCAACCAGTACTTAGATCGATTTGAAAAAATATTTCAAAAAAAGATTCGATTTGTCAAATGGTAGAACGGAGGTCGTTAACGAACA
>JACUUV010000102.1 GCA_014859095.1 Clostridia bacterium | reverse complement strand
TTTCGAAACACTTCGATGTCACCGTTAGGCGACTTAACTATCTTACTATAGGTTGCACCTTGAGTCAACCATTTATTCGCCATTTTTTAATTTATTTTCAATTTCAGATAGCCCGTTGAGATAAATGAATATTCTGAAGAATCAGTTAGAATGCCAGGTCCTGGTTGCAAGTACTGATAATGCTTATTTTTTAAGAACAGTTCTTATCTGATTCTCAAATGAAAATGTACCAAACAATCCACCAGTGTGAATAAATAGAATATTCTCGCTATTTTCGAAATTCCCCAATTTGATTTGATCCACTAAACCCCTGAATGCTTTTCCGGTATAAACGGGATCAAAAATAATGCCTTCGCTTTGTGCAATCTCTAAAATGAACTTAAGTTCTTCGCTTCTGGAAATCGCATAACCACAACCGGCATAGCCATCAATAATCAAAATATCATCTCTATTATATTGAGACTTTATGGATTTCTCATCAATAATATCCAATGAATCTGATAAAATTTCCGATATCACGTCTTTAAAATATTCCGAAGTGTTTGATATATTGAATCCGATAATGGAATGGTCCGTATTGTTTAACAGTTGACCCAGCTTCAAACCGGAATAGGTTCCCCCCGATCCGACCGTACACACGATTGTGTCAAAATGAATATTCATATCGTTTTCTTGTTTTGAAATCTCATTGAAACAATCATAATAGCCAAAGTTACCTATTCCATTCGATGCACCAATAGGAATTATATATGCCTTCTCACCTTCACCCGCATATTTCAAACTCAATTCACTCATCACTTCTTCATGGTTCTTGAAAGCCTCGGAATCTAACCAGGTGATTGCGGCTCCCATCAATTCATTGAGGAGCATGTTCCCCTCAAGACTATCAGGAGATTCTCCCCTTAATACCAAATGAACTTTCAAACCCATTTTCGTTGCAACAGCAACAGTTGCTCTTGCATGATTGGATTGGGTCCCTCCACAAGTGATCAGAACACTGCACTTTTGATCCAACGCTTCTTTCACCGCAAATTCCAGTTTTCTAATTTTGTTGCCCGACCATTCCATTCCTGTAAAGTCATCTCTTTTGATATAAATATTTTTTTTAAGTTCCTCAGACAATCTAGCCATTTTATGAATAGGAGTCGGGGTATTGGCGATACTAATTTTTTTTGGAATCATAGAAACCTCCACTTTTTAACTTTATCTACATTTTATAATTTTAAGTGCAATTTGCATACAACAGTATTTCATATTAATGATACAATAATAAAGATAAAATAATCCGTTGAGCTTTTAGGAGGCCTTATGAGGAAAAAGACCCACTTTTCGACAAAGATAGTATCCCTTATTTTCATTGTATCCGTATTGATCATCATCGTATTTTCTTTTTTTTCCTATTATATGATAAAAAGCAGTGTCATGGCTCAAATGCAAAATGATGGGACAACTCTGATCAACACATTAAAAAGAGAAGTTGAATCCTATAACATTGACAATCTTGCGGATATGCAGCAAATATTTTCGGAAGTAAAAGACAAAAGCGCAGGAAGTATCGTTTACATCTCCATGTCTGACACATCTGGCCAAATATTACTTTCTGATGAAATGGTTTATACCGACACTACAAGTTCCGCCACGGAATCTGCTGAGTCTACTTCCGAAAACGATGGCGAAGCCCTATACCTCAAAATATCCAATGATGTTTTCAATATAACAGAGCCGCTTTCCACAAATGACAATTCACTCAATTTGGGTTTGTCGCTTGATCAAATGAATATTCAAATCGATAAAGCCATGATGAGCATTCTGATCATCGCACTGATTATAATTACTATATCGACACTCACAGGATTCATTATTTCAAAGTATATGGTAAGAAGTTTGAAATTGTCTATGAAAGGATTGGAACAACTCTCAAATGGAGACCTGACTATGGAGTTCAAGACCAAGAGAAGTGATGAGTTCGGACTTCTCGATAATTCACTTGGCAATCTTACGATTAAGTTTAAATCTACAATTGGAAATGCACTGGATGCCGTTAATGCATTGAACGAAATGGCAGGCGTCTTGACAGAATCCAATCAGACATTGGGCAATTCATCAAACGCGGTTGAACAAAATGCATCTCATATTCATGAGGTCATAAGCATTCAAGAAAAATTGTTGGAACAAACCTTGAAAGCAACCCAAAATCTGTCAGAGCTCATTTCATCAATATCCAAAAAAGCTGATAATGTAGAATCACATAATGGCAAAATCAAGTCTGCCACAAAAGAAGGCAATGATCAACTGGGTTCATTGAATGGAGCAATGATTGAGTTCGTAGACACATTTGATCATGGGTCCACTCAAATTCAGAATCTCAACGAGAGTTTCGACGATATCAACAACATTACAACTGTCATCAATAAAGTCGCAGAGCAGACAAATCTATTGGCTTTGAACGCAGCAATTGAAGCAGCCCGGGCAGGTGAATCCGGCAGAGGATTTGCAGTTGTAGCTGATGAAATCAAAAAACTGGCGGAGGAAGTCATTAAGGCTTCACAAAATATCAGTTCATTGATCTCCGGTGTGCAAATAGTGGTATCAAAGGTATCCAATCAGAACTATGAACTCGAAAGACGAATTGCACTGCAAAGAGATATCATAAAGGATACGATAACCGCTTTCAAGAATATCGATATGGAGACCATGGCCGCTTCCAATGAAGTCAATGGTTTCATGAAAGAAATCGATACAATTATTATCAACAAAGACAATATACTAAAAAACCTGAATGAGGTCAATGTAGTATCTGAAAGAATCAAAGTTTCAGAAAGTGATATCACAAAATCTGTATCCGAACAAAGCCAGGCTGTTCATTCCTTCAGCGATGTAGTAAATAAAATTGATCAACTGTCACTTAAGCTTTCCGACAGTATTTCCTACTTCAAAATATAAGAAAAACGCTGTGAAGATTTTTTATCTCACAGCGTTTTTTGAATGGTCCAATTCACCACAGATCAATTTCACTGTCAAGCAAATAGATCAACTCACCTTTTTGGTCTATTAACAAATGTATTTTTTCTATTATGTTTTCGAGATACGATCGGCTTTCTCCAAGCAACACACAGTATAAGTCAAATGTATCATTACTTTCTGAATAGACAATTTTGACTGTTGCATTAAACTGAGTTTTCACTTGATCTCTCAAACTTTGCGCAAACCTTCTTCTTTCCTTCAATGAGCACTGCCATCTCAATCTTAAATTGATTTCAATATAAAGGATATATATAGTCATAATTATTTGTTTAAATCATTCATTTTATCTTCCGCTTCTTTTTTGATATGCTCAATTTCCTCTTCAAGCAGTGCAATTTCATTGTCTACCCTATTGATTTCAGTTAAATCATCCACCAATAGATCAATGGTAAAATTAAGGGGGTTGGCTTCATAAACTTTGGTTCCAATTCCAATCAGCAAATCGGTCTTCCTTTTTTTCAATGAATTGATCTCCATTTTTAATTTGTTTTCATCAATCAAAGAACTCGATTTTGTGGTTATGATCTTTGCACCCTTATCAACTGTGTTTTTGAGCTTTCCAAATAAATCAGACAAAACAATCACTCTCCTTTGTATTGATTTAATATCACATTCTTATTTACCCCATAAAATCATAAAAAATCGCAAAAGAAAAAAGCCCAATGATTTCTCATTGAGCTTTTTTCTTTAACCAGCAACGTTCTACTCTCCCACGGGGCTGGTCGTAACCTTTGGTTACTGCTCGCCTATGCAGCCTACAGCTACCCGCCAAGCAAAATTTTTCGTTAGAAAAATTTCGCGTAGGTGTGTTTTGCGAAGCAAAATACACTAGCGACTATGTCATTTTAACGTTATGTGAAATACACTAGCTCTTCGGTATGGGAACAGGTGCAGTTTTTCTTTAGAAAAACTGGGCGTAGGTGTGTTTGCGAAGCAAATACACTAGCCTTATGTCACTATGTTCGCT
>JACUUV010000101.1 GCA_014859095.1 Clostridia bacterium | reverse complement strand
AGAAGTCGTCATAGCAGTTGGAGTTGAGGCAGCAGCCTCAATCTCAATATCAAGTCCATCAATCTTGACAGACATCCCCTTTGCAGTAGGTCTTTCAAAGACTCTTGGTGATGGCAATGGAAAACCAGAGGGCGTTGTAAAGCCTCCTTTTCTTGTTCTCCTTTCTTTTGGGGTAGCAAGCGACCGTAATGTACCAGATCTCGTCTGTACACCTTCTTCCTCCTCGATCTCAGGAGTTTCTTCAGAGGCACTCTCTTCTATTTCAGGGTCACTGGACATCCAACGTTATGTCCTTTTTTCAGCAGCAGGTCTCAAATCCTTTCTAGATTGCAATTCCTATTCAAGCAGCGTCGTGCTTGGGCTCATAACCTGCGAATATAGATACAATAAAGCAATTGTAATGGAGCAAGCAAGCTCCTTTTGATCAACAGTACTTGTTTGATTTTTATTTTGTTTTTGAAAGGAAATAAATAAATATGTGATAGAAGTGTGCAGTGTTTGATGTCGCTCATCCTCCATAGTGTCAAACATGTGTTCTTTGCTTGACACCTATCTGATTGACAGTGAGTGTTCGGGATATAGAAAGCGAGTCATGAGTGGATTCAATCATGAATCCGACTATCTTCTCACTCCCTCTCGAGCGCATCTATTCATCGTTGATTTCAAATGTAAAATATATAGTATGTGTGCATGTCTCACCATCCACAAAGAATTTTTCGTATCTCTCGAAACTTTGTAGTTCGCAACCCTTTCGTTAGAATGTCAGCTTTTTGTTGGTCTGTTGTAATATGCTGGATGGTGGTTCTTGTTTCATGTAATTTTGAACGGAACCAGTGATACTTCACTGCATAGTGTTTGCTTCTGGGCGTATACTGTCCAGGTTCCATTCGTGCAAGTCGGAGACAACCCATGTTGTCCTCCCAAACTGTAGTCTTAAATGTTGTTGCCAAATCATCACTTAATCCAACCCCTTTTCCAACAGTACTGAAAAGAGTTTGGATCGGAATCACGTCTTTCATAGCCATTGAAAGGGCGTTATACTCCGCTTCCATGGTAGATCCCGCAATATCGCTTTGCAATCGACTTGTCCAAACGATTGGACAACCGGAAATGCTGATTACAAATCCAGTTCTGCTTTTGACGCATGACGGATCCATTATGTCTTCTGATGGCCATAATCCCGCAAAGTCGGCATCGACGTGGCATTCAATATCAAAGGATCCGTTAGGTTTCAGAATTAAGCCTTCTTCCATTGTTCCTTTCAGGTACTGGCCGATTCTCTCAAGCGCTAATTCGTGGCTTCTCTTTGTACAGTGAATGAATCTTCCACACTGAGAAACGGCAAATGCGATGTCCGGTCTTGAGTGACCTGACAGGTAAAGTATCATTCCAATGACGCTCGGATACGAATAAGTACCGTCGGGAGGATCACCGTCCTCGTCTTTTGTAAGCGGATCGGCGATCGCCGGCGTGTGCTTGATCGGAAGGCTGCTAATTTCGAGCGCGGACATTATCCGTTTGATCAGACCTTTCTGTGTCAACTTGATTGTTCCGTTGGATTCGTCACGGTCAATATGAACGCCAAGGAATCCAGCAACTGAATCTTCAATGGTCATTTCCATTCCTTGTCCTTGCAATTTTTCAATTGCTTCGAGGATGAATCCTTCTTTCGGAGAGAAGAATAATGTATCGTCCACATAAACCAAACATATGCACTTCTCCGAAATGAAAAGGCAGGGATCAACATCACGACAACAAGTGAATCCTGCAGCCTCAAGATTCTTCGTCAAAAACTGATAGAAGTTTCGAGGACTCTGCTTCAGCCCGTACAAACATTTGTTCAATTTCAAGACTTTTCCTGGTTCGCTGAAGCCTCGAGGCATTTGAACAAAGATGTTTTCCTTTTCTTTGAGTGGGGCATGGACAAATGCAGCTGTGTAATCGACTTGCTTCGTCGTCAGCCCAAGGATGCAACTCAGAATCAACAGTAGACGAACGGTGTTCCAGCTCACAACGGGGCTGAACAACTCATCATCCTGATAATCGATGCCCTCAACTTGGCGATCACCACGACAACAAAATCTTCCTTTGAATTTTTGTATGCTGCCATCTGGCAAGCGTTTGATTTTGAATGCCCAGGTGCTGGGGATGACATTCATCCAGGGTTCGCGGTCGACGACGTCCCAGACATCCATTTTCAACAATGTGTCGATTTCTTTCTTCGCTGCCTCCCAAAAGCCTTCAGAAAATGGTCCATTCATTGCTTCTTCCCATCCGGGATTGTCTTCTGCATTAGCACGTGCCTGCAACATCAAAGGGCTAAGCATTTCAAAAAGCTGGGTCTCTGGGTCCCTATCTTGGTCAATCAACGACCATAGAGTAGCAAATTCAGGTGACTGGAGCATAGAGATAGTTTTCCCCCACTGTAGCATAGAGAAAAATTGTTTGTTAAAGGTTTCAGCTCGTATTTTCTTTGTAGAGAAGTATTTTCCAGAAGTTTTCTTTGGATTTCTATCCTGTAGTCTTGTAGTCGGCACTGATGCCAGTTGTGTGAATCGGTCGTTAAAATAACGTGAGTTTGGTTTTCGAGTTCTCCGACCTCGTCCAAACTCTTCCGTAGCTGGGGGTGGTAGACTGTTTCTTTCTTCTGGGACCTGAACTCCCTCTGGAACCGACAGATCATCTGGGTCAAATTCGAATTCATCATCAGTTCCATTTCCTTGATCTAGCGGTGGATCAAATTCGTTTTCATGAGTTTCTACATCATGATGGGTGACCTCAGGGTGCCTATGGTTTCCCTCTGGATTTGGTCCTATAGCAGCATCCTGTATAGAGCGCTGAATGCGAAGACGCTGGCGTGCATCTCGAGCTGCCTGGCGTTCGTGACGAAGGCGTAGTTCAGGACCAGTCAACCAGTCATCAGACAGAGATGGAATTTGGCGTAGGTCATTTGGATCATTCATATCAATATTATCAAGGTGCAGTTCGTATCCTGTTTCAATCAACTTTGACCATTGTTCGGCGTCGAAATCATCGGGACGGATTGTGCCCCCAAAATCACAATTGGGAACAGTAGAGAACAAATCATCGCAGACTATATGATACTGGGGACTAACGGCGCCGGTATTCAGATTCAACACTCGGGAGACAAGAGTCGAATGATGCGGGGATGGTCCTAGATACAAGCCGCGTCGGGCTCTTGGGTTCCATTTGGGAAGTTTCTTGCCGTCTTGAAGTTTCGGGTCTAGTACATAGACGGGACAACCCCAAACATGTAAGCGTCGCAGATGTGCATAATTAGGAAACAATTCTCGAGCAAATACTTCAAGTGGTGCACGGCGGGTCTCACGCTTGGGCAGGTTGTTCCAACAATAGACTGCCATTTCTAAGGCAAAAGGCCAAAGTTCAAGGTCGGCTGCATCCGGCCAGTGGAGAACAAAATGGAGAAGCAAGGTGCGGGCCCAATTAGTGACTGTAGCTATGCTGCGTTCCGCCACACCATTCTGATGATGAGCCCCAACGCCACTGAAATCAATGGTCTGGTGTTTGAGCTGAATATCTTCCTTGAATCGCGCCGAATTGAAAGGAAGATTGTCCGCCCTATATGCCTTCACGTTTACTCCATGTTGCTGAGCAAAATGTTCATATGCTTTCTTCGCAGCTAAGGTTTCGCCTGCTCGCAAAGAGACTTGATTGTAGATAAAGATATGCCCAGAGGCATGGTCAACAAATATAGTACCGCCATTGTATTTCTGTTTCTGCGGTTCTTTACCACGCGAATGGGGCAAACGACCAGGAAAGGTGGAGATATACTGGTCAATTGAAGTCATGTCCCCTGGTTGTAAGTTACCGCGGCGTAGTATCATTTCCTGGCCGGGTTGACGACCACGTTTCTCTGTTCCTGGGGTTCTTCGTTTCTGTTTGCCTAACTGGCAAGCAGCGCATAGAACTGGGGCGCAAGAAGAGACTTTTGCATCCTTTGAGGAGATGACGATGCCACGACCAGTTGCATCGT
>JACUUV010000100.1 GCA_014859095.1 Clostridia bacterium | reverse complement strand
TTGATTCCACTTCCTTCAGGAAAGGGTATGCTTTCTTTAGGATTGTGAGTCTTTTGGCATACTTATTGTAACCAAGGTATTTATCAGCTTTTGACAGGGCTAAAAAATGGTTGTAGATGAACCGGCTACAGCCGATGTTTTTATTGATCAATTCAGCTTGCTCATTTGTTGGATATATTCTCTATTTGTAAGCCTTATGCATTCGAATCAACCCCTTACAAATAGTATATCACACTACAGCCTACAGAACAAGTGTTCGTGTTAAAATCAGACAATTCATCTCCCACCTAAGAGGAAGGAATATTCTTGCTATTGATTGATAAATTTTTCATTGAAATAACCTTTTGCAAATGGCTTTCCATGACCAGGATAAAAGTTATTGATATCCAACTTTTTCAGTTTATTTATACTTTCGTTGAAGTCATCAAGATTATCAATATAACTGAACCCTGCGAAATTATAAATTAAGTCACCGCAAAACAAATCACCATCGTTTGTCAGTACACCAATAGATCCTTTTGAGTGCCCAGGAAGATGAATTACCTGTGCAGACAAACCAACCTCAGCGAGATTTTGTCCGTCATGTATGTAAATATCGGGCTTAAACGTTTCAAAATCACTATTCTTACCGAAAGCAAGAGTGGCTAATCTGAAAGTAAATGACATTCTATCAGGTTTTGACTTCCGATTCCACGTCATATCCCCTTCTTCAACCATCATCGAATCCTCAAAGTGCATTGCAACTGTCGCACCATAATTTTCTCTTAGAAACTTACAATTCCCGGCATGATCTGAATCGCCATGAGTTAGAATAATAAGTTTCAACTTTTTGGGTACTTCTCCAGGCTTATTGAGTGCTTTTTTCAACACTCCATCAAGAAACATACGCTTTGCTGGAAATCCAGTATCTATTAGGACAAAGTCATCATCTGCTTCGAGCAAATAACAGTTCACCCCACCTACATCGATTTTTTCTATACCTTTTGACATGGCTTCTTCTCCTTACACTAGACTGTCTATATTTGATATCCATCATTTCCAGTATAACATTTTGCTTTGTAAGAATATTCTGCAAATTGAAAAAAAAATAAAGATCTCACAAAATCATGAGATCTTTTACCACCTTAACCGTCGCTTGGTACGTGGCACCCACTACCCACAGTCCTCATCCTTCGGAAAGGATAAACCAGAAAGACTGCCTTTCCCAATATGTCTTTTTCATCAATAAAGGGTTGTTTCCAGATTCTGCTATCTGAAGAATATACTCGATTATCTCCTATTAAACTATATCCTCACTACTGTTTTTTTACTACCCAATTATATGATTTTTAACTATCAGAACCTAGACACCATAATTATGCTGACCAGATGCAGCCTCAAATGCATTTTTGATGTCAAGGATTAGATCATCAACGTTCTCTATGCCAACAGATAATCTAAACAAATTGCGTGAAATCCCCATTTTTTTCCTAAGTTCGTAAGGAATCGCGCCATGAGTCATGGTTTCAGGATGAGTCAACAATGACTCTACACCGCCAAGGCTTTCTCCAAAAGTTATGATATCAAAAGCTTTAACGAATTTTTTGATATCAACTTTTTCATTGATGACAAAAGAAATAATTGCTCCAAATCCTCTTGCTTGTCTTTTTTGAATATCATGTCCAGAATGTGATAACAAACCAGGGTAATATACATGTTCTACTAATGGATGTGCTTGTAAGAATTCTACCAATCCAGCACTGTTTACTTGATGTCTATCCATTCGTACTGCCAACGTTTTGATGCCCCTAATCAACAACCATGAATCGTTGGGACTCAATATGCCACCCGTTGATTTTTGAATAAGATATAGCTGGTCAGCTAATTTCTGTTCTTTAACAACAACAAGTCCAGCAAGTAAATCACTATGTCCACCAAGGTATTTCGTACCGCTGTGAAGTACGATATCGGCCCCCATTTCTAGTGGTCTTTGTAGGTAAGGTGTCATAAAAGTGTTGTCAATAATCGTTAAGAGATTATTCTCTTTAGCAAATTGAGTCAGCTTTTCAATATCCGTAATTCCAAGAAGCGGATTTGTTGGTGTTTCTACGATAATCGCTTTAACAGTTGGACCTAGAAGGATTTCAATTTCTTTTAAATTGTTGGTGTCTACCATTTCATAATGAATCTCAAAATGATTGAAAATTTGGTCTAGAACGCGGTAAGTGCCACCATAAATATTATCTGAAATCAATATTTTATCTCCACTTTTAAAAAGCATGAGAACCGCTGTTATGGCTGCCATCCCCGATGCAAATGCAAACCCGGCGCTTCCACCTTCCATCTCTGCAATTAATTTCTCAACAGCAGAGCGAGTTGGATTACCAGCTCTTGAATAATCATAACCTTTGTTTTCTTCAAGTCCTATAAATTTGTATGTGGATGTTTGATATATTGGCACACTTACAGCACCTGTTGTTACGTCGCCGTCTATCCCACCATGAATAACTTTTGTTTCAAATCTCATACAAATTCACCACACTTTCATTCATGCTCCCTGTTCTGTAACCCATTAAATCTAAAGTCACATAACGATATCCTAAATCTACAAGCGCCGTATGAACTTGATCCATCACATCTGTAGAATTAAATATAATCCTTTCCGCAGTTCCCACTTCTATCCTGGCTAAATCACCATAGTCTCTTACGCGAACTTGCTTAAATCCAAAATCAAGTAAATATTGTTCAGCCAAATCAACCCTATTAAGAGACTCAAGTGTAATGCGTTGGCCGTAGGGAAATCTTGATGACAAACAAGCAAATGCCGGTTTATTCCAAGTTGGTAATTTCATAATTTGTGAAAGTTCTCTTATATTGGCTTTGGTAAAATTGAGTTCCTTAAGTGGACTAATTACATTTAATTCTTTTGTTGCAATCATACCAGGTCTGTAATCCCCTAAATCGTCAATATTTGCTCCATCGGCTACGGCTTTAATTTTCAATGAATCAGCTATCTCCCAAATTTTGGTGAAAAGTTCTTGTTTACATAGATAACATCTATTTGTAGGATTCTCCGCAAATCCCTCAATCTCCAATTCTTCAGATTCAATGACAATATGTTTGACATTGAACGATTTTGCATATGATATCGACTCCAAATACTCGCGTTCAGGATATGTGCTGGATCTTGCTGTCACAGCGACAACTCGATCACCAAGTACCTCGCTAGCAACCTTCAGTAGAAATGTACTATCAACGCCACCAGAAAATGCAATAACCAAACTGTCCAGTTTTTCCAAATATGCTTTTAATTGCTTTAATTTATCTTGTTCATTCATTCTATCCACCTCCTAATAATTTATTAATCATATAGGTTTACTATGTCATTTTGATTATTCTTATGATAATCTATTGCAGTTTACTTGTCAATGTATTACGACATTTCTGATCATTTCATATGATTAACACAAGTCCAAAAAAAAGATCTCAAAAAAAATGAGATCTTTGCTAAAACTTAGATTGCACAACAGGATAATTTTGAAACATCTCTATCAAATGTAAGAGCTGCTAATTTTAAACCTTCAGCCATTGTCAAATAAGGTGCCATGCTATTGGTTAAATCCTCAATTGTCAATCCATACTTCACTGCAAGTGTTGCCGCATAAATCACTTCACCTGCATTTTCCGCTACCATATGAACCCCTAATATTTTTGATGATTTGGTATCAGCAACCAGTTTAATGACACCAGTTGTCTCAAAGTTAACCAAGGCTCTTGTGACTGCATCCATTTGAAGTACAGAAGTTTTAACCTCGTATCCTTCTTCGATCGCCTGTTTTTCAGTTAACCCGACTGATGCTACAGAAGGATTGGTAAAAATAACATTCGGCACAGCAGTTAAATCCAGTTTTTTCCTGATTTCACCCAGGGCATTATCAGCCACTACGCCACCTTCGTATGCTGCAACATAAACGAATTGCGGTCCATTTGTAACGTCACCAGCAGCATATATTTTTTCATTGGAGGTTTGAGCATATTCATCAATC
>JACUUV010000099.1 GCA_014859095.1 Clostridia bacterium | reverse complement strand
ACTAAAACGTTGTACACAAAGGATTGGTCTGCGACCAATCCTTTTAGGTGATATGTGCAATAATTAAATGTCATGTAAATCGATGTCCTCTGTTTTCAGTCATTTGAGTTAAGAAGATAAGAAAAACAAAAGAAAGTGCAATCAAAATTGATCACACTTTCTGCTTAACTTAATATTAATCTCCGACTGTTTAAATCTCCCACTTGATTGGCAGGGACTCTCCAACTGTTATTTACATTATAAACTCAATAAAAACATTTGTAAATGTTCAATCCATAATCTGTCAAGGTAACAAAAAGCACCTGTCGAGGGGGCTGACGCCCTGTTGGTTTTGCGCGTAAACGCGCAGTAGTTTTTGGCTAGCGCCAAGCAGTTAGTGGTTGAGAAAAGCAAAATCAAGTTCAAAAGAGGATAACGTCTTGCTTTAATTCTACAAAAAGGATCGGTCAGTTGACCGATCCTTAATTTTTTGACTTTCCTAACCACCAACTACTTGGCGAAGCCGACAGGCGCCAGCCGACTCCCACTTACTCATTTAGTAGTTCCAAAAACAATTCATCCTCTTCCACTACTTCATCCACAAACCCTTCATCTGTAAATATCCTTGCATAATTCATAATACTTTCCCTCAAAGGCACATAATCAAACTCAAGATAAGTGAAGAGCTGATCCAGTGCGCCGGGGGCTAAGGATTTACCTGTGGCATTTTCAATCTCCTCAGTGATGATGGCTTTTGCGTCATCGGGATTGTCTTTCAAGTAATTGGTGGCTTCGATGTGAGCCGCTAAAAATAATTTCACGATGTCGAGGTGATCCCCCAGGTATTCCTTGCTTGTGATGACCACTGCAGTGGTGTCGTCAACTGCGCCAAACAAAACGCTTTCATAAAAGAATCGCCTTGCGATGCCCTTTTGAAGGAGGTCGCTGCCCCAAGGTTCAGGGATAAAGGCCGCATCGAGTTCACCTTTTAACAGCATAGCTTCCACTTCGGCATTTTTGACGGGCACGATTTCGACGTTGCCGCCCTTAAGCGCATCCACCAAACCGTTTTCACTCAGAAGATTGAGGAGTGCGACGTGCTGGGTGTTTCCGAACTGAGGGATGGCGATCCGCTTGTTCTCGAAATCTTTAAAGACATTGACTTCTGAGTTTGAAGAGACCACAAGCGTCGCACCGGCATGGGCGGCACCGGCGATGATCACGATGTCGCCTTCAGATTTGATGTTGGCATTGATGGCGGGGATGGGACCGATGTAGCCGACATCGACGTGTCCGGATAAAAAGGCCTCCACTTCCGACGAACCCGCATTGAACGGAACGTATTCCGCTTCTACATCACTGGGCAGCTTTGCCTCAAGCAATTGGAGATTTTTCATGATGAGCGCCTGGGCGTGTGTGGCGTTGGGAAAATAGGCTATTCTTATTTTTTTCACAGCATCGTCATTCTTACCGCAACCCGTAATAGCGAAGGCGGCAATCATCAGGATCAATAGGAACATTTTTACTTTGTTCATGAGCTGGCCTCCTAAGTTATTTGTGCAGCAGTCCCCACCTGTGGCGGATATTTTTCTCCACAGCTGAAAAAACGAGTTTGTCCACGACCAGTCCGAGAACGATGATCACGATCATCACGCCCATGACCTGACTGATGTCCGCGAGATCGCGGCCCCACATGAGCACTTGACCGAGTCCTTTGGTGGCCGTCAGCATTTCGCCCGCCATAAGGGCTCTCCAGGCGAAAGACCATGCCTGCTTCAGACCCATGACGATATTCGGCAGTGCCGCGGGGATGATCACTGTTCTATAAAGGTTGTAGCCCTTTGCCCCCATGGTCCTCGCGGCTCTGATGTACAGCGGATTCACATTCTTGATGCCCGACTCAATGGACATGGCGATTGCAAAAGTGGAGCCTATGGCGATGACAAAGGTGATGGCGTTTTCATTCAGACCAAACCATAAGATGGCAAAAGGGAGCCAACAGATGCTCGGTAGCGTTTGAAGCCCCAATACCAGTGGACTAAGGTGTTTGTCGAGAAATTTGAAGGACACCATAAGCACACCAATGGTGGTGCCGATGACCACCGAGGTGGTGTAACCGACCACTATGCGTCTCAAACTGGTGACGATTGCAATCGGCAGAACGTTGTTTTGAACAAGTTTGACCAGACTTCTGAACACAAAAACAGGGGAGGGGAAGGTGTAAGGCTTCCAGATTTCAAGCCACTGGACGCCGATGCGATAAGCCGCTTCCCAGATCAGAATCAAAATCAGGTAAAATAGAATTTTACTAAAGATGCCAGTCAGTATCGAATTCAGCTTTTGCAACTTTCTCCACCTCCTCTTTGAGATCTTTCAGGACATAACTCATTTTATGGACCACGGCCTCTGAATCCACTTCCCGTGGTCTTGGGATATCGATATCATAGATTTTTTTGATGCCTCCGGGATTGACCGACATCAAAACGATTTTGTCCGACAACAGGACGGCTTCCTCGACGCTGTGGGTCACAAATATGATGGTTTTCTTGGTGGCTTCCCAAATTTTCTGAAGCTCCAGCTGTAGGATCAACCGGGTTTGGGAATCCAGTGCGCCGAAAGGCTCATCCATGAGCATGATCTCCGCGTCCATGGAAAGGCATCTCGCAAGGGCCACCCTTTGGCGCATGCCTCCTGAAAGTTCATGGATATAGGCGTTCTTGAACTGGCTCAGATGGGTCATATGAAGGTATCGGTCAGCAATAGTATAAGCTTCTTTCTTGTCCATCCCTGAGATTTTCAGTCCGAAGATCACATTGTCGATCACTTTGAGCCACGGGAAAAGCGCCGATTCCTGGAACATCATGATTCGATCGGGTCCTGGGGCAGTAACAGCTTTGCCATCCAGAAGCACTTCGCCTTCAGTGGCCTTTTCAAGACCCGCTATGATGTTCAGAAGCGTGGATTTGCCGCACCCTGAAGGTCCGATCAAACAGATGAATTGACCTTTGTCGATACTCAGATCGATGGAATCGAACACAGCGGTTTCCTTTGTCTTTGTCACGAATGTTTTGGATAAATTGTTGATTTCAAGTACCATTTGAACACCGCCTTTGCGTCAGAACAAAAATTCACTCCACAATTGGAAGACCGTTTTCTTCTAAAAGAGTATTAAGGAGATCAAACTTGAACAGTTTATCTTTTGTTGTGGTATTGTCTATAAAGCCTTCAGCTTTTGAAATGTTCATGAAATCCATAACCGATTCGCTGATGGGGTCGTTGGAGAAATAGAGCCTTTCAAAGACGGAATCGATGACTTCCGCAGAAAGCGCTTTGCCGGTGAGTTCCAGAATCTGTTTGTTGACCATGCCTTTGGCCGACTGGGCCTTGTTCTCGAGGTAACTTGTCATCTCGATGTGCGCTTCCAAGACTTTTTTTACGATTTCAGGATACTTCTCGACAAAGTCTTTTCTGCCGATCAATAAAGCCGTGGAATACTCGCCATTTCTGAAGACCTCTTTCTCGTCGAGCAAAATGCGTGCGCCGATTTCATAAACGAGTCTGGAACCCCAAGGTTCTGGGACATAGGCAGCGTCAATCCCGCCATTTTCGAGCAGCGTCTTGATGTCCGGGTTGGACACGGGAACCACTTCCACGTTGCCGCCTTTGGTGGTGTCCGCAAGATTATTCTCGCTCAGCAGACTCAGCAATGAAAGATGTTGCGTGTTCCCGATTTGCGGAATGGCGATTTTTTTATCATGCAGATCGGCAATCGATTGGATGTCCGAATGCTCAGAAACAACCAATATAGCCCCAGCATTTGTCGCTCCCGCCAGTATGACGATATCCCCATCCGATTTGATGTTGCCGTTCACAGCCGGTACCGGACCGATGTACCCCAGATCCAGTTCCCCTGCAAAAAATGCCTCGATTTCCGATGGTCCCGCATTGAATACAAAGTATTCCACTTTGAGATCGTCCCCGAGCTTCTCCTCAAAAGCCCCCATCTCCCTCGCCACAAGAGCCTGCGCATGCGTCACATTGGGGAAATGCGC
>JACUUV010000098.1 GCA_014859095.1 Clostridia bacterium | reverse complement strand
TTGAAAACAGTAGATTTGCACAGATGGTAAATGGAGTTGCTTTTCGTATTAAGGTTTCATCAATAGAAAAAGAAACTGTATACATTACAGGAAGTAAATTTACTACAAAGTCAAAACACAAAGCAAGAAGGTGGTTTCCGAAGTCAGGGGAACACACTACAAGAACTGTTGCGAATGTTAATAGAATCTTCAGTGAGCTATTGCTTCAGAAAGAGGCTAGACATTATTACAGACAGCCATTAAATCATGAACTGTATAAGAGCATTTTGCGTAATCAATTTATTAGAAGTGATTTCATACACATTCATCCTGAGGTTAAAGCAAAGGAACCGGTGATTATGGATTCGCTAATGGAAGAGGCCGCACTGAGCGATCTTACGATTCATGAAAATGCGACTGAATCCAATTACCCTTCAATAATGGGGTACTTCGGAAAACTGTCTGTAGCAGGACTTGGCATGTATTACAGGCATGATCTTGATGCTAGAGCGGAATATGGACTATATGAAACAAGTATCGGTAGAGTAATCGAAAAGCACATGATTGCAAACGTGGTGCCAAGAATACATGAAGTCAATTATCACATAAACTCACTTAGGAAGTCTTCAGGTGAATATGCGGCTACTTTTCAGCTAAAGAAGAACATTCCAGAAAAAACACTTGAAAGAATGAACACCTCACCACTTCTGAAGTATTTTGATGAAGTGGAGTACGATGAGCTTGTGGATCTTGAAACCATTAAACAGTTTGAAAATGAGATCATATCATTTATCAAAACATTTAAGATTCCTGTTCCAGCAAATGCTTCATTCAAAGTAAGGAGACTTGGAAAGATAAAAGCTGCAGGTGTGTTTTATCCGTTTTATAACACACTGGCGGTAGATGTTAATCATCCAAATTCATTTATTCATGAGTATTGGCACATGATTGACTATTATATGAAAGACAACTCAAGTCATTTTACTGGTGAAAGACTTTCAAGCCGTAGGGATTTCTTAGATATCGTGAAAGAGTACAAGGATGTCGTTGGAAAGACAATTGAAAAACTACCTGATTCAAGTGCAGTTAAATGCCTTCATTATGGCAAAACAAAATACAACAAAGACTACTATTTTGAAAACACTGAAGTATTTGCAAGGTGTGCTGAAATGTACTTTGCCAAAGCATTAAATGGTAAAAGCTCACTTGTTGGTGATGTGGAAAGTGCTTATTATCCCACAGATTCCAAGTTGAATGACATGATTAATCAGTACTTCACAAATTTACTCCTGGAGGTTGACCATGAAAAAACTGATGCAGCATAAATCTTTCATTTACCGTGGAGACCTTCTTGATAGAAATTTGAGAGAGATTGAAAAGGATCTTAGTGAACTTCTCAATGTTGAGAAAAGTCGTATATTTAATCTTGAAGATGTACATATGTATGACTCAAAGGACCTTTTAGTAGATTGTTGGGAGGAAGTTTATAGGAACTTCCTCTTTAACCCTACAAAAGCATTTAACATCATCATTTTCAATAATGCCGATGAGTTAAGTGTTATCTTTCAAAACAAACTGTTAAAAGTAATTGAAGATGCTGACTCGCGTGTAAAGATCATTTTTAACACAACAAAGAAACTTTTACCGACAATAGCAAGTAGATCCATTACCGTCAAAGTCACTAGCGATGGCATCTACAAATTTCCTAGAAGTAAAGAAGAACTCCTGAGACACTTCAGCACTAATGAAGCAGAGGCCAAGACATTTTATAATTCAATCATTGGCATTTATAATGCTGTAAAGAATAAAGGGTCACTGCTGGTTGAATCGGGATTAATTAAAGAAAAAAGTGCTTCACTGCCCTTTATGTCCTCAAAGCTTAACGAAATAGCAGAACTTGTGATACTCTTTGAGACCGAAGTGCTACAAATTAGCGAAAGAAGTTTTGTTGCCAGAAGATATTTGGAATGTGAATCAAATGAGACGAATTTGTATTTGTTTTTATTTGAAATTGAAAAAATAAGAGGCGTTTATGAATAGTTTAATCCTAGAGGGAAGGGTTGTTAATAGCCCTAGATTTACAAGAAAAAATGGAAATGAAAAGGGATCATTCAATTTGGAAGTCGTTAGAAATAGATACTTACCTGGAGAAGAAGGTGAGACATTAAGTAAAACTACTTCCGTTGATTTTCCAAAGGTAGTATTTTTTAAGGAGTTAGCAATCATATTAGAACATGAGTGTATTGTTGACAGAGTCGTTAGAGTTGAAGGATGGGTTCACACAAGCACTGTAATACGTGATGAACAAGTTCATTATAAGACCGAACTTATAGCCGAGAAAATTACTATCATAAAATCAGAGGAGGTGTCTAATGAGTCTTTATAACAAATATAGACCAAATACGTTTGGCGAAGTAGTTTCACATGATGTCAACATGACAGCAATCAAGGACCAGCTGATCAGTAATAGATTTTCGCATTCATACATTATGGCAGGTCAAAGAGGAACCGGCAAGACCACTACCTCTAAATTGTTTTCTAGATATATCGTTTGTGAATCGCCAGAACAAGGAGAACCATGTAATGAGTGTGATTCATGCAAGGCAGCTAAGAGTGGAGCGCATCCGGATGTCATTGAGATAGATGGCGCATCAAACAATAGTGTTGCTGATGTTCGAAACTTATTGGATGAAATTAAATATCCACCAATTAGAGCTTCAAGGAAGATCTATATAATCGATGAGGTTCATATGTTGTCTGTCAGTGCCTTCAATGCACTATTAACAACACTTGAAGAGCCACCTGCTTATGTGATATTTATCTTTGCCACCACAGAGCTTCATAAAATTCCTGCGACCATTCGTAGCAGATGCCAGATCTTCACTTTTTCTCAAATAGAAGCAGATGATATTGCAAACAGACTACGCTATGTTGCACAATGTGAAAACATCAACCTTGAAGAGAGTGGTGCTCGATTAATTGCACAAAACTCAGAAGGATCAATGAGAGATGCACTTTCAATTTTGGAACAACTCTCTCACAATCAATTGGTTGATGAAAAAGTTGTTGTTAATGCTCTTGGACTGATAGATGAGTCACATACGTTATCTTTAGTAGAATTTATGTTTGAACACGACGTGAAATCCACAATGGAAATGTACCAAGGCATAATAAAACTTGGAAAAACGACAAATCAGTTGATTGAATCAATGATACATCATCTCACCAGTTCAATCCTGAAAGGTGAAAGAGTAAAGGACTGTAGCCAAATGCTCAAGAGTCTAATTGGATTTAAACGCGAAGTTTCCAAAGAGAAAAATATTCAGCTACTGTTCAATCTTTTCATTGTAGAGCAGTGTAGTGAAATCACTCATGTGGATGATGCAGAGATCGCGAATACCGTTTCATTACTTTCAAAAAAAGTAATTGAGATCGAGAAATTTGTAAAAACTTCCAGTGCTGCTGGAAAGAGGAGCGATGCAGTAAAGGAAAGCATCACTCAAGCAGAGTATCCTAAAAAGCAAGAAATTCAAAAGGCCAATAGCGAACATCAAATTACTGAAGAGGTTAAGTCTTCAAAAGGAAATGATGTGAATACAGAGGCTAAAAATGAGTATAGTGGCATTAGTAAAGATGCTTCCAAGCAAGATTATTCCCCTAAAATACAAAGCATTTTGAGCAAGTTAGAGCGCTTTCAGAAGGCATAAAATGAATTGTCAAATTTTTTTTTCGAAATCGTGTAATACCTTTTGCCAAATGCAGATTATACTTATAGTAAGAAAAAGACTATAAGGGAGGCAAGAGTATGCCAAAGATGAAAGTACTGAGAAATAATGCAAATGTAGGTTATGGAGAAAAAATTGTTGTAAAGAAGCATGTCATCGACAGAGCAAAGGAACGGAGAGTAGAACTACGTAATAAAAGTGAGTTTGAAATCAAAAAAACAATCATTAATGAAATCAGCAAATCAAAAATAGTAGGCATCTTTGGTAATGAAGAGCATAGAAATTTCTATGGTAAAATTTATGTATGTAAGCGTGAAGGGAATACCCTTGTTGCGGTGACATACTTGATGTCTAAAGATGAAAGAAAGAAACA
>JACUUV010000037.1 GCA_014859095.1 Clostridia bacterium | reverse complement strand
TTCGGATTCATTGACTTCAATCTCCCCTAGCAAAATGTCGATGCTCTGACCAAGTTCACTGATGCGTCGTTTTCTTCCGAGGACATTGCTCACTCTCGATTTGAATGAGCCTCCTGTTATATGTCCACCAGGTACGAGCACATCGCCTTTCAGCGTGATGATCTTATACCTTAGGTTGTCCATTTTAAGCAGTTCAGAAGCCGTTTCAAAATTATCAACAATAATGATTCTGCCCAATAGGTGATCGATCATCCGGTCGAACTCCGAATCAATTTTAACCAGGTCGCTGGCGACACCAATAAACCCTTTTATACTTTTCATTTTTTCGATTTTGTTGTTTTGTTCACCTTTACCTCCAAGGTTTTCAAGTGGTAAAAAAGTGACTCGGCCCAAATCGTTCTTTCTGAGGAAATCTATGGATCGTTTGGCATCTTTCACATGGTCGCAGACTATGTTTTGTAAAGCTTTACCTAGGGCAATCTCAATAGCGACCTCATATTCTTTTGGAACTTCGATCAATGTGGCGACAATTCCCCTGATTCCAGTTGTGTCAGGCAATCTTTTGAGTATTTCCTTGACACCCTTGTCGTAACCTTCGAACTCCTCCTCCATAGTCGTAAGCAATTTTTTCTCTGTTCCAAGTTGTGATAGCTCTTTTGTCGCAGAGTCAAGCGTCAAGGCCATGGAACTTTTTTTATCTTTGAAAAATTTCTGTGATTTAAGTTTGTTGCCAAGTTGAATGTTTAAGGACTCATGTTCTGTGCTCATTCGATCGATTTGACCTTGAATTTGAAAACGTTCCTCTTTTGACGATTCAATCGTTTCATTTTGAATGCGGATTGTTTCATCAATGGCTTTGATTTTCTCTGTCAATTGCCCGACAAATCTATCGAAATTTTCTATTTCCCTATTTTTGATTTCAATATTGTTCAGCAATTCTATTGTTTCCTGACGTTCAAATTCATTCACGGACTTCATTCTGGACAGCTCAACAAGTGCTTCATCTTTGAGAACAGTTACATCTTCGATCTTTGCCTGCAACGAGTTTCTTTTATCAATGATTTCATCCCGTTCTTGAATCTGTTGGTTCTTTTCTTCTTCGATTTTAAACACATGTGCTTCAACTTCAGTGATTTCAGCCTTGATCCGCTCTATGTTGGAATCAAAATTTGATATTTTCTCAATCATCAATTGCTTTTCACCAATTGTTTTGCTTTCGAGATTCATGATTTCATGAAGTTCATCCTCAAGTGATCTCAGTTGCTGATTGATGGCATAAAGCGCAGAATCCTTTGAATCATAATCCTTCTTGAGATCCGACTGTCTCTCGGATAACGCTTTAATTTGATCCTCGAAGTTTGCCCTGTTTTTAAAGACGTCCAAAATAGACTGCTCACATGTCGTATAACGCTTCGCAAATGCATGCAATTCGATATTCCTTAGCACCTCACTCAGTTCTATATATTTCTCGGCACGTTCACTTTCTATTCTAAGAGGTTCCACACGATCTTCGATTTCAGAGAGGATATCTTGAATTCTCAGCAAATTGTCACTGGTGGTCTTCAATTTTTTTTCAGTCTCGGTTTTTCTGGATTTGTACTTGACGATTCCAGCTGCTTCCTCAAAAAGCATTCTTCTTTCATCTTTGTTGTTGCTAAGGACCTCATCGATTCTTCCTTGTCCAATTATTGAATAGCCCTCTCTACCGATGCCGGTATCCATGAAAAGTTCCCTGACATCCTTGAGACGACAAGGCATCTGATTCAACAAATACTCACTTTCCCCAGAACGGTGGACACGACGCACAATTGAAATTTCATCGTATTCCAGTGGAAAAAATTGCTCTGAATTATCAAAAATCAATTTGACTTCGGCAAGTCCAAGAGACTTCCTGTGTTTTGTTCCACTGAAGATGACGTCTTCCATCTTGGATCCTCTGAGGGTTTTGACTCTTTGTTCCCCAAGTACCCATCGCACCGCATCGGTGATGTTGCTCTTTCCACTGCCATTGGGACCAACTACACAAGTCACACCGTTTTTGAACTCAATGACCGTTTTATCCGCAAACGATTTGAAGCCTCTCATTTCTACTCTTTTTAAATACAAGATCTCACCCCTGATTATCGCATCACATCAATGGTATGCGTGGTATTTTCACTAATTACTTGAATGGTGTGGATTGGAATCGACTCATCCGCCAAGATGTTGAATTTCAAGTCGCCATAAAGGGCACTGAGCCTTTTCAAATTGATTTTTCCTTGTCCACTTACAAATGACGCTTGACTTGTGTTGACCAGGATTTTAAGTTCTCCATCTTGACCATATTGCTCAATAAACCTTGAAAGGGCATCAAAAAACAAAAATGACATGACCAAAGCACCAAAGGCCGGATGAAATGGTCCTGCAATCACATCCGCACCCAATTCGATCAAGTCTGTTTTTTGTAGTCCCAGCCGAATCACAGGAATATCATTAACTGTAAACCTCTTGTAAGCCTCAGCAACTACCGCCACAGCATCTTCGAGTTGCACCGGCACATAGTGTCCCCTCAGTGTCAAGTCGGCAAGTTCAGTCTCCTTGATTACCAGAGCAGGATAAATCCGCACACAATCGGGTTTGAGCGAAATAGTTTCCTCCACCGATTCCAGGAATTTGATCGCATGATCTCCTGGCAATCCATACATGAGCTGAATTCCAAAACTTAAGTTATAAGACTTAATCATCGAAACCGCACGAAAAATGTCCGTGCGATCATGACCTCGTCGGGATTTCAGAAGAACATCATCGTGAAATGACTGGCAACCAAGCTCCACCAGATCCACTCCATAAGACTTAAGCAACTCCAAAACTTCAACTGTTATATAATCCGGTCTCGTTGACAACCTGATTTTATGGATTCTACCGCTGTCCTTATATCTTTTTGCGATTTCAAGATACTCCCGTTGAAGATTTAGGTCGAGACCTGTAAAGCTACCACCATAAAAGGCGATTTCAATTCTATCAAATTCCATCGTCTCCAAATAGCGTTCTATGTGGTTGGTCACCTCTCTCATGGACATGACTTCGGTGACACCTGTGATCTTTCTTTGATTGCAGAACACACAATCATTCTTGCAACCCAGATGAGATATGAATATAGGAATGATTCCGATACTAGTTTTCATTGTTCAACAACCTTTTGAGTCCCTCTTTGGCAGCTTCTTGTTCTGATTCTTTTTTACTTCTTCCAGATCCGATACCAATTATGTCATCGTTCAATTTCACATGGGTGAAAAACAATTTGGAATGATCAGGGCCTTCCTCTTTAAATATCTCATAGCGGATCCTGTTGCCTTTTTTCACTTGAATCTCTTCTTGCAATTGCGTCTTATAATCCGCAAAAAGTCTACCTTGTGTTGCATTTTCAATAATTTCATTCATATGGTCAAGAACGAATTTCCTCACAACCTCAATGCCACCATCGAGATACATCGCCGCAACGATTGCCTCAAAAGCATCAGAAAGAATTGAGGTCCGTTCGCGCCCACCTGTAAGTTCCTCACCACGTCCAAAATACATATATTCACCTATATTGAGCGCTCGTGAGGCTTCTCCTAGGGAAGATTCACAAACAATCTTTGCCCTGATTTTAGTAAGTTGCCCTTCTTCCAGATTGATATTATTGTTGTACAGATACTCGCTGATTACAAGACCAAGAACTGAATCTCCCAGGAATTCCAGCCTTTCATTGTTTTTCATCCGTTTTTTTTTGTTTTCATTGGCATATGAACTATGCGTCAATGCTCGAATCAAATAATTTTTGTCTGTGAAAGCATAGTTCAGCCTGGTTTCAATTTGTCTAATAATGTTCTCCATTTTTTTCTCCTTTACATGAAAGGATATTTAAATATACCATGACAAATACTGTGATAACATATTTAAACAACCTTTATTGACACACTAACTATTTTATAATTTTAAGACGTAAAAAACAACTGGATTTATTAAATGATTTGTAAATGTAAATGACCCATGCTCGCATGGGTCATCCAGAGGCTTTTAGACTGTTTCACTAAGCCTGTGTCATTATTCGTTTACATCACTCTCGATTTCGTCACTGGTCAATCCGGAAATTTTCAATTTGATCTCATTCACCAGATTGACCTGCACACCAAGTTGAGCGTATTTTATCGCATTTTTGAATGCTTTTGCGTCGGAAGAACCATGAGCCTTGACTACAAGTCCGTTGATTCCCAGAAGTGGCGCTCCACCATACTCCGTATAATCAAGCATCTTCTTGAAATCGCCAAGATTTTTCTTTAGAAGCAGTCCACCTATTTTTCCAATGGTATTTTTCATTATTTCACGTTTAAGTCCTTTGACAAGAGACAATGCCACACCCTCTGTCAGCTTGAGAATTATATTGCCTGTGAATCCATCTGCGACAATGACATCCACTTTCCCTGTAGGCACATCGCGTCCTTCAACATTCCCCACAAAATTGAGTTCAGTCTGTTTCAGCAATTGATGGGTTTCTATATAAAGCGGTGTGCCCTTTGTTTCTTCAGCCCCTATATTGACCAGAGCCACTCTTGGGTTTTCAATGCCTAAAATTTTCTCAGCGTACATACTCCCCATGTAAGCGAACTCTATGAGGTTGCGTGGTTTACACTCCGCATTGGCACCGGCGTCGACCAATACAGATGCCCCTTCCATAGTGGGATATATGGTACAGATCGCAGGTCTGTCAATCCCTTTGATTCTACCGACTTTAAAAAGTCCACCGGCAAGCAAGGCACCTGTGTTTCCAGCGGAGACAAAAGCGTCAACATCACCTTTTCTAAGCGCTTTAAGTCCGACCACCATTGAAGAATCGCTTTTGCTCTTGATGGCCTTGACCGGTTTGTCATCATTTTCTATTACTTCTGTCGTATGTACGATTTCTATACGCGCTGAGTCATGTTTATATTTGGAAAGCTCTTTCTTGATCATAGATTCATCACCATATAGGACGATATCTCCAGAAATCATTTCAAGTGATTCCACTGCCCCTTTGACATTCTCTATGGGAGCATGGTCGCCTCCCATTGCGTCAAAACCAATTTTCATAATCCACCTCTATCATTAAACTAATACAATCATACGGAAAAAAAACAAAAAAGGCAATAGCACAGGGCTATTACCTTTTATCTAGAAACGATTACGCTTCTTTTTGTTTAGCATCTCTACTGTAATAGAAACCACATTCCACACATTCTCTGTGTGATACGTTTGCTGCTTTACATTTTGGACATTCGATAATGTTTGGAGCAACCATTTTAGTAGTACTTGCCCTTCTCTTATCTCTTCTCGCTTTACCTATCTTACGCTTAGGTACTGCCATATCTTAACACCTCCTTAATTTAAATGAATAAATTCTTAAGCGCCTCAAGTCTCGGGTCGATTCTCTCGTCACTACATGTACACGTTTCTTTATTCAGGTCCGCACCACACTTAGGACATAGTCCCTTGCAATTCTCACTGCATATGACTTGCAGCGGTAAATTGAGTGTAATTTCTTCCTCAAGAATCGGAGCCAAATCAAGAACGCTGGATTCCAGCAATGTCTCTTCATCTGATTCTTCTGTATCCAGTTTTGTAACCAATAGTCGCTCAACAGTGTTCTTCAGACTTATGGTCACTCTTTCCAAACATCTGTGACATTCGAAAATCATATCGCCAGAATAAGTGAGGGTCAAGTCATAGCGTTTATCAATCTTTTTGATTTTCCCCAAAACGTTGATAACCGACGCGTCGACACTCTTGATCGATTCCAAATAAGACTCGCTTAATATAAGATCGAAATTAAATTCCAGTTGATCCTGGAGTCCATTAATTACTTTTGTTAAATCAAGGTTCATATCATCACCTCTTCAATGCAACATTAACATTATAATTATTACGGAGAGGTTTGTCAAGTAAAACTACTTACACTATACTAAAATCTATTTTAAAAGATCTAGTGTATCCCTAGCAATGACGAGTTCCTCGTTTGTCGGAATCACCATGATTTTCACTTTTGATTCATCCGTATTCACAAACGCTTCCTCGCCTCTTACATTATTTTTTTCTGGACTAAGTACTGCTCCCATGAATTCGAGACCTTTGCAGATTTCTTCACGGCTTTGGACACCATTTTCTCCTAAACCAGCTGTGAATACGATTGCGTCTGCCCCACCAAGTACTGTAGCGTAAGCTCCAATGTACTTTCTTACGTTTCCATGGTAGATATCCAGTGCGAGTGCTGCTCTTTCATTGCCTGCGGCTGATGCATCTTCGATGTCTCTAAAATCACTGCTTACCCCTGAAATACCCAACACTCCAGATTTCTTGTTCATGATGTCATTCATTTGATCAAGAGTCAAGCCTTCTTTACCCATGATGTAAGTAACGATCTGAGGATCGATGTCACCACAACGTGTACCCATTACAAGCCCCTCAAGTGGTGTGAATCCCATAGAAGTATCTACAGACCTTCCACCGTCGATTGCTGCGATAGAAGCACCATTTCCAAGGTGACAAGAGATGATCTTAGTCTCAGACAATGGTTTTCCAAGCATTTCTGCTGCTCTTTCTGATACATATCTGTGGCTTGTGCCGTGGAAACCGTATCTTCTGACATGATCTCTTTCATAATATTCATAAGGAAGTGCATAAACATATGCTTTCTTAGGCATAGTTTGGTGGAATGCTGTATCGAATACACCAACGTTTTCAATATTTGGCAAAAGTTCCTGAATGGCTTTGATGCCGATGATGTTAGGTGGATTATGAAGTGGAGCAATTTCAATACACTCTTCGAGAGCGGAAATAACATCGTCATTGATTACTACTGAAGCGCTGAATTTCTCTCCGGCGTGAACAACACGATGTCCTGCCGCTTTGATCTCATCTAGTGATGCGACAGCACCGTACTCCGGATGAACAAGTGCAAAAAGAACTTGTGAAAGTGCTTCTTTATGATTGTGCATAGGTACTTCAATCACAGTTTTTTCCTTACCTTCTGCTTCATGTTTAAGTCTTGAACCTTCAATGCCGATTCTCTCTACCAAACCTTTTGCCAAAACACTTTCATCTTCCATATTGAAGAGTTGGTACTTGAGCGACGAACTGCCACAATTGATTACTAAAACGTTCATTTAATGCCCTCCTTGATTGTATCTTAAAGATAATTAAAATCTTAGTGCTTTCGGTCATACATATATATTATAATGTAATTAAGCTATTTTTCAAGACAAATGGAGGATATTAATGAAAATTATTGGAATCGTGGCAGAATACAATCCATTTCACAACGGACATCACTATCAAATCGAACACTCTTTGAAAGAACTTGATGCAGACGGTGTTGTCGCAATAATGAGTGGCAACTTTGTCCAAAGGGGCATGCCAGCGTTTGTCGACAAATGGACCCGCACCAAAACCGCACTTGAGGGTGGTATCAATCTTGTCATCGAGTTGCCTGTTCATTATGCCACTTCCAGTGCCGAACAATTCGCAAAGGGCGCACTCACCCTCCTCAATTCAACCGGCGTTGTCACACACCTATCGTTCGGATCGGAATCCGAGGATCTTGAGCAGATGGATCAAATCGCAACATTGTTGGTCGAGGAACCCGAGACATATAAGTCATCACTTAAACATCATCTTTCAAGGGGACTTTCCTTTCCGACAGCAAGATCCCTTGCCATAGATGAAATCCTTTTTCCATTTGGTAACCATTCAAACATCAATCAAAGCAATATGATTTTAGCCGTAGAATACCTTAAGTCGATCAAGCAACTGGAGAGTAAAATCAAACCCTTCTTGGTGAAGCGTATCGGCAAAGGGTATCACGATAAAGACATTGAGTCCCAATATGCCAGCGCCACAGCAATCAGAAAAGCATATTTCGATTCAGAGCCTTCTTTCAAATTCAGCGCCCATATGCCTAGAGCTGCCGCAAATATACTGGATGCATATGAACCTCAGCCGCTCAATATCTCGCATTTTGAAAGAGAGCTTCTATTCATTCTGAGAAGAGCATCGAGAGAATCTCTTGCAAAATATCGTGAAGTCAACGAAGGGCTGGATTTCAAACTCAAGCATTTATCCAGCAGAGTCACTTCCTACGATGAACTTGTCGAAGGTCTTAAATCCAAAAGGTATACACAGACAAAAATCAATCGTTTATTAATCAATATATTATTGGGTATAGAAAAAAGAGAGTATGATTTATCGAAGGAAGGTTATCTCAGAATACTTGGATTTGATGATATTGGCAGAAAAATAATTCGCGATATGAAGAAAACTGCAACACTGCCCATAATCACAAACATCAACAAAGTGTCTGATCAGCTCAAATCAAACCCTCTTCTTGAACTCGACATA
This sequence comes from Clostridia bacterium, assembly GCA_014859095.1. Lineage (GTDB taxonomy): Bacteria > Bacillota > Clostridia > Peptostreptococcales > Acidaminobacteraceae > Fusibacter_D. The sequence goes on along the minus strand of JACUUV010000037.1, from coordinate 15,489 downwards.
AAAGCATCAGATTTATATGCGATGGGCCATACGGGTTGCATAGATAGAATCGGTGCACGTGACCATACTGAAAAAATAATTATATTATAACGGAGGTCTTATGGAAAAGATATTGAACAAAGGTTATGTAAGATTAGTGGATGTTCTTGGTAGTGATCTTAGCGTTGTCAATTCAGCAAGAGTCAGCTACAACAAAGCGACGTCCGAATTAAGGGATGAAGATGTCAAATTGATCAAATTTCTGGCAAAAAATGATCACACGAGTCCCTTTAGACATGCAACTCTTCAATTTGAGATTTACGCTCCATTGATGGTAGCCAGGCAGTGGTGGAAATATATCATAGGCTCTGCCCATCAAGATCCATTTACAGCATGGAATGAATCCAGCAGACGGTATGTCACTGAAGAAGTTGAATTTTATATACCCGCTTCCAATGAATGGCGAAGCAAACCTGAAAACTCGAAACAAGGCAGTGGTGACCCCGTTGATATCAAGATTGGACTGGAAGCCGTGCAAAGGCTTCTAGCACAACATGATTCAGGCATGAAAAATTATGATTGGGCAATAGAAAACGGTATTGCCACCGAGCAAGCCCGTCTCTTTATTCCGAGCGCGTATGGATTGATGGTCAGATGGTACTGGACAGCGAGCCTTCAAGGGGTTTCACACTTTTTGATTCAGCGTGAGGATGCTCATGCCCAACATGAAATTCAACTTTACGCACATGCTGTCAAGAAACTATCTTTGGAAAAATTTCCAGTAGCTTTGTCCGCGTTGCTGGATGTCTAAAACAAAAGAGCCGTTTTCGGCTCTTTTTATTTGTAATCATCGAGTTCATCAATGTTCTCTTTTACAGTGTGTAAAACCTTTGACATGTTGTATTCCACTTTTTTCATGATTTCTTCTGCGTATGCGTATGAACTTTTTCGGATATCCTCTGCTTTTTCTTCTGCGTCATTCAATAGTTGCTCCGCCATCAACCTGGCTTTTCTGACGATGTCATTCTCATCAATCAGTTCTCTGGATCTCATACTCGCATTCGTCAAAATATCGTTTTCTTGAGCTTTTGCATTCTCAATGATTCTCAGCTCCTCATGTCTCGCATTGTTGATGAGTTCCTGAGCAAGTGTATTGGCTTCTTCGATGATCTGATCTTTTTGAGACTTGATCCATCTGACATGCTGATATTCATCTGGAAGGAGAATCTGAATATCCTTCAATATGCTCAACAAATCTTGCCGATCGACTAAAATCTTACCCGTCAAAGGAACTGTGGGCGAGTGCTCCAATTTGTCCTCAAACTCCTCAATCAACTCAAGTACTTTAAGTTCCAATTCTTGTTTTTTAGGATTTGTCATTTTTTTGCTCCTAACTTTTCTTCAATCGCTTTTTTCACAGGAAGTGTAACAAAACCGGATATGTCACCTTTTAGTCTTGCGACTTCCTTGACAATGCTTGAACTCAAATACATATAATCCGTTCTGGTCATGACAAAAACAGTCTCAAGTTCTTTCAATAGCTTTTGATTGACACTTGCCATCTGAAATTCGGATTCGAAATCAGAGATGACTCTGAGTCCCTTGACCAAAATAGACAACTCCCGGTCTCTCATATAGTCGGTCAACAGGCCATTGTATGAATCCACTTCAACATTTACCAAATGGCTTACTGATTGCTTCAGCAGTTCAACACGCTCGCCTTGGCTGAACATCGGTTGTTTGACACTATTGTACATGACTGTGACAATCACTCTATCAAATATTTTACTTGCTCGTTCAACAACATCAATATGTCCAAGTGTCACGGGATCGAAACTACCCGGGTAAACTGCTGTTTTCATGTTGCCTCCTCAATAATGTTATTCCTGTCTTTCCGTACTTCTTAGTTTTGATCCATTCATAGTAATTCAACATTTCTGCTAGATCCGGATCATGGATGTCATGCTCGATGACAACAAGACCTTTAGATTCCAACAAGTCTTCACTTGCAATCAAATCAAGCACTTTCTTGACCTCTCCAATGGAATAGGGCGGATCCATCATAATTATATCATACCGCTCACCTTTAAGCATCATCAATGCTTTATCAACTTCATTGATCAACCTTCTGGCCTTATCTTCAAGTTTGGTCTTCCTTAGATTTTCCCCTATGATTCGTTCTGACTTGACGCTTTTTTCAATAAAAATAACAGACTTTGCCCCCCTGCTTAAAAGTTCAATGCCAAGCGCACCTGAACCGGCATACAGATCCAAACATTTCGTTCCGGCAATTTCATGATTGATCATGCTGAAAAGTGCTTCCTTGACACGATCGGTAGTCGGTCTGGTTGCCAGACCTTCTATTGTTTGGAGTTTTGTCCCCCTTGCGGTACCGGAAATAACTCTCATGAGCACCATCCTTTGCTATAACGTAAACCAAGAATTCATCTTCTGGCTTAAAACACCTATATATTCGACCATTTCCACATTGTTCATCTGAAATTCACCAACAATCATTTTAACATACTTTTGAACTTCGATTAAAGTGCTTTTGTCATTCACTATACTTGCAAGTTTCAGTTCAGGAAGACCATGTTGTCTCAACCCAAAAACTTCACCTGGCCCACGAAGCTCTAGATCTTTTTCTGCAATATCAAAGCCACTGTTTGAATTTACTAAAGTCTGAATTCTTTCTTTTGCGGTTTTTGACAGTTTCTCACTTAGTAAAAAGCAATAGGATTGTTGATCCCCCCTGCCCACACGACCTCTCAATTGATGAAGCTGTGAAAGTCCGAATCGCTCTGAATCCATTATGATCATCACGGTTGCATTGGGAACATTGATTCCGACTTCAATCACAGTTGTAGAAACCAAAATGTGAATTTCATTATTCTTGAATCGTTTCATCACGTCGTCTTTTTCCTGAACTTTCATTTTCCCATGGACAAGTCCGACTGCGTATTGAGCAAACCTGTTGGTCATTTCTTGATAATGCTCCGTAGCGGAGGTCAAATCCAAAGTCTCAGAATTCTCGATCAAAGGACACACAACGTAAACCTGCCTACCTTCAAGCAATTTTTCATCAATGAACGCATACATTTGTTCCAGTTTATCTTTACCCACAAAATGTGTTTTGATTACTTTTCTACCTTCAGGCATTTCATCAACTACTGATACATCCATGTCTCCATAAAGGATCAACGACAAAGTACGTGGAATCGGTGTTGCAGACATGATCAGAGCGTGAGGTTGAGTACCCTTCTGATTGGCCATGATGCGTTGTCTGATCCCAAAGCGGTGTTGCTCATCGGTAACGACAAGCCCGAGTTCATAAAACGATACATCATCTTGTATGAGAGCATGGGTCCCTATTGCGACTTGAACGTTTCCCTCTGCCAACTCCTCCTTGATTTGTTTTTTTTCACTTGTCTTGATATCAGAAGTCAAAAGACACACACTGATCTCATCACCGAAAGTATTTATGAAACTCTCATAATGCTGTTCTGCGAGTAATGCAGTCGGCGCCATGAGGATAGCCTGTTTTCCATTTAGAACAGCCAGATACATTGCCGCGAAAGCAAGTATGGTTTTACCCGAACCCACATCGCCTTGAACCAGACGATTCATGGCATATTTACCGCACATATCCTTCTTGATGTCTTCAAATGCCTTAATCTGAGCATTTGTCATCTTGAATGGCAAATGCTCAATCCATTGGTTTATGGCTTGTTTTTCCTTGAACTGAACGCCACTTGGTTTGTGATAATTATTTTTCAGAAGAATCAATTTGAGCTGTAGTAAAAACAGTTCTTCAAATACTATACGTTTTTTGGCGATTTTATAGAGCTCAGCAGATTTTGGAAAATGAATATTCTCAAAAGCTTCTTGTCTTGAACATATTTTTGCCATTCGAACTATGGAAGTTGGTAAATTTTCAGTATATGAGGACTGAGCCCTCACAAGGACCTGTCGATGGATATTGATCATATCTTTATTGCTTAAGCCAAGCGTTAAATCATAAACCGGTATGATACCCAAAAATGACGAGTCTCCATCTTTAGCATATTCCGGTTGGATCATTTTGAATAAAACGCTTCTTTTTTCAATCTTACCAAAGAAAAGATAGGTCTTTCCAACCTCGAAGGTGTTTTTTAAATATTTGGGCGAAAAGAAAAGAATCTCACCAGAGGCAAAATGATCGACAACTTCCAGAATCATCATCTCTTTTTTAAATTTCTTCATCTGTATCTTTGCGACTTTTGCACGAATGACAACTTGCTCCTGATCTTTCGCTACTGAAACACTGAGCACTTTGCGCCTGTCCACATATCTAAAGGGATAATTCGTGAGTACATCCTCATATGTCTTGATTCCCAATTTGTTCAATAGTTGCTTCTTTTTTTCTCCAATGCCATTTAATGTTTCAATTGGGGTCTGAAGCAAGAAATCACCTCATTCATTATGGATTAATCAAATAAAGCGCTTCAAATGAAGCGCTTACATCGATTTACTCTAGTGAAAACACATAATAATAAACCGGTTGTCCACCTAAATACACATCAATTTCTAAATCTGGGAAACGTTCTTCTATAGCTGATGCAAGAGCCTGTGCATCTTTTTCCGTAACATCTGCACCATAGTAAATGGAAAGAATTTCTGAATTTTCATCACGGGTCTTCTCAATGGATTCAAAGACCACATCAAATTGGTTTTTACCAACACCTTTGATTTCTCCATCTGCGACTGCAAGAAAATCATCTTTTTCAATGGCCATGTCGTTAAACAGGGTGTCTCTCACCGAGTATGTGATTTGTATGGTCTTCACACTTTTCAAACTCTCCACCATAGCATCGAAATTCTCAATGGCATCAAGTTCGCGGTTGAATTCAAGCATTGCCGTGATACATTGTGGCATTGTTTTGGTTGGAATCACGTAGATGTCTTTATCACTCAATTCTTTTGCCTGATTGGCAGCCATTATTATATTGCTGTTATTCGGAAAAATGAAGATGTGCTTTGAACGGCACTTGTCGATTTCCCTGAGAAAATCTTCTGTGCTCGGATTCATGGTTTGTCCACCTTCAATGTTTCCAAGGATACCCAAATCCTTAAATATATTAATGAATCCTTCTCCCATCGCAACGCCTATAAAACCATAGTCTTCGTCGTAAGGTATGGATTCTATTGTCACATGCGACCCACCAATGATATTGCTATGTTGGTCTTTCATGTTTTCAATTTTGACTTTTTTGAGACTTCCATATTTAAGGGCCTCCTCAAGTGCAAGACCTGGATTGTTTGTATGAACGTGAACCTTGATCAGTTCTTCATCTTGAACAAACACCAAACTGTCACCCATTTTTTCGACAAAAACTTTGAGTTTATTGCCATTCATATTGTCGCCTTCGATTATGAACTCAGTACAATAGGCGAATTCAATATCGTCTGTGTTCATATAAGCTTGAGCAGGAACATTATCGACTGCAGTTGATTTGATTGATTCGTAATTCGTTTCAACACCAAGCATGGCATCATGACAACCTTTCAAAATAAACAGCAATCCTTTTCCACCAGCATCAACGACATTCGCTTGCTTGAGTACCGGTAACATCTCAGGTGTTCTCTCAAGTGTCTCTTCACCTCTTTTAATCAATAAGGCGAACAATTCTTCAATATCAAGTGATTCGCCGGCGTATTCCATTCCGCGTTCAGCAATTTCCCTGATCACAGTCAATATAGTGCCTTCCACCGGTTTGAGAACAGCGCTGTAAGCAGTATCGGCAGCCTCTTTGAACGCATGACATAGCTCTGAGGAATTAAGTTCTTTTTTCCCTTTGCAACCTTTTGCAAAGCCTCTGAATATTTGCGATAAAATAACGCCTGAGTTCCCCCTTGCGCCCATCAAAGATCCTTTGGAAATTGTTTTTGATACTTCATCTACAGTATCGAAAGTTTGCTTTGACAAGCCTTCAATAGCAGAATTCATGGTCAACGACATATTTGTTCCAGTGTCTCCGTCAGGAACAGGAAACACATTTAAGGAATCTACAATATCTTTATTTTTATTTAACTCATAAGTCCCTTGCTTAAACATTTTCGCAAGCAACTCAGCATTAATGGTTTTTAGTTCCACTTGATCTCCTCCTAGCTACTCTTGAACTTTGACGCCTTCAATGTTTAAGTTGACTTCAACTACATTTAAGCCTGTTTGGGTTTCAACGTTGTATTTGACTTTTTCAATGATATTTTCGGCAACTACCGATAATTTGGTTCCGAATTGTACAATGACAAACAAATTGATTTTTATGCCTAGGTCTTCTGAAGTGACTTCCACACCTTTTGAAAGATGTTCACCTTTCAGAATTTTGGCAATGCCATTCTTTGCTGATTTATATGTCATTCCCACGAGGCCATAGCACTCCATTGCGGAAACCGCTGCTATAGTGGCTATAACATCGTTTTTAATGGATATATCACCATAATTATTTGTTATTTTTATGGACATGTTTTTTCCTCCTTCTATTCCAGAGTTTATAATCATTTTAAGTTTATTTTATAGTAAGATGGGCCTAATATCAAGATAATACGTAGCAAAAGAGTAAATAAATCTAAAAAAAGATATGCCCTTGGCTATTTTTTACTTGAAAAAGAGTTCTCCCTCTGATACAATATGTTTGTTATGTTGTGAGTTAATAACTCGAAGGAGGTGTAATAAATGGCAAGAGTATGTGATGTGTGCGGTAAAGGAATGATGTCTGGTAATACTGTCAGTCATGCTAACAACCACAATCGAAGAACTTGGGCGCCTAACTTAAGAAGTGTTAAAGCTTCAGTAAACGGTGGCACTAAGCGCATTAAGGTTTGTAGCAGATGTTTACGTTCAGGTAAAGTCGAAAGAGCGGTATAAATTCAGAACTCAAGATCGAGCTGGCTCGATCTTTTATTTTGAAATAAATCAGCAAAAAAATAGGCCCAGCATATTGCTAAGGCCTATTTTTTATGCCCTATCCTTCGACTGTATCAACAGGGCTTTTCCTGATTTCAAACTTACAGTCCCTTTATCTCCCATCAGTTCATTGCTGATTCCAATGGTTTCAGAGAAATCGATTTTAGCATTGCTGAGCGGGTACTTGAATCCTCGCAGATCTACACCTTCTATATGGGCATCTAGCGGGACAATGGAAATATATTTACCAAATAATGTGTCTTTCCAAATAGTTGTTTCATAGGGTCCTTTGATTATTTGCAGACAATTGATATCATCAATCATGTAGGCTCTAATGGATTTTACCCGATCAAGCAAAAAAACATTAGCCATCAAATGATCGAGTCTACCACCAAATCCACCGATTATGAGCACTTCATCGACACCTTTTTCAAGCATCTGGTCCATGGCGAGTTCGGCATCGGTTTCATCCTTTTCAGAAGGAAATTTATCACAAACCACATCCGGCCACAACTCCAGATACTCTTCAAGACCACTGACGGAATCGAAATCACCAAGCAACTGTGATGGACTGATGTCAAGCTCCCTTAAAAAGGAAATCCCTCCATCTACACCGATCACCCATTCAAAATCAAGATGTTCAGAATAACGTCTCAAATGGGATTCAACATCTTCTTTTCGCCCTAAAATACCGTTTAGGGCAATCAGTCCGATTTTCATACCACAGCTCTGAATGCCTTGACCGTCTCATCAATACTGGATGTATTGAATATGGCTGATCCGGCAACGATTATGTTTGCGCCAGCTTCCACAATCTTTTTGGCATTGTCTATTTTTATGCCTCCATCCACCTGGATGTCACAGGTAAGTCCCTTTTCATCGATCAACGCTTTAAGATTTCTGATTTTAGCTGTCATGCTTTCAATATAACTCTGTCCACCAAAACCCGGATTGACCGACATGATCAAAACCATGTCCAGTTCAGGAAGGATTTCTTCAATCGCTGATAAAGGTGTTCCTGGATTTAGTGCAACCGCAGCCTGAACACCAAAACTTTTGATGTATTGAATAGTTCTATGGATATGTCTACATGCCTCAATGTGGACATTGATAAGATCTGCACCTGCATCGACAAAATCAGAAATATACTGATCTGGATTCTCGATCATGAGGTGCACATCCATAAACAAATCCGTTTTACCCTTTAAGGATTTCAGGATTGGTGCTCCAAAAGAGATGTTTGGTACGAAATGTCCATCCATGACATCAATATGGAGGTATTCGACGCCTGCCTCCTCAACTTCCTTGACTTGTTCAAGCAACTTTGAGAAATCTGCAGACAATATTGAAGGTGCCAATTTTACCATTTTTTTTTCCTCCTCAAATCGTCTATTTCTTTATAAATATATACGTAAGCATTATAACGATCCACTGCAAGTTTTTTATCTGACACAGCTTCTTTGACGCTGCATCCGGGTTCATTGAGATGAAGACAGTTGTCAAAACGACAGGATTCTTCGAGAATTCTAAATTCAGGAAAGAATTGCTTCAGAATTTCGGGTTCAATCTCTTCAAGAGATAGTGAAGTGAATCCAGGTGTATCCACTACAATTCCACCGTTGACCAAATCCAAAAGTTCAGAGTGTCTGGTTGTGTGTTTACCACGCTTTATTTTTTCACTGAGTGTTCCGGTTTTCAGAGCGAACTTCTCTTCAATAGCATTTAGAATGGAAGATTTGCCGACACCTGAAGGACCTGAGAACACAGAAATCTTATCAACCAGATAGGTACTGAGTTCTTCTATGCCCTCGCCTAAAAGTGCACAAGTCTTAATGGTCGGATATCCTGCTTTTTTATAATTCTCACCGACACTTTCAAAATCCAATTTGGCATCCAAATCACCTTTGTTGAAGCAGATGACGATGTCAAGTCCTGCATTTTCAGCAAGGACAAGCATCTTGTCCAGCAAGGTTATGTTGGGCATCGGATCTTTGATGGAAAACACGATAATTGCTTGATTTACATTTGCAACGCTAGGCCTGAGGAGCTCAGTATTTCTTGGTAGAAGTTCTTCAATCATACCTTTTTTCTCTATTTCGTCCAATATTGAAATCTCAACGAAATCTCCAACCATTGGCGATTTGTTCTGATTCTTGAATTTGCCTCTCGCTTTGCATTCATAGATGGATTGATTGTATTTCACATAGTAAAATCCACCAATGCCTTTAAAAATTATCCCGTGATCCATAAACACCTTTCCTTAATTAAAATTCAATCTCTTGTTCGTAGCCTTTGACAGACCCATAGAAAACTGAAATAGTGGCAGTACCGCTACCTTTTATGGTTTTTTGTATCGCAATGTCAGGTCCTTCGGATTTGGAATGAACATCCTCATAAATCACTTGGCTCACTCCATTTTGAAGCATTTCTATTCTGATGGTCTCAGTATCGCCTGAAAACTTTTCAAGTTCGAGGTGTATGGTCAGCCTGAGTTCACTCTCTGTACCAATCGGTTCTTCAGGGTCGACAGGCTCTTCAACAATTGTTTCCGGTCCGTTGCTGACAATAACGGGGATTTCTGTACCTTGATTGACCTCTGTACCTAAATATTCTTGTGTGATGACTTTGCCTTTTTCTGTATTGTCATTCAGTTCATAAGAAATAGAACCCAGTTTCAGTCCAATCTGGTTGAGCGTTACTTCAGCTTCACGTATTGTCATTCCTATCACAGATGGAACAATGAAAGTCTTCACCTCAGGACCTCTACTGACAACCAAATCAATAACGGTTCCCTCATCCATTTTCATACCCGATTTAGGGGTTTGATCGATTACCATATCTTCTGGAAAATCATTGAACTCATAAGTGACTTCACCAAGAACAAAACCTTCAACCTCGATCATGACTCTTGCCTTGCTTAAGGTTTGCTGCTTCACATTTGGAATCAAGGATTGAATTCCACCATTGCTGACAACAAGTTTTACTGTAAAGCCTCTTTTCAGTTCCTCCCCTTCCGAATAAGACTGTGAAATGATGTGATCAGCTTCCACCTCGTCATTGAATCTTCGTTCTGTGACATCTGCAAGAAGTCCGACATCAATCAACGTCCTTGCCGCTTCTTCAACAGGCATACCAACGACGCTAGGCACTGTTATCAAATCCACATCGAAAATGGTTTTAAACTGATTGAGTGCAAAAATACCGAATACCAAAATAGCCATAACAAGCGCCGACAGTATAATCAGTGTCGTATTGAGACGTGTTGGTTTATTGTCAACCGTAACCGGTTTGATCTTTTTATCAAGCACTTTAGTTGTTTTATAGCGCATCAACTGATCTTCAGTGATCTTGGGAAGAACCGCTGTCTCTTGGTTGGTACGATTGAATCCTCCGGCCATGAAGTCTTTATCGGATTTCAACATTTTCAAATCTTCGATGAAAGCCATCATGTCTTGATAACGATCTGTAGGATTTTTTTCAGTGGCTTTCTTGATAATTGAGGCAAGTCCCTCACTGATACTTGAATTCACATCCTGCGGATTTGGCAGTTCGTCCTTGATTTGTTTAAGGGCAACCGTTACAGGCGTATCGCCTTCGAAAGGCAATTCTTTAGTCGCGAGTTCATACATCATTATGCCTAATGAGTATATGTCGCTTCGAGCGTCCACATAACCACCTCTAGCCTGTTCAGGAGAAGCATAATGGACCGATCCAATGATTTCTTTTGTATTGACGAGTGTGGAAGTTGTAGCCGCTCTTGCAATACCGAAATCTGCTACTTTGATGCTTCCATTTTCGCTCACAAGTATATTTTGGGATTTGATGTCGCGATGTATGATGTCTTTATGGTGAGCTTCAGTAAGTGCGGAAGCAACCTGCATAACTATGTTTATGATTGCTTCTTCTCGCATGAAGCCTTGCATATGGACCAAATAATCTTTCAGAGTATTGCCACTTACAAGTTCCATGACAATATAATGATGGTCGTCACTGAACCCTACATCAAAAATATTGACGATGTTGGGATGTGACAACTTTGCCGCAGCTTGTGACTCTTTTTTGAATTTATTGACAAACTCCTCATCGGAATTAAACTCCGTCTTCAATATCTTGACAGCAACCATTCTATTGAGAATCTGGTCTTTGCCTTTATATACAGTGGCCATGCCACCAGTACCGAGCACTTCCATTATTTCATATCGGTTGCTCAGTATACTCCCTATGATCTGCGTCATTTGGGTCCTCCTTATAGTTCAATGCAAACAACAGTGATATTGTCTTTGCCACCGTTTTTATTTGCACTTTTGACTAATAATTCTGATACCTCATCAAACTCGTGATTCTTAAAAACATCATGAATTTCTTCTGTTGTCACCATATTTGATAGCCCATCCGAGCAAATCAATATATATTTGTAATCATCCATATCATAACTTGATTTATATATTTCGAATTTGCTGTCCACCCCTAGGGCACTGGTGATGATGTTCTTGTCAGGATGCATTTCAGCTTCCTCTGCGCTAATACTTCCAATTTTAACAAGCTCGGCCACCAAAGAATGGTCTTTGGTCAACTGCACGACATTGTCATCAGTAATGGCATAACATCTGCTGTCACCGACATTCGCAATATAAAGGACATTATCTTTGAAATGTGCCACCACAACCGTTGTGCCCATACCCCTGCAATCCGGATTGTTTTCAACATAAGCCAATATTTCGTTGCTTGCATACATTAAAATTTCTTCAATGTCATATCCAAAATCAAATGTGCCGTTGGCGATTCTATCTTCAATTGTTCCTATTATTGCTTTTGAAGCGATTTCTGAAGCAATCTCACCGGCTTTATAGCCGCCCATACCATCTGCGACGACAAAAGCCTTCGCATAGTCACTGATCAGAAAATAATCTTCATTATTTTTCCTATTGATGCCTTTATCGGTTATACCTGATACTCTCATATCTACCTCTTATTCGATTTTAGTCATTTTTGCTATGAAAAAACCATCTGTCTGATCGACATTTGGAAAAAGCATTACAGTTCCATTGGTCTGAACGCCTGGCAAATCCGAAATTTCAGATAATTTGAAATTTCTGTGATGCTCTAGAAATTTTTCCACCATTTTGATGTTTTCATCAGCATTGATTGTACAAGTGCTGTAGATCACTGTGCCTTTCGGTTTGGCATATTCAGAAGCCGTTTCTAAAATCTTGTATTGGATTTCAACCAACGCGTTCAAATCCTCTATGGACTTATTGTACTTGATATCCGGTTTTCGTCTAATGATCCCAAACCCGGAGCAAGGTGCATCCACTAATACGATATCCGCCATGTGTTTCAGTGACACATCAAAATGTGTCGCATCAAAAACTTCAGTTTTAATGATATCTATCCCCAGCCGATGAGCAGATTCCTCAATCAACTTAAGCTTTTGAGGGTGCATATCCCGTGCGATGATTTGTCCTGAATTGCCCATGAGTTGTGCCATGTGGGTTGTTTTTCCACCTGGTGCCGCACAGACATCAACTACAACGTCTCCAGCTTTGACGCTTGAAGTTTTAGCCACAAACATGGAGCTGATATCTTGAACTTGGAACCAACCTTCATTGAAGCCGACCAAGGATTCAATGGAATGCTCATTTAGATTCTCAACCATGACAGCTTCCCCTATCCAGTCAGAAGCAAGTGCTTTAACGCCTTCAGCCTCAAGTTGATCTATGAACTCATCTCTTTGAATCTTCAGTGTATTCACTCTCAGCCATAACTTTGGTGTTTCATTGTTTGATTTCAGTAGTGCTTCTGTAAATACTTCCCCGAATTCTTCAAGCCATTTTTCAACCAGCCATTCCGGATGGGAATAAGATATGCTGAGATAAGCGACCAGATTTTTATTTCGATCTGGAAGTTCTAGCTCACCCGCTGAGCGGATGAATGATCTTAGGACGCCATTGACAAATCCACTATACTGTGGAGAGTGTTTTTTTGCCAATTTAACACTTTCGTTGACGGCTGCGGAGTCTGGAACTTTTGACATGAATGCAATCTGATATATCCCCATTCTGAGAATATTCAGGATTTCTTTATTGATTTTACCGTATCTTACTGCGGACAATTTCCTGATATAGTAATCCAATAAAAGTTTATTTTCAAGTACCCCATATACTATATTGGTTATGAAACGTCTGTCTATATCCGTCACTTCACTGGATTTCAACATTTCCTTTATAGTGATATGGGAAAACTGATCTTCCATTTCAATTTGCTTGAGTATTTTAAGAGCCAATCTTCTGGCGTTGTTTTTCATCGTTTTTCCTCACTTATCCTTCATTATACCAAACATCCGCTTTACATTTAAGGAAAACTCACAATTAATTAAATAATCTTAATAAAAGCGATTGATGACTCAATCGCTTTTTCTGATTTTTTCTATAAGTTTTTTACGTTTTTCGTTGATTTGATCCAACTCGTTGACCATCAAGCCATCATGCTTTCTGTCTTTTTCCAGAAAGAACATGGAAAGTCCACCGAGACCTACATGTGTGCCAACTGAAACACCCATTTGCATGAGATAGATCTCACCGTCGAAATTGGTTTCATTTCTCATTTTCAGTTCCAGGTTCTGAGCATATTGAAAATCGGATGTGTAACCGATAATCACAAAATCAGACAGCTCTTCATCAACGCGGGCGTTGAATTGCTTGACATAATGGTCAAGTACATTTTTTCTGCCTCTTTCTTTGGCGACAATCGCTCCTTTTCCATCGCGCATGGACATGATCGGTTTGATTTTCAGGAGTTTACCGATGAAAGCGCTTCCGTTCGTCAAACGACCACTTCTAAGCAAGTGATTCAAATCATCTACTGAAAGGAAATGCTTGATATGGGTCTTATAAGTTTCACAAAATTCCACCAAATCATCAAATTTGAATCCTGATTCCATTAATTTTATGCATTTGATGATCAACCAACCACTGCCATGACTCATGGATTTGGAATCAACAACATGCAGTGGGACATCTTTGTATTGTTCCATCTCATAAAACATGTTCTTGGCAATATCGGCAGATTGATATGATCCACTCGTACCACTGGACATGCAAATACACAAGATTTCACTGTATCCTTTTTTAACCGCTGACTCAAACAGTTCTAAAAAGTACGTAGGACTTGGCATTGCAGTTGTAGGATGTTTTGATAAACCCTCCAATTTCGCGAAAAATTCATTCGGTGTAATATCAATGCGATCTCTATAATCCTTTTCTTCAATACGTATGGTCAATGGTGCAATGCCGATATCGTATTTCTCAATCCACTCATCCGATAAATCACATGTTGAATCCGCTATAAATTTGATCATATGCGCCTCCTTTCATTTCATTGTAATGGAAAAAAGCATTCCTGTAAATAGAACACCCCCGCTTCTGAGGGCAAAGCAGGGGGTATTTTTTATTCAAGTACGATATCAGTGGATGCAAGCCACGCCTGATGTTCTGTCAAGGCCACGGAAAACACTTTTCCAGCATTTTCAGCAATCTTGGATTGATGATACTTAAAAAGCATCTCACCCCTTAATTTTCCAACAATTTCAATCTTACCCGAATCATGGCTCATGATAAATTTGATCCGTTTGCTGTGACCATGCATCATCTTTTTTGCGTCCTCCACTATTTGAAGAGATTCTTCCAAAGGTATTTGAAACTGATTTTTCACACCTCTTACCGGTCTGCACTGAAATATATAGTATGGAATGATTCCCTTTTTCACCAGTTCATTTTGAAGTGTCGACAAGATTGTCGGAGAATCATTGACACCTTTTAATAAAACAGTCTGATTGTTCACAATGATGTTATTGTCCTGTAAGACATTGACAGCCTTCATGGCTTCATCTGAAAGTTCCACAGGATGATTGAACTGGGTGACAACGTATATTTTCTTTTTCTGGGAATACTTGTTCAAAATGCCTATGAGTTCATCATCATTATAGATTCTATCTGGAAATACAACTGGTGTTCTCGTTCCAAAGCGTATAAAATCGATATGATCAATTTCTGTCAATGCGTCCAAATATGATTCGATCAGATGGTTCTCTAGAAGGAAGGAATCACCTCCTGTGATCAAAACATTATTGATTTCAGTATGCTCTTTGATATAATCCACAGCATCATTTATGAAACCAATGGTTTCGTTGTTTGATGTTCCGACCAATCTCTTCCTGAAACAATGTCTGCAGTACATCGCGCATTTGTTTGTTGAAAGCAGCAGTGCCGTCGTGCTGTATTTGTGTTGCAATCCCTTCATTTTGGTGTTCTGCGATTCACCACTGGTATCCAAATCACCACTAATATCAAATTCGTCAATAGTTGGTACTGCCATTTTTCGAATTGGATCATCTGGATCGTTTGGATCAATCAAATCCAAATAGTAGGTAGTTGAAGAAAGTGGAAAATGCTTGATGATTTTTTCATAATCCTTCGCTTCATCCACCGAAATGTCAATGAAATTCTGTAGCTGCTCCACGTTGTTCACATTTTTTTTCAAAGTGTCTTTCCAGGCCATTCTTACCT